>JBGTAI010000145.1:0-19027 GCA_041749955.1 Pirellulaceae bacterium | reverse complement strand
CAACGAAAAGCAACGCGGCGTCGACTGGCAATTCAAGATCGACGACGCTCGCACAAAGCTAAAGCGTCTCTACCCCCAAATTAAGACTGGATGACGCACTAGATCAAAACTCGGAGCCCCAGTGTGAATCAAATTCAGCCTCACCCGCTTGCCTCGGATGTTGTTTGCGATCTCCTTGACTCCAACCCTAGCTTCACCGGTGGCGTCATTTGCGGAGTGATATGCGAGTGTCCCAGTTCCTCCATTGTTGCGATACTTGACGAGAGCCGCATGCCAAAGCTGCAAGACCCAAACATCGTCAGTAATATTATCTTTAATCAAAAGTTCTCCCTCGAATTGATATGTACCTGTTTCGTAATCCGGTCCTCTGAACTCTACTCGTCGATGGTTATCAGGTGACTCAAAGGTGATAAACGTTTCGGCTTTGGTAATTGGGTCATAGCTATAGCCTTCGACAAAATGCCGAACGCTACCGGCCGCCTTCCATGGGGATTCCCAGTAATTTTTGTCTTTATCTTCAAAGTGAAGATACGCACGAAGCGACTTATCCACTCTACCGATTGGCAATACCTCTTCCCAGGGTCCTTCGCCTCGTTGGGCCATCGCGTTTCCGTCGAACAAGAAGATCGATGCCAAAGCGAATGAGAAAACAGCGAGCGTATTTCGCCAGAGCACGCGCAATATCTTACCGTGTATGCATCTTCGAATTGTTCGATGCACGAATAGAAAATGTCTAAACATTCGTCAGCTACCTTTCAACAGACGGAATCAACACTCGTTTGCTAGACTCTTTTTCCGCGAACGAAAAAGCCAGTCGCCACCAACTTACGTATTCCATTTACTTTTATAAAGCAGGTAGCCAAACGTTGCTATTGCCATCGCGGAAAGGTGCCAGCAACCGAATCCATTGATTCGGAGCAAACGATTCCTGACATCTTAAGGCGCACGCCATGAATCTCAGTGCCGAAGGCATGGCAGGCACATTAGCCAGGGGCACAAGGTTTACTTTTTATACCCCACAAACTTTTATTTCTTTGCTTGCTCTTGTGAGAATGATTCTCCGCGTTGGATTTCCCTTTGACGGAAGTTGCACGGATGGTTGTCGATTGGGTACAGCCGGAGTTTGCATCGTTAAATCTGGGCCATAAGCAGCAGAATGATCGCGTCATCAAGTTCGTCTCTCATGCCTCCTCTTTCGACGAGTCGAGACCAGATCGTGTTCGCTCCAATGCCGAGGTGAAGGCCATTTATCGGCTTACCGACAACCGCAAGCCAAACGTGGATCAAGGTGGTGGATTCGCTGGAGGCGGAGCCACCTGCTGGCGAGGCCCCGATCCGCGGGGTGCTTTTGACTACTGCCGGTCAGTTCGACAGAAGAGATTGATGAGGTTTCAAAGGACTATTGCTTTCGTTGGCTATTGGAACTGTATTTCAAAACACTCAAGAGTGGGTAATCACCCTGAACGGTCTACTTTAGCGTTGACGAGTAGATAGCCATGATGATTTTTCTGACCAAGCGCCCGGTCGACCTGAAGTCGCCATCGACCATGGAAACATTCGGTAAATTGATCGCCATCCTAGTGCGTCATCCGATCTTCAATTGGGCGTAGCGACGCATTGGTTTTGTGCGAGCGTCGTCGATCTTGCATTGCCATGCGACGCCACTTTGCTTTTCGTTGATGTGTTTGGCCCACGTGGCGATTTGACTTTGTTGTTCAGCCAGTTCACCGATCCGACGACCAGTCAGGTATTGACTCGTCATGCGCCTCAGCTCGCAATCGGCCACGCTTAGCCAGCGACCGTGTTTGGGTGCGAGAACAAAGACAATCCGCTCCAGGTAAGCTCACGCCACCGAGGGATCGATTGCTTCGTGCCAGGCCGCTTTGGTGTGAGTGTTGAGGTTGTCCAACACGATGGTCACTTGCTGTAAGCGGGGAATTGCGATGATCCACTCGCTGATGCGTTGTGTTACGCAGATGACTTGCAGTTAGGAGTTTGCCGATTTGCTGTTTGTCGCTTGTTGCGGACAAGCTATGAGATTATGAATTCGCGACACCGTAGCAGTCGCACGCCGTGGGGCGCCGATATCAGTAGCCATCGTATCTGAGTTGCGTTGAGCGGCGGACGGCACGTCGGAGCGTGCCTGCTACTTTTTTCGCCAAAGCGGAGTAGGTCGAGAGGGGGCCAACTTCGTCTGCTCGCTTCGCCAACGCTAGCTCTTTGTCTGGACGGAGCGTTACAATCACGTTCCAACCTTGTAAGAATGCACTAAATGAACCCAGACGTTCCGTCCTCAAACGAATCAAGCCTCACCGAATCGCCGTGCATCGGCGTTTGTGAATTGGACCGCCACGGTGTTTGCCAAGGCTGTTTTCGGACGCGTGGCGAAATCGGCTCGTGGCTCTATGCGACGAACGCTGAGAGGGCAAAAATTAACGCGTATGCGGAAAAACGTAAGCAAATCGGACAAAAATAGCGGCCTGAACGGCGAGATTGCCTTTGGTGCCAGAGTTCCCGAGCGGGTACACTGCTGACATGTTGAAACGACTCCCGCCTCTGCTGATCCCCTCAGCCATTTTCGCGTTCCTGGCTTCCTCGTCCGGCTATTGCGAAGATGCACCGACTCCCAACCACTTTGTCCAGAACGTCCAACCGTTCTTGGTCACTCATTGTGTTGCCTGTCACGGGGCTGATGATGCTGAGGGTGGCGTCAATCTTGAGCGATTCGAAGACTCAGCGAACGTCCAGAAAGAATATGAGCTGTGGGAGAAGATTGCCCGGTTGGTGAACGAGCACCAGATGCCGCCACCAGACGAGGAGCAACCGACAAGCGACGAAGTGATCGCGTTTGCCGCCGCGATCGATACCGAACTCGCGAGCTTTGATTGCTCCGCCGATAAGCATCCAGGTCGCGTCACGATTCGTCGCTTGAACAAAGCAGAATACAACAACACGATCCGTGATCTCATCGGATTGGATTTGCGACTCGCGGATGACTTTCCGTCGGACGACGTGGGCAATGGCTTCGACAACATCGCGGACGTGCTTTCGATCCCGCCAGTTTTGATGGAAAAGTATCTCGCCGCAGCAGTCACGGCAGCGGAGTCGTTATACGACAACGAGGAGGCACGAAAGCGCGCGTTCCCGCACCAGCCAAACTCGGATGATGAACGCGTTGAGTCGGCGAGAAAGAACATTCGCGAGTTTGCGACGCGAGCGTTTCGACGACCGATTACGAGCGAGGAAGAAGAGCGTCTGTTCGAGATCATGGTTGCTGCGTTCAAGCAAGATGCGAACGAGGCGGAGATTTTCGAAACGGTGACGGCCGCAGTCCTTTCCAGTCCTCACTTCTTATTCCGCGTCGAGAAAGAAGTTGACGCGAAGGATAACGACGGCATCCGCGAGCTGAATGATTATGAGTTGGCGTCTCGATTGTCATACTTTCTTTGGAGCAGCATGCCTGACCAGCGGCTGTTCGATCTTGCATCGCGTGGTGAGTTACGAAATCGTGATGTGCTTGCGACCGAAGCGTCTCGGATGCTTGCGGACCCGAGAGCGAGAGCGATCGTTGACAATTTTGCTGGCCAGTGGCTTCAACTGCGAGACGTTTCGCGACTGACGCCCGACCCAGACAAGTTTCCCGCGTTCGATGATGAGCTGCGAGTCGCGATGCGCCGCGAGACGGAGACCTTTTTCGAATCGATGATTCGCGAAGACCGCAGTGTGCTGGAGTTCCTCAATGCAGACTTTACTTATGTCAACGAACGGCTCGCTCGGCACTATGGGATCGAGAACATTACCGGCGATGAGTTTCAACGCGTTTCACTAAGCGGAGGCCGCCGAGGTGTGTTGACTCACGCGGGCATCTTGATGCTGACTTCGAATCCGACTCGCACATCGCCGGTGAAACGCGGCAAATGGATTCTCGACAATATGCTGGCCCAGTCACCGCCGCCACCTCCACCCAACGTTCCCGTGCTTGAAGAGGGAGCTGAGACGCTCGGTTCGCTTCGCGAGCAAATGGAACAGCACCGCTCCAACCCGTCATGTGCGGTATGTCACCAAACGATGGATGCACTCGGCTTCGGGCTGGAGAAATTCGACGCGGTCGGAGCTTATCGTGAAATGGACGGCCGTTTCGAGATCGATGCGTCTGGCGAGTTGCCTGGAGGTAAAGCGTTTGCCGGATCGGCTGAGTTGATGGAAATTCTCAGCGACGACATGAAGCACGAGTTCAGTGTTTGTTTGACAAAGAAGCTACTGACGTATGCGCTCGGTCGCGGGCTCGTGTCGTACGATCGATGCACGATCAACGACACCGTCGCGAAGTTGCGTGAAAACAATTATCGATTCAGTTCCTTGGTGAGTTCTATCGTTACGAGCGATCCATTCACGATGCGAGAAGCAAAGAGGGAAGAATGAGCACTTCATCGAGTTCACAAAAACAATTGGGTTCAATCTCACGACGCACGGTCCTACGTGGACTTGGCGTCTCGCTCGCATTGCCATGGATGGAGTCGCTCGCACCACGAGTTTCAGCCGCCTCGCTCGGCAGCACTCCTGCGATGCCCCAGCGAATGGCGTTCCTGTTTGTTCCCAACGGTGTGCACTTGCCCGATTGGACACCCCAGCTGGATGGTTTTGGATACGACTTGCCTCACATTTTGTCGCCGCTTGCGCCAGTCCAAGACGACGTGACGGTGATCAGCGGATTGACTCACGACAAGGGTCGCGCCAACGGCGACGGGCCGGGTGACCATGCCCGAAGTGCGTCAGTGTTCTTGACCGGATCCCAGCCTCGAAAGACGGAAGGTTCGGACATTCGATCCGGCGTCTCGGTCGACCAAGTTGCGGCCAGGGCGGCTGGGCATGCGACACGTTTCGCTTCGCTGGAGCTTGGGATCGAGCCCGGCCGGAGCGCGGGCGGTTGTGACAGCGGCTATAGCTGTGCATATTCATCGAGTGTGTCTTGGTCATCCGAAGCCACGCCGCTGAGTAAAGAGACGAATCCTCGCTTTGTCTTTGAGCGGCTTTTCGGTGACAAACCTTCGGGCACGCGTGACAAGGATTCACTTCGTCGTGAGGCGCTTCGAAAGAGCGTTCTCGATTACATCTCCGACGACGCAAAGCGGCTTCAAGCAACGCTCGGCAGCAACGATCGCCAGAAGCTCGATGAGTATCTCGGTGGCGTTCGTGAAGTTGAACGTCGAATCGAACGCAGCGATGATGATCCTAAGGTTTCTATGGACGTTGACTATCCAATTCCAAAGGGGACACCGGAGAACTATGGCGAGCATATTCGATTGATGTGCGACATGATGGTACTCGCGTTTCAGACGGATCGCACTCGCATCGCAACGTTCATGTTGGCCGACGCTGGAAGCAATCGCAGCTATCGGCACATTGATATCGCCGAAGGCCACCATGAATTGAGCCATCACCGTGGTGATGCGGCAAAGCACGCCAAGATTCGCGAAATCAATCGATTCCATGTCGCTCAGTTGTCGTATTTCTTGCAACGACTCAAGGCGACCCCAGACGGCGACGGTTCGTTGCTCGACAATTCGATGATCTGTTACGGCAGCGGGTTGAGTGACGGTGATCGTCATAACAACGAGAACTTGCCCGTCCTCTTGGCTGGCCGTGGTGGTGGCACGATTGATGCCGGCCGACACATTCGAGTTTCGACGGAAACGCCGATGTGCAATTTGTTTATGTCGATGCTCGATCGCTTTGGAACGCCAGTCGACTATTTGGGCGATAGCACGGGGCGTCTCGCCGGATTGGAAATCTAGTGAACAAGATTGCTGCGAATTCAATGCTTTCGAGGCCGCTGGTTGCCTCGTGCCGATGCTTATTGCTTTGCGGCTCGCTTGTGTTGATGTCGGCCGCTAACGGGTATGCGGATGAAGCGACGGTCGCGTCAACGTCGCCTGTCGAAAAACTTGCGGATGATCTCGGAAGTGCGGAGCTCAGCACACGTCGTGACGCAGCATACGGACTTGCAAAACTTGGGCCCGAGGCATTCGGCGCGTTGGATGCGTTGATCAAGGGTCTGAGTGATCGCGATGAACAAGTTTGGATGCAATCCGCGATGGCGATTGCTCGAATCGGTAATGATGCGGAGAAAGCGATTGAGGCGTTAGTAGGCAACTTAGGTGATCGCGATCAACAGAAGCGTTACCGGGCCGCGTGGGTGTTGTCGCGTATCGGCCCCAGTTCGATCCCGAGTCTGCAGGAAACACTCAAGTCCGAGTCCGCGGATCGACGGGCGGCGGCTCTCGATGCGATGGGTTGGATGTCCGACAATGCATCAGATTTGGTGCGCACGTTGGTTTTGGCTCTCGACGACGGTGCTGAGAGTGTCCGTCGCCAAGCCGCAACGTCGCTGTCACGCTTGGGTACGCCGGCGACCGAAGCACTTGGGCAAGCATTGAACCACGATGATGATGCGGTGCGTGCGATCGCAGCGGACGGCTTATCGCATGTGGGCAATATTCCTGAGTCGATTCGCGATCGATTGGTTGAGCTACTCGAAGATCCAAGTGGCGATGTTCGCTGTGCGTCCGTCGTCGCGCTGTCATCTAGCGACCTCGCTCGTGACCGACTTGTCGAGATCATCGTCGCCGCGATTTCCGATATCGAAACCGACGTCCGCGGTGCCGGTGTTTTGGCTCTACGCAAGCTTGGCAAAGATTCCGATCAAGCGATCCCTACGCTCGCGACATTGCTGGACGGTGACGATGCGCATGCTCGCCAGTCCGCTGCGTTCGCGTTGGCGAGCATGGGGCCGGCGGCAGCAGCGGCAACCGATAACTTGCTCCGGGCGCTCAAGAAGCATCCAGGCGAAGGCCAAGAAATCTCACATGCACTCAGCCGACTTGGTGCCGCCGCGGTGGCGCCACTGCTTCGTGCAACGGCGGATCCAGAACAATCATTGACGGTACTCTCATCCGCACTTGCCGAGATTGGCCCCAGTGCCATTGCACCGTTGATTGATGCGTTGAATGACGAGTCAATCCAAGCAAGGGTCGGTGCCGCTCAATCGCTCGGTGCGATGTTGCCGCCACCACCATCCGCCGAAGACAACTTGGTGGCATGCTTGAATGGCTCGGAAAATCAGCTTCGAGAAGCGGCCGCGAATGCGCTGGGCAACTACAAAGCACTCAAGCCACAGTCGATCGCAACCTTGGTTTCGCTGACGCAAGATCCGAATGCCTCAGTGCGTGGCGCGGCGATCTATTCAGTCGCCAAGGCTGATGCAGCGAATACTCAAGTACGCGAGGTGCTGATTGCGGCTGTCCAGGACGACGAGCCCATCGTGCGGCGTCGTGCGATCGACGGTCTTGCAACGCTGGGGGCCGGTGGAGCAAGTGCGGCTTCCGTGGTGACGTCGGCTCTCTCCGACGTGGATTCGGACGTACGACTCAGTGCTGCTGAGATGCTTACTGGGCTTGGTGATTCAGCCAAGTCGTCTGTGCCGCAACTTCTGCCGCTTCTCGAAGACTCTGACGCACGACTGCGTTCGGCCGCAGTCGCCGCGATCGGTGCCATCGCAAGCCCAAACGCTGAGACTGCGAATGCCGTTTCTAAATTGCTCAGTGATCAAGATCCGAAAGTACTGCTCAATGTACTGATCTCGCTGACGAAGATGGGGTCGCATGCGGCCGAGAACACTGCATCCGTGATGGAGCTGACCAAGCACGCGGACGTTGCGATTCGAGGTGCGGCTGTGAAATGCATCGCGAAGACTGAAACGGATGCGACCAAGTCAGTGCCATTGTTGATCGAAACGCTTTCTGACAGTGATTGGACTGTACGACGTGACGCCGCTCAATCGCTTGGCGATCTCGGTGGCGAAGCCAAGGCAGCGGTCGCGAAGCTCTACAGTCTGCTCGATAGCGATGAGGACGAAGACGCTGTGAGCGGAGCTCTTCGAAGCATCGATGACGCGGACGCGAGTGCTGTGCAAACACTTATCGAAGGTCTCGAATCGGAAAACCGACGCAAGCGTTATTACGCAGTCTTCCTGCTCGGCAAAGTTGGCCCAGACGCGAAAGAAGCGTTGCCGATACTCCAACGACTACTTAGCGAGACCGAAAGCGGTCGGTATCGCGAGTCGTATCAAAAAGCGATCGAGGCGATTCAGGGCAAGGAGTAGAGCGCAAGCGTCGAGTTCGCTCTGTCTTGGAAATCGACAAGTCGGTTTGCGGCAAACGATTCAGCCTCTTTGCATCGTGGTGCACAACTAAACCTTGGAGAATTGGGGTACGCCATCATGCTTAAGCTAGGCATTGAGTGAATCGGAATCGGTGCCTACGATGCGGTCGTCCGTCTTCTGTGGGCAATGACGCGCCGCGATTGTGCCAGTGTGTGTGCTCGTTCAACGCGACCGTTTCGTTAGCGTAGCCGTCGAATGCCAGTGACCTGATGTCATCGGTTTTCGCTCGGTTTTATCGTGTTTTCCTGGCTGAATCTTGCATGGGTGGATGAGCGAATGACTCGTGAATTGGTAATCCAATGCACAAACTGTGCGTACAAGATGCGAGTCAATGCGCCGAAGACGCGTGCTCAAGTCACGTGCCCGAAATGCTCGACCAAGACTTTGCTTGATCCAGACTCCGAGATCCATGTAAAGAACGGGTTAAGTCTTGAAGAATTCGGTCAGCTGCCTCCGCCAATCATGGTGGAAGGCGAAGTCTCGCGGCCGGCCACAAGCGAACGACTTTTTCGACGCGCGGCACGGAACGCCTACAAGGAAGCAAACCGAGACTCGATTCGCAAGTCGCGAATCAAGATGTTGCAAACGATTGCTGTCGCCTTGTTTTGCTTGATCGTCGTCGGCACGCTTGGGACCTTCGCTTACAAGTCGCTCAGCCAGGTCTCTCGCGAAGAGTGGGCGGAAGTTCTTCCCGGCATGGAGACTCCGGAAAAGATACTGAACCAGTACGCAAGCATCTCTGCAAAGTGCCAATCAGCGTGTGATTCGATCAGCGACACGAGCTCTGGGGAGAAAGCAGCGCCACAGTTCCGATTGATGGCGGGGAGCTTAGCTGAAGTTCCGGACCTTGTTGACAAGATGATCGAGCTTGCACCGAACCAGGTCCAGGCGATCGATCCGGCGAGGCTCGATGAAGTTTCAGCTCAATGGAAGCAGACTCAAGAGAGCGTCCAAGTCATTCGGTCCAACAAGCGTGCCTATTCCGCAGAGTTGTTCAAGGCATTAATGGACTTTGCAAAAGCGAACGATGCAGCCGCCCAGGCGATTCTTTCAAAGTGGAACAATGCCGAAGACGACTCACCGGACAGCACTTTGGATTCCGGTGCGCTCACGTCCACGGAGTGACGCGAATCAGCCTGAAAGTCGTCTCAGTTGAATCGCCCGGCGCCCCAGCGTTCCTCTCGGCTGAGTGGGATTTCGCTCAATCGAGACGGGTTCTGGTATAGCAACCGTGTCACGGCGTCAGCAGACCCAGTGAACTCGTTGCGTTCGTGGTGCCATTCTCGATGAGTCGGAACCAATGACATGTCGAGCGGCCATCCATCGAATGGACACTCGCCCAATGCATCATAGAGTTTGGACGAGTTCAGCGAGACGTCGCCGGCTCGCGGTGGCATCGCACTGATTTCGCTTCGCAGTCGGTCCATCAATAATTCCGGATCGTATCCGCCGACGAGATTCACGATTTGTGCAATTTCGAAAAGACTCAATCGCCTCGGGCCACCCGCATGATACAGCCCATGCAGCGGACTCTCGAGCAATCGCTCCATCAATTCATTCAGACAGTCCGTGTACGTCGGCGTGCGAAATTCATCCTTGAGCAAAGTGGCTGGTTTGCCTTGCTTGAACCGAGACGAGATCCAGTCGATCGCGCCCGCATGTCCGCTGAAACTGACTCCCATCGGCAGCGAAATACGAAGGACACAAGCATCCGGCCGTAGTGAAAGCACCATCCGCTCAGCTTCCGCCATCTTGGCTCCATAAACGGTCACGGGATCCGGCGAGTCGGTTTCGCGATAATCACCACCCTCGCGACCACCGAAAACGAGATCGATCGACAAGTGGATGACGAGCGCGTCATATCGTCTGGCACATCGCAACATATTCTCCGTGCCGAGCACATTCACGCGATGCGCCATCTCCGGATCAAGTTCACAAGGCTTGAGTCTGCAGCCACCAGCGCAATTCAACAGGCTTGCGAAGCGGTGTTCTTCCCACAACTCCTGCACAGCATCGGCATTTTCGATATCGCAAACCACGATGCCGTCACGATCCAGCGGCCACATATTCGGCTGGCGAATTCCCACCACTTGATCGCCGTAACGTTGGCGAAAGTAATGAAACGCGTTGTAGCCAGGAACACCAGCGATCCCAGTCACCAACATCGGCAATGGAATTGCACGGTTCAGTCCCGCGGGTTCGAGATCCGCGTCACCGACACCATCGGGTCTTCTGGGTTGTTTTGCATCCATCCCCAAAGTTTTAACGCCAGATCCCCTCAAGCATAGTCCCGAAGCCCAACGCCCACGTCGAGCTCAACCAACAAGATTGGCGCAATCGACGGAGTTGAACGCTTCAGCCAGCGGGATGCTATGATTTTTGTTTATGCGGTCTGATGAGCCGCTTGCATCGCATGTTGAAATCAGTCGGAAACTCCAGGGCTTCGCTGCAATGAACCAGAAACTCTCGATCGCATTCGTCTTTCTTGCAATGAGTCTCGCTCAACAGCTGGTTGCTCAATCGTTGGTTGAACAACCGCCGACGGACAATCTAATTACACGCGAGAATGCCAAAGAGGGTGCGCTGGATTGGCAGTTGACTCGTGTACGCACGGATCGCACCGATGGCATCCGCAGTCCCTCGATTGAAGGTTATTGCTCCAAGCAGAGCGTCGCCGCTGGTGAGAAGATTGACATTTTTGTCTCCACCGATCCGGCACAAGATTTCTCAATCGAAATTTTCCGTACCGGCTATTACCAAGGCCGTGGTGCACGGCTGATGAAGTCGATCGGGCCTTTGCCTGGTAAAACGCAACCAACACCCGAGTACGGTGACAAACGTCTTCGTGAATGCAAATGGGAGAAAGCTGTGACGCTGGAGATCCCAGCCGACTGGATCAGCGGCGTTTACGTTGGCAGATTGACGACGACTTCCGATGCCTCAGGTCATGGCTACTGGCAAAGTTACATCGTGTTCATCGTTCGAGACAATCGCGAGGCAGACATCCTGTTTCAATGCAGCGACAACACTTGGCAAGCGTACAACCAATGGCCCGACAAGGATTCTGTTTACACTCACCCCAAGGGAAACCAGGGACCGTGGTCCGACGTCAGTTTCGATCGCCCCTACGGCCTCTATCCCCAGATCTATAGAAATCCGCAAACGGTCGGCAGCGGGGAATGGCTATGTTTTGAGTACCCGATGGCGTATTGGTTAGAGCAACACGGCTATGACGTTACTTACTGTAGCAACAGTGATATGTTGACTCCGGATCGTGGGCAAAAGTGCAAAGCGTTTCTCAGTGTGGGCCACGACGAGTATTGGGATTTGCGTCAATACAATAGCGTCACAGCGATGCGAGACGCGGGTGTGAACTTAATGTTCCTGTCTGGCAATTCGGTTTGCTGGGTCAGCCCGTTTCGCGAAAGCCAGGATGGTCGCGTGAATCGCATTTTGTTTCGCGGTGGACCCTACGGTGGCGACTACAAATTCGCTGTCGAGCGAGAAAAGGATCATGGCCCGTTTCCGCACCGTGGGCCTGATGAAGGCTATCTCATGGGTGCGAGAAACGTCGAACCCGTCAACGGTGGCGGTGATTGGGTGTGTACGAATCCGACGCATTGGATTTACCAAGGAACCGACATGAAAGCCGGCGATCGGATCGCGGGACTCATCGGCTGGGAATACCACGGTGACCCGCCGCACGATATCGCTGGATTGGAAATTGTCGCCGAGGGGACTGCATTACAGGGCGGCGTCAATCCACAACGCTGGACGGCGACGATCTACCCAGGACCAAAACAGAACTTTGTATTCAATGCATCGACGATCTGGTGGTGCCAAGACTTGTCCAGTCCACCAGGTCATCAACTGCCTTGGTTGCATTGGTCTCGACCTCACGGTCCTGACGCGAGAGTCCAGCGGATGATGACAAATTTACTTGAGCGGGCAACCAAGTAATCGCCGGCGGTCGCATCGACGGCAATTCAGTTTTTCGAACTGCGAAACGTAGGCTGCTGTGCTTGCACGGCACCAGATTCAGCAAAGGTGCGTGCAAGCACGGCACCCTACGAAAAGACAAATTTGCTGGGGGGCGGTAAGAGCGACGGGGCGACGAAACGACTACAATGTCTCGTGACCGTTTCCCGCCTCCATCGCCATCGATGCCCGCCATGCTGCGTAATCTATTCGTACTTCTATGCGTTCTCATTTACGCGATCCCGGCAACTTCCACGCGATGCCTTGCGGAGCCAGCACCCGTCCGCTTCAACCGCGATATACGCGGATTGCTGAGCGATAAGTGTTTCGCTTGCCACGGACCCGATGCAAAGACGGTCGAAGGCAACCTGAGATTGGACTTGGCCGACGCCGACGCGAAACCTGAGGGTGCGATCGTGCCGGGGAATGCCGACGCGAGTGAGCTGGTGCGTCGTATCTTCTCGGATGATCCCGATGAACGCATGCCGCCTCCAGAATTCCACAAAGACCTCACCCCGACTGAACAAGACTTGCTCCGCCGCTGGATCGCCGAAGGCGCAAAGTACGAACCGCACTGGGCGTACGCGTCGATGCAGCGCCGTGAGCCGCCTGCGGTCTCGAGCACTCAACCGACCAACGTGATCGACAAGTTCATCGCGGCGCGTTTAGCGGAAGAAGGCATCGAGCCTGTCGCAGAGGCGGATCGCGTCACACTCATCCGTCGGCTGTCGTTCGATCTCACCGGGATGCCGCCGACGCTCGATGAAGTCGACGCATTTGTTCGCGACACATCAAGCGACGCGTACGAAAAGCTGGTCCAGCGATTGTTGGATTCACCTCGCTACGGCGAACGGATGGCGATCTATTGGCTCGACCTCGTTCGATACGCGGACACAGTCGGCTACCACGGCGACCAAAACGTTTCACAGTCACCGTATCGCGACTACGTCATCGACGCTTTCAACAGCAATATGCCGTACGACCAATTTGTCCGCGAGCAACTCGCCGGTGATCTGTTGCCTGACGCGACGCTGATGCAAAAAGTCGCCTCAGGCTACAACCGGCTCAATCAAACGACGGAGGAAGGCGGCTCACAGGCCAAAGAATACCTTGCCATCTACTTTGCCGATCGGGTGCGAAACGTCTCACAAGTCTTCATGGGAGCGACGCTCGGTTGTGCCCAATGCCACGATCACAAGTACGATCCCTACACAGCACGTGATTTCTACGCGATGGGTGCGTTCTTCGCTGATATCGAAGAACGAGGCGTTTACGGGGCACGGGAACGGCCGCCGATGATTCGGGTTCCGTCGCCAGGGTTGCAACAACAAATGGCCGCGATCGATGAGCAGCTTGTCATACTGAAGTCGCAAATTCCTCTGGTTCGCGACGAGCTTCTCGCCAAGCAAGCGGAATGGGAAACTGACGCACTCGCGACAATCGACGACGCTCAAGAGAGCGATTCAGTTTGGGTCGACGACAAGCAGAATACTGGCGGCAACAGCGACGGTGCGTGGGAGTTCGTCACGTCCGAGCGAGGCCCCGTGCACAGCGGCAAGAAGTCGCGACGACAAGCCTCCGACGGGCTGGTCCAGCACCTGTTTCAAAACGCAAAAGTCAAAGTCAAGGTCGACGATGACACGCGGTTCTATGCATGGGTGCATCTGGATCCAAAGAACCCGCCTCGATCGATCATGTTGCAATTCAACGACGGATCATGGGACCATCGCGCCGTCTGGGGCAGCGACGACATCGTTTACGGTCACAAGCCAGAGAGCTGGGCCGGATACAATCGCCGCGGCGAATTGCCAACCACCGATGAATGGGTGCGACTCGAAGTGGCCGCCGTCGATGTGGGGCTTGCGGTCGGGCAAGAAGTACACGGCATGGCGTTCACGCAATTCGGTGGGCTGGCGCATTGGGACCAAGCGGGCTGGGTCGCGACAGACCGAATCCCAGACGACGTCGCTGAAGCACTTCGTCTCGATTCCGATAAGCGTACCGAAGCACAAACCAAGACGCTCCAAGATCATTACACCGCTCGCGCCGAGCCGATGATCGCGCTGCAAGCGAAAATTGACGCACAGGAAAAGAAACGCGTTGCCACCGAAGAGACTGCACCGCTCACGGTCGTCAGCAAGTCCATCAAGCCTCGCGAGATCCGTGTCTTGCCTCGAGGCAACTGGATGGACGACTCAGGCGAGATTGTTGAGCCGGCGATCCCAACGTTTCTTGGCAAGCTCGAAATCGGTGACGAACGAGCAACTCGACTTGATCTCGCGAATTGGTTGTGCCAAGCGGATAACCCGCTCACGTCGCGGACGATGGTGAACCGACTTTGGAGCCTGATGTTCGGCCGTGGGATCTGTGCCAGCGTCGATGACTTCGGAGGCCAGGGGACCTTCCCGTCGTATCCCGACTTGCTCGACACGTTGGCGGTTGAGTTTGTTGATTCAGGCTGGGACATCAAGCACATGTTGCACGAAATCGTTACCAGTGACGCTTATCGTCGCTCGTCCAAGCCGACTCCGTTTCTTGTCGAGCACGACCCGTACAACGAATGGTTCGCTCGACAAGGACGCTTTCGGGTTGCGGCGGAAGTGGTTCGCGACAGTGCACTCGCCACAAGCGGATTGCTTGTCGAACGCGTTGGCGGAGAAAGCGTGCGTCCGTACCAGCCGGAAGGTTATTACAGCCAACTGAACTTTCCGAAGCGTGCTTACGTTGCTGACCAGGGCGACAACCAATATCGTCGCGGCGTCTACGCTCACTGGCAACGCACGTTTCTTCATCCGATGCTCAAGGCGTTCGACGCTCCGAGCCGCGAAGAATGCACGGCCTCGCGATCTCGCAGCAACACGCCGCTCCAATCGCTCGTGCTTCTGAACGATCCGACGTTCGTCGAAGCGGCGCGCGTGTTCGCCTCGCGGATCATGCGCGAGGGTGGGACGGAAACGGATTCAAGAATCAACTGGGCATATCGAACCGCCGTCAGCCGCACGCCGGAATCCGAAATCGCCAGTGAGCTGAGGCGAGTGTACGGCGAGCACCTCGAACATTATCGCGGGAACTTAGACGACGCGAAGCTGCTCGTCGCGACTGGCTCCGCACCCATCGAAAACGAGCTCGACGTCGCAGAGCTGGCTGCTTGGACAAGTGTTGCTCGCGTTATCATGAACTTGCACGAAACCATTACTCGTTACTAGTCGACTCGCTATGAATCCGTTTGAAAACCATATCTCGACAACGCGACTCGCGCGACGCACGTTCCTGCGCCAAACAGGCATCGGGTCCGTTGCATTGGCATCGTTGCTCGACCCGCAACTTGTTCGGGCTGCTCCGTCGATCGGCATCGAGAATAGTGGGGCGATGCTGCATCACAAACCACGTGTGCGATGCGTCATTCACTTGTGCATGGCAGGCGGCCCAAGCCATTTGGAGACGTTCGATTACAAGCCCGAACTGGCGCGGCTTGACGGGCAACCGATGCCTGAGTCCGTGACGGCTGGCCAACCAATCGCTCAGCTCCAGGGCCAGAAGCTGAAAGTACTCGGCCCCCAGCATGAGTTCACCCCACGCGGTGCAAGCGGGCTGGAGATGTCCGAAGTCTTTGAGCACATCGGCGAGTTTGCGGATGAGATGTGCGTGATCAAGTCCATGCATACGGAGCAAATCAATCACGACCCAGCTCACACGTTCTTCAACACGGGGACTGCGATCAGCGGCCGTCCGTCGATGGGCTCGTGGGTGCTTTATGGGCATGGTGCCGACACCCAGAACCTGCCCGGCTTCATCGTCCTAACCAGCGAAGGCGGTGGACAAGGGCAACCGATTAGCTCGCGGCAATGGCACTCCGGCTTTCTGCCGAGCCGGTTCCAGGGCGTTCAAATGCATGCTACTGGAAGCCCCGTCCACTACGTCGGCAACCCGCCCGGAGTCGGACGAACGCAACAGCGTGATATCGTCGATGCGGTTTCTCGCATCAACAGCATTCGCAACGCGGAGCTGGAAGACCCCGAGATCGCAACGCGTTTGGCTGGATACGAAATGGCGTTTCGGATGCAAGCGTCCGTCCCCGAGCTGACCGATATGTCCAACGAGCCACAGCATGTGATCGACATGTATGGTTGCCGACCAGGAGACGGATCGTTCGCAAGCAACTGTTTACTTGCTCGTCGCTTGGCCGAGCGCGGCGTGCGTTTTATCCAGCTCTATCATCGAGGCTGGGACCATCACGGCGGGGTGAAGAACGGCGTTGCCACGACAGCCAAGTTTGTCGACCAAGGCACCGCCGCATTGATCAAAGATCTGCGCCAGCGTGGCATGCTCGAAGACACGCTCATCATTTGGGGCGGCGAGTTTGGACGGACTCCGATGGCCCAAGGCAACGGACGCGACCACCACATCAAAGGCTTCTCGATGTGGATGGCGGGCGGTGGCATTCGGGGCGGACGCAGCTACGGAGCGACGGATGAGTTCGGCTATAACGCAGTCGAAAACCGAGTTCACGTTCGCGACTTTCATGCCACGATTCTGCACATGCTCGGCATCGATCACAGTCGCTTCACGTACAAATTCCAAGGCCTCGATTTCCGGCTCACCGGAGTCGAGGAAGCCCGTGTCGTCAAGGAACTGCTCGCGTAACGAATAAGAACGTAGAACAGGCTGCCAGCCTGTTATTGCACCAGAAACACGCTGGCAGCCTGTGCTACGTATTGATGACGCGAGGCGTTACCTCAATTTTCCAACACATCCATTTCACATTCGAATGAGTTTAACCATGTACATGCACGCGAGTTGCCCACTGGACACAGCATCCAAGAAGCTGCGTTGGGCCTTGCCAATCATGATGGTGCTTTTGAGTGGCCCGTATCTCTTTGGCCCGTATCTCTGTGCGGCCGAGCCGCTCAAGGTTTACGTCTTGGTGGGCCAGTCCAACATGGAAGGGCACGCGAGAGTCTCGGTGATGGATTACATGGGCGACGATCCAGAGACAGCGCCGCTATTAGCGGAAATGAAGAACGCTGACGGCACGTACCGAATGATCGACGATGTTTGGATCTCGTATTTAACCGGCGTGAACGGACGCATCGATTCCGAAAATCGGGAAGTGTTTGGCCAGCTGACTGTCGGATACGGCAATCAAGGTGGTCGCGACTACAGCAAACCTGGCGAGAAGATCGGTCCCGAACTGGCGTTTGGCATCGCGATGCAAAAGGGACTCGAACAGCCGGTCTTGCTAATCAAGACGGCTTGGGGCGGCCAGTCGCTGCATACCGATTTTCGCTCACCAAGCTCAGGGCCGTACGTGCCGAGTGAAGACGACATCAAGCGTGAGCGTTTTGCAACCGACGAACAGAAGGCAGAACTTCAAGCCAAGACGGGTGCAAGATACCGTCAAATGATCGAGCATGTTCGGTTCGTGCTTGGCGACATCAAGCGTGTTTATCCTGGCTACGATCCGGCGCAAGGCTATGAACTCGCTGGGCTTGTTTGGTTCCAAGGGTTCAACGACATGGTGGGCCGGAACGTGTATCCCGAAGTCGACGCGACGAGCACCACGCCTCGTTTCGCCAACTACACCAAGTGGTTTGCGAACTTCATTCGCGATGTACGCAGTGACTTGTCGGCTCCGAATCTCCCATTCGTCATTGGGGTGATGGGAGTGGACGGCGAGACTCCAAACGCTGGCAACCAAGCGTTCCGTGATAGCCAGACTGCGGTTGCCAATTTGCCAGAGTTCAAGGGGACCGTGTTCGCCGTCCCCACAGCACCGTACTGGGACGAGCGATTAGCCGCCATCGATGCGAAACGAGATCAACTCCGACAGAAGGCGTATCTGTTGCGGACCAACAACAAGAATCACGAGAACGCCGACGGCACGATGACGCAAGAAGAGCAACGCAAGGTCGTGGAAGCACTGGAGAAAGAGATTCTAACTGACGAAGACCTCGCGTTGGAGCAGCGAGGCAAATCGAACGCCGGCTACCACTACCTCGGCTCAGCCAAAACGTACTCACAAATTGGACAAGCACTCGCGAGAGCCTTGTTGGCGAAGCAAGCGGAGTGAAGTCTTGTCGCGGAAGCTGCTTCGTTCAACGACGCAACTTATTATCCAATGACAACATCACGCTGGAAGCGTGATGAGTACGTACCCATCACGCTTCCAGCGTGATGTCGGCAGGGCTCCTTACATCGCGTCTCTCAACTCCTTCCGAAAATGAACGAACTCACCGCCCCCCAACTTCGCCTTGCTCGGATTCTTCGCAACATAGTCTCTCAAATACTCAAACTGCGCATCCGAGCGAACCAAATGATCAAAACCATCTTGCTGCCAAAACCTACCCTTGGCCCCAATCAGTCGGTTGATCCTAGTTGCTGTGAATTGCTTCCATGACTCACACTGTTTGAGCAAGAAGCCTTCGTCGGGAAATGCCGCCAGAACATGCAAATGGTTGGGCATCACCACGAAATCCGTTAGCAAATACCGTTCACCATCGAAGTGCTGCAAGCTGTCGGCGACGATCTCCCAAGACCGGCGATCCTTCAACACACAGGCACCGTGGCAATTGTCGAGCTCGTCGTTCCAACGATCTGAGAAGTGAGTATGGAACTCCAGTTCCGTTTTCTTGCCGAGTTCAGATAACCGATGGCGCCAATCAGGAAGTTGTGGATCGATTCCGTGCTTGTCTAGCGACAATTAAATTTCCCTTTCCGCGACAATTAGAAATCCGCTGTTGAGTCGCTGGGTCGGGTTTCACGCGATTGCGTTCCCCGGCTCAGCGACAATTAGAATTCCCCTGCTCGGGGAGATCATCGCACCATCGC
>JBGTAI010000144.1:0-22787 GCA_041749955.1 Pirellulaceae bacterium | reverse complement strand
ACAGTCAACTTGTAGGGATTGTTTTGCAATCGGTTTGGGAAAGACTTTCATCGTGATTTGCGTGAGTACCCCCAGGCGACCACAGCTTCCGACCAGTAGCTTCGGGATATCAAAACCGGCTGCGTTCTTGACGACTTTGCCACCAGCTTTGATGACATGACCATCGCCTGTGAGAAACTCGACGGCGAGAATGAAGTCTCGGATGCCTCCAAAGCGAAAGCGTCCTGGTCCAGACAATCCGGAAGCCACGGTTCCGCCGAGCGTTGCGCCACTTGCGACGAGCATCGGATCAAACGGTAAGTATTGTCGGCGTTCATCGAGCGCGTCGACTATTGTTGCAAGACGCGTTCCAGCGTAAGCCGTGAAAGTGAATTCGCTGGGTTCGTACTCAATGATGCCTTGTAGATTGCGAACCGACACAATCGTCGTGTTGTCAGCCCTGCAGAGCGTCGGCTTGGTTTGATTGCCAACTGCTAATAGGCGTGGCTCAGAGAGGACCGCATTCTGTAATTCAGCGATGCTCGTCGGTGCGAACACGTTGTCTTGCGTCGATTGCGAGTTGTCACTCACGACTGATTACTCCGGCTGCCTCGAGTGGATGCAAGCCGCATGTTTTTAGCGAAGGTGCTTCTGCTCCGGGAAACATCTTTCCTGGGTTTGCGATGCGAAGTGGATCGAATGCGGCTCGCAAGCGATGCATCAACTCAACTGTTGGCTCGTCAAACATCTCGGTAAGGAATTCGCGTTTCTCCATCCCGATGCCATGTTCGCCGGTGATGGATCCACCCATGGCGATGCAAAGCCGAAGGATTTTCGCGGCGAGTTCTTCGGCTCGATGAAGCGCACCATCGATCTTGCCATCAAACAGAATCAACGGATGCAAATTGCCGTCACCGGCATGAAAAACATTGGCGACGCGTATCTCAGCTTCATTGGCGAGTCGTTGTATTTCCACTAGCGCTTCGCCAAGACGATTGCGAGGGACAACGCCGTCTTGGACGATGAAATCGGGACTTAATCGTCCCACGGCTGAAAACGCTGATTTTCTTCCTTTCCAAATCGAAAGTCGTTCGCTTGCATCCGCTGCGACTCGTTGGGCAAACGGTTGTGTCGAATCCAGAATCTGTTGAAGCTGTTCCCGTTCGTACTCGATCTTCTCTCGAGGACCTTCGATTTCGACGATCAAGACAGCTGCGGCACCAGCCGGATAATTACAAGCGACGGCGGCTTCCGCGGCCTCGATTGCAAGAGCGTCCATGATTTCTAGTGCTCCAGGCAGTAGCCCAGAATCGATGATGGCTGAGACAGCGTCACCGGCCGCTTGCAATGAATCGTAACCTACCAGCACCGTGTGGAACATTTCTGGCTTGGGCAGAAGTCGAAGCGTGATTTCCAATGCGATTCCAAACAAGCCTTCGCTGCCACAGAACAATCCCGCATAGTCGGGACCGATCGAATCGACGCTGCGACCGCCCATCGTGACGACTTCGCCCGTGGCCAAGACCGCTTTGATACCAAGAACGTGATTTGTCGTCATGCCATATTTCAGACAGTGGGCACCACCAGAATTGAACGCGACGTTACCACCGATCGTGCAAACACTTTGGCTCGACGGATCAGGAGCGTAATACAGCCCATGCGGTTCAGCCGCAGCAGTGACACGCAGGTTGATCACGCCGGGTTCAACGATTGCGATTCGCTCCGCAGCGTTCAATTCGAGGATCCGGTTCAGCCGATTCAGTCCAATGACGATGCCATCGGCAACTGGAAGCGAGCCACCGGACAGACTCGTGCCGCTTCCTCGAGCCACGAAGGGAATTCGATTGTCGTGGCACCAGCGAACAGCCGCGATCACTTCGTCGCTCGTCTCGGGGATCACAATCGCGAGCGGTTCGGTGCGAAATGCCGTCAGACCATCGGACTCAAACGAGGCTTTGTCGGCCGCATTACAACGAAAGCGACCATCCGGGAACAACGCCGCGAGAGACTCGAGGTTTGGCATGCCTAGGAATCCATACAATTGCCGAGCGCAGCAAGCAGCGTGGCGACGTTGCGCTCCGTCGCACCATATCCCATTAGACCGATCCGCCATGCTTTTCCAGCAAAAATCCCAAGTCCGCCACCAATCTCGATGTCGTATTCTTCGAGCAGGCGACGACGGACGCCGGCTTCGTCGATGCCCTCGGGAACCAAGACGCAATTCAATGTACAGAGCGAGTTTTTCGGGACGTATTTGAGACCGAGTTGCTCCAGCCCCGAACGTAGCTTGAGGTGCATTTCACGGTGACGCGCGATGCGGTTTTCTAGTCCTTCCTCGAGCACAATTGCTAAGGCTTCACGCAGTGCGTACACCATGTTGATTGGCGCGGTGTGATGGTAAGCGCGTCCGCCACCGCCGGTGTAGTAATTCTTGAGCATCGAGACATCCAAATACCAGCTTTGGACTTTATGAGTTCGTGCCTCCATGGCTTGCAAAGCGCGTGGCGAAAACGACACTGGCGATAGTCCCGGCGGGCACGACAAGCATTTCTGTGTGCCGGAGTAGATTGCATCGATCCCCCATTCATCCACTTTCAGTTCGTGGCCTCCGAGAGAGGTGACGGCATCGACTGCGAATAGCATTCCCGCGTCGTGAACGATCTTGGAGATCCCCGCGAGTTCTTGGTGGGCTCCCGTCGATGTCTCGGCTTGAACAATGCCGAGCATCTTGGCTTTCGGATGTGCGGCGACTGCTTCGGCGATTGCTGTATCAGAGAAGGTCTCGCCCCAAGCTGCTTCAATCGTGTGAACGATCGCACCGGCTCGCTCCATGTTGTCCTTCATACGACCGCCGAAGACGCCGTTGACGCAAACGATGGCCTCGTCGCCTGGTTCAATCAGGTTCACGATCACCGTTTCCATACCAGCCATACCGGTACCAGAAACTGGAAAGGTGAGTAGGTTCGTTGTCTGGAAAACATCGCGAAGCATTTGGCATGTTTCGTCCATGTACCCGATGTACTGGGGATCGAGGTGTCCAAGCGTCGGCGCACCGAGTGCACGCAAAATTCGCGTAGGAACCGTGCTTGGACCGGGGCCCATCAAAAGGCGTTCACGTGGATTGAGTGGAGTGATCATGGCTATCTGTTTGAGCGTTTCATGAAGACAAAAGTGATGGCGTCAATATACGCCAAGATTCCGACCCAGGAGAAGGTTACGCGAGGAACATGCCGATGGTCCCAGCCACCAAGACATAGTAAACGAAGACCAGTGCGGTGACTCGAATCACATCGCCTTCACGGCCAACCAACCCGACAACGGCACAAGCGGCCACAACATTGTGCACACAAATCACATTCCCAGCCGCGCCTCCGACTGCTTGAAGTGCCACGACCCAGGTCGGATCGGCACCGATTTTCTCAGCGACACCAAATTGAAACAGAGCAAACATCATATTCGAGATGGTATTGCTCCCAGCAACGAAAGCACCGATGCCACCGACGAGCGGTGAGAAAGCTGGCCATGCTTTCCCTGCGATCGCGGCGACGCCTCCGGCAAGTTCGTTTGGCATTGAATCCAAACCCGCGGCACCGCCGCTGGAGTTGATAAAGACCTGGACCATGGGCACCGCGAACAGCAAAGCGCCTGAAGCGGACCAGATCATTCGACCGGATTGCGACACCGCACGCTGCAGCGACTTCTTGCTCATGCGATGAAGCACTGCAGCAAACAAGCTGGCAAAGATGAAAATCGTTCCTGGAAGATACAGCGGCTGGACCTGGGAAATACTGACGCTCGTTCCAAAGATGTTTTTCGTCGTGGTTGGATCAGCGGGAATTGCAAAGGACTTCAGCAGCTCACCGAATCCCAACGCTGGTAAACGCGATGCGACAAGCAGGACTGCGATGACTAGATACGGCAACCATGCTTTGAACAGCGACAGGTGTTGCTTTGACACTTCGATCGAGATGTTCGTTGAACCGTTCCAGTCCGCGTTCCAAGTCGACGACGCTGCAAAGTCCCACGGCGGTTCGTTCGGGAAAAGGAATCTGCGTTTTGCCGCTGGGACAACAATTGCAAGTCCGATTAACGATCCCAACAGCGATGGGAACTCTGGGCCGAGCGTATGTGCGATCACGACATACGGAATCGTCATGGCAAACGCAGCAAACAATGCGAACCGCCACATCTGCAATCCCTCAATGAAGCTGCGGTTCGCACCAAAATGCTTGGTCATGACACAGATCACAAGCAGTGGAATCAGCGTTCCAGGAATCGCATGCAGTATCGCGACCTTGGCCCCGATGATCGGCAGCAACTCGTTCCAGTCATCGAGTCCGCGACTTGCGGCATAGCTCGCGACCTCGGCACTTCCATCAAGTCCCTTTTTGACGCCGACAAGAATCGGTGTGCCCACGGCGCCAAACGAAACTGGAGTGCATTGAATCAACATCCCAGAGATCACGGCACTCTTGGCTGGAAACCCAAGGCCAACGAGAAGTGGCACGCACACAGCCGCCGGAGTGCCAAACCCGGCGGAGCCTTCGATGAACGAGCCAAATAGCCACGCGATGATCACGACTTGGGCGCGTCGATCGCTTGTGATGTCCGTGAAGCCTCGGCGAATGACCGAAAGCCCACCGCTCTCGCTCAGTGTATTGAGCAACAGAATCGCACCGAAGATGATGTAAAGCAGCGTGCAAGTCACCACGAAACCGTTCAAGCTCGCTGCGGCAATCTGCGACGCGCTCAGTTTCCAATAGAAATACGCCACAATCACAGCGGCTGCATAAGCGAGCGGCATCGCTCGCGCCGCGGAAACACGAAGTCCCACAAGAAAGATTGCCACAACCAAAATTGGCGTCAGCGACATCAGCGGCGGGAAAAGTTCGGACATGAGACGGCGGGAAGATGAGCGGCGAGCGATCGGACGAGTCTCGTACGATCATAGCCGATGCCGGATACACTCATGTTGCTTGGTGTGCCGAATGCTCACTGATAAATCGCAGAATCCGAAGAGCTTATGGAGCCTCGCTATATCGGTTTTCTCACTCGGATCGTGTGTAGACCTCCGGATACACAAACGATGGTTCTCTGTCGGGACACAGATACATGAACCGTTCAGACACAATGCGTTCATTGTCCACGAGTGTAAGTCCCAGCTCGATCGGAGCTTTCTCAGTGGGGCGGAACCGAAGCGTCACAAGCCAGTCGCCAGTGTCGGTTTTTTCAGCCGACTTTGAAACGAGTTCTCCCCGTACAAGTGATTCGTGAATCGAAACGGCTTTTAAGTCCTTCACAGCATCGCCAGCGAATCTCACGGTTAAGTCGATTTCGTCAATCTTCCGTTGGATGGAAAAATCAGTTGCTCGTGCAATCTCTTTTTCTTCGGGATGGTCTCCAGGAAAGAATAGAACGTCGTATTCCAGCGTCAGCGGCACATCGATTTGCGGACGCTCATTGGGAATCCAGTACGCCGCGATGCTGTCGATACCTTCGTGCGCACCTGGCAATTCTAAGAGTTCAACGCAACCATTTTTCCAGTTCTGTTTGGGTTCGATCCAAACGCTCGGACGCTTGTGATACTGGGCATTGTGGTCATCGAAGTGATAGAAAGAACGATTCCGCTGCAGCAATCCGAATCCATGAATCTCTCCGGAGTAAATCTTTGCCACGGACGGATAGCTCTGGCGAGCGAAAGCTCTCCATATCCACTCGTCGTCGGCCGTGCGAATGAGCAGCCCGTCTGAATCATGTACCGCAGGTCGCTTGTCTTCTGGCGGACCCTTGAGACCGTCGCCCCAAATCCACATGCTTGTGAGTGGGGCTATGCCGATCTTCTCCGGAATCTTTCGGAAGTGTAGTGAAAGTCTGACAGAGATCTTTGTTTCGACTGAGCCTGGAACAAGCTTGAATTCGTACGCGCCACATACGCTTGGGCTGTCCATCAGGGCGAGTAGCGTTACGTCCTCGTCAGTTGGTTCAGGTTTCATGACCCAGAACGCTTTGAAGAATGGAAACTCTTCATCGCGTGGAAGCGAAATGTCGACGGCGAGTCCACGAGCCGACGCGCCGTAGGCGGTTGCGCCACTTCGTCCTCGAAAATAACTTGATCCCAAGAAGGTTAAGATTTCCTGTGCATCACCGAACTCAGGAAACCGACCCACGATTTTGATTCCTGCATGTCCTGAATCATCCAGAGATGCAAGCCCACGAACTTTTTCTCCGAACTCAAAGTTTTTGGATGAGAACGGTATTCGCTCAACCTCTGACTTGTCGATTGTGAACAACGATACTCGGTCTTGTTGAACGAATCCGCGATGAAAGGTCTCGATCCAAAAAGGCGCGGACGTTTCCCACCAGACGGCTTTGTTGTGTCGAAACTGAATCTGGCAGAACTCCTCGTAAGTCAAGTTAGCAAGCACTTGGGGGAGCGGTTCACGCGGCACGAACTCTTTGGATGACATCGAGGCCGCCAACCGCGTTAGCTCCTGAAACGACGTCACACTGTCCATGTCGTCAGCGTTGGCTGGCTGCGCAAAGGATCCCCAGCCACAGGAGATCGCGACAAACAGACTCGTTAAAACAAAGTTCCGCATTACGTTTCTCAGCAAAAGCGTTTGATTCAAATTCTTGTTCATTGCGTAGATCGTATCTAGAAGGCTAGATACGTCCCAGTCAATCAGGTTGCTCGATCATCGAGCAACTTGAGTCGCGTGCGTGAACTGTACAGCGACACTTTCTTGATTTTCGATTTTGTGTTGTCTGACTCGAGCAAAGTTTATTTGCGTTGAAGTATCGCATTATCTACCGCGAGTGAGCTTTAACGGTGAGCTTTCGTCCTTAGCTTGATTAGGCATCTCGGAAGTGGCAAAAGATGAGATTGGACGCAATCTCTGGCACACGTTTTGTTGATAGTTCCCCGATATATGGAAGCAAAAATAGATTTGTGCGATCCACTCATCACCCAAAATGGAACTCGTTGCGATGCAAATTTCACTCGTCTCAGAAACAAAACTCACTGGCGAACTGTTGATCGTCGACCGTGTTTGCCAGTACCTCATTCGCTGTGGACTCAGTCAAGAACAGGCAAGGGTTGAGGGCCAACGCGTCCTTTACGAACTAGTGCCCGATAGCAGCAAACTAGAATCGGCCCAGCGTTTGACGACGGCAATCAGCACGTTGGTCGACGAAATCATCTGTGGTCGAATTCAAGTCGCTGGCGTGGCACGGTCGGCTCCGCCTGAGGATCGAAGGGAAATGCGAGCGGCGTCATCACCGCGTCGGATCGCGTTGCTTCGGATCGACGCGTGGGCGAATGCAACACGTCGAGCAATGACGTCCGCAACCATGATGTTCGCAGCTCGGCTGGAACAATAACTCATGACAAGGCCAACATTGCTTGCCTCATCAACCCGGCGTATCCGTTGTTTCGTTGCGTTCATGACATTGATGCTTGTGGCCATCGCAACGTCAAGTTTCGCGAGCATCGCAAACGACCTTCGCGGGGTGAATTACTTTGAACTCGCCGGCATTCCATTGTTTGCCATTTTGTTTGCTTGGATCGCTTTTTCGTTTTGTTTGGCAACGCTAGGGTTCGTGGCTTTATGGCGTGAGCGAATCGAGATGGTCGATCATGTGGCTGATTTGCATCTTGGCGATCCAGGTTCACCTAACATTCAGGTAGAGCCACGTGAAAGAACAGCGGTTCTGATGCCGATCTACAACGAGTCGCCTGATCGTGTGATGGCCGGTATCAAGGCAATGCTTTTGGATCTGCGTGAGCAATCACTTCAGGACCAGTTTGACTTCTATATCCTGAGCGACACGACGAATCATGCGACTTGGATTCGAGAAGAAGTTGCTTGGTCCGAGTTGATGCGTTCTTTGAACATTTCTGATGGCGTGTTTTACCGACATCGACCCCAGAATACCTGCCGTAAAGCAGGCAATATCGCCGACTTTGTCGAACGTTGGGGAAGCCGACACGAGTTCATGATCGTTCTCGATGCAGATAGCCTGATTTCCGGCGCGACGCTTGGAGAAATGGTAAAACGCATGCGAGAGGATGATCGCCTAGGAATTTTGCAAGTGCCGCCTGTTCCGATCGGTCGGTCGTCGCTCTTTGCGAGGCTGCAGCAATTTGCTGCTAGTGTCTATGGCCCGATCTTCGTTAAAGGATTTTCATTGTGGTCTGGAGTGGAAGGCAATTACTGGGGACACAACGCGATTCTTCGCGTCGAAGCTTTTCGATTGCACTGTGACTTGCCTGTGTTGCCTGGCAAGCCGCCACTTGGCGGCGAGATCTTGAGTCACGACTTTGTCGAAGCGGCTTTATTGGTGCAGGCTGGCTACAAAGTGGAAATTGCGACGGATCTTGGGGGTAGCTACGAAGAGTGTCCGACAACCTTGGCGGACTATGCACAGCGTGACCAGAGATGGTGTCAAGGAAATTTACAGCACTCGAAACTAGTCGCGAGTGAGAATTTTCGACCGTTAAGTCGATTCCACATGAGTTGCGGAATCATGTCGTATTTGGCATCGCCGATTTGGGTGCTGTTTACAGGATTGTGTATGGCTGGGATGTTCGTCGAAACTCAGGATTTCAACGGAGTCAGTCGATTCAAACCGTATTCGGGAGCGTTGGCGATTTTCATTGTTTCGATGGTCATGTTGTTATTACCTAAGCTGTGGAGTGTGCTGCTTGTTTGCCAGAGTCGGCGGGAAAGAGCGTTGCACGGAGGGTTCGTGATGCTGTGCTTGAGCTCGCTGCTTGAGACTCTCTTCTCCGTTTTGCTTTCACCGATCATGGCGATTTATCACACACGTTTTGTGATTGCTGCACTTCGAGGGAAGAGTGTCCGCTGGTCGGCACAGCAGCGAGATGAGCATGGCGTAACTTGGTCGGAAGCGTTTGGCCAATTCTCTGCGTTCACTCTGGCGGGCGAGCTTGTGGCTTTGCTGCTTGCGAAGTTTGCTCCCGCTCTTTTTCCATGGTTCTCACCGCTTCTGATCGGCGTCGTGTTTTCGATTCCGTTGGCAGTAGCGATGGGCAGTCGCAAAATTGGTTTAGCCTTACGCTCGTTAGGGGCACTTTTGATTCCGTCCGAAATCGATCCTCCAAGCGTTTGCCAACATTTGCAGCATGGGATCGAGGATGCCAAGGCAACGGCACACTACTCAGATCAAGTCGATTGGTTCGAAGATCTGATTCACAACCCGAGAACGTTTGCCATACATGCTGCGATTCAAAGATCAACTGTTGAAGGATCGACGATGCCAATTCATCAACTCAAAGCAATCGAAGCTGCCTTCGCAACAGGCGGGGCGGGCAGTATCCCGCTCGAATCACGTTCAGCGCTACTGCACGACATTGACACGCTGAAACGGCTGCACGTGCAGGCACAACAGTAACCGTTCGGGCCGCGGCAGAGCTTTCCGCGATCCGATGTTGGTTTTACTTGCGTCCCAGACCGACGATTTCCAGTAGCCGCAGTGCGTTGGTTGTCGGTGAGACGCCTGGACGCATTTGATAGTCGAACGTCATTTGCTCGACCCCTTCTGCGTCGGGGCGGATTGTCTCGCGGAAGTGGACGATCGTTGCGAGTTGCTTGAGCGTCGCTTCGTCAGCGAGTTCCAAGTCGTGCGTGCTGATCGCGCCGATCGCGTGACACTCGACGAGTGTTTCGAGGACTTGCGAGACCGCAATTTGGCGTTCACGACTGTTTGTGCCTTGCAAGATTTCGTCGAGCAAGAACATCAGCACTCGATCCTCTCGATCGGCAACTTGTCTCGCTTGGTCGACCACGCCACGAAGCCGGTGCAGTTCCGCCATGTAAAACGAAACGCCTTCGGCCAAGTTGTCGCGGACGCGAATGCTCGTCGCTAATTGGATCGCTGGGAGCGAAAAACTCGATGCGCAGACTGGCGCTCCCGCGTTTGCAAGCGAGACGTTGAGTCCAAGACTTCGAAGGATCGTACTCTTGCCGGACATGTTGCTGCCGGTGACGAGCAGGAAGGAACCTGAGGGGCCTACGTTGACATCGTTCCGTACTCGAACGTCGTCTCGCAAGAGGGGGTGCCCGATACCGGTTGCTTCAATTGTTGCATCGGGTGTTGGCTTTACCCAAGTCGGCACGGCCCAGTGGGGATACTCGTCTCGAAGCGCCGCCAGTGACATCAACGCTTCGAGTTCGCCGAGTGCTGAGAACCAGTCTGGAGCGTGAGAACCATAACGTCGTTGCCAAGCTTCCAGCCAATCGAGTACGCGAACGTCCCATAGCGTAAAGGCTTGCAGGGGCAGGTAGACCAGGAACGTTGCCGCGGATTGCCGAAGCGCGCCCCATCCGGCGACCTTGCCAAGCGACGCGAGCGCTGGATCGGCCGCGTTCTCGCCACGAATGAGTCGATCGTAGATCGATTCCAGGTCGCTTGAGGTTGTTGTGGATGAGTTTGATTGAGCGTTGTCAAATTCTGGATCGTGAAGCATGTTGGCTGTGGAAGCTAATGCTCGGTAGTCTGCTACTGAACGGCGGCTCGCCATTGCGACGGAGAAGATCTCATGCGCGGGGCCAAGGAAGATTGATGTGATCGCAAAGTTAATCCCGGCGAGAACGAACAGGACGACGCCTGCGACGAGCATCACTTTACTCAATGCTGGAACGAGCCATCCCGCAGCCAGCGCCACGATCGCCACAGCAGCAATGACTGCAGAGACATTGGCCCAGACCTTCATCCAGTTCCGTTGGGCTAGCCATTGAGGCCCCGCCGCCCAAGCAACAAAACGATCAGGATGTCCGGTGCTTTCGCCAATCTGGTTCGCGGTGACGTAGAAGTTGAGGCGTGTATCGCGTTGTGGGGCGAGTCGATCGATCGCGTGAGCACGTCGCGTCGCTGCATTCGCGTCAGCTGGCTCAGCAAGCCAGCGAGCGAGGGTTTCTGCGCCGGGTTTGGTGCCCACCAGGGCAACGAGTTGGAACAATGAGGCGTCACCGAATAAATCCAAGTCATCAGCAACTTCTTGTTGATGCTTGGGAAGTTTCAAGTTCGCAAGTAACTTCGCTGGACCGTTTTCGCTCAGTCGTTTCCAGTCACGTTGTAGGCGAGCGAGCAGACGGCGCAGGACGCGTCGCTCGCTTCGTAATTGTTCCATCGCATCTCGGATAGACTCGTTGTAAATCGCGACACCAAGAAACGCGACGAATGCGGTTGCGGCGAGAATGCCAAACAGCATTACTGCGCCCGCAAACGGCCCAACGAACAAGAACATCAGCAGGGCTAAGAACAGCACCACGCGAATGGTGCCAAGCTGGGAGTCACGTTGAGCGAGTCCCTTGAACTGCTCGTTGCGAACTTCCAGCTCGGATGTGTAGCGATCGATCGCTTCCTGTGGGACGGGGCCCTGTGTCGTGCTTGTCATGTCTTCCATGGTTTAGAAATTGATCATGTACGCGGCGCGAAACGGGGTCGCAGCGCTGGAGATGGCTACGCGGCTTCGACCTCAAGCCGCGAGCGTTGGCGAACCATACCGGCTCCACCGTCGATCACTTTGAGCGCGACGCGGTCCTGTAAGTTCGGCCGGAAGATGGTGAGCAGCAAGAACGGCAGGAACCAAGCGATATAGAGACCACCGCCATCACCATGCCAAAATTGTGCTGCCACCATGATTGCCGCCGTGGCACTGATGAGCGTTCCGAGATTTTTCTGGGCTGGCCAGACGGCAAAGAAAAAACTCAGGATCACGAAGCCCGCAATGACAGGGAATCGCCACATGGGATTCCAGCCCAGCGACCAGATGCCTCGCGGTTCCATCAAGGGCAAAATCAGTCCGTACATGCGGCGCAAGTGGTCCAAGAGCGAAACTGTGCCTGCGGCAGAGAGCAAAAGCATCAATATGCAGAGCGTCGCGGCAACGCCCACACCAAAGCGTCTCGCACCGCGTTGCCAGTAAAAGCTGAACCAAAGAGGCAGCAAGAACAGTGGGTAGTAAACGAGGCCTGCGGCAAGCCCAAGGAAGATTCCGGCGACCATGGGATTGCGATACATGAGAACCGCCCATAACAAGAGCGCCGCAGGAACGGCATGGTCGACACGGCCGGTCATTTGCGCTGTGTAAGGCAGCAATAGGTACAACAGGGCGCATCCGATCCCCGAACGGATGTTTCCGAAGTGACGATTACCGATCAGTACGATTCCAATCACGATGGCTAGATGAGCCATAATCGCGAGTGACTTTGCGATCGTCGTCAGCCACAGCTTCTTCGCATCCAGCTCGACGTCGCCGGTCGGCTCAACACCCACCAGCGATTCGCTCGATGGTCGAGTTGGGATCGCTGGCAGCATATGCATCAACGGGTAACCAGGGCCAAGCTTCGGACCTTGTTCGACTTGTTGACGCGGCGTGCTCGTTACAACGTTCGCCATCATGAAGACGAATAACGAGACGCCGATGAAGTTCAGTCCGCCCGCAGAAAGGTTGGGATCCAGCAGAGGGCGACGCACCATCAGTGGATCGAGCATCATCCGAATCAGTAGACAGCACTGAATCGCGAATAGCCACACAAAGCCAGTAAACTGAATTCCCTGGGGAGTGAACTTGCTGCTCGGCTCAATTGCGGGAACGACATCGATGATCTGTTTCGAGTCGTCTATCGATTGAACGACGACTAAGGCGACCTGGTTCGTCCCCGTGGTCGTCTCCGCTCTCGTCCTAGGATTCGGCTTTGCGGGCGTTGTGGAGAGTTCGGCTGGGCTGGAAGCGTCGGTCGTTCGCTGGTCGAACACGGATTGGGCGACAAGCGACTCGATCTCTTTGAGTTCGCGTCGACGCCCCTCATGCACCATAAGCAACCCGGGAGCGAGGAAAATCACGAGCACAATGTCGAGATTTCGAATGCTCCAGAATCGATGGAACACGAAATACAATCCAATCGTCAGAAACGACGACATGTAGACCCATGTCGTCGGCTCCGGCCGTTTGTATTGGAATAGGAATTCGCCCATCGGATCGTCACCTAGTAAACCCAAAAGGATACGCTTCCGTCGTCCCGCTGAAAAGCACCACCCTGGAATCTAAAGGGGGTTGTCATTCTAGTCGGCAAAACCGATACGACTGTTTTTTGAAGCGTTTCAGTCGACGTTGGCGACTTTTAATGGCGATACTCAGGAGAGATTGAGTTCATGGATGGGCTCGTCGTTTAGGGCCAGGAGTCGCAGCTATGTCAGTCGTTTTTGCGACGCTCCTTGTCATCGTCGTCTCGGTGGTTCCACCGTTGGACAATACGTCCGTAATGGTCGAGCCAGTCACGCTTGATGCCGAGAAGGTTGTGATTCTTGCCGGTACGGCTTCCGCGCAGGCCAGTCTGCTGGATGGTGAGCGTCATGCGTTAGGGTGCGAACTCGATCGTGAGAACTCAGCTGAATGCGCCCAAGTTGGGTTAATTCAGTCCGTACTGAAAGATTTAGCCGCCGACCGGCGTGACGAGTCAGCAGCCGACGCGTTGGATGCGTTCTATCGCATCGTCGCTCTTGAGCAGCAGCGTGATTTGTTGACTCAATCCAGCGAGATGCTGCAATCGCTATTGAAGATGGCCGAGCAAGCCGAGGAGCTTGATTTGCCAGACGGGGATGCGTCGGAGTTGCGACTCAAGCACCTGGACATCCGAGAACAACTCATTGTCGTGCGTTTCGGTATTCGCAAGTTGCAGCGACGTCTCGCTGATGCGATTGATTGGCCATTACCGCAAGTTGAGTCGGCAATATTGAATTCAACGCTGTCAAGAGACAGTTCGCCTACCGATCAGACAGCAGCTTTCAGTCTGGCGCTCGCGAATCGAGGCGACTATCTCGCGACACTGACTCTCTGTCGGTGTATGAATGCCGATTCGTTGCCAGCCGCAAAGTCGATTATGGGCGTGCTGCAACCTGGCGTCGGTTTGGCAATATCGAAAGGGCCAACGGCGCTCTTAGCCAAGCTTGCTCATCACAATGACTCGGCGTCGGATTTGGCTTGTCGACGACGGCAATGTCATTCGCTCACCGAGGCGAGTCGTGATCTCATCGAGCAGCAAATCGCTCATGCGATCTTGAATTTCGATGAAGCGAATGAACGGTTATCGCTCGCAAAGGAGATCGAGCAATCGACGATCGAGAATACCCTTCGCAAAACGTCGGCGGAGAAGATCGACAAAGCGCCCGCGGGAGCCCAGAAGTTAGCAAGTCTGACGGAGTTCAAGCGACGAGCCGATCGCATCGACCGCGAACGTGATCTCGCTCTCTGTGAAGTCCAGTTGCGCCGGGTGACGGGCACGCTTTTTAGCGAGTAATTTCGGAGAACAAGTTGGTTGCTGCTCGCCTTTTGTTTTGCGGAAATTTCTTTTTACGTTATTTTGCGAAGCTTTGTTTAGAACAGGCTCGCTGGGTCGGCTCCGAGAAGTTTTCTCAGCGCTAGCAGTGCGCTGGCGAGACACATGGTCATGGTGAGGGCGAGCACGAATAGGGCTCGCGGGATCGTGATCAGCATCGGCAGACCCGCGAGTGGCTCTAAGACTTGAAAGAGACCGAAACTTACAATCCATGCGATCGCGAACCCGAACAGTGACAGATAGATCGATTGTTTGATGACGAGAAACACGAAGTAGCGATTGGGGTATCCCATCGCTTTGAGTGTTGCAAACTCGGGCATCGAATCGTTGATGCTGGTGAATAAGATTTGGTAACAAATGATGACGCCCACCGCGAAGCCCATCATCGCGCCGATCGAAAAGATGATTCCCACAGGCGTTTGCCCACTCCAGAAATCCGTCTCCTGCTGGATCAATTTCGATCGTGTTTGGACATTCCAAATACGTGGTGCCAATTCAGTGAGCCGTTTGGCGACTTCTTCGGGATTCGAGCCCGCTCGCAGTTGGATCAGCCCCAAGTCGACGACTTCCAGCGGCTGGCCAGAATTGCGAAACGAAAAGTAATCAGCGAAGTTCTGGGAACTCATCAATAACGTGCCCTCATTGGCAAAGTCAGCCCCGATCGACACGGTCTTGACGATGCTCAACGACTTGCCGGCAAGCTCGATGGACTGCTGCTGAAGTTGCGAACGATCTTCGAGTGCGAAGCCGTAAAAGTGTCGTGTTTGAGTATCGAGTGCGGCGGTTTGGGGCGGTCGAAGCGTGGCGACGGCTTCACGCAACTTGCGAGTCGTTAACCATCTTGGCTCCGTTTCAATCCCGATCACGCGGATCGGACGGCTTGGCATGTTCTCGACGCGAACTTGAGCTTGGCTGCGTTCGATGTAAATCGGCGAAGTGACGGTGACGTCGGCATCGCCGGCTGCCCGCCGCAACAGATCTTGTGGAAAAGGTTGTTCGCTCTGCAGCGAGGTTCGAGTACTGCTGATCGCGACCAAGTCCGCGTCAACAAGATCGAGCCACATCACGGGGCTGTCCAACAATGCGTTGCGAAATCCGTTTTCGGTGAACATCAAGATGGCGGCGAACGCGACGCCGGCGGAAGCGAGTGCGAACCGACGCCAATCGGCAACGAGGTTCTTCCAGGCGAGCGGAGTGCGGTTGAACATTAAAACAAACTCGCTGGCTCGGCTTTGGAAAGCTTCCGCAGCGCTAACATCGCGGCGATGCCACACATCGAAATGCTAAGAATGCTAACAAGCACAAGCCATTGCCATGTCATTCGTATCGGCAAGCCAGATGCGGCACTGGCGACTTGGTATAGCGTGAGCGCCGCGAGTGTCGCGACTGGGAGTGCGACTAAAGCCAGTAAGGTGGATTGCAGAAGCAGCGTGCGGCCGAGATAGCCGGTGCTGTAACCGAGAGCTTTCAGAGTTGCGTACTCGGGTAAGCGTGCGATCACGTCGGCGGTGAGCACCATGTAGCAGATCACACCGCCGACCACGACTGCGAGGGCTACACCGATCCAGAAGATAATTCCGACCGGAGTTTCGAGGTACCAGTGTTGGCGTTCCAACGACTCGGCGTCGGCGATTGTGAGCACATTCGCGTGTGCGAGCGTTCCTCCGCCACGACGAAGTAGATCGATGATCGTTTGTTTTCCGGCTTCGGGTTCGACGCCCTTGTCGAGTTCAACAAAAACCATTGAAACTTGGCTGCCGTCACCACGCGCGAGTCGACGGAAGCCTTCGCGGCTTGTTAGTACGGCACCATTTGCGGCTAACCCAGTACCCATTTCAAACGTGCCGGCGATGCTGACGTTTTGGTAATTGATTTCAGTCGTGACACCGATGTCGTTGTCGCCAAACGCGACGCTATCTTGCGGGCCAAAGTCAGCGCGGCTGGTGCGGTCGACCAACACATGATCGGGCCGGCGAAGCAGTGGAAGTAGGGACTGTAGTTCGTCGAGCTTTAAAACTGGCCGAGTGAGATCGATGCCCATCATCGCAACCGCCAGGAACTCGCCATTGTTCGGGTTTTGCCACGAGGCGACACCGATGTCGAGCGGACGTACGGCCGACACTCCGGGAACCGTTGCGAGGCGATTGAGTACCGAGGCGTCGATCGATCGCGGATCGTAAACGCTCAAGTATTCACTCGATCGCACGACCAGCTCACCGGGTGTGCGTTGATAGACGAGCGTCGCGGTGTCACCAACACTGCCGAGAAATCCAAGTTGCATGAACATCAGCAAAATGGCGAACGCGATTCCGAGTACCGAGACAGCGGTACGGGCCGGTTGATGCATCAGGTTATGCACCGCAAGCGAAGTACGACGTCGACGGGCCATTAGCATCCGCGACCTTTCACAGCTTGGTCGGCTCGGTGGAAGCAACCGGGGCCATCGCGACTTCGCCGGATGCATCAATCGCAACATCCACTTGCAGGTTGATGAACCGTGCCGCGGCGGAAGTGTCGGCAGCGTCAATCGCGATCACGATTTCGGCGCTTCGCCAATCCACTCTCGCAGTCGGATACGGACTGGGCAATTGTGGCTTGCCAATCATGCGGCCGATCGACTTCACATGGCCAATCAGGACTTGAGATAGCGCGGGGCTGCTGATTCGGGCCTGGGCTCCGACAGCGATGTTACGAATCTCCGCCACATCGATTTCAGTGCGACAAACCATTTCGGAGATGTCCGCCAAATGAACCAGCGGCGTTGTCGTTGTTGCTTGACCAGTCGTGGCATCGACCCTCAGGACGACCGCGTCGATGGGGCTTTGCACCCGAGTGGAATCGATTTGTAACTGCAACAATTCGATTTGTTGGCTGAGTGATTCGAACGAGGCATCCACACGGTTGGATTCAACGCCGAGTTTAGCTGCCTCGAGTTCGCGTCGTGCGGTCTCGACGGACAATCGTTCTCGCTGGATGGATTGCTGGGCATCCGTGAGAGCTGATTCCACAGCGGACCTGGCTTGGTTGACGGCGAGCTCTTGCTGGTCGAGGCTCGCACGCGATACGAGGCGACCGTTGGCTGAATCGTTGAACGCGGAACGAATTTGGTCCAATTTGTTTTGGTTCAATTCCACTTGGCGATTCAGCAAGTCCAACTCACCACCGCTTGCCTTGGCGCGATCGAAGCGAGCTTGGGCCTGTTGCATTTCAAGTTCTGCCTTCGCGAGCTGGGTCGTCGCAACATCGAGTTTGGCTTGAGCAACTTTGCCAGCGGCGGCGGCACGTGAACGTGTTTCACGCAACTGTGTTTCGGCAACAGCAAGTTCGATCTCGCGAAGCTTCAAGCTCGCAAGCACAAGCAGCGTATCGTTGGCCTTGACAATATCGCCTTCCGCCACATTGACTTTGGCGACACGATCCCCGGCCGGGACCAAGATCGAACGGACTCCGCTGGCAGGTTCCAACTTGCCTTGCGCGACGACGGCGGGCTTTGAGCCATCACCGAGTGCCGCGAGTGCCTGCATCCGTTGGGGAGCGATCATACGGTTCTCGGGCGTTCGCGTTTTGTCGCAACCAACGACTGTGACCACACAGATCGCTAGAACGAGCGATTGGAGCGTGCCGAGTGGGCGACTCATCGGGACGGTTCGGAATTCAAGCATCAGATCAAGGGTGGGAGACGATAGAAAGCTGTGGTTGCTATGATGCACGGCCACAGTCTATCCGAATGATGAGCAGAATTAGAATGCGGATTTAATGAGCCAGTGGATTCCATGAGCCAGCCTCCAAGCCAGCAGCCCCCGAGCCAGTCAACGACGCGACGTGCTGCGATCGATGTGCAGCATCTGGAGCACTTCTACGGCACTGGTGACGGCCGAAAACAGGTCCTGTTTGACAACGTTTTGCAGGTCGATCCGGGGGAAATCGTGATCATGACTGGGCAAAGTGGCTCGGGAAAGACCACGTTGCTGACTCTGATCGGCACTCTGCGTCGGGTCCAAGAAGGCAAGTTGTGGGTGCTCGGTGAGCCGCTTCACAGTGCCACGGACCGTCAAATTGTCGCTCTGCGAAAACGTCTGGGCTTCATTTTTCAAGCCCACAATCTTTTTTCGTCGCTGACGGCGATGCAAAACGTCCGGATGGCTTTGGAGCTGCAAGACGACTCGTTGTCGCGCAGCGAACAGAACGCACGCTGTGAAGAAATGCTCGAGCGAGTCGGCTTGGGTGAACGCATGCACTACAAACCCAGCCGATTATCCGGCGGGCAAAAACAGCGAGTGGCTGTCGCACGCGGGCTAGTCCACAGGCCTGAGATCCTGTTAGCGGATGAACCGACGGCGGCGCTGGACGAGGAGTCCGGCCGCCGCGTCGTCACGCTGTTCCAGGAACTCGCTCATGAGTCGGGGGTCGCGATCGTGATTGTCACGCACGATAACCGCATCCTCGATGTCGCCGACCGCATCGTCAAAATGGACTTTGGTCGAATCACTCGCAATTCCCAACTCGACGAATTGTCATCGATCAGCGAGATGTTGGTGAAGTGTACGCTCTTTGAAGGGGTCGCGATCAGCACGTTGACCAAGATCGCAGAACGCATGCGGAAAGAAACGCACCCGATCGGTACGCGAATCATCCAGGAAGGCGAAGTCGGCGACAGATTCTATCTCGTTTCCAGCGGACAGTTGAACGTGGTGCTCGAACCGAACAATCAACGCGTCGCGGAATTGCACAAGGGCGATTACTTTGGCGAGGCAGCTCTCATCACGGGCCGACCGAGAAACGCGAGCATCGACACCGTCACCGATGTCACGTTGTATTCGCTCGACGCCGCTACGTTCGAAGAAGCCATGGCACAACGCAAGACACTCAGTCAAGAAGTTCGTAGCACGCTGTTTGCCGAGTAACTCGATGCATCAACGCGGCTTGCTGACTGCATAGCCTGCTTATTTTGTAGCGTGCTCACCAATGTGCTTTCGCAGCGATTCATGCAATTGGCGATAGTCGTTGGTGTCTGGTTCCAGGGCAAGATTGTTCAACTCGCCAGGGTCGTTTTGCATGTCGTACATTTCGGTGGTCTTGTCCGCGTACTGCATGAACCGATGCGTGGGTGTGCGGATCGCGTGATTGCCTGGCTGGTAAGTCATCAAGACTGAGTCGTGAACTTCGGCGGCGTCGGCAGATTGAATGAGCGAGCTGAGGTCACTGCCGTGGACGTGGCTTGGTCGACTCACCTTTGCAAGCGAACACACCGTGGGATAGAGGTCACTGAGGCTGACGATTTGTCGTCGAGGATTTCCATCACACGGCGCCTCGACGCGAGGGTCGCGGATGATCATCACGGTTCGATTCGCCTCTTCCCACAGAGCTTGCTTGGCGATGTGGAACTTGGATCCGAGGTGGTAACCGTGGTCGCTCCAGAGAATCACGACGGTGTTGTCTCGGCGCGGTGAATGCTCCAAACCGTCGATGAGTCGACCGATGCACGAATCCGCGAAACTGACGCACGAAAGATAGGCTTGGACGAGTTCACGCCATGCAGCGACTTCGGGGTCGATGTCAAAGCCTTTGGATTGCTTGGCGAGTTTCATCAACTCGCGCATCTTACCGTTGCCGAAGTCCGAGAACCGATCCGCACCGGCGGGCAGATCCTCCAGGTCGGCGATGATTGCATCGAGCGACTCGCGATTCAGTCCCGTCATTTGCGACGTGGGGAACAGCTCGAAGTAATCCTTGGGCGCATAGAACGGCAGGTGCGGTCGAAACAAACCGCACGCAAGAAAGAACGGTTGATCGGGCGGCAAGGTGACGGTTTGTGCGGTCACGTTGCGGACTGATGCGTTCGTTGAAGCGGTGCCATGCTCGAGAAGTTTCGCAGCAAAATCGGCGGCCAGGTAGTCGCCCGTGTCTTGTAGCTCAAGCCGCGAAGGTCCGAATTGAAGCAAGCCTCCGTCCGTTGGTGAGTAACGCGAGGGTTTTCCGCCGTTGCATCCGAGAGGATGGTTCACCCATTGGTTCCAAGAATTTCTGGCGTCGGACCAATCCTTTTCGAGAGGCCCATCGACGGTGCCGCTGCCGGTGTGAAAAATCTTGCCGATACCCGTCGTGAAGTAGCCGTTTGCCTTGAGGTGTTGCGGCAACGTGATCGTGTCTTTGAGCGTCTCGTAAGTACGGAAATGGCGGTCGTGGTTGTAGTAGCCACTTTCGTGAGGAAGTGTCCCAGTCAGTAGCGAAGTTCGCGAAGGACCGCACAACGGCGACGGGCAATAGGAACGCAGAAACGGGGCGCTGGTTGCCGCGAGACGATCCAGATTCGGCGTCAGCCGACGGCGAACGCCTTCGAGTACCTCGGGATCGGGATAGATCGTTTGCAGGAAATTACCAGGCTCGTTGGCTGAGAAACCTGCAAAGCTATTGAGGTCATCGATTGCGATGAACAGAAAGTTTGGTTGCACGAGTTGGCTTTTCGCGCCAGACTCATCTTGGGCATGACAAGTTGTCGCCAGGACAGTTGTCGCCAAGACAAGGCCAAACACAAGCGTCTTTAGAGCAATGAATCGCATCGTCGTGAATCCGTTAGACAAGTTATTGAGTTTCGGGCCGTTTTGAGTCGCAAGAATTATAGTCGCGAAATGAATCAATCGGTGAGGGAGTGTTTAGCGTTACTCGGTCACGAAGCGGTGACGGAGTTACTGGTTGCACCCGTTGGCGGCGGATGCATTAGCGAGGCGCTGCACGTGCGATGGCGCGGAGACGATGGGAGCCAGCGGGCGTTGCTGCTCAAATGTAATCTCGCTTCGATGAAAGACAATTTCGAGTGTGAACTTGCTGGATTGAAAGCACTTGCCGAGTCGGGCACGATCCGAGTTCCTGAGCCTGTGGCTGTTGTGTGCGGTGGCGAATCGGCTTGGGTTGCGACACAGTGGATCGAATCGGGTAAACGGCCAGCGAACTTTTTCGAGCGATTCGGACGCGAGCTGGCTCAACTGCATCGGGCAACATTGGGCGATCGGATGGGCTGGGATCGCGACAATTATTTAGGCTCAGCGAGGCAGCCGAATCAGCCGTGCGATGACTGGATCGAATTTGTGGCATTGAGGCGACTTGGCTTCCAACTTCGCTGGGCCGTCGACCAGGGATTGGCCCAGTCGCGATTGCGAGGCGACGTCGAGCGGGTGATCGATCGGTTGCCAGAGGTGCTGGACGGTCGCGAATGTGGCACGTCGCTGCTGCACGGTGATCTGTGGAGCGGCAATTATTTATGCGACGGGGACGGGCGGGCTGTAATCATCGACCCGGCTGTTTATTACGGGTGCCGCGAGGCGGAATGGGGCATGATTCGGCTGTTTGGTGGCTGTCCGAGCGAGTTTGCGGACGGTTACGAGCGAGAATACCCGCTGGCGGATGGTTGGCAGCGGCGGGCGAGTGTCTATGTTTTGTATCATCTGCTGAATCACTTAAACCTGTTCGGCCATTCTTACTCTTCCCAGTGCGAAAGCGCTTGTGCGGAGATTTTGAGTGGCTGAGTTGAAAGCTGTCTATGCTCGCTGCTCGTGTCATTCCGTGTTTGGACGTCCATCAAGGCCGCGTCGTCAAAGGAACGAACTTCGTCAACTTGCGGGATGCCGGAGATCCCGTGGAGATCGCTCGGCGTTACGAGGCCGAGGGAGCGGACGAGCTTGTGTTTCTCGATATCACGGCGAGCCACGAAGAGCGCGAGATCATTCTCGATGTCGTGCGACGTACGGCGGAGCAAGTGTTCATGCCGCTGACTGTCGGTGGTGGCGTGCGGACGATCGAGGACGTCCGGTCGCTGCTCAGTGCGGGCTGCGACAAGGTGTCAATCAACTCGGCGGCGTGCAAAGATCCGAGCTTTGTTTCGCGAGCCGCTGACCGATTCGGCAGCCAATGCATCGTCGTCAACATCGACCCCAAGCGAGTCATCAAGGACGGTCGCGAAATCTGGGAAGTGCACATCAATGGTGGTCGTACACCGGTCGGGCTCGAAGCGGTTGAGTGGGCGATCGAGGTCCAGCGACTTGGTGCGGGCGAGATTGTGCTGACGAGCATGGATGCCGACGGGACGTGCGATGGCTACGATTTGCCCGTTACTTTGGCGGTCAGCGAAGCCGTTTCGATCCCCGTGGTGGCCAGCGGCGGCGCCGGGCACCCGCGGCACCTGGCCGAGGCAATCCAAAAGGGCAAAGCCGATGCGGCACTCGCGGCCAGCATTTTCCACTTCGGTCAATTTACGATCGCAGAAACGAAACAGGTGATGCGAGACGCTGGGATTCCCGTGCGTTTGTAGGTTTCTGGGACGCAATCCCACTTGAATGTCGCAGTCGTTGCCTGCGGTTTGTGGGCAGGGCGAATCAGTTTTCCAACCTTTGAAACGTAGGGTGCCGTGCTTGCACGCACCAAATTCAGCATAGGGTGCGTGCAAGCACA
>JBGTAI010000143.1:0-25858 GCA_041749955.1 Pirellulaceae bacterium | reverse complement strand
GGTGTTGGCTGAACTGGGTGTTCCGCTGCTCCTGGACCAACCTGCCAAGAAAGTTTAACCAGCCGAACCGCCGTGGTACGGACCCGTATGCCCGGTGGTGTGGGAGGAGGGAGCCCGCGAGGGCTCCCCCTATCCCGATTTTACCGTAGTCTGACAAGTTTATTGCAATCGACAGCGACTTATCTGATTGGAGAAACTTTGCTGATTCTGGACGCCTCGTCCTGATTTGCGGTCTATGTTTGCGTGGGTCGTTTCAGACTCGTTGGATTGCGCTGGCTTAGCCCGCCCCATCGATGCAACTGGAATGGCCCTCGATACCGTTTCAATCGTTAACCTTGGCAGCGTGGGGGAATCGCGCTAGCAGGTCCACCCGACGAAACGCTCGCAAACCACCAAATCTTGCGACGAGGAATCCAATCGCCATGCGCACCACAACTCAGCAATCACTTCGCCCAGAATCCAACCGCCAAGAACAATTCGAAGAAATCAAACGCCGCATCCACGGCAAGTTGGTCGACAAACTTGACTTGTCGCGAGTGGGAGAACTCAAAGGTGACACGCTCAAACGAGAGATTCGTTTGGTTGTCGAGCACCTTTGCGATGCTGAAGACACGCTGCTCAATCGTCAAGAGCGAGAGCAAATCGTCGAAGAAGTTCTTGACGAAACATTCGGTCTTGGTCCTCTCGAGTTGATCCTCAAAGACCCAAAAGTCAGCGATATTCTGATCAACGGTCCGAAGAACATCTACGTCGAAAAAGGCGGTCGGATGCAGAAGACTGACGTCGAGTTTCGTGACAATAAGCACTTGATGCAGATCCTCGATCGCATCGTCAGCAAGGTCGGTCGTCGTGTTGACGAAACCAGCCCGATGGTCGACGCACGTCTCGAAGATGGTTCGCGGGTCAATGCGATCATCCCACCACTTGCGCTGGACGGCGCTTGCGTGAGTATTCGCCGCTTCGGTAGCAACCCGCTCAAGCTTGAAGACTTGCTGAACTATCGTGCGTTCACTCCAGAAATGGTGATGTTGCTCGAAGGTTGTATCAAGGCTCGTTTGAACATGATCATCGCTGGCGGTACGGGTTCCGGTAAAACGACATTGCTCAATACATTGTCGTCGTTCATCGGACATGAAGACCGAATCGTTACGATCGAAGATGCGGCCGAATTGCAACTACAACAAGACCACATCGTTCGCTTGGAAACACGTCCGGCAAACATCGAAGGCAACGGCGCGATCACGGCGACTGACCTCGTGAAAAATGCCCTTCGGATGCGTCCAGAACGAATCATCATCGGCGAATGTCGTGGTGGTGAAACGCTCGACATGTTGCAAGCGATGAATACTGGCCACGACGGTTCGCTCACAACGGTTCACGCCAATACACCTCGTGACGCGATCGCACGTTTGGAAACGCTCGTGATGATGTCCGGTTTCGATTTGCCCGTGAAGGCGATTCGCCAACAGATCTCCGGAGCCGTTGACGTATTGATCCAAGCCAACCGTTTGCAAGGTGGACCACGTCGCGTGACGGCAATCACCGAAGTGGTCGGCATGGAACAAGACACGATTATCTTGCAAGACATATATCGCTATGTCCAAAAGGGCATCGGCGAAGACGGCAAGGCACACGGTCACTTCGAATGCACCGGTGTTCGTCCGAGCTTCATGGATCGGCTCGAGTCGGCTGGCGTACGTTTGCCCGCAAGTGCATTCCGCGAACGCATCATGATGCAAGCGTAATCGCACTCATCATTCTCACTCTTGCTTAGCATCGCACGCCCAGCGGCGCGAGCGATCGTGAATCACTAGAGACTACCACTTAACAACGATCAATCATGTCCAGTTTACTCATTGTTATCGCTGCTGGCGTCGCTGTCGCGTCGCTTTTAGCTTTCGCCGTCACGGTATTTATGCCGACCGACGAAACAACTGCGATGGACGACAGACTCGCTGCCATGGCCTCGGGGCGTCGAGGCGGCACTGCCTCGAAGACAGATCAACCTTCGTTGCTGATGGCTGGTGGATTTGATGACAAGGCCAATGCCTTGCAGATGCTGCTCAATCGAATGCCCGCGCTGCAGGACTATATCGACCAAGCCGGTTTGAAGATCACTCCAATTCAGTTTACAGGGATGTGCGGTGGTGCATTTTTATTCGGATGTATTCTGTGCATTGTGTCACCCATCCCGTCGCTATTGGCTCCGATTTTCGGTGCCATTTTCTGTGGTTTTCCAATCGCGTGGTTGATGTTCACACGCAGCAAGCGATTGGCAAAATTCGGACGCCAAATGCCTGAAGCATTGGAACTGCTCGGTCGTTCGCTGCGTGCCGGTCACTCCTTGGCCGCTGGGTTCGGTCTTGTTGGCAGCGAAATGGAAGCACCTTTAGCACCCGAGTTCGCTCGTGCATTCGAGGAACAGAATTTCGGTATTCCGTTGGACGAAGCCATCGAAGAAATGGCTCGACGCGTTCCCAACATGGACCTTCGCTTCTTCGCCACCGCCGTGATTTTGCAACGGCAAACCGGCGGTGACTTAGCTGAAATCCTTGACAAAATCAGCCACATTGTTCGTGAGCGTCTCCAAATTCTTGGTCAGATCCAAGCTCTCACCGGCGAAGGTCGGATGAGCGGCGCGGTGCTGTTGGCTCTGCCACCGGTTCTGTTCTTGGTCATGCTCAAAATGAATTACGACTATGTGATGATGTTGTTCCGCGACGACATCGGTCGCTACTTGCTTTGTGCCGCTCTAGTAGCACAGATGCTCGGTGCCATCGTGATCAAGAAGATCATCACAATCAAAGTTTAGAAACACCTGCCCTCCACCTCTGCTTTCGAACTCACGTTGAGCCTTCCGTAGGACTGTTACGATGTACTTGGAACTTATACTCGCAATCACTACGCCAAGCCCCGTCTTGTTGACGGCAGTCGCAATCTTCCTTGCCGTGTCTGCGGTAACGTGGGTCGCACTCGGCCGCGTGTCGGGTGATAGCAAGCCACGTGCTGAAGCTCGATTGGACGTTCTGCGTGATCCACGTCGCGCTCGCAGCGAAGAGACGGGCGATGTCGCGAGCAAGCAATCGAAAAAGAACGCCGCGCTTACGGCGATGCTTGAAAAAGCGACGACGCCTCTTGCCGATTCCGTGAAAGGCACGGAAAAGGAGATGGGGGAACTACGCGAAATCCTGATGAACGCGGGTTTCCGACGCGAGAATGCTCCCATCGTCTTCAAGGGCATCCAGTTGATTTTGACAGGCGTTGGTCTGTTTTTCGGTGGTGTTTTCGGATTAGTGGCCAATGGACTTTCACAGGGTATGGTGATGAAAGTCGCCATCGGTGTCATCGTCGGATTCATGATTCCCAAATTGATCTTGGGCCAAATGGCCAAAGCTCGGAAAATGAAGATCTTCCTCGGTCTTCCGGACGCTCTCGACTTGATGGTCGTGTGCGTGGAAGCAGGACTTGGTATGGACCAAGCACTCCGCAAAGTTGCTGACGAAATGAAGAAGAGCCATCCAGCGATTGGTGAAGAATTCAGCATCGCGAACCAACAGCTTCAACTCGGTCGTGCTCGAAGCGAAGTGCTTCAAGCACTGGGCTTCCGGAGTGGTGTGGATGACTTGAAGCAACTTGCATCGATTTTGATCCAAGCGGACAAGTTCGGTTCGAGTATCGCTGACGCTCTTCGTGTTCAGAGCGATTCGATGCGAGTGAAACGACGTCAAATGGCTGAGGAAAAAGCAGCTAAGACAGCCGTGAAGATGATTTTCCCCCTCGTGTTGTTTATCTTCCCAGGCATCTTCGTTGTGCTCGTCGGTCCTGCTGCGATCCAAATGTATCGCACACTGCTAACGATCTAGTTCGCTCAGACGTGAGTTTGATGCCGGACTAGGTCTGGCATCGCGGACACCAGTAGATCTTTCGCGAGGCGATTTCGGTCGCCTCGATCTTTTTTTGACACCGCGGGCAACGTGTTTTTCCATAAACGCGAAACCGGTCTTGTTCCTGCACCTTCGCCAGTGGTTGCCCGGCTTCTTTCGCTGTGACGCTGATGATCCGACCATACTTCAGTCCGGTTTTCATCATTCGCACCAGCGACTTCCAAATCGCATCGAATTGACTGGCGGTCAAGTCATATCCCAATGTTCGCGGATCGACACCGACTTCGAAAAGCACTTCGGCTCGAAAAATATTTCCTACACCCGCGACAACTGCTTGGTCAAGCAAGATCGCGCCAATCGGTTTTCGAATCGTCTGGACGCGATTCCAAACGTCCATTTTCTTGGCTCCCGCTAGCGGATCGGGCCCGAGTTTCGCAACCACCTCGTCGCGAGTTTTTGAATCAATCACTTGACAGGTTGTGGGCCCATTGAGATCGAGCGTGTGTGATTTGCCTTGCAAACGCATTCGAACCAGCCCCACAGGTCTTGGCGGCGGTGACACGGATTCACGGAATTTTCCGTAGCGTCCCAGATGGACGTGAATGACGGCCTCACCTTCGAACTCGTAGAACAGATGCTTGCCGGCTGCGCTGACACGAAGCAGTTTCTTCCCGCTAACGAGCTTTGCCTCTTTGGCGAATCGTCCCTGGGGGCTCGTCACCGTGAGTTTCTCTGAGCCAATCAGTCGTTGGTGTTCACGAGCGAGCCAATGAGTCTTGTGTCCTTCAGGCATCGTTGTCCTTGCTGAGGTTTGAAGTTGCCCCTACTCGATTCAGGTAGCGGGTTCACCCTACACTAAATCGCTTTGACAAGTACCTCGCCGATAGCAAGTCATCCAACAGACTCTTGTGGCGAGTGTTCCTCGGTTTTCTCCAACCACATCAAAGTAGCGATGTCCCAACCCACCTTTGCCGTTGCCGTACGTTTTACGATTCATGCAGAGCATGTGTCGGACTTTGCTCGTGTGGTGAAGTTGCAAGCCAAGAACTCTCTTGAGAAAGAAGAAGCTTGCCACCAATTCGATGTATGTTTCCATGATGAACGCCCCAGCGAAGTGTTTCTGTACGAAACATACGACGATGCGGCTGCGTTCGCGGCGCATCGCGAAACACCGCATTTCGCAGAGTTCAACGCGACCGTTGCACCTTGGGTTGCCGACAAGGATGTCTCGACTTGGGTCATCAACAACGTGCGTTAAACGCCATATCCATACGCAAACGTCATTTACTTCATCGCTTGCTTGGAAACATCGATCATCGTTCCGGTGCGTTGCTCGACGATTCGCAAGTGATGTTGGAGGTGTCCGGCGGAAACCCAGGCGATTGCGCGGACGGAAATGCGATGGCCGTCGACAGTGCCAAATCGTCCCCACGCGGCAGGAATGATTCGGCGAAGCAACAGCATATTGGTTTGGCGAAGCAAGCCCATCTCAGTGACAAGTCCGCCAAAGTTGCCTAAACCGAATCGGATGTTGGCGTAGTGGTTCTCGTCCCAACTCGGGATGTCGGTTGCATCGCCCGCTGCAAATCGGAGCATGCGGTAGCCGAATACGCGTTCAGCGTTTGCGCAGTGCTCAAAGACTTGTCGAATGGTCCACGTGTAGGGAGCGTGTATCCGATCGACTTGCTCTGTGCTCAAACTGCTCGCCAGTTCGCATAGCCAGTGTTGTTGCCTCTGCATGACTTCGAGGACACAGTTGCCGTCGACAGCAGCAATCAATTCGCGATGATAGTCATGCGAACTCTCATCGTTTTCGGGACGATGGCTAGCGACGGTCACTTTCATGGGAACAGCACGTTTGATCGAGACGATTTATCGAGACGTTTAGAATACACAAGAATTACGGCAGTGCTTTGAGCAACTTAGCCGTCTTTTCGAGAGCCTCTTCATCGATGGTGTGTGGGCCGTCGAAGGCGTGGAACTCGACATCGACCTTGGACGATCCCAGGAGGTCTCGCAGTGCCGTTGCACTTGTGAATGGCAAGATCGGATCCCGCGTGCCATGCGATTGAAATACTTTAGTATTGGCAAGTTTGCCAAGGTTTGCTTTCCAAGCTGACTTGCAAATCAGTGTCCCAGAAAACTGGATCAGCAACTCGGGCGGGCTTGCAAGCCCTCGAAGCGACGTCTCCATCGTCACCATCGCGCCTTGCGAGAACCCGCCTAGTACAAGTCGAGGAAGCGGTGCGGCGAGATCTGCTTGGACGGCCTCGATGGTTTCCACGAGTTTTTCCCGAGCCGATACAAGGCCATCTGGTTCCAATCCATGCAAGTCTTCGAAGCGATTGGATTCGATTTTCTCTGCCAATTGAGCCATGTTGAGTGGCCACCAAGCACGACCGCCTGGCATCCCGAGGTGCCTCAAATCGTTTGGAGCGGCTGGGAACACAAATCGAAACCGCTCGCTGGCTTCGCCGATTCGATCGATCCAATCAGCCGCCAGCCCGACTAAGTCCGTTCCTGGAGCGCCATAGCCGTGACAGATCACGACAGCGATCGAGGGTTTGGGGCCAGCGTCGATGGCATAGCAATCGAGCGAACCAAACCGAACTTGGGTTGGTCGAGAAAAAGACGTCATGAGCCAAAATCACGGAAGGCGTGGGTCGAAAGTATGAATTCAAATACGACCCAAAGGATACCGTGAATGCGTGACTTCGACGAGAACGGTTAATCGCTAGTCCTTAAATGGAGCTCAACTAGCGTCACCTTGCGATTCGTTCATGTCATCCATTTCGCCGCCGTCTCCACTGGTTGGCACACCAAGTTGGCGCATCTTTCGATAAAGATTCGATCGGTGCAGACCGAGTCGGGCGGCTGCGTCAGTCATGTTTCCGCCGCACGCCGCGATCGCTCGATCGATATGCTCCACTTGGAACTGACGAGTGGCCTCACTCAGTGTGGGGTCGAAAATCGTGGTTTCATGATTAGCCATTGTGCCGTCGTCCAAGTTAGAGACAGTTGCTTTCGCGGCGCCCGATCCACCAAGCATCAAATCATCAGGATTGATTACGTCTTCGCTGCACAAATAACAAACACGTTCCATGGTGTTACGCAATTCACGAATGTTACCGGGCCATGGATGCTGCAAAAGCGTTAGTCTCGCTGCGGCAGACAACGTCGGCTTGGATCGACCAATCTGGTACGAGAATTGGCTGAGGAAGTGATCGGCGAGAACAAGTACGTCGTTGCCGCGTGCCTTGAGTGGCGGCAGCGACAACGAAACGACGCTGAGTCGAAAGAACAGGTCTTCGCGAAAACGCTTCTGTGCGATGAGCTGTTCGAGCGGTTGGTTGGTGGCTGCGATCACGCGAACGTCGACGGGAATGGGAAGCGAACCACCGACTCGGACGACGACTTTCTCTTCGAGAACTCGCAACAGCTTGGCCTGCCCGGCGGGGCTCATATCGCCAATTTCGTCGAGGAACAGAGTGCCACCGTTTGCAAGTTCAAACTTACCGACGCGAGTTTGCTGGGCGTCGGTGAACGCACCTTTCTCGTGTCCGAACAATTCACTCTCAAGCAGCGATTCAACGAGCGCGGCACAATTCACAGCGATGAATGGGCCGCTGCGCCGCTTGCTCTCGTAGTGAACTTGGCGAGCGAGTACTTCCTTGCCGGTCCCATTGTTGCCCAAGATCAACACGGTGAGGTCTGTGCCAGCAACTTTTTGGGCGCTTTGACGAACTGCGGCGATCCCAGCGTCGCTACCGATCAACGGTGTCGACGACGCAGCATCTTCGACGAGTCGATCGCGAGTTTCGGTCAATGATCGTCGTGTTCGCTGGGATTCGATCGCGACCGCCGCATGCGTGGCGAGGTCGGTAAGCAATCGTGCATCCATGGCATCGAAGCCGTCGCGTACGAGTTTATCATCGCTCAGATGATTGATCGCCTCAAACACACCGATCAGCTCGTTTCGTTGACCCCGCAATGGCACCGCAACGAGCGAACGGGTTTCGAAGGCGAGTGACTGGTCTACCTTTTTGTTCACTCGAGCGGCATCGTCACTCGTCGCCGCCCAAAGTTTGGCTTCGCCGGTGCGGAGGACTTCCCCGACAATTCCAACATTGTCGTCGACTTCCAGCTGGCCTCCGGGGACTCCAACTGCGGGGCGGCCGATCAGCTTGCCGCGTCGCTTGTCCCACAAAAAGATGCTGGCGCGTTCGCAGCGGAGCAATGCAATTGCGGTATCCGCGATCCGATTGAGCAGTGCCTTGTCGTCATCGAGCAATTGCCACTGGGCTGCTGCCTGGAGTACTGCAGAAAGCTGTTCAATGCGACGCGCATCTGCTTGACGCTCCTCGATTCGACTCAAAGCTGTTGCTAGCAATCCAACACTTCGTTGCAAACGTCCTGAATCACGTTGTAGTTCACGGACGGCATCACGGTTCGTCGGCTCAATTCGCAACACCACGGCGGTGGCCCGACGGGGAGCGACTTGGATATCCGCTGATTTATTTTTTGGCAGCTCGCCGCTTGCTAGCGGTGCCGCGAGCCAGCCTGCGTCGACTTGGGTGCAATTGCGGTCCAGGGCTTCGCTCACCAGCGACTCAGGAAACTGGATTCGCTCCCCGACCCAGAAATCGGTCGCCCAGCTACCGTTTTGCTGGCTAACCACTCCACCACAATTGCTGCCAAACATTCGTACCAAACGTGGCATCACCGACTGGAGAAAACGATCGCGGGACGCATCGTCGTCGATCCCACGAAGCAATTCGAGGGCGAGATGCAGTTCCGGTACATCAGGCGTTGAGATGGCTTGGTACTCCATGGCGTGTTCTACTTCAGTAGTCATCGAAAAGTCTTTGGTGCTCGGACCGGGAAGCGAGGTGCTGGGTCCGTGAAATGATTGCCAGGCAAATAGACGGACCGAGCATGACTTGGGTATGTTGGGTCAGTCGTCAGCAGCTTGGCGTCTGGTTCGTCGTTTGAAAAAATTGGAAGAAAGATACAGAAATGCAATTCAGTGGAAAAAAAGGCCTCATTCTCGGTGTCGCCAACGACCACTCCATCGCTTGGGCGATCGCCCAGGAAATCATGAATAACGGTGGAGAATGTGGTTTCACGCACTTGCCGGACCGCCCAGACGACGAACGTCAAAGAAATCGACGTCGTGTTTCCCAGCTCACCGACAAATTTGAGAACGCAAAGTTCCTTATTCCAATGGATGCGCAAAAAGACGAGGACATCCGTAGTGTTTTTCAGCACGCAGCTGAAACTTTCGGCAAAATTGACTTCGTGTTGCACTCGATCGCTTTCGCCGACCGTGACGATCTAGCGCGTGACACTGTATATACGAGTCGAGAAGGCTTTAAATTGGCAATGGATGTGAGCGTTTATACGCTTATTTCCGTCACTGCTGCCGCAAAAGACATACTGAATCCAGGTGGAGCTGTGGCTACGATGACCTACTTCGGGGGCGAAAAATGCGTTCCCGGCTACAACGTAATGGGAATTTGCAAAGCAGCCCTTGAAGCGACCGTACGCTATCTGGCGTACGACATGGGACCACAAGGAGTGCGAGTCAACGCACTTTCCGCTGGCCCGATTCGTACGCTCGCCGGGCGTGCCGCAGGCGTTGAAGAGATGTTGACGCTGTACGAACACATGGCGCCGCTCGGCCGCAACGTCAGCCACGAAGAAGTCGGGAAAACAGGTGCTTTTTTGCTTAGTAGTGCCAGCGAAGGTATCACCGGCGAGATTCTGCATGTCGATGGTGGCTACCATGCGATGGGCAGCCCCGGTCGTTTGCTTGAAAAACTCAAGACTAGCTAAGCATGAACGTTTGCTGACTAGCAGCGTTTGTTTCACTTCACCTGCAACTCGTTTGAGATAGTCATCGTCATGGTTCGAACTGTAAGCACCATGTTGCCATTGGGTACGCCGGCGCCCGCGTTTTCGCTTTCCGATACTGACGGCAAGGTCGTTTCACTGTCGGAATTCAGTGACCGCAAGGCGCTGCTCGTGATTTTCATGTGCAACCACTGTCCCTATGTCAAACACGTCGCGGACCAGCTCAAGCTTTTGACCGACGAGTATATGCAGCACAACGTCGCCGTCGTCGGAATTAGCAGCAACGATGCGGTTGCCTATCCCGATGATTCGCCTGAAGCGATGGCGAAAGAGAAGGCTGAGAGAGGCTATAATTTTCCTTACTTGTTCGACGCTGACCAAAGCGTGGCGATCGCTTACAACGCCGCCTGCACGCCAGATTTCTTTCTCTTCGACGCGGAGATGAAACTCGCTTATCGCGGCCAGCTTGATTCAAGCCGACCCAAGACAGACACGCCTGTCACGGGCGAAGATCTTCGTGGAGCGATCGACGAAGTGCTTGCTGGACGTCACCCAACGGAGAACCAAAAGGCTTCGCTGGGATGCAACATTAAATGGAAAGAAGGCAACGAGCCGAAGTACTTTGATCCGCGGGGAACGGCTTGATTCGCGGTGATGAGTCTCTTTGCTTGAGATTGGCAAACTCCTTCGAGCGGGTGAATCGAGCGTGAAGATTCCGTATCTGCAAACGCTGACGCTTCGCTTGGCGGACGGCGCTTCGCGGCTTGATCCAGCAATTCGCGAGCGACACGCGCAATGGATTACAGCGGCACAACATGCTGACGGCGGTTTCGCTGGTCGCGAAGGCAGCAGCGATCCGTATTACACGGCGTTCGCGTTGCGTTCGCTCTGGATTCTTGATGCTGTGGAGCCGAGTGTGTTTGCTCACGCCGCAGAGTTTCTGAAAACTCGCCTGACGACGCGTCAATCGATCGTGGATTTGGTGTCGCTGATCTTTGGCGCCGCCGTCTGCGAGCTGGCGGCGGGCGAAGTGGTGATCGCGGACCAGGACACGACGTGGCGAAGCAACGTGGCGGAGCTGTTGAATTCGCTTCGTACCGAGGACGGCGGCTTTGCAAAGACTCCCGAAGGACACGCCGGCAGCACCTACCAAACCTTCCTGAATATTCTTTGCTTTGAGTTGATCGAGATCGAGGTGCCCAACGTGGATGGCGTTGTCGCGTTCTTGAATTCACAACGACACATCGATGGTGGTTACTTAGAAATTCGGGCTGCGAAGCGAGCAGGCGTCAATCCAACGGCAGCAGCGATTGGGACCTTGCAATCGCTCGATCGCTTGGTTCCCCAAGAGCATCACGATACTGCGGAGTTCCTTGCCGACATGCAATCCGACGAAGGTGGTTTTGCCGCGAACACTCGTATTCCATTCGCGGACGTGCTCAGTACGTTCACGGCGCTGACGACTTTGCGAGATCTGGAGGCCGTTGACTTCATCAACTTGCCAGCGGCAAAGAGGTATGCTGAGTCGATGCAGGCACCCGATGGAGGCTTTCATGGGTTCGCGCTCGATCAGCAAGCCGACGTCGAGTACTCGTTTTATGGAATCGGCTCACTTGCCTGGGCTGAACATTTGAAGACTCAAGAGCGTGGCGACTCGCAATGAAACCCCGGTCGTAAGCGACGCCCCGATCGTGAGTAACGACGCAACCGCGAGAAATCTTTCTATGCAATCCAGTTCTACTGAATCAGCCAATCTCACCGAATCAACAAGTTCGCTTGTGGTGAGCAATCTTTCGAAGTCGTTCCCAACGGCTGGTGAGCCGCTCGCTGTCTTGCGAGATCTCTCGTTTTCCATGGCGGCTGGAGAAACAGCTGCGATTGTGGGCCCGAGTGGTAGCGGCAAAAGCACGCTTCTGCAGATCCTCGGCACGCTCGATTCGCCCGACACTGGATCGGTGCTGATCGATGGACAGGACCCGTTCGGGCTCGATGAGAAGAAGCTGGCCGTGTTTCGTAACCACAAGATCGGCTTCGTTTTCCAAGACCATCATTTGCTGCCACAATTGACGGTGCTCGAAAATGTGCTGATTCCAACGCTCGCGACCGGCCGGCCGTCTGCGGACCAGACCCAGCGGGCCATTTCGCTGATCGAGTCGGTTGGGCTTTCAAGTCGTCTGGGGCATCGCCCAGCGGAGTTGTCTGGCGGCGAACGAGAGCGAGTCGCGATCGCGCGGGCGCTGCTGATGCAGCCCTCGTTGATCCTGGCGGACGAGCCGACGGGAAATCTCGACCGCCGCAATGCCGACACCGTGACTGAATTGTTGCTGAAATTACAGTCCGAAATGGGGGCGATTCTGATCACGGTCACCCACAGTGACAGCCTGTCGGCCGCGATGCAGAAGCGTTTTGAGCTCGTCGACGGGCGACTGGAGGGATAGCGATCTGGCCAGGGGCTTTCTGTTCACTGGCCGCTGACTTTCTGGCCACTGGCGACTGACTGCTGTCAACTTCTTCCACAGGTCTTGCAAAAAATGCGGTTTCTAGGCAAACTCTGGCCTTCCCCGAAACCGCTGTGCGACCATCGGTGGCTCAATTGTGTAGCCGCCGTCACTCTGGATCGCACGTGAGGCACGACAAAAATCACTGTCGATGCCGCTTCCCCGTTATTGAAGGCTGAATTGAGTTATGGGTCGTTACACAGGTCCTAAGGCACGCATTAACCGCCGTTTGGGTGCGATGCTCTATGAAACAGCCGGTGCGACTCGCGCCGCTGATCGACGAAACACGGCTCCGGGGATGCACGTTCGCGGTGGTCGCCGACCAAGTCAGTACGGTGCGGCATTGGCGGAGAAGCAAAAGATCAAGCACTATTACGGGCTCGGCGAGCGTCAACTCCGCCGATACTTTGAATTTGTTGGCCGCAAGCAAGGCAACACCGGGCAACAGTTGCTCCTGATGTGCGAAAGCCGTCTGGACAACGTCGTCCGCCGTGTCGGATTCACGAAGACTCGCCCGCAAGCCCGCCAAGGCATTGCCCACGGCCACTTCTTCGTCAACGGCAATAAAGTTGACAAGCCGAACTACCAACTTCGACCTGGTGATATCATCGAAGTTCGTAACCGTGAAAGCCTTCGCAATCTGTACCGTGGCGTGATCGCAAATGCGTCCCCCGATGCATTGGATTGGGTCAGCTTCGATACGGAAAACCTCAAGGCGACCGTGCTCGGTCTGCCAGGGCCAAGCGACATCAGCTTGCCGGTAGACGCGAACAGCGTCGTCGAATTCTTGTCGCGATAAGCTCGCGTCATGTCCATGTTTTGAGCATGCTAGTCCGTACGAGTCTAACTGGCTCGTGCGGACGCTGCGTTTATGAACCTGAGAACTTGCACTCCTTGGCAAAAAGCGAACTCCTTAGATGCATTCTTCTGTCGTTGTTCTTGGTGGTGGTCCCGGTGGTTACGCTGCTGCATTTTTGGCCGCCGATGAGGGACTGCAGGTCACTCTTGTCGAAGCTGAATCGCGTTTGGGCGGCACCTGTCTGCTACGTGGTTGCATCCCCAGCAAAGCTCTTTTGCACGTCGCCAAAGTCATCGGCGAAGTCAGCGAACTCGGTAAGGAATGGGGCGTTGAGTACTCCGGCAAGCCAAACATCGATGTTGATAAGGTTCGTGCTCGCAAAGACCAAGTCATCAGCAATCTCACGGGCGGCTTAGCCAACTTAGCCAAGCGGCGCGGCGTGACCGTCATTCACGCGCGAGGCAGTTTCGTGAACTCGACCACATTCAAGCTCGAAGGCGATCACGCGTCAATTCCCGAAGGCGGCCAAATTACCTTCGATCACTGCATCCTCGCCACGGGCAGCGTTCCTGCGATGCCACCGGCGTTCAACATCGGCAACGACCGAGTGATGGATAGCACCGGTGCTCTCGCGCTCAAGGACATTCCTGAATCGTTGCTAGTGATTGGTGGCGGATACATCGGTCTGGAAATGGGCAGCGTCTACGCTGGCTTGGGCAGCAAAGTTACCATCGTCGAGTTAATGGACGGATTGATCCCCGGCGCCGACCGTGACTTGATCAAACCGCTCGCCAAACGCATCGAAAAGATGTGCGATGGCCGCGTTTACTTGAACACCAAAGTCGGTTCGATCGCCGAGAGTGGCGACAAGATTGAAGTGACCTTCGAAGGCCCAGGCAAATTCGGTCACGAACAATTCGATCGCGTCTTGGTCAGTGTCGGTCGTCGCCCCGTCACTCGTGGTCTAGGCCTTGAGAACACGAGCGTCGTCGTCAACGAGCGTGGTTTCGTCGTGTGCGATTCGCAGCAGCGGACTGCGGATCCACACATCTTCGCCATCGGCGACGTCGCTGGCGATCCAATGCTCGCCCACAAGGCGACCCACGAAGGCCGCGTGGCCGCTGAAGTCATCGCTGGCAAACCCGTCGCGTTTGACAAGCGAGCGATTCCCGCCGTCGTGTTCACCGATCCCGAAGTCGCCTGGGCTGGGCTCACCGAAAACGAAGCCAAAGAAAAAGGCATCAAAGTGGACGTCGAAGTCTACCCGTGGGCAGCCAGCGGACGCGCCCAAGCTCTGGGCATCACCGACGGCCTCACTAAGTGGCTCGTTGATCCAGAAACCAGTCGCGTGCTCGGCTGTGGGATCGTCGGCAGCGGCGCCGGCGAGTTGATCGCCGAAGCGGTTCTCGCGATTGAAATGGGATGTGAAGTCCACGACATCACTGAGAGCGTTCACCCGCACCCAACGCTGAGCGAAACGCTCATGAACGCCGGCGAAGTCCACTACGGCACCGCCACCGAAATCTACAAGCCCAAACGCAAGCCAGCATCAACGAGCTGAGGGACTTCTTTTGAAAGGCAGGGGCATGATGACTCGACGAAGCTGTTTTTGGCTGGGTTGTTTCAATCTTTTGTGGCCGATCGCTATTTCGACTAGCGGATTTGCCGGTGACGAAACATCTGCGAAGCTCGCCAATCTCTTTTCAACGAATCAAATCGAAGTACAGCCTTTCGAGGTCACCGGCAGCGAGGAGATGGAACGAATAGCGGCTACGCTCCAGAAGTCAATTCGCGAAAATTTTCTATGGTATCGAGAGTACGTTGTTCAAAACGAAAATGCAAAGCCGCTACCATACCACTCAAATTTTGGAATCAGCGAAGCTGAATACAAAGCGTTTTTAACCGAAATCAAAAAAGGCATAACTCTCGCTCCTATCGGCAAGCCGTTTGCCATGCGGATTGTAAAAAATGGAGATCTAATCACTTTTGAAGAGTTTGAAAAGACGCAAGACTCGAATGATCCGGAACCAGCCAAGCTAGCGATTGGCATTCGCAAACTGCTGACGCTAACAACGATTAACGTCAAGACAACTGATGCTTCCGTATTACGAGTTGAATTAGGTGGATCCAAATGGTCTGAAGGCGAGGGTAAGCTATTAGGGAAATTCAAAGGCTTCGGCTGGAAAGTAGAGGATGACCGCCTCGTTTACTTTGAAGACCTGCCCGAAAACACCGTTGCAGCTAACATTGAGATCAGCATGCTTTACTCGGACAAGTGGAAAAAGATGTGTGGAAATTACCGCGTCCGAACGGGTGATCGCGAAGGTATTAAAGTAAACCTCAACGTCGACTTCTGGTTTAGCGTGAAATAGTCTGTGGATTTGTTACTCGTTTCCAGGCAGAGCCTGGGGACGAGTTGAGATCGACAGATTTCCTAAGAAAAAAGGCAGACTCGTGAGAGTCTGCCTTTCGTCGTTTCGTTCACGCTAGGTTCGCTGGACCTTATTCGCCGTCTTTGGTTTCGCCTTCTGCGACGCCGGCGGGAACGGGCTCTGGAAGCCCGCGAGTTTCACCCTTGAAGTCTAGTCGCACCACCTTGTCTTCGTCGTTCTTGAAGACGTCGATGATGATCGTGTCCTTACCTTCGAAGGTGCCCTTAAGCAATTCTTCGCTGAGCGGATCTTCGATGCGTTGCTCGAGTGCTCGACGCAGCGGACGTGCACCATAATCGAGATTCGTGCAAGCTTTCTTGATCAAGAACTCCTTGGCAGCGTCGGTCAATACGAAGGTGAAACCACGTTCCAGCAATCGCTCGCGGACCTTGACCAATTCGTAATCGATGACGGACTTCAAATCGGTCTCGGTTAGGTGACGGAAGATGATCGTGTCGTCGAGTCGGTTGAGGAACTCAGGACGGAAGACTCGCTCGATTTGATCCATCACGCGTGACTTCATCGAATCGTAACTCGCATCACCGTCTGGTTTCTGGAAACCGAATGCGGACTCGTTCTTGATCGCTTCCGCACCCGCATTGGTCGTCATGATGAGGATCGTGTTTCGGAAGTCGATGTTGCGACCGAACGAGTCAGTCAATCGGCCTTCTTCCATCACTTGCAACAACATGTTGAACACGTCGGGGTGAGCTTTTTCGATTTCGTCGAACAAGACCACTGCGTACGGACGACGTCGAATCTTCTCGGTCAATTGACCGCCTTCTTCGTAGCCCACGAATCCTGGAGGTGCACCGATCAGACGGCTGACGTTGTGCTTCTCCATGTACTCGCTCATGTCGATGTGGACGAGTGCGTCCGCGTCACCGAACATGTATTCAGCGAGTGCCTTGGCGAGCAACGTCTTACCGACACCGGTCGGACCAGCAAAAATGAACGAGCCGGTTGGACGCTTCGGATCTTTCAATCCGCTGCGGCTACGACGCACAGCCTTGGCGACTGCGGTGACGGCTTGGCTTTGGCTGACGACTCGCTTGTGCAATTCGTCTTCCATCTTCATCAGCCGCATCGTGTCTTCCGTCGACAAACGAGTTAATGGAATGCCGGTCATCTTGCTGACGACTTCGGCAATCACTTCTTCGTCCACGACGCCATCAGTCTGCTGGCTCTTGTCACGCCATTCTTGGGTGATTTGATCCTTCTTCTTGCGAAGCTTCTCAGCCTGGTCACGCAAGTTCGCTGCCTTTTCGAAGTCTTGGTTGGCGACAGCGTCTTCCTTTTCCTTGTTGAGCTTCTCGACTTCTTCGTCGATCTCCTTCAAGTCAGGCGGACGAGTCATGGTGCGAAGTCGCACGCGAGCACCGGCTTCGTCGATCACATCGATCGCCTTGTCGGGCAGACAACGAGCCGTGATGTAGCGCTCGCTCATCTCGACCGCAGCAGCAATCGCGTCGTCGGTGAATTGCACGCGGTGGTGCTCTTCGTAACGCTCGCGAAGTCCCTTGAGGATCTCGATCGTTTCGGCTTTGCCGGTCGGCTCGACGATGATCTCTTGGAAACGTCGTGCCAACGCGTTGTCTTTCTCGATGTACTTTCGGTACTCGTCGAGAGTCGTCGCACCAATGCACTGGATCTCGCCCCGAGCCAAGGCTGGCTTGAGCACGTTCGCAGCGTCGATGGCGCCTTCAGCACCACCGGCACCGACGAGAGTGTGCAGCTCGTCGATGAACAGAATCGTGTTCTTGACGCGACGCACTTCGGTCATAACGGCCTTGATGCGTTCTTCGAATTGCCCGCGGTACTTCGTCCCAGCAACCATCATCGCCAAGTCGAGCACCACGATTCGCTTGTCGGCGAGAATGTCGGGCACGTCGCCGCTGATCACTCGCTGGGCAAACCCTTCGACGATCGCAGTCTTTCCAACGCCCGCTTCGCCCAAGAGAACTGGGTTGTTCTTGGTGCGGCGGCAAAGGATTTGGATGGCGCGTTCAATTTCTCGCTCGCGGCCGATGACTGGATCGAGTTCGTTCTTCTTCGCAAGCTCAGTCAAGTCGCGACCGAAGCTGTCGAGTGCAGGCGTCTTGCTCTTGCTGCTCTTGCCGGAAGCTGCTCCGCCGCCGTCGCCGCTTTCGCCGGTACGTCCGCCACGCTCACCGACTTCGGCGCCTTCGAGGCCGTGTCCGAGCAGGTTGAGGACTTCCTCGCGGACGTCTTCGAGCTTGAGCCCCAAGTTCATGAGAACCTGTGCAGCCACGCCTTCCTGTTCACGCAGCAAACCGAGCAGGATGTGCTCCGTGCCAACGTAAGAATGGTTCAAATTTCGAGCTTCTTCCATCGAGTACTCGATGACTTTCTTCGCTCGGGGTGTTTGTGGCAACTTGCCGACCGTAACCATCTCTGGGCCACTCTGGACGAGCTTTTCAACTTCGAGGCGGATCTTTCGCAGATCAACTTCGAGATTCTTGAGCACGTTGGCGGCGACACCGCTGCCTTCCTTCACCAACCCGAGCAGAATGTGCTCAGTGCCGATGTACTCGTGGTTGAATCGCTGAGCCTCTTGATTGGCCAGTTGCATGACCTTGCGGGCACGATCTGTAAATCGTTCGTACATATTTCGTTACTCGTTGAAACTGGTCGCTCGTGAATCTTCTCGCACCGGCGGCCACCGACACAGTGGTGCCCCGACCGACGCGAACTTGCTACTGTCAAACTGGCGAATCTTTCGTCACATACTCTCTAAAGCAAACTCTACGCCAGTGCGACGCCATAAGTCACCTCGAGACATTAGTTACCAGGCAATGGATAACGTCGTTTGCCATCCCTGGTCACTACTTTTCTGATTCTATCGGTTGTGCGGAACATCGGGGATAGGAGCTTTTCGGCGGACTTCCGAGAGAAATGCCCTCATTACGGCCTTTCCCACTAAATTTTTTTTCTCAATCGCACAAAGTTGCCCGTTACAGGCAAAGTTTCGCCGGCACTTGGGACACTCCAGTCATGTCTCGTTCCTCAGAAATTTTATTTCTGCGTCTAGACGCTTCCTACGCGACGGCGTGATGTTCGTCGGATTCGACGTTTTCTTCTGTCAGATCGGCAGACTTCGATCCAGCCGCACTCACGTCATTTTCTGTGTCGGTATTCTCCGTGCCAGTGTCGGCATCCGATTCGTTGTCAGCATCTCGCAAGCGTTCAACCCGCCGCTCTTCTGTTGCGATCTCCAGCCACCAAGCATCCGCGACCTCAAGTCGCCGAATCTCCTCAATCAACTGGCTCGCCGCATCCAACCGTCCTGTGCTGCGATAAACACCGCACAACAGCAACAACGCTGGCGGATCACGAGGTTCAATTGCTAGCAAATCCGAAAGCAATCCTTCAGCCTCGGTCCAATCGCCTCTCAGGCACGCGTCTCTCGCCTCGGGAAACCGATCAGGCTCGTCGCTCACGGTCCGCGGCGCGATTAACCCAGGCAATTCACGTACGGCTCGCACGACAAAAAAAATCCAAACTGCGACGCCAACCCAACACCCCAGTCGCACCAGGCCGCTGGTCAGCCACTCGGGGTAAAGAAATCGCATGACGAGCATCAGATTGAGCGCAGCACCAAACGCCAGAGCTGTGGGAATCGCCGACAAACGGCCTCGCCACCACAACTCCGCCAATCCCGGCCACAAACAGGTTAGGTAGTACTTCGCGCTCATACGCCGTCGACATTACGAAGTTCCCTCACTGAGCGGCAAGGTGATTCAGTCAGATTGTCGCCAGCAGTATTGTCGCCCGCTCGAATGTCACCCGCCAAGTTCGCATGACTACTGTACAATCGACTGGCAAATTCACTTCGCCATCATCAACACCAGGACGCATCATCCATGTCGGGAATCTACGATCTGATTAGCAGCCAACTGACCGAAGACCGTGTGTTCGCCATGAGCCAGTCGATCGGGGCCGATCCGGCTCAGACCCAACAAGCCATCAGTGCAGCACTGCCAACGCTCCTTGGCGCCCTCGCTCGCAACGCATCGACTCCCCAAGGCGAACAACAACTCCACCAAGCGCTGGTCAGCGACCACGACGGCTCGATCCTCGATCAACTAGGTTCTCTCTTCGGCGGCGCGACACCCCAAACTGCATCCGGCGTCAGCGACCGCACGATCTCCGGTGGCTCAATCCTTGATCACATTCTCGGAAATCGCAAACAACGGGTGGAATCAGGCGTGAGCCAAGTCAGCGGGCTATCCAGTGGCCAAGCAATGAAGCTGATGATGATGCTCGCACCTCTCGTGATGGGAGCTATCGGTCGCCGCCGCCAACAAGACAACCTCTCACCAGGCGGTCTCGGCGAACTGGTTCGCGACGAACAAGAAAAAGCCCAAGCCCAAGCCGGTGCCACGCCCAGCCTCGTTGGCCGCATGCTGGACCAAGATGGCGATGGTGACTTTGACATGATGGATATCGTCAAGTTCGGCATGAGTCGACTCTTTGGCCGACGCTAGAAGAGACGACGCTAGAAAAGGCAAAGTCAACTCAAGTCCGTGATGACCAGGCGTGCCGAATCTTCTTTCGTTTTTGCATCCTTTTGGATCACAAGCCCATGCCGAGTGTTTCTGTGACTTACGTCGAAGGCGGCGCGCTGGGATATGTCATCCTCGGCGTGTTCATACTCCTGGCGGTGTACGTGCTCGTCGGTTGGATCATCGCTCGTAATTTTCTTTACACCGATCACCACACCTTCGAGCTTACTGAGACCCCGGAAGACCGCAGCCTCCATGCGGAACGTTTTCAATTTTCGCCAGACAACACGCGCAGCATCGCTGGTTGGATTATTCGCCCCACCGCGCCGCTCACCCAGCCGAACGCATGTGTGCTGATGATTCACGGATACGATTCAGGCAAAGATAAAGTCTGGATCTTCCCCGACGACCCAACGTACCGCGGTTCGATGCTCGACCAAGGCGCCGAGTCGCTCGCTCAAGCCGGCTTTCACGTCGCCGCGATTGACCTTCGCTGCCACGGCGAGTCCAGCGATTTCGGATTCGTGACCCTCGGTCATGCTGAATCGCAAGACATTCTCGACACCGTCGATTTTCTTGTCGCAAACGCAGCTGACTACGATATCGATCCCGAACGAATCGGTGTTCGCGGCGAAAGTATGGGCGCAGCCACGGCGATGATTGCCGCTGCCAAAGACGAGCACCAACGCATTCAATCCCTGTGGATCGATTCTGTTTTCGCCGATGCAAGACGCGGTGTCAGCGACTTCATCCGATACCATGGAGTGCCGCGAGTCTTCGCACCGATCGCAAGATTCTTTCTCGAGCAAATGACACGAGTCCCGGTGGACTGTTCCAGCCCCATTCAACACCTCGCATCGATCCGTTGTCCGACGCTGGTGGTTCATTCCAGCGATGACACGATGATTCCAGTGCGTCACTTCGAACAGCTTCAAGCTGCGACGACCTGGCAACTCCGCCCTGAGTTCTGGCTGCTCCACTCCCACGAACACAACCGACTCTGGCGTGACCCCAGTTATCATGCGAGGCAAATCGGTTTTTTCACGACAACACTCACAGCCCAAGATCATTAACGGCCTCAACCCGCCAATCAGGTAAATTCAGAGAGACAGCTGGTCTTTCTTGAGTAGAGTGGCCCATTGGTGTTGATAGGATTCCCGGATGCATCTGCTCAAGAAATGACGAATACAAAGCCAGATCTCAATTCGATGACGGATGAGCAATTGCTCGACATGCGAATGTGTGATCTGAAGCTAGCGATTCGCGACACCGTCTTGGAAGAACGAATCACACAGCTCAATGATGAACTTGCACATCGCGGCCTTCGATTCCGTCCGCATTGTTGGCTCAGCGAAGATTGGTTTTCCCCCAGCAACATTCCCGGGATTGCGATCCCGTTTTATCTCGCCCACCCGCGGCTGATGCGATTGGAACGCAAGCAGCTCCTTGATGTCGAAGGCGGGACAAAAGAATGGTGCATGAAAATCTTACGCCACGAGGCTGGGCACGCGATCGACACAGCCTTCCGACTCGGACGCAAGCCAAGCTATCGAAAAGTATTCGGCAATCCCTCGATCCCTTATCCCGAATATTATCAGCCGACTCCCTCGAGCAAAGATTACGTGCTGCATCTGGAAATGTGGTACGCCCAAGCTCATCCCGTCGAAGATTTCGCGGAAACCTTTGCGATCTGGCTGCGACCAGGCTCGCGTTGGCGGACGCGCTACCGTGATTGGCCGGCGATCAGCAAACTGCAACTCGTCGATGACATGATGGATTCGATTAGCGGCAAACCACCCTCCGTCAACAACCGAGCAACGCTAGACCCGATCTCGAAAATACGACGAACGCTTCGGACACACTACAAACGTAAACGAGAACATTACGGATACGACTACCCGAGCGTTTATGACAACGACCTTCGAAAGCTTTTCCCAGGACTACCATCGGACAAACACAATGCGACGGCAGCGTCGTTTCTGAGCCGCGTTCGTGCCGAGCTTCGATTAGTTGTCTCACGCTGGACCGGTGAGAACCCCTACACCATCGACCAAGTCATCCAGGAAATGATCGAACGCTGTCGCGAACTTCAATTGCGTCTGGGCGCTTCCGTCGAGGACACCAAGCGAGACGCGATGATCCTGGTGGCTGTGCGAACGACGAATTTCTTGCATGAAGGACGGCACCGTGTGGCTATGTAAAACGGGTAGCGAGCGTTGTCCATCGAGCGATGCACAGCCGCAGGTGATCTCATGAAGAAGCTCCGGGTCATGGTGTTGGTTCGTGATGAGTTTGTTCCACCTGCCACAATCGATGGAATCGAAGACATCACGTTGGTTCCTTGGAAAACCGAATACGATGTCTGTGAATCGCTTCGTCACTTAGGTCATGAAGTGCTACCCGTTGGGGTCTACGATGACCTCACCCCGATTCGCGAGACACTACGTCAACACAAGCCAGACATCACATTCATGTTGCTCGAGGAGTTCCATGGAGTGGTCACGTATGAGCCCGCAGTGATTAGCTACTTGGAACTGATGCAGCAACCCTACACGGGATGTAATCCTCGTGGTTTACTGCTTTCCAAAGACAAGGCGCTATCGAAAAAGATTCTTACGTACCATCGCATTCCAACGCCACGATTTGCGGTGTTTCCTCCCGGCAAAGCTGTACGTCGACCCCGGAAACTATCGTTTCCGCTGTTTATTAAATCGGACGTCGAAGATGCTTCGTTCGGTATTGCTCAGGCATCGATCGTCCACAATGACCAAACATTTGTTGATCGGGTCGCTTTCATCCATGAAAAGACCGGCGGAAACGCTATCGCCGAGCAGTACATCGATGGTCGGGAACTCTACGTGGGTGTTCTCGGAAATAGCCGATTGCAGACATTTCCTGTATGGGAAATGAACTTCGGAAAGATGCCCGAGGATGCGGCCAAGATTGCGACCAATCGCGTCAAGTTCGATGCCAAGTATCAAAAGAAGCATGGCATTACAACGCATGCGGCGAAGAACCTCGACCAAGCAACGAGCAACCGAATCGCCAATCTATGCAAACGCACCTACCGAGCATTAAGTATGACTGGCTACGGACGGATGGACTTGCGAATGACGCCAAGCGGCGAAGTCTATGTGATCGAAGCCAATGCGAACCCAAACATCGAATACGGCGAAGACTTCGCTGAGTCCGCGCACACCGCCGGAATCGACTACGAGGCACTGGTACAACGCATTCTCAATTTGGGATTAAGCTACAAGCCGGCATGGAAGAACGGATAGGATCAAGTCGATGAGTTGGGCACGTCGCCACTAACGATTTCGAGCGACTGGCGCGGTATCCATCCGACCTTGCCTTGCGGCGTTTGTACTCTTGCCCAGCTTCCTCGAGTGACGAGGACTTCCAATGGTTGACCTTCAGCATCCTCAATTGTCGCCACTGGATGGAACGACTCACCGTCGCCAGCTCGTAGTGTCAACTTCTCCGCGACCACGATGCCGCGATTCATTGGCATCGGCGAAGCGATAAACAACGCCATGAGCAGACCTGAGCCGACAAACAGCAAGAGCGGCGCTGTTGAGGCTCGCCAAAAAGAAAACGGGACACCCATCGTACGTGCGATAGCCAATCCCCAAAACACGAGCGAGCTGGCCAGTAGCGTCCAAAGGATCGGTGTGTACCCGATAAGCACTGTGCTTCGCAACGACTTGAGAACAGTGGCAAAATCGAATTCAACAGGCTCTTTTGTTACTTCAGCGTTCACTTGATCACGTGCAAACTCCAGGTTTTCGGCCAGTTGGCGATGGATCGGGTCCAGTGACTGTGCGCGTTCGTAATAGGCAATCGCTCGTCCCACTTGGCCACTCTTCAAATAGGCATTCCCAAGATTCGTAAACAATCTCGCGTTGGAAATACCCGAGTCCACAAGTCGTTGATATTTGCTTGCTGCGGCTTGGAACAGTTCTTTTGAGTCTTCGGGGTGCAATGCTTTCGTTTCCATTGCCGCGGAGTAGTCCCGAGTGGCTTCGTCGAGCAACGCCCGTTGCTGAGTCGGTTCGAGTTGAAACATGGGCTCGGATGCGATCGTGGAGCCCGACAGCAATGTCCCGTAAATCAAGAGGAGCATGAGGCCTCGGCCAGCCTTGGACAACTCGGCGGGTCTGCTTTGGGACTGTACCAGCGACTTGCTTCGAACGGATCGAGACGATGCAATCCGCTGCATCAAATCCGTCGCGTTTGCTCGCAGCGTGGACATGGTTTCATCCCAAATGTCTCGCTCGCTGTCACGCCGAACTCGATCAATGAACGATTCAAGTTCTGCCGCCTGGGGATACAACCCTTCTACACGAAGCGTTCCAATCGCTCGCTCGGGATCACTTCCGCCACCCGCGAAACGCACGAGCGCTTCGACGAGATCGTTACCCGATTTTGCGGACTCGATTCCAATGGCACAGCGCCGGCCTGCGGAACGAAAATCTGGAATCCACCTCGCCAATTTCTTTGCGTGAAAGACGATTGCCGTGAACATCCACAAGCAAGGCGGGACAATGATGATCGGCAACCACCACTGACTCCAGCTCGGCGGCGATTGACTCACGAGCACCGCAGCGCCCTCGTCGTTGACGAAGTTGGGTTTCGACTGAATGACCGTTTGTGGCGTTGAAGCTTGTTCCTTGGATGGTGTCGCTGCGACGATTGAGTCGAGCGAGAGAGCATCGGATTTGGTCACGGTGATCGGAATGGGTTCGCTCATCACCGTCTGGTAGGTATCCGTCTCAGGATTGAAGAAGCTCAACGGGATCGGTGGAATCTCCGTGATGCCTTCGCGTAACGGGCGGATCGTCGTGGTAAAAAGTTTGGTGTTGCCCTGGGCAAGACCCGCGAGCGGTTGATCGGAGATCTTAAAATCGTCCGTGAGTGTTTTGATATCGGTGAGCGGCGGTGCCTGGACCAATTGCATCGGACCGTCGCCCGTGATCCCAATATCCAGTTGAATCGGATCGCCGGCCTGCACGTTTCCTTTGTCGATTTGCGTGAAGATTTCATACTTACCGACAGTTCCTCGGTAATCCTCAGGCCGTCCCTCCGACGGTACTGGAATGACTTCGGTTGGTTTTACCTCCGCACCAGCCACGATCGGACGAGTTCCTGTGATCGAGAGCGAATTGCCGAACGGAAATCCAAAGAAATCATCGTCCAGCATTTGGGACAAAGGCGAGTTCCCAAACGGACTGTCTCGCTGTCCACGGCGTCGGTTGCCTCGGGTGCCTAGTGATGTCGGATAGTCGACGATGATGCTCACGTCGCCCGCGTCGATTTGGCCCGGTCGATTCGGATAGATGGTCGCACCGATCGTGTAGAGGAAATAACGTTGCTGGTTCCCTTCATTGTCTTTGCGCAAGGCATCGCGACCGCCCGGTCGTTGTCGATTCTCGGAGAGCTCCTGTATCCGATCTGAGAAACTTCCCCACGAAGTGTTCTCCGATATGAGACCCCACATTTCGGATTCATCGAGTTCAACTCGATGTTCGGCGTTGCGATAAGGCTTGATCCAAATCTTCAGAGTCAGTTCGAGCGGCTCACCCACATAGACTTGTTCTTCTTTGCCTTCGACTTCCACGAAAAGCAAATCGCCTGTCTCGCTTTTGGTTGCCACAAACGAAAACTTTGGCGTCATCTCCTTGCGCCCGTCCACAGACAGCACTAACGGTGGTATTTCGAACGCCCCCTCGCGCATCGGAGTCACTTTGTATTGCATTGAGACACTCACGGTTAAACTGCTACGACGTCCGTTGATGGTCGTCACTTGAGAACTTTGCCTTGGCGTACCGGCCGACTCGATTTTCAGGCCGTCAATTTCAGGCAA
>JBGTAI010000142.1:0-24012 GCA_041749955.1 Pirellulaceae bacterium | reverse complement strand
GCAGTGCTTTGAAGGTCGTTGAAGTGGCTGAGGGATAATACGCGGGGATTGCTTTCGGGCGAGTGCTTGTCAATCATTTTCACAGCTACCACGGATCGCTGGTACGCAGGACGCTAGCGAATGGCTTGTCAGATTGCAGTTGCTCGGAGCTTCATCATGCAAGCCTTACTCAATCGTTTGAGTCACGTTTCACCGATTCCTGTCATGGTGCGTGCCACGCTCGAAAGCGTTCTTTCGCCAGAGGCCGTCAATTGCATCTTTGTGGAACACGCGGTCTCGCAGTCGCAACGTGTGTTGCTCTTTTCCAGCGTCGTCGAACTCATGATGCTGGTTGTTTGTCGATTAAAACCATCGGTTTTCGCAGCCTTCACGCATCTGAAAGAATCGCTGGGAGTGTCGGCGAAGTCTCTCTACAACAAACTCAGCTTGGTCGAACCTCAGGTTTCACGAATGCTGGTCGTGCAAACAGCTCAACAACTCATCCACGTCATCAATGAATTGCAAGTCTTCGAAACTTCGCCCATTCCCGGTTACGAAGTCCGGATTCTCGATGGCAATCACCATCCGGCCAGCCACCATCGTTTGAAAGTGCTACGCGACGTGGCAGCAGCACCGTTACCAGGACAGACACTCGTGGTTTATGATCCCATTCGTCGGTTGGTGGTCGATTGTGTCCCCTGTGAAGATGGACACACTCAGGAGCGTGCCATCGTCACTGAACTGCTTGACCCAGTCACGCCTGGGATCGTGTGGATCGCTGATCGCAATTTCTGTACTTGCACCATGCTGTTTGAACTGGCGTTGCATGATGCCTTCTTTGTGATCCGGCACCACTCGCAATTGACTCTTCATCGGCAAGGCCCCGTCATCGATTGTGGGGCCAGTGAGACGGGACACATCAATGAGCAACAAGTCGTCATCTCGGATTCTAGCGGTGTGCAACTCACCTTTCGTCTGATCACGATCGAGCTAACGAATCCGACTCGAGACGGAGATCGTCAGATTCAGATTTTGAGCAACCTACCACCGACGGTCGGGGCCTCCATCATCGCAGCGAGCTACCGCGACCGCTGGCAAGTCGAGAACGTGAATCTCGAACTAGTAAAGCACTTTGCGAGCGAACAAAAAGCATTAGGACATCCGCCAGCGACGTTGTTTGCGTTTTGCATTTCGCTCGTCGCCTACAACGTGCTGGCAGTGGTTCAGGCATCTCTTCGATCGGCCCATGGGGAAGCGGCATCGCCAGAGAATCTATCGTCCTATTACGTGGCTCATAGTTTGGCCAGTGGCTGGGAAGCGACCATGTTGCTTGACGAAACATTCTGGGTGAAGCATTACAATGGGCTCAACGCAGCGGAGTTAGCCGTTGAACTGAAGTCGATTGCCCAGCATTTGGACATCAGCAAATACCGCAAGCATAAACGAGGACCAAAGAAACCGCCGACCCCACGCACGCGTTTCCGTAACACACCTCACGTTTCAACCAAGCGACTTCTCGACGAAGCCAATCTAACAAAAAAATCATGACCTTCAAAGCACTGGTCCCTAACGCCTACGAATCGCACTAAGTTTGCTGGTCGCTGAGCGGTCGCGTTGGTCGCTTTGCGTTCACAACAACACGCAAGCAATGTGATTCTCCATCCGAAGAGACCAGGCATTGCATTGGCACCCCGTTTGCGAAGTGCAGAAGTGTAAATGTCGCATGCGACAGGCCTGCCCGGTAAAGCTCACTAGCTAAAGAGGAGACTCAGCGATGGCAGTTGAAGACGAAAAGGGTCTCGTTGAAGACTTAACGGACGCAATTGTCGATGACGACAAGGAACTCGATAAGGAAGTCCCGGGTGCTTCGTTTGCAGTCGTCGGTCTCACTTACCCTTTCATCCTTGCGGTCGTGCTCTTTGGGCTTGCGATCTCCTACTGGATACGACAGTGATCGGCATCAGTCGTGAAGGCGATCTGCGAGATTCAGATGTGATTCAGCAACGCATCTGTCCTATTAAAAGAATACGAACCTCCCTGTGAACGAACTATCTACGCAACATACGACTGTTGACCTCGGCCGGGCGATCATCGCAACAGCACTTATCGTAACGCTGGGCGCGGCTTTTGTGCTCGCAAGCGAAATTACTTTAATTTTGTTTCTTGGGGTTTTGTTCGGTGTCTTTCTGACAAAACTCGCTGGTTGGATCAGTGGTTGCTTGCCCGTTGGCTATCGAGGGTCATTGGCGATCGTGGTTGTGATGTTGCTGCTGGCAGCGCTGGGTGCGTCGACATCCTTTTTTGTTCAAATCAACCAGCAAGTAGAAAATGCCAGCGATAAGATCGACGAAGGCATGGAGGAACTGCGACATTTGATCAACAAATATCCGGTACTCAAGACGACGATCGCGTCCACGCCGTTCATCTCCAATGCAATCGGCGTCGAGACCCGCGAATCGATGCAGCAGACCAATCAAGTGAGTGAAAACAAAAAAAAGAGCGATGAGAAGGACCCGTCCGGCGAATCCGGTTTACAACTCGATAGCATTCCCGAGCCGGTCAAACAGGCAGCCGGAACGATCGGTCGAATGTTTAAGACGACGTTTGGATTGGTCGTCAATAGTCTGCTGATCTTCTTTGTTGGATTGTTTCTGGCTATCTCACCGGTTACCTATCGTCACGGTATTGTTCGTCTCGTGCCGAAGCCGAAACGTGCGAGGGTCACTGAGGTGCTTGATTCAACCGGGGACGCACTTTGGCGATGGTTGATCGGACGATTCGGTTCGATGTTGGCCACGGGACTCGGGGCGTTTTTGCTGTTGATGGTGTTGGGCGTTCCGATGGCGGGCACACTCGGAATACTGACCGCATTGCTAACATTCGTCCCGAACATCGGTGCCGCAGTTGCCTTGTTTTTGGCTGTTATGTTTGCATTGCCACAGGGAACCGGTACGGTCGCAGCAGTAGTCGGTGGCTACATGGCGCTGCAACTTTTCGAGAGCTACGTGGTCACGCCGCTTATCCAGCAAAAGGCAGTCTCGCTTCCTCCCGCTTTGTTGATCGCCTTTCAAGCGATCATGGGAGTGTTGTTCGGTTTCATTGGAGCGGCAGTTGCATCGCCAATGCTGGCCGCTGGAAAAACGATGGTCGAAATGTTGTATGTCGAGGACTACCTGGATGAAAAATAGCCGGTAGTGGGATTCGCCAGAATTCCATTGCGCTACGGGAGTTCTTGCGAATTCCACTGCGAAAACATTTTTCACGCTCGATCCCTATTTCACTTTTGAAAGGAAAAACGATGTCAGGTCAGATGGAGGTTTTCGGAATGAGCAACATCGGTCGGGTGCAATCTGTAAACGATGACCAATTCATGATAGCTGATCTTTGCAAATCGTTGCGAGTTCATACAACGAGTCTGGACCTTGATCAGAACACTCGCGTCTTCGGTGACACTCAGGGACGCTTGCTGTTGGTAGCCGACGGCATGGGGCAACGTGACGCTGGCGAGCGTGCCAGCCAGCTCGCGTTGGATGGTGTGATCGAATATGTGCTGAATAACCTCAGCTGGTACTTGCTCAGCGACAACTTCGACCAAGCGGACTTTCAACAACGGCTGAAAGCGGGCCTGCGATATTGTCGAAACATAATCGACAAGGAAGCTGCTTTGGTTGCTGATCGAGAAGGAATGAAATCAACGTTGACACTCGCCTACATCGCGTGGCCTAGAATGTTTGTTGTGCACGTTGGGGACAGTCGGTGCTATCTATTGCGGGGCGGCAGGATCGAGCAATTGACGACGGATCCAACCATTGGAACACGACCTTTTTCCGATCGCGCATCGGGCATGGTGGCTGAAGATGCATTTCGTGAGTCGCCATCGAAATACCTATGGAGAATGGTCGGTGAGGAAAACGATCCGCACCCTACCGCGACGTCGATCGACCTGCACCTCGGTGACTCGATCGTCTTATGTACCAATGGCCTGACGGCTCATGTGAACGACCAAAGAATCAATGAAACCATTTCAAGTGACAAGCCACTGAGCGAAGCTTGCTCGGCGCTCGTCGCGGAGGCGAACGACTCAGGAGGCAGCGACAACATCACGGTGGTGGCCTGCCGTTTCCGAGACAGTAAGCCACCCGAAACGCAGGACAAAGCGGAAGTAGTTCCCAGCAAAGACTCGGTTGTGGCATGAAAACGCAAATTCCCTCGATTTACACAAACCGCCTGCACTGGAGTAATCAATGAATGTATTTAACGTGAAGCCTACGCAGCCATTTCCGAATCCTCGGCCAAAACCCATTCCGCAACCGATTCCTGGGCCGCAACCGATTCCTGGTCCACTGCCTCCTGGACCTGTGCCACAATCCAGCAGTTGAATTCGCCAGAATTCCCTTTAGCGAAGGAGGATTTTGGGCGAAATCTACTACATCACATAGAGTCGAATTAAGATTGCTGCATGGAACCCACTGATAGAATCCGGACCTTCAATCCGGTTGGCAAATATGAATGGCCTGCTCGTCCGACCGAAGAAAGTTTGCGTAGGCTCACCGGTAAGCTTTGGCAGACGTTTCGACGTGCTGAGGAGCCGGATCCTTTCATTTCGGATGAGTCATTGCGATGGACCAACCGAACTCGCTTGACTGATATCGCGGCTCCGCCGGCTTGCGGTCCGCTGCTGCAGGAAATGGAAGCCACGTTCGTCGACTGGATTGCCGACAACGAACCTTCCCATTGGTTGCAGTTGGTTGTATTGCCGCCTTGTGACCAGAATGACATTGTGCGTTCCTGGGCTACGGTCAACGAATACGTGATCCTTGATCCACCCTCGCGTGATTCCATCACAGACCCAAACTCCGAGTTCGAGTTGCCCGAGATCAAGGGCGATGGCGTGATCGTCGTGCCTCGGTTGGAACATTGGTTCTTACGGCATCACAACGGCCTGCGAGAAGTACGAGCGTTATTGGATCAATTAACGCAGCTAGAACGGCATTGCGTCGTCGGCTGCAACAGTTGGGCTTGGGCATTTCTTGTCAAAGCTGCGAGCGCTGAAGCGGTTTTTCCTTGCGGTCTGATGTTCCAGGCTTTTGATGCCGCTCGATTGCGGCGTTGGTTTGGCGAATTGGCTTCCGATGGCGACGAGAGCGGGCAAACGTTCCGTTCTTCGATGACTGGCAATGATGTGTTCGCTGCGGTTGACGAAGAAGAAACACCGAGCAAATTCTTTTATCAATTGGCTGCACGAAGCCTTGGCATCCCCTGGGTCGCTTGGCACTTGTGGCGGCGAAGTATTCGTCTCGGTCCCGAAAAAACAGCAGACGTGAAGCCAATGTTTGCGGATGAAGAAACACTTTGGATCGCGGCACTGGAAGAATTTGAAATGCCGAAACAGGATGTCGAATCCGCCCTGCTCGTACTACAGGCGTTGTTGATACACGATTCGTTGACTGCGAAACAGATTGAGCTGGTCACGCCAAATATTGGAGGCGTGAATGTGCTGGCGTCGCTCGTTGCCGCTGGATTCGTCTTGCGTGAATCAGAACGATATCGCTGTTCGCCGGCCGCCTACCCCGCCATCCGCACTCGCTTGAACGACGCTGGATTTCCCATGGACCAACTCTGATGCTGCAAGACACCAACAACAAAGCGACCGTTGCGGCAGATTCCGTTCCCGGTTCTGTTTCGGCAAAAGACAACGCAGTCAAACTCATCAACGACTTGCAAGACATCAGCTTCAGCGAGATCGCGATGGTGATCTTGGCCACTTGGGTCGCGATTGCATTGTTGCGGCGAGTGCTACCGTTCCTAGCCGAACGTGGCCCGAATCAATTGCGGCTGTATTTGTTGGGTGCCGTACCGATCATTCGGCTGTTATTGATGACGGTGGCCGTGCTATGGATTTTCCCAATCGTCTTCAACGTCACCTTCCAAAACTTTCTGGTGATTGCCGGCGGTGCAAGTGTGGCGATTGGCTTCGCGTTCAAGGACTACGTGAGCAGTTTGATCGCCGGAATCGTTGCTATTTTCGAACGTCCATATCGACCAGGCGATTGGGTAGAAATTGACGACGACTACGGCGAAGTGCAAACGGTGGGACTGCGAGCGATCCGCTTGCGGACCGCATCGGACAACATCATTACAGTTCCTCACGTCCGCATGTGGGACAGCAACATCAGTAACGGGAACGACGGCGCGAGGACGTTGATGTGCATTGCCGACTTCTACGTTGCCTCGGATCATGACGCGGCCACTTTACGAGACAGACTTCGCGATGTGGCGCTGACGAGTGCCTACTTGGAGTTCGACAAACCGGTAATGGTGATGTTGGCTCAAGAACCTTGGGGCACGCATTACAAAGTCAAAGCGTATCCTTTCGACATGCGAGATCAGTTCGCGTTCATTAGCGACATGACAATCCGCGGTAAGCAAGCGATCGCAGAATGCAGCGCCCGCGAGGTCACGGCGACCTACGCCGTGTCCAAGTAGTGGGATTCGCCAGAATTCCGTCCACATGTAAAGGGAATTCTGGCAAATCCCACTACCTAGAATGCTACTCAACGCGAATCCCATTGCCGTGCCACAGCAATTTCAAATCGTCTTCGGTCCAGCGTTCCAATCCGACGGAAGGGTCGCCGATAACGAAGCCACCGTCTTCAGTACGGCCAAGAACAACAACCGAATGCCCCATGCCGGGAATCCATCCCCATTGGTCTGCATAACGACGATCTTCAACGCCGAACGGCAACTCCACTGCGATTAACACTGGCCAATCATCGTCGGCGATCAGTTGCTGTAAGCTGGGATCGACAATTTCGACCTCTCGATTGCTTCGCTCAGCAACAAGTTTTACGCCGCGATAGAGGCCGAGTGTCGGCGTGCCACTGGAATCGGTCAAACAAAGTGGTATCAGTTCGCTCTCGGTGACCTTGATACTCTCACTTCGTAACAGCGTCGCGGCTGCCGCAGGGCTGCACGTCGCCCACGACGTTTGCATCGCCACACCGTTTTTCCAATCATCGCCTCCCGTCGGAGGTGGTCGTACCGCGATCGACAACAGCGGCCAACAGATTGCGGCCAGGGAAGCGCCGCCAAGCAACAAGCTCAATCCGGCTCGTCGCCACGCCGGTGTTTTGGGAAGTCGCCAAGCCCAACCGGCCGCCATCGCTGCAAAGTTCGCAGCGAAGTTCGTGTAGATGATGGCAGCCGACGAAGGGATAATCCTCGCCCAAATCAATTGCCCTGAGCCATAGAAGAGGAAGTACACCATCGCAAGAACTGACATTGCCAACCCCAACATCGTCGACTGCCCCTTGGTCGAGTAAAAATATCGACCTGTCAACAAGCCCGTAACGAGGGTCAAGGAGATCATTGCTAGGATCGCGATCGTAATATCAGTCATGGGTATTTCGTCGATTGTCTCTCAGGATTCGATGGTGTGATTGGGCGATGCAAGTTCCGCGCCTCCCTCAGACGATTGGTTTTGGTACAGTTTTACGTTGTGGATTTGTCCAAAAATCCTTGAAACAAATTCTGGCGAATCACCTGACGAAAGAGAACTGAACTTGCACTTTCTACAGACACATTCTCGATGGCACTTGGTGTCCGTGGTGTTATTGTCGTTGCTGTTCATCGCCGCGGGAGCCAATCATTTCGTCAGTCCCGATGCGTATTTGAAGATCATGCCAGAGTATTTGCCTTGGCCGTTGGCGTTGGTCTATGTGTCCGGTTTCTTTGAAGTGTTGGGTGGAGTTGGCGTGGCACTGCCTCGACTGCGATGGGCCGCAGGTTGGGGACTGATCGCGTTGCTGGTTGCCGTGTTTCCAGCCAACGTTCATATGTTGCTCAACTCCGATCAATTTCCTTCGATCCCGTTTTGGGCATTGGTCGCCCGATTGCCGTTGCAGGGCGTATTGATCGCTTGGGTTTGGTGGACGACCGTCAAACGTCGGCGTGACGCGTCGATCATCAACACTGGGTAGTTGGATTCACCAGAATTTCGTCCGTATGTAAGGGGAATTCTGGCGAATTCCACTACGGCCAGTTACGGAGTCGCCGTTGGCATGGAACCTGCATGTGAAGTGTCTCGACATCACTTCACTACCCCAAAGAAGAAAACTATGAGTACTCAGTCACTTAAAGGTAAACGAATCGCATTCCTTGCTACCGATGGATTTGAACAAGTCGAACTGACCAAACCATGGGAAGCAATTAAGAATGCTGGGGCGGAAGTCGTTTTGGTATCGCCAAAGGTTGGCAAAATCCAGGGCATGAATCACGACGAGAAAGCGGACACGTTTTCGGTCGACCAATCGGTTCACACCGCTTCGGCCGAGGATTTCGACGGATTGGTTCTGCCGGGCGGCGTTGCCAACCCGGATGCGCTGCGGACTTGTGACGACTCGGTGAGCTTTGTCCGTGACTTCTTCAAGCAACACAAGCCAGTTGCTGCTGTCTGTCACGGCCCCTGGACGTTGATCGAAGCCGATGTGGTGCGCGGACGCAAAGTCACCTCATGGCCGAGCTTGAAAACCGACCTCAAGAATGCTGGCGCCGAGTGGGTGGACGAAGAGTGTGTGTGCGACGAGGGCCTAGTTACAAGTCGTAATCCAAGTGACCTTCCAGCGTTCTGCAAAAAGGCAATCGAAGAATTCGCTGAAGGCAAGCACGCGCAACAAACCGCTTAGTGGGATTCGCCAGAATTCCTGTTGCTATATCAACCTACCCCGAAAAGAAAGCAATCAAGTGGACACACAACACAAGCTCATCGACTTGCTCAGTGACTTCGACACCGCGATGCTTGTAACTCGTGGTGATGATGGATCGCTCGACGCGCGCCCGATGGCGGTCGCACAAGTTGAAGACGATGGCCGAATATGGTTCGTAACCGACCGCAACTCCGGCAAGATCGCCGATCTGATGCTCGACAAAGAAGTCGCGGTCACCATGCAAAGTTCGAGCAAGTTCGTAACGCTCTCGGGGATAGCCAGTCCCGTTGATGATCGAGCAAAACTGAACGAACTTTGGAGCGAAGCTTGGAAAGTGTGGTTTCCCGAAGGTAAAGCGAGTGATTCGATCGTGCTGCTGCGGATTGAACCGACTCGCGGCGAGTACTGGGACAACTCAGGGTTGAACGGCGTGAAGTATTTGCTCAAAGCTGGCAAGGCATATTTGCAGGGCAAACGGCCAGAGACGGATGTGGCAATCAACGCGTCAGTATCGCTGTAGCGGATTCTTCAGAAATCATCCGTCTGCATTTTACGTTTAATAGTGAATCAACATGTTTTGGATCATCGGCTGGATCGTCTTCGGGTTGATTGCTCGCGGGATCGTACCTAACCCGCAGCAAAATGGGTTGCATGAGAACGATCCTGCTTGGTGTGGCGGGTTCATTCGTCGGTGGTGCAATCGGATACTTGCTTCAGGGCGGTTTGTTGATTCAATCAAGCGGCTGGATCGGTTCTGTCATCGGAGCAATCATCCTGCTCGCCACTTCCGTGCGGCGTAGCAAGTTCATCGAGTAGTCGACAGCCACTGGAGTGCAGGCTTTCGTCGATCACTGGTTGATTTCCGACCACGTTGGTTGCTGATGTTTCAGGTGCTGTCGACTGCCTCTCAGCAATTCGCCAAGTGTGTAGAATGCGCGAGCCTTGTAGCGGGAATCGTCGGAGTTTCAGCGTTCAGGGAATTCGGGCGAATCCCAAGACGAACCATTCTCAACATCTACTTGCGTCCTTTGATGAAACCAACCCAACAAACTACTACACCATTGATCGTTGGCGTTGGTGCATCAGCGGGCGGATTGGAGGCGTTTCAGGAACTGTTGCGCTCGCTTGGCGATGCACAAGATTTGGCGGTCGTCTTTGTCCAACATTTGGAGAAGCAAAGCGACGATTTGCTGATCGAGCTGCTGGGCAAGACAACGAATATGCCTGTCGTCAAAGTTTCCGGTCGCAAGAAGCTCAAAGCTGGAACGGTCTATGTTTGTCCGCCTTGGACGTTGTTGGAGCTAAAAAGCTCGTCGCTGCGGATTGCGACACCAGAAAACGATGAACGACCGACGACTCCCATCGACTACTTCTTGCAATCGCTCGCCGATGACCAAGGTGAACGCGGCGTCGGTGTGATTTTATCTGGTACCGGCTCCGATGGCACGCTGGGCCTGAAAGGAATTAGCGACGCGGGCGGAATGACGTTTGCGCAATCGGCCGACACCGCCAAGTACGACAGCATGCCGCGCAGTGCCGCGACGACCGGCGTCGCCGACTATGTCCTCTCGCCATCGGCAATCGCTGCGGAGCTTAAGAAGTACGCGAGTTATATCGCCAGTGTTGAACAGGAGGCAGTCGAAACTTCCTCCGTCAAACAAATTCATGACGCGATTCCCGCGATCTCAAAGCGTTTGTTGGAGGTCACCAACCATAACTTCCAACACTACAAACTAAACACACTGGCGCGCCGTATTCGGCGACGGATGCAGGTCCTTAAACTTTCTAGCGTCGAAGCGTACGTCAAATTCCTTGCCGACAACGTGGAAGAACCGCAAGCATTGTTTCGCGAACTACTGATCAGTGTTACAGCGTTCTTTCGCGATCCAGATGCGTTTGAAGTGTTGGCTCAAATGGTGATGCCCAAGCTGTTTGCCAAGCGAAGTCCAGAAAACGTCGTGCGAATTTGGGTACCCGGGTGCGCGACGGGTGAAGAAGCCTACACGATCGCTATGCTCTGTCTCGAGCACATGGATGAAATGGAGTCGCCGCCTGAAGTCCAGATTTTTGCGACTGATATCGACGATCGAGCCTTGAAAATATGCCGCCAAGGAATCTACCCGATCGGGATCGAAGACAACGTCACAGAAGAGCGACTCAAACGTTTTTTCATCAAGAAAGGAAAGAAGTTTCAAGTCACGCAAGAAGTCCGTGAGCTGGTGTTGTTTTCGGCGCACAACCTAATCAGCGATCCGCCGTTTTCGAGACTGGATTTCATCTCATGCCGCAATCTGCTGATCTATCTTGGGCCGCATCTGCAAAAGAAACTCATTCCGCTGTTTCATTACGCGCTGCGTCCATCTGGATTTTTGTTGCTCGGTCCGTCTGAGAATATCGCGTCTCACGGCGAACTCTTCCGAGTAGTCGATGCCAAACATCGACTTTCGCAGCGCAAGGGGACGGGCGTTGATGCAACTGCGGCGCTGTCGATGCCGGATAGCGGTAAAAATTCTGGCGAATCGAATCCCACGCCATCAAGCGTCGAGGATGCGAACCGAGACTTAATGCAAGTCATGCAGCGAATCGTGATCGATGAGTTTGCGCCCAAGTCGGTGATCGTCGAAGAAGATGGGAAGATCTTGTGCGCTTCGGCTGACATGCACAAATACCTCACTGTCGGCACTGGAAACTTTCAAAACAACATCATCAAGATGGCTCGCAGCGGGCTGCGAATCGGATTGCGAGCGACTCTTCAGGAAGCAAAGTCAAAGCGTCGTCGCGTTGTGCACGACGACCTTTCCGTTCGTATCGAAGGCAAGCTCCAGAGAGTGATGCTAACCGTCCAGCCGATGCCACGCGTCGGCGAGGAAGCGGAACTGTTCATGGTCTTATTCCATGACGCGGGGCTGCCGCTTGTCCATGGAGAATCAGCCCACACGCTGGCGGCCGACGATGATGCGACATCCACCCGCACCGACAGCAACGCTGATGCGATCATCGCTCATCTTGAACGTGAATTGTCGTCAACTCGCAATGACCTCGAACGCTCGATTCAAGAGTTTGAAACGGCCAACGAGGAATTAAAGTCATCGAACGAGGAATTGCTCTCGCTTAACGAAGAGATGCAATCGGCCAATGAAGAACTGGAAACCTCAAAAGAAGAAATTCAGGCGGCTGTTAATGCTCTCGAACAATCCCACAGTGACCTCGAGAACTTACTCCGCAGCACACAGATTGCGACGATTTTTCTCGACAACGATTTGCGCATTCGCAGTTTTACACCGGCGGCCACGAAAGTTTACGGACTGATCCCGACCGACATTGGTCGACCGCTTGCGCACCTGATGCCGCTGGCGAAAGAAATACCCCCGCTGCCTGATCCAAAGTCTGTCGATGGCAATGACACTATCGAGGATACGATTCAAACACACTCAGGTGAGTGGTTCGTTCGTCGCGTGCTGCCTTACCGTTCGCGTCGCGGGGAGCGTGACGGGATCGTCGTTACGTTCAACGATGTCACAGCCGCACGAATGGCCCACAACAGGATTCAAGAAAGTGAAAGACAGCTGCGCTCATTGATCAGCTCGACGGCGGAGGGAATCTACGGCTTAAATCGGGAGGGCAACTGCACCTTCGCAAATGAAGCTTGTGCAAAACTGTTGGGATACGAAACGCCCGACGAACTGATGGGCAAACCGATGCACTCGCTTGTTCATCATTCTCACGCGGATGGTTCGCCGTATCCCGTCGAAGAATGTCTAATCTATCTCGCGTACAAACAAGGCGAAAAGGTTCACGCCGATGACGAAGTTTATTGGCGAAAAGATGGCTCTTCGTTCGCTGTCGAGTTCTGGTCATATCCGCAAATGCAAGATGATCAAGTTGTCGGCTGCGTTGTGACGTTCCTCGAAATCACCGAGCGCAAGAAACTGGTGAAGGACCTTGCGGAGCGAGAGTCCCATCTGCGGCGCGTGATCGATAACACCGTGGGGTTTATCGGAGTGCTTGATCTGCAAGGCGTTTTGCTAGAAGCCAACGCGACTGCATTGTTGGCAGGCGGTTTGGCTCGCGAAGACGTGATCGGCAAACCGTTTTGGGAATGCTATTGGTGGTCCCACGATGAACAGGTGGCAAACGATTTGAGAGCGGCGATCGCAACTGCCCTCACAGGAGAGGTGGTTCGCTATGATGTTGAAGTTCGCATGGCCGGTGATTTGCGACTAGCGATCGACTTTATGTTGTCCCCAGTCAAAGACGACGATGGGAACATCACTCACCTGATTCCGTCCGGTGTCGATATTAGCGAACGCAAGTTTGCAGAGTTGGAAGTCCAACAAAGGGTGGCCCAGCTTGACCTTGCATTGGAATCCGGCAGGATGGGAATTTGGGAATGGGACATCCCCGCCGATCACGTTACGTGGTCAGCGCGGTTGTACGAAATGTTTGGCTATAGCGAAGCATCTTTTGTTCCAACCAAAGACGGTTTTCTAGACGCGATCCACCCTGAGGATCGTCCGCAATTTGAACTGTTGACCGAATCAGCATGCGTCCAAACAAGTGAGCATCACCAAATCGAGTTTCGCGTCATTCGGGGTGACAATGGCGAAATCGTTTGGACACATTGTCGTGGCACCATTCATCGGAATGAGGATGGATCGCCCTTGTCAATCCTCAGCGTCGCTGTTGACGTCACAGAGCGAAAATTGCGTGAACTCTCACTGGCATTCCTGGCTGATTTACACAGTCGCCTCGCAGCGTTGACGAACGCGGATGCCATCATCGCCGAGGCAAGCCAGCGCATTGCCGAGTACATGCAGATCTCGCACTTCCTTGTCGTTGAAATGGACAAGGATGCAGAGTGTGCCCATGCGATCTCAGATTATTGCACGGATGAGTCGCAGAGTTTGCTGGGTGTTTTTGATATGTCCGAGTTCGCAACGGATGACGAGCGCCGTCAACTTGCATCTGGTTTCCCGATGGTGGTCAACGATAGTTTGGCTGCATCACGCTCAAAAAAGCTCGCTGAGAATTTCGCATCGCTGCAAATTGGCTCGATTGTTAACGCACCATGCAACCGTGATCAGCAATTAGAATTTATGCTCTGTGTCACCAAGCGACATGCTCATACATGGCGTGACAACGAGATTGACTTGCTACGCCAGCTTTCCAATATCATTCGATTGAAACTGGAACGCACCAAAGCGGAGACGGCGCTTCGTGAGAGCGAATCGAAATTCCGCGATCTGGCGGATAACATCTCACAGTTCACATGGATGGCGGACGCGTCCGGGTCGATCTTTTGGTACAACCAACGATGGTTCGATTTCACCGGAACCACCTTCGAATCCATGCAAGGTTGGGGTTGGACGAAAGTCCATCATCCGGATCATATCGATCGTGTGGTCGATAGGATTCAAAAGGCCTGGGACAGTGGCGAGACTTGGGAAGACACATTCCCTCTGCGATCAAAGGATGGAGACTATCGTTGGTTTCTTTCGCGTGCTCAACCCATCCGTGACGCGAACGGAAATATCCTTAGGTGGTTTGGCACCAACACGGACATCACCGACGCGAAACAGGCTTCAGAAGCGTTACAGGAAAGCCAAGAACGTTTGCGTTTGGGAATCGAAGTCGCGGACTTTGCACTCGCGCAAATTGACTACGTGGCGAACAAGGTCGTGCTGTCGCCGGAAGCCGCGAGACTTTATGGTTTGGGCGACTCCGAATCCATCGTGACACGAGAACGGATGCATGAAACGTTCCATTCAGATGACTGCGCTGTGCTGCACCAGTGGATCAAGAAAAGTCTCACCGCCCACGAAGGTGGCGAAATGGCAGCCGAGCATCGGATCGTCAGACCGGATGGTGTCATTCGCTGGTTAAGCATTCGCAAACGCATCTTTTTCGATCACACCACGATGCCGCCTCGTCCCAGCCACGGCATCTTGGCCGCGCGCGACGTAACGGACCATAAGCAGTGGGAAATCGAGTTACAGGATCGCGAAACACACTTGCGCCGTGTCATCAACAACCAACTCGGGCTTGTTGGGGTAATCGACCGCAACGGAATTTTGGTCGAAGTCGACGATCGTTCTATCAACATCGCCGGATTAACTCGTGACCAAGTGATCGGAAAACATTTTGCCGAGTGTGCGTGGTGGACGTATGACGAAGACGTTGCGAACGACATGCGGGCCGCCATGGCCAAAGCGTTTTCGGGTGAAACCGTTCGCTACGATGTTGGCCTGTACGCAAAAGGCGACCAGCGTTTGATGATCGACTTCATGATGGCTCCTGTTTTCGACGACAACGGCAAAGTGGAGTACGTGATTTTCTCCGGCGTCGACATCTCCGAACGCAAAATCGCCGAAGAGCAATTGCAGCATGCGCGAGTTGCGGCCGAAGCAGCAAACGAATCCAAGAGCGAATTTCTAGCCAACATGAGCCATGAAATTCGTACGCCTATGACTGCCATTCTCGGCTACACGGATTTGATCTCCGAGAAATTGCAAGATTCCGAAGCGTTGGAATACGCCCGCACGATTCGTCGAAACGGCGATTTCCTGCTGGATATCATTAACGACATACTCGACTTGTCAAAAATCGAAGCTGGTAAGTTTGAAATCAGTCAGCAACTGTTCTCACCAGAACGATTAGTAGAAGATGTCCGCTCGATCATGGAGGTTAGGGCGACCAGCAATCATATTGAACTCGAAGTCGAATATCGTGGTCCGATTCCTGAACAAATTGAAGGTGATCCGAAGCGACTGCGCCAGATACTAATTAACTTGGTCGGCAATGCGATTAAGTTCACACCGATGGGAACCGTGCGAGTCGTTGTCAGCTACTCCGAAGAGACCAGGGAATTGCGATTCGAGGTAGTCGACTCGGGAATTGGTATCAGCGACAAACAACGACGGCGACTGTTCCAACCATTCTCGCAAGGCGATGGCAACGTGAATCGAGAGTTCGGTGGCACGGGACTGGGACTGGCGATCAGCAAGCGGCTGACCGAGATGCTTGGTGGCGAGATTTCGGTCGAGAGTGAGCTTGGCAAGGGGAGCACGTTCACGGTGTCCATTGCGACCGGCAATGTGAAGCATTTAGCTTTGGTGAATCCGACCTCCCAAACTCACGTGGAACAAGCGAAAGATTTTCCCGCTGACGTCCACCTCGATTGCCAGATTCTGGTCGTCGACGATCGTCGAGACATCCGTTTTCTAAGCAAGCGATTTTTGACTGCTGCCGGAGCGAACGTCGACGAAGCGGAAGACGGAGAAGTAGCGGTTGCCACCGTGTCCCAGGCGATCGAGCAAGGCAAAACCTACGACTTGATTTTGCTGGACATGCAAATGCCAAAGATGGATGGCTACGCAACCGCGAAAGCACTCCGGAAACTTGGCTTCGCCGAACCGATCGTTGCGCTCACCGCCGACGCCATGCAAGGCGACATGAAACGTTGCATCGAAAGTGGCTGTAACGATTACCTCAGCAAGCCAATCGACAAAACGTTGCTATTGAATCTAGTGAAGCGGCTAACGCAACATTCGTAGTGGGATTCACAAGAACTCCTGTGACCGAATGTGCTCGAGAGGAATTCTGGCGAATCTTTCCCTATCGATTGGCACAACAAATGCTAATACGTGTATTCAAATCACCAAATTTCAACGTCCCAACTCGAGTCAAGTCTTGCCAGACTTCAATCGTTCCTACAAAAACTTTTTCGTTGCACTTGGAATCACGGCCGTCATCAGCATAGGCGGCGTGATCGTGTGGAAAGCCAGTATTGTCGAGCACGTGGCAACGGGAAACCGATCGCAAACGTTTACCCTCGATTGCGACTTTGATCGCTTTCGTCAAATCATGGTTCGTAAAAACGCGACTGCGGCGATCGTTGGTCATTCAGGGATGAAGCTGCTCGACGAGCGTGTTCAAGACATCGCACTCGATACCTCGATGGACGACCGACCGCTGCTCAATGCCATCCGGGGAAGATCAAAGTCAGAATTGTCCGCGATCAAATTGCTAACCGTGCGACTTGATGACCCAACTTTGGAGGCGGACGAATTGGTCCTTCGCCAAGTCGCTGATATCGAGCCAGGCAGAATTGACGTGGTGACGAAATCAACAGGGCCAGCGGGACGTTTAGAAAGCTACACGACGACATTGCACGCGGAACCAGACGCTCAAACGACTAAGGTCACGGTAACCGTGGGCCTTACCGTTCGCGTGGAAGTTCCAAAACTGTTTGTCAGTCGGGCGGATGATCGTGTTCAACAAGCTGCCGACGATGCGATTTCCGGTCAACAAGAGGCGATGAAACAATTCATCATCCAACACGCCGATGAACGGCTGATCTTGCCGGAGCTAGGCAATCAGTAGTGGATTACCCCAGAAATGGCTGCCTTTGAACTTGGAATTCTGGCGAGTCCCACAACGAAAAAACGACACTTCTCACTGATCGCCAGCATCGGTGACCAACGAATTTGCATTCCGTAATTTAAATAACAAGCAATATTGAGCCTGAGGCGCTAGCCGATCTCAAGAATCATTCAGTCGAAAATCGGCTAGCGTCTCAGGCTCATTGATTAAAAACGCTGATTCTCCTGGAATTGGCAGCATGAGTGCCGGCGATCAGCGAGACGCGTAGAAAACGATAAACCTATGAAAACAGGGATATGCCAATGTGGGAACCGATTGTTTTTTAACAATACGGTTTGCTTGAAGTGCCAAGCGAGCGTGGGTCGCTGCAACAAGTGTGAATGTTTAACCAGCTTTGAGTCGCAACCCAACGGCGGGTTTGCTTGCACCCATTGCAAAGCGATTGGAAGTCACTGCAAGAATCACATATACAAGGTGTGCAACTCGTTCGTCGGCAGTAAAGATGCGTTGTGCCACTGGTGCGGATTCACCATCGTAACGCCCGACTTGTCGAAACCAGGGAATGCGATTCGATGGATCGAGCTTGAACGTGCGAAACGACGTCTGCTCGTGGAGTTAAAGTCGCTCGGGTTTCCCCCTTTCATCAGCGACCTGTGCAAGACCCACCCGTTGTCATTTCAATTCCTCGAAGATCAAACTCAACCCGACGGCACGCTCAAGAAGGTTTTCACAGGACATGACTGCGGTGTCATTGTCGTGAATATTCTGGAAGCCGATAGCGTTTACCGCGAGCAGATGCGTGTGGCACTTGGCGAACCACAACGGACACTGATCGGCCACATGCGTCATGAGATCGGACATTACATCGACTGGTGTTATGCCAGTCGCGTTGCCTTGCCAGAGTATCACCGACTATTTGGCGACCCGCTCTCCGTCAACTACGACGCTGCAATGCAAGTACATTACGCATCGGGGCCGCAACCGGATTGGGTACAGTCACACGTGAGTGCTTATGCAACGATGCATCCATGGGAAGACTTTGCCGAGACTGTCAATGTTTATCTCGACATCATGGCAATTGCTGATACCGCGAACGCACAAGGCATGACTTCGATCAACCTTTCGGCCGCAGCGTCGGCAGATGAGATTGTCCGTTTGGTTCTCGAAGTCGCGGTCAACGTGAGCGAGTTCAATTTGGACTTCGGCCTCATGCCGCTCCTGCCAGAAAAATTCTCGCCCAAGGTTATTGAGAAGCTAACGTACGTTCACAGTCTCCGTAGCGACGCAGTGATCGCACAACTACCTACACGAAAAAATCGGCTAGAGCCTACACTGCAAAAAAATTCGCGATAGCCGATTCCATTGCAAAACGACCACGACAAAACCTCCTCGTTACCAACAACCATACCAATGACCCAATTCAATGTCGGCAGCGACTTAACCTATGACGTACGCAAAACGACAGTCTTCCTGTTTCAGATCGCGGTTGCGCGAACGGCTCATCAGCAAGTTTTATTTGAGCAGTTGAACTTCGATCCGTGTTTAAACGCCGAATGGTGTCAAGTCGGATTGGAAGGAAACCAAATGCATCGCGTGGTCGTCGAGCCGTGTGAGTTAAAGATTTCCTACCGAGCCACGGTGGATGTTATCGCGGATGTGGAACGTTCGACGGACGTCGGCGAAACAATGGTGTCGCAAATGCCACCTGAAGTTTTGACCTATTTGAACCCCAGCCGATATTGCGAGAGCGATTTTCTGGGACGATTCGCATTTGAAGAGTTTGGACAGGTGCCACCGGGATTCTCGCGAGTGCAAGCAATTTGCGATTGGGTGAATAACCATCTCGACTACACACCTGGCAGCACAACGGCGACGTCAACCGCCGCCGATGTATTGATGCAGCGAACCGGGGTCTGTCGAGATTATGCGCACCTTGCGATCACTTTGTGCCGTGGTCTTGGCATCCCGGCCAGGTATGTCGCTGGGTACGCAGTCGATCTTCAACCGCCAGATTTCCACGGGTTCATGGAAGCGTTTTTAGGAGGGCAATGGTACTTGTTCGATCCAACAAAACTGGCACCTGTAAACAAGTTGATCCGCATCGGAGTCGGACGGGACGCCGCTGACGTATCGTTCGCAACACTGATCGGCAGCGCGAGTTCAGTGGATAAGCAAGTCTGGGCGAATACCGTCGAAGCGAACGTACCAAACGAAGGCGACCAAACAGCCGTTTCTACTGCGTAATGGTGGTGTCGTTGAATTCCAAGACTTCATCTTCGCACTCGTCCTTCAGTTGATCGAGAATGCGACAAACGACGACCGAGATGTTGTCTTTTCCGCCCGCGGCTTTGGCGGCTTCGATGAGTTCGTTCACGGATTCTTCGCTGGATCGGCTGCCACTGAGTACGGACGCAATGAACGCGTCGTTAACCATCCCAGTCAACCCATCGCTGCACAGTAGAACGGTATCTCCCACTTCCAGTTGACTGAGGATCGCCTCGGGACGAACGCGTTCCTCACCTCCTCCGACACAGTTCCAAAGTACATGCCGCCATCTCGATATCGCTGCATCATCTTCGGACATCGCGCCCGCATCCAACATTTGCTGAGCAATGGTGTGGTCTGTTGTCAGCTGTTCTAAACATCCATCTCGAAACAGGTAACAACGGCTATCACCAGCATGCACGACGTACATCTTTGGCCATAGCAGGTAGGACATCGTTACTGTTGTGCCCATGCCGCGACTTAACGAGTCGCTTTGGGACCAGACGCGTTCTTGGATCACACGAAGTGAGTTCGACAATTCATCGACAAAGTCCTGCTCGTCGTCGGGTGACAACTTCAAAAACCAGTGCATCATGTCCAATACGTAACGGGCGGTCGCTTTCACGGCCGTCCGGCTCGCCTTTTCGCCGCCGTGATGGCCGCCCATTCCGTCCGCAACGACGAGCAAGTTCCCTTCTCGACACCCGAACATTTCATCTCGTTCACTCGCGGGAAGATCCGTTTCACGGATAATTAGTTGGCGTCGCAAGTCCGCGATCAAAAAGTGATCCTGATTCTCCGAACGCGTGCATCCAATGTCGGACGCACCCGCCATATCGAGCTGGATTTTGGTCATGAACAATCCTTGATGTATCAAGAAAGGCGGCTAAAGCCTGAACACCAGAATTATGTGGAGTCCAAGATTTAGCCGCCTAATGTAAAACGAAACGGGCTACTGTGGTTCGCCGAAACCGACACCCGTTTCGGACATGCATGTACGTAGTTGCATCAAGTAATAGGACCACGGCGACCCATCACCAGGCCGACAATGAACAACACGAGGAACACAAAGAAGCAAATCTTTGCGATCGTTGCAGCGGTTCCAGCGATCACGCCAAAACCAAGTACGCCTGCGATCAACGCGATCACGAGGAAAGTGAGTGCCCAGCTTAACATGGCTGTCTCCAAAGTCTTAAAGGTGCTTTTGCTTGGCCAAGAACTGTACTGGCCTCTTGTCAGGGTGCTAATGCGATTGTCGTGCCAACGTACCCCGAATGGCAATTTCCGATGAAAACTTTCGGACAGGACGAATCCAGTGACTGATTCTTGATCATCGCGGTTGCGAATCGTCCACCCGACGAAAACAAACGTTTGTTCGGTCGCTCCGACTGCGAAAGCGACTTGACCCAGTCCATCACCATGTTTGCAAGTGCACGGCCGAGTGCTTTGGACCACCAGTTAGTTGCAGCTGAAATCTTCTCATGTGAGATCCGCAGCGTCTTCTCGAGAATGAATCGCAAACCGCTCTTCATGGCGAAAGTCGAGTCATCGACATGGATGAACGGAGCCAGCATTCATTTATTCAACGACTCGCATCAACGAACAATTTGAGTATCTGCCAAGGCGGCTACACCATCACGAACTTTGATACCGATGCAGAAGGTCATGTTAAGCAAACTTCCAAAATTGTGGTGAGCTTCGCTAGAATGCCGTTCATGGCAAGGAATTGCGGCGAATCCCACTACCGGTATGCAAATTGCTATGCATGCAAATTACTATCCGAACAAATCCAAAAAACCGTTCGCAACATTCACCACAAGCAATCACGGTTCCAAAGATGTCAGTCGCTGTCACGCAAACCGAAACAAAAGTTGACACCACGAGCGTCTCGCGACCCTCCGGCGTCGGTCCGTTGCCCCAACAAACGGGAGTCGCCTTCCGTGTCTGGGCACCAAACGCAGAATCCGTCAGCGTGATTGGTTCGTTCAATGACTGGAACGATGCCACCAACCCCATGGAGCAAGAGGGCAATGGTCATTGGTTCGCACAAGTCGACAATGCTTCCGTTGGCGATGAATACAAATACCGCATCAAGAATGGCGAGCAAACGTTTGATCGCATCGACCCCCGTGTTCGTCAAGTCACCAATTCTGTTGGCAGCGGCGTGATTCACGAACTCGACTACGATTGGAGCGGTGACGACTTCAAGATTGCCAATTGGAATGAGCTAGTCATTTACGAAATGCACGTCGGCTCGTTCAACCGAGACGGGGAGGACGTCGGCACCTTCTCAAATTTGCAAAAACGATTCGATCACTTGAAGCGACTCGGTGTCAACGCACTGCAACTGATGCCGATCGCCGAGTTCGCTGGCGATTTATCCTGGGGTTACAACCCGGCGCACATTTTCGCAATCGAGAGTGCTTACGGTGGACCTAAGGGGTTTAAAGACCTGGTAAAAGCAGCCCATCAAGCGGGATTCGCAATCATCCTCGATGTTGTCTACAACCACTTTGGCCCGTCTGATCTCGACCTTTGGCAATTTGACGGTTGGAGCGAGAACGAAAAGGGCGGCATCTACTTCTACAACGATCATCGCAGCCAAACGCCTTGGGGTGATAGTCGTCCAGACTATGGACGAGGCGAAGTTCGATCGTTCATTCGCGACAACGCCATGATGTGGTTTGAAGACTATCACATTGATGGATTGCGATATGATATGACGTTATTTATTCGCACTATCGATGGCAACCCTGGATCGGACATTCCCGAAGGCTGGGGGCTGACGCAGTGGATCAATCGCGAGATTCATGCGAATTATCCGGCTGCCATCACGATTGCCGAAGACCTACAAGACAACGCGTACTTAACCAAATCCGACATCGAAGGTGGTGCTGGATTTTCGGCGCAGTGGGATGCCGGCTTTGTGCATCCGATTCGCGCCGTGATCACCACGCCGGCTGACCAAGACCGGTCAATGAACGTTGTACGCGACGCATTACTGCACTGCTATAACTGCGACGCTTTTCAACGTGTGGTCTACACGGAATCGCACGACGAAGTTGCCAATGGCAAGTCTCGTGTACCCAACGAGATCGCACCTGCGGATGAAGAAAACAAGTTCGCACAGAAACGCTCGACACTCGGCGCGGCGCTCGTGATGACCGCACCGGGAATCCCGATGCTGTTTCAAGGACAAGAGTTCTTGCAAGGTGGTTACTTCAAAGATGCTGAGGAATTGGATTGGCAAAATGAAAAGGATTTCTCAGGAATCGTTCGCCTTTATGCTGACCTAATCCAGTTGCGTTTGAATCGAGGTGGCGCAAGCCGAGGATTAACAGGCCAAGGCATCGAGGTCTTTCATTTGAACGATGCTGATAAACTGATTGCCTATCGCAGGTTCGCGGAGGGAGGTGCCAGTGATGACGTGGTGGTGTTCGCGAACTTTTCAAGCAAGTCTAGGACGGACTACAAAATCGGATTCCCGTGTTCTGGACAATGGCGTTTGAGGCTGAACACCGACGCATCAACCTACAGTCCCGACTTCGGCAACTTCCCGTCGGAAAACGTGGAAGCGTCTTGCGATTCGTACGATAGCCAACCAGCTTCAGGCGTCGTTTCGATCGCGCCCTACACGGTACTTGTGTTCTCTCAAAACGCAGAGTAGATGAATTTGGTCTTAGGATTCGCCAGAATTCCTGTTCGGTAACGTTTGGAATCCTGGCATCTCCCACTACGGCGAGTTTCCTTGAACAACCAGGGATTAGAAGTTAGCTGCGACGGGTCACTTTTCTGGCGAAATTCACTACAACGGCGATTTTTTACCGCGAAGTAACCTAACGACGAGAACGACCATCGCAATCAAGAGCAATAGGTGAATTGCACCGCCAACAAACACTTTGGCGACTACCGCGACGAACCAAATCAGGCACAAAAGTGCAATCAATCCCCAAAGCATTTTCGATTCTCTTGTTTTAAAAGTTGCGCACTGAGATTCGCCAGAATTTGTTCAAAAGGATAGAACATACAATTCTGGCGAATCCCACCACGCGAGTATTACTTACTTGATAGGTCCATGGCCATGAAGTTGATCTTTCGCTCAGCGAGTCGTGTCAGGGTTTGATTTGCCAAGCCCTCTTCGTTAAGCGTCAGTTGCAACGTATCAGCAGCTTCTCGCTCTCCGAGCTTCTCGGCATATGCACGGGCAGTTCCATAGCCAGCCATTTCGTAGTGCTCCACTCGCTGAGCCGCAGCGATTAGGCCCGCGTCCAAGACACGTGGCTCGATGTCGCCAGAGATCAGCCCCTCGCCTTCCTTGATCAGACCTTCCATCGCAGCACACCTGTGCCCGCCTGGCTCGAAGTCCAAGGACTTGAAGATGGACTCCAGGCGACTAACGTGCGTCTTCGTCTCTTTCAGATGGTGAGCGAACGCCTCTTTCAATTCTCCGGCCGTTGCGGCATCACGCATCTGTGGGATTGCTTCCAGCAACTGCGTTTCAGCGCTGTAAAGGTCTTTGAGTTCGTGAACGTAGAGTTTGTGTAACCGTTCACGGCCTTCGACCTTGAACGGTGGACTGCTCGTGATTTCAAGTGCGAAATTGCTATCGGGGGTTTCACCTGGAGCCGTTAAAATGGTGTCATCATGGATGAGACATCTGCCAACGACTGTAAGCATTGCC
>JBGTAI010000141.1:0-11897 GCA_041749955.1 Pirellulaceae bacterium | reverse complement strand
ACCACTGAGCCAGCAATCACTCTCGCCCGCACCAACTTGCCACGCGACGACAGTTACCTTTGCGTGTATTCTGTATCGAATACGTGTTGATTGCTCCGAATTTATTGAGGTCGAATGTGGTTCTCATCCGGGTTCTTTTCTTAGCAGTTATTTTTGCGACGCCTGCTATTGCGACGGATATTCCCGTTGCCAACGAAGTCGAACTGAAAACAGCCATGTCGATTGCCAAGCCAGGTGATCGTCTCGTGCTTCGCGATGGCGAATGGCGAGACGCTTCGATCGTGTTCGTCGGAAAGGGGACTGAGTCAGCGCCGATTACTTTGCGTGCGGCGACGCCGGGCAAGGTCGTGTTCACCGGCACCAGCACGCTGAGGATCGGCGGTGAATACCTCGTGGTTGAAGGGCTGCTATTCAACGATCCGGATCCGACGGTCAGTGATGTGATTCAGTTTCGCAAAGACTCTAAGCTTCTTGCCAAGAATTGTCGCTTGACGAATTGTGCAATGCTCAGTGTTCGAACTGGTGAGGGCTCACGCGAGAGTCGTTGGCTTGGTTTGTATGGCGAAGGCAACCGCGTCGACCACTCAACGTTCGAAGGCAAGTCAGGAAAAGGTACGACCTTTGTCGTGTGGCTCGGCAACAGCAATGTGGGTCGTCACCGCATCGACCACAACTACTTCGGTCCGCGAGAGAAACTCGGCAAGAACGGAGGCGAAACGATCCGCATCGGTGACAGCAAGACGTCGATGCTCCAGGGTGACTGTGTCGTTGAAAACAATTTGTTCGAAAAGTGCAATGGCGAGGCGGAATGCATTTCGAACAAGTCCTGTGGAAACGTGTATCGCGACAACACGTTCCTTCGAGTCAGCGGCACGTTGACGCTGCGACATGGCAACGGATGTCTTGTTGAGCGAAATTGCTTTCTCGGGGAAGGAGCCAATGGAACGGGCGGCATTCGCGTGATTGGCGAAGATCACATTGTCCGAGGCAACTACCTTGATGGATTGACAGGTGACGATGCGAGATCCGCCATCACGCTGATGATGGGCATTCCCAATTCGCCAGCCGAACGTTATTTCCAGGTTCAACGGGCGAGGATCGAGAACAATACACTCGTGAATTGCGAACACTCAATTTTGATTGGACTGAGCGATGACAAAAACGCGTCACTCGCACCGATCGATACCACGTTTTCGGGAAACCGAGTCGTCGCGCCCAAATACGCCATCGTCGAAGCTCGCTGTGATACCGAAGGAATTGCGTGGGCGGATAACCAATTCGTCGGAAAAACATTGGGCATGAACACGACTCCCGCGGGGATCACGATGCTCGGACCTGGCGAGTCTGGCAGCATTAAGGTCGTGCCGCTCAAGCCAATCTCGAGGGAATCCGTCGGGGCTGGTTGGAAGCGGTAGTTCCTGTACGGGGCAACTTCCCTAGTTCTGATACATTACAATGGTGGCTTCGATAGCGCGGATCCAAAACTTGGCTCCAGAGCTTCCCACCATCTCCACCCACCCCAGCGTGTCACGAATGCATTCCCTCGCATCTCCATCCATTCGCTTGTGCGGACTTCTTATTGCGATCTCTACGGCGAGTTTTTCGCTCGCGCAGGACAAACCCGCTGACGCGAGTAAGAAAACTGCGAAGGCGAAACAGGTCACCGCAAAGTTGCCTGAACCGACCATGGCAAACGTTGCTTATGGCGAACATCCACGAAACGTGCTGGATTTCTGGAAAGCCGATTCAAAGACTCCGACACCGCTACTGTTTTACATTCACGGCGGCGGTTGGATGGCAGGCGACAAGTCGAGAGTCGAAAGTCTGACCAAGTATCTCGATGCCGGGATTTCAGTGGTCTCGATCAACTATCGTTACGTCTCCCAGGCTCACGATGCAGGAGTTCAGCCACCGGTCAAAGCGCCACTTCATGATGCCGCGAGAGCGTTGCAATTCGTGCGTAGCAAAGCAGAAGAGTGGAATATCGACAAGACTCGCATTGGTGCCTCCGGTGGATCCGCCGGTGCGTGCTCTAGTTTGTGGCTTGCGTTTCATGATGACATGGCCAAGGCGGACAGCGAAGATCCGATCGCACGCGAATCCACACGACTGATGTGTGCGGCGGTCATCGGAGCCCAAACCACGCTCGATCCAGCTCAAATGAAAGAGTGGACGCCCAACAGCCGCTACGGCAGTCACGCATTCGGGATCTTCAAAGCGGATGCACCCAAGAAGCACACTCAAGACTTTGCGACTTTCCTGGAAAAGCGAAGCGAAATCGCGGAGTGGATCGCCGAGTATTCTCCGTATGCTCTCGTGACCTCCGATGATTCACCCGTGTTCTTGTTCTACAGTGCGCCGCCTGCGCTGGGCCAAGACCAGAAAGACCCCACGCACACGTCCAACTTTGGCGTCAAGCTTCAAGAACGTCTCAGCGAAGTGGGTGTGCCGTGCGAGTTGGTTTACCCCAATGCGCCGGATGTATCGCACCAGAACGCTACTGAGTATTTGATCGATAAGCTATCGGTGAAAACTAAGTAGTCTTCTTTGGTCTGAATGCATTTCCCAGGTCAATCCAACTCGAAAGCTCTCTATGACTGGTTACTCGAATCGCTTCTTCCTAGTTTTCATGCTGGTCGTCGCATCGTCGCAAGTACACCTTCGTGCGGAGACGCCAGGATCAACTCCGTCCGATATCCTGGGGCCTGAGAATGTCGTGGCATGGTGTATCGTGCCGTTTGATGCGGCGAAACGTGGACCGGAAGAACGCGCCGTCATGCTCAAGGAACTCGGCCTGCATCGTTGTGCGTACGATTGGCGACAAGAACATGTTGCTTCGTTCGAGCAAGAAATCCTGGCGTACCAAAAGCACGGGATCGAGTTCTTTGCTTTTTGGGGAGTCCATGACGATGCTTTTGCACTCTTTGAGAAATACGATTTGCATCCACAGATTTGGATGACACTGAGCGAGCCCCGTGGGATTGAGCCGGATACTTCGAACGAGGCGAAGGTCGAGATGGCGGCGAAACAGATGGCGTCACTGGCCGAGCGAACGAAAGCAATGGGATGCCAACTTGGTCTGTACAACCATGGTGGCTGGGGCGGTGAGCCCGAGAACATGGTTGCGGTCTGTAAGCGGATGGCTGAGCTTGGTCACAGCAACGTCGGCATTGTCTACAACTTTCATCATGGACACGAACACATCGATGACTGGGCGGGCTCTTTTGCAAAGATGCAGCCGCACCTGCTGTGTGTCAATCTCAACGGCATGAACGCGAGCGGAGACCCGAAAATCCTTGGGATTGGAAAAGGAATGCACGAACGTGAGATGGTTCAAAGCATCTTGGCAAGCAATTATCACGGTGCCATCGGAATTATCGATCACAGAAACGAACTGGACGCTAAAGAATCGCTGCAAGAGAACTTGAGCGGTCTAGCCCAGCTTCGCGAGGAAATTTTGAGTCGATAATCTTCTTCAGTTTGCAGCAAAGCCGTGCCGGATGCAGTAAACTGGAGCGTCTCGCCTCATCCCACGGAGCAGGAACGACCGTGCTCGAACATCCCACCCAATCGCTTTCACGCACAGCTATGCTTGGAAGAATCACACTCGCCGTTTTTGCACTCGCGGGAGCGTCAACGCTCGCAGTCGCCAACGAGCCGGACCTGAATCCAATCAATCACGAGCAACTCGTGTTTTTCGAGAGCAAGGTCCGACCGCTGCTACTTGAACATTGCATCTCATGCCATGGCGAAGAAAAGCAAGAAGGCGGCTTGCGGCTCGATTCGCGTGCGAACGTGCTCGCGGGTGGTGAATCCGGTGAAGCGATCGTGCCTGGCGACTCAAACGCGAGTCTGCTGATTTCCGCGGTTCGATACGAGGGCTACGAAATGCCGCCCAAGGGCAAGTTGCCTGACGCGAGCATCGCCGTTCTAGAAAAATGGATCGTTTCGGGCGCAGCCTGGCCGGGCGGCGACAGCGAGTCAGCAGCAAGGAGCACGAGCGGTAGCAAATCGTTCAGCGACGAAGACTTGAACTGGTGGGCCATTCAACCAGTACAGCGCCCCGATGTCCCAGGTGTGGCTGGTGAACTGAAGGGCTGGCCGCGTGGTGACGTGGATCGATTCATCGCGAATCGTTTGAACGAGAATTCGCTTTTGCCCTCTCCCGAAGCCGATCGACGAACACTGATTCGGCGGTTGTACTTTGACCTCGTGGGGTTGCCGCCAAGTCCGACTGAGATCGATGCGTTTCTTTCGGATGATCGCGATGACGCCTACGAGCAACTCGTCGATCGCTTGCTTGATAGCCCAGAGTACGGTGAACGTTGGGCGCGGCATTGGCTTGACCTTGTTCGTTACGCAGACTCCGACGGCTACCGCATTGACCACTATCGCCCGACGGCGTGGCGTTACCGTGACTATGTCATCGCTAGCTTCAATGATGACAAACCATACGACCAATTCGTTCGCGAACAGATCGCCGGCGACGAACTCTACCCTGGAAATCCAGAAGCGCTCATCGCGACGGGTTTCCTTCGGCACGGAATTTACGAATACAACAATCGGGATGCGTTGGGCCAGTGGGATGGCATCCTGAACGAGATCACGGATGCCACCGGTGACGTATTCTTGGGCCTTGGCATGCAATGCGCCCGATGCCATGACCACAAGTTCGACCCGATTCTGCAAAAAGACTATTTCAAGCTGAGGGCTTACTTCGAAGCGATTTCGTGGCGCGATGATTTGGATGCTGCGACGTCCGCCGAAAGAGCTGAGCACGAAAAGGCAAACAAAGCTTGGCTTGACGCGACCGCTGAGATTCGGGCTGAGATTGATGCGATCGAAGAACCTGTGCGAGCTTCGGCCCGCGAAAAGGCAATCATCATTTTTCCTCCCGACATCCAAGCAATGATTGCCAAGGATCGCGAGGCGCGTACTCCGCGCGAGCAGCAACTCGTAGAACTCGCTTGGCGACAAGTGGATTTTGAGTACACGCGGCTCGATGACAAAATCAAAGGCGAACAAAAAGAACGCTTGCTCGAGTTGCGACGCGATCTTGCGAAATTCGACTCGAAACGCCCCGAGCCGTTGCCGGCCGTTCTAGCAGCGACCGATGTAGGCCGTGAATCGCCGCCGACGATCATTCCCAAGAAACGCACGGAGGTACAGCCAGGCGTATTGACACTTTTGGACCCAGACGGCGTGCAAGGAGTCGCACCGAGCGGTTCCGACCAACCAGAAAACACCACCGGCCGACGCAGCGAACTCGCTAGCTGGTTGACGAATCCAGAAAACCCGTTGACGACGCGAGTGATCGTCAATCGCATTTGGCAATATCACTTTGGGCGACCGCTCACGGCAAACGCGAGTGATTTTGGCTATCTCGGCGGCCCTCCATCGCACAGCCGTTTGCTTGACTGGCTCACGTCAGAATTCGTGCAAGGCGGATGGAGACTGAAACCGTTGCATCGAATGATTGTCACGTCAGCGACCTATCGGCAATCGTCGCATCATCCGAATTTTGAGAGCCAGCAAACGATTGACCCAGAGAATACTTGGTACTGGCATCACAACACGCGTCGATTGGATGCGGAGCAAATTCGGGACTCGATTTTCGCAGTGACTGCGAGATTGGACGCGCGACGTGGCGGCGAAGGAACACTGCCCGACGTTCCGCGACGTTCCATTTACTCCCGTGTCATGCGAAACAATCGCGACCCGCTACTTGATGCGTTCGACTTGCCATTGTTTTTCAACAGCACTTCCACACGCGACACGACGACGACTCCGATCCAGTCGCTGTTGTTGATCAACAGCCCCGAAATGCTCAGCCACGCTCGATCGCTTGCGAAGCGGGCCAGCGAAGCATCCCCAGGCAATTCGGTTGACGACGAGACCGCGACGCGAATCAGAAATCTGTGGCAACTCGCAACGGGACGCGAGCCATCGGAGGATCAATTGCAACGCGCTCGATACTTCCTCGAAACGCAGACTGAATACCTGGCGCACGAACGTGAATCGACTGCGCTCGCACAAGCGGAAACCGGTCAAATGCCTTATCGCGATGGGCAATCCGTGTTCGTGAATGACAAGAATCGATCAGCCCAATTTCTGACCAAGAGCACTGAGTCGTTGCCCAGCGGCGACTTGACGGTTGAGGCTTTTTTCCAAATTCGCTCCGTCTATGATTCTGGTTCCGTTCGCACGATCGCGTCTTCGTATGAAGCCGATGGCAAGAAGCCTGGATGGTCGTTTGGAGTGACGGGTAAAGGCTCGCGCCGCAAGCCGCAAACGCTCGTGATGCAAATGTTCGGGCCGTCGCTTGCCAAAGCGGACGGAAGTGAATCAGGCCCCATTGTTGAGGCGGCATTGTTTTCGGACCAAAACATCGAGCTCAACAAGCCCTACTACGCCGCCGCGGCGGTTCACATGAGCCAAGACGGAAAGCCAGGTGATGTGACGTTCTATTTGAAGGACTTGTCAAACGACGACCAACCGCTGGATTCCGTCACGATCGAGCACTCGATTGTGACGCTCGGTAAAACAGATACGAAGGATACAAGCAAGAAAAAATTGAGTATTGCTGGAAGCTTATCGGGCTCCAGCAGCGTATTTGATGGGCTGATCGATGATGTGCGACTTTCTAACGGAAAGCTCGACGTTGGACAGTTGCTGTTTACGAGCGAATCGATCCAGGACACGACGGTGGGCTATTGGAAGTTTGAGTCGGATCCGGGATTGCTGCGCGACAGCAGCGCACTGGGACTCGATCTGAATTCTGATGGCAAGACGGCGGTTTATGTTGAGCCGTCGGAACAAGCGTTCGTGGATCTGTGTCACGTGCTGCTTAATTCCAATTCGTTCTTGTATGTGTATTAAAAGAATCGACGTTGCGAGAGAGTTCCTCAGCGACGCCTGATCAAGCGACCCAAGACTTAGAATCATGAATACACCGCACATCCGACCTGCTCAATCGCGCCGAGAGTTCCTATTTGAGTCTGGCGCTGGATTCGGTTCGCTTGCGTTGGCGGGGCTCATGGGAAACCAGGCCACGGCGGCAAGTGCTCGATCGAGCTTCCATCATCAACCCACAGCAAAACGGTGCATCTTCTTGTTCATGGAAGGTGGACCGAGCCATATCGATACCTTTGACCCGAAGCCACTGTTGAATGAACTTGCGGGGCAACCGATGCCCGAGAGTTTTGGTGAAGTCATCACGGCGATGGGTGAGTCGCGATCACCGCTGCTGGAGTGCAAGCGCAAATGGTCCCAACACGGGGAATCCGGCTTGTGGGTATCCGACTGGTTACCCGAAACAGCGAAGTGCATCGACGATATTGCTGTGGTCCGATCGTGTTGGTCCGATGGCATTAACCACTCGGCAGGCGTCTGCCAGATGAATACTTGCTCGATCGTTGGCGGACGGCCGTCACTGGGCAGCTGGGTGACGTACGGACTGGGCAGCGAGAACGACAATTTACCCGCTTACTTGGTGATGCAGGACAATCGTTCTTCCGTCGTGAATGGTCCACGAAACTGGGGCGCCGGCTTCATGCCGGCACTGTATCAAGGAATCCAACTGAATGAGGGCAACCAACCGATTCCGAATCTCAACACGCCCGAAGGCGTTAGCTCACGCCAGCAACTTGCCAAGTTGGCTTTACTCGGCGACATCAATCTCGGCGAAGCGATCCAGCATCCGGAGCAGAGCGAATTAGAAGCTCGCATCGCAAGTTATGAACTCGCCTTTCGCATGCAAGCGAACGCGCCGGAGGCAGTCGACTTGGCAAGTGAGAGCGAGTTGACGCAGCGGATGTATGGCATCGATGACAAAGAGACGGCTGATTTCGGGCGCATGTGCTTACTGAGTCGACGCATGGTCGAACGTGGTGTGAGGTTTGTCCAGCTTTACCATGGAGCGGGAAGCAAGTGGGATGCTCACTCGGGAATTGAAAAGAACCATTCGTCACTCTGTAAAGCGATGGATAAACCGGTCGCCGGATTGCTAATGGATCTGAAACAGCGAGGCATGCTGGACGAGACGCTCGTCGTGTGGGGCGGTGAGTTCGGTCGCACACCGATGTCCGAAAAGGGCAATGGTCGCGATCACAACCCCACCGGGTTCACGATGTGGATGGCTGGCGGTGGAATTCGTGGCGGACAAACCATCGGTGCCACCGATGAACTTGGTCTTCGTGCCGTAGAAGACCGCATGCACGTCCATGATCTTCACGCAAGTATCTTGCACCTGATGGGTCTCGATAACATGGCACTCACGTACAAGTACAAGGGACGACCAGAACGGCCAACGGTAAACGAAGGTCGCTTCAATCCGAAACTGGTGTCATAGCTCTGGAATCGATGGCGGCTTGGGATTTCTTCGCCAGACGCCGGTGACCACGATCACCAAGATTCCAACCACAGGCGCACAGCTGATGACAAACTTCCCGGTGCGTGCATCGAAGTTTGTCATGGTGTAGGAGCCGAGTCCCACGACGGTGGTCGTACACACCAGGACGAGTGCGATGCCGATTCGTCGTCTGAGTTTCGAAATCGGTGTCCGCGGGGTCGAATGCAAGAACTCAGTTGGTGCATCCGAGAGTTGCATCACCGCGTCATCGTCTCGCTCGAAACCATTTCGCATGTCGATGTAATACTGGAGCAACGGCTCTAGGTACTTTTTGCGAGCCGATTGATTCACCCGCCAGAGGAACACCATGACGATAGAAACAATAACCACAGCGACGTATTTGATTATCGCTAACTCTTCGCTTGTGTCACGGTATGGGCTGCGCATGCTCAGAAAGAATAAAACCATGCCAATATAACACGGAAGGATGTACCACCATGCGACATTGCGGATCAGCCACACTTGCCGCCGCATGAATTGAATTTCTGCATCAACGATCTCGCGAAAGTTGGCCGTGGAAGCAGCCAAGACTGGGCGTTTGCGTCCCCACCAAAGGACGAGTGGGATGATACATGCGCCAACGATCACGATGACAAAGCCAGTTCGCTCCATCGCGTTCGTGCTGAGAAGGATCCCGGGTGAGAAAAAGCAAAGACCCAAAGCCGCAGCCGCCGTCTCTGCCATGTCACGATGAAAGATCTTCTTGCGAAACAGGTCTGAGTTTCGTCGTGCTTTGATGCCGAGTTTCTCGAAGCGTTCTTGGGTGATACCGCTTTGCGACTGCCAAGCTGTCTTCAAATCATCGAGTTTTTCCATCACTTGTTTCCCTGTTTTCAAGTTGCCCAGGCTTCGAGTTGACATCGAATGCGACTAATCCGCGTCCGAATCGCTCCGTCGCTGACACCCATTGCCTCAGCAATTTCTTGGTTGGTGAGGTCGTCCAAATACATCACGAGTACAGCTCGATCGATCTCCGACAACGAGTCCAAGAATCTTGCAAGCAACTCAGTCTCATTCGAGGAATCTGGCTGGGACGTCAGTGTCTCCGGCCCCAGTCGATTCTCCGGTGGCTGCCTCTTCTCTCGCGTGACCCGGCGACGCCACGAGATCGCGGTGTTGAGCGCAATTCGATAAGCCCAGGTTGCCAGTTTCGACTTCGAGTCGTACTCCGGCAGGCTTCGCCAGATCTGCAGCAGGACTTCCTGGACAAGATCCTCGGCATCCGACCCAGCGTAGACTCTTGCGATTCGCCCAAACCGAGCGTGATTCTCGTCAATAATTGACTTAAAGCGTTGTTCTCGAAGTTGTCTGGCTGTCGTGTCCACACTCTATTTTGTCGCTACTGGTAGCCCAGTGTTACATGGAAATCGTTCACACAGCACGTTAATCGACAACTTCGCCAACCGCCATTTGCTGACTTTGTTGGCTAAGGTAAAACATGGCGGTAGTTTCAACATTCGGCGAGCGATCAAGAGATAAATGCGATGGGTAGAAGTTTTGAAGTCCGCAAGGAGTCGATGGCCAAGACTGCGGGTCAAAAAACCAAGATCTATTCCAAATACGGAAAACAGATCTACGTGATGGCAAAGAATGGCGGTGCGCCAGCAGCGAATTCGTCTTTGCGCAGCTTGATCGAAAAGGCCAAACGTGACCAAGTTCCCGCTCACGTGATCGAAAAGGCGCTCGACAAGGCCAATGGCGCTGGCGGGGAAGACTTTGTCGCCGCACGCTACGAGGGCTTCGGACCCGGCGGTTGCTCAGTCATTATTGATTGTCTGACCGATAACAACAATCGCACCATCACGGACGTGCGCAATTGCTTCACCAAGACGGGAGCCAAGTTCGGAGCCCAAGGGTCTGTGGCTCACGCATTTGAGCACTTGGCGGTCCTTTCGTTTAAAGGTGACAGTGCTGATCCGGTTCTCGAAGCGATGCTTGCTGCCGACGTTGACGTGACGGATGTCGAATGCGAAAACGGCCAGGTGACGATATTCGCGCCGACGACGGAATTCTTTAAAGCCAAGCAAGCGTTGATGGATGCGATGCCCGACATAACGTTGGATGTCGAAGAAATCACGTTTCTGCCCCAGACACGGACTGAGATCCCTGCGGACGACGTGCCGATGTTCGACAAGTTCATTGCGATGCTCAATGATTGTGACGATGTCCAAGACATCTATCACAACGCGATTCGGCCGAGCTGAAATCCCGGCTTCGACTTGATTGTTTTCGTTTATCGACCATAGTCGATTGCGCCAAATTGCGTCTCGGCACCTTCATTTCCTCACATTTGATATCTCACCACCCGCCTCGTGATGACTGAAAAAACTCAAACTTTTGCGACTGACGACCTTCGAATCGGTGCGATCAAGCGACTGATGCCGCCTCGCGAATTGATGGAAGAGATTCCTGTTGAACCGAATGTGGCAGAGACGGTTTTTAAGGGTCGCACGGGGATTCAACAGATCCTCAGCGAGAAGGATGATCGGTTGGTTGTCGTGATCGGGCCGTGTTCGATTCACGACCCCGAGGCCGCGATTGACTACGCCGAACGACTCGTTGTCGAGCAACAGAAGCATCAGGACAACTTGCTGATCGTGATGCGAGTCTACTTTGAGAAGCCACGCACGACTGTGGGCTGGAAAGGCTTGATCAATGACCCCGGTTTAGACGACAGCTTCGAAATCAATCGAGGTCTTCGTACAGCTCGCGGGTTGTTGCGAGACATCAGCGCGATGGGCTTGCCCACGGGAACCGAGTTCTTGGACTTGATCAGCCCCCAATACGTCGCGGACTTGGTCGGATGGGGCGCGATTGGTGCTCGGACCACCGAGAGCCAAGGACACCGAGAACTGGCGTCGGGGCTATCGTGTCCGGTCGGTTTCAAGAACGGTACAAGTGGCAATGTTCAAATCGCTGTTGATGCGATCTGCAGTGCCCAACGGCCACACCATTTTCTATCGGTGACGAAAGACGGCCAGTCGGCGATTTTTGCGACCAAGGGAAACAGTGATTGTCACATCATCATGCGGGGCGGCATCCACACCAACTACGACGCGGCGAGCGTTGACGAAGCATCCGCGCTGCTCAAGAAAGCGGGCTTGCCAGCTCGGATCATGATCGACTGCAGCCACGCGAACAGCCGCAAGATCCAAAAGCGCCAGCGGTATGTTTGCCGGGACGTATGCAGCCAACTCAGTGATGGTGACTTGCGGATCATGGGCGTGATGGTCGAAAGCAATCTCGTCGAAGGAAGCCAGAGTCTCTCCGATGGCAATTTGGTTCGCGGAAAGAGCATCACGGACGCCTGTATCGGTTGGGACGAGAGCGTGGCAATGCTACAAGACTTGAGCGATGCAGTTGTTGCGAGACGTGCGAATTAGTGCCAAAACCGGCTTGCTGCACGGTAACTCAACTTTTCAAACTGCGAAACGTAGGGTGCCGTGCTTGCACGCACCAGATTCAGTAAACGGTGCGTGCAAGCACG
>JBGTAI010000140.1:0-6752 GCA_041749955.1 Pirellulaceae bacterium | reverse complement strand
ACCAGATTGAACAAAAGGTGCGTGCAAGCACGGCACCCTACGAAAAGACAAAGGCCGCAATTTGAAAAAGTGATTTGCCCTGGCGTTGAGTTATCCGCCGCAGCCTGAATCCGTTACCGATGTTATAATTTGAGCGGCTCATCATCGGTTCGTTTTGGCTTACGCTCGCTGCTCGTCTTTTGGAGATCATCTCATGCCGGCATATTCACGTTTTCTCCGGCCTCGCTGTGTCGTCATGGTGATCGTGCCGTTGCTGTTTTCGCTCGATGTAACACCATCCGCAGCCCAGCAAGGTACTTTTATCGAAGATTTGTTCCGATCGGTTGCGGAAGCCCAATTGCAGCGAGAGCAGCGGAAGCGGGTTGAGGCCGAGACGCACGCCCGGGCGCCCGAGCCTCAAGCGATCGATCCTCGCCAGGTCCCTGTGCCTCCATCCGTTTTCCCTGGCGGACCATTGGGCCCCGCTACGCCACCAAGTGGCCGAGAAATTGATCGACCGTTTCCACCCAATCGCAATCCACCCGCGGCACCGTCGAAGACGCCGCCAAGGACGCCCACGGATACTCGTGACCACACCAAACCCGGTTCGATCACGGTCCGCAGTCGTGAGGCTGCTGACTTTGTCGGTAACTTGGTTCGATTCGATGCGGCCATCAATCCACTTGTCGAGGAAATGAAACGGAGCTCCGTCAAGCTGCCTGCACTGCGTCCGTTGGTTCCAGTCGCCTATCGCGTCAACGCAGACTCGCGTGCTTTACTGGGGCAATGTGATGGGTTGGCCGCACCGCAAACGCTCGTCGAGCCATATTGTGAACTGGATACGCGTTGGCGTCAGCTGTCTTTCGGATTGCGCTCGCTTGATGGACTGAGTTCGCAATGCACCGGTTGGATTCGAGAGTGCGACCAGGTGTGTGCGTTGATGACAAAGCAGCTCGGGGTTCAACCTCAGTTCGATCGTGACGAATTGCGTCAGGTGATGCTGACCGCAGCAACCTATATGCAGTCGTTGATCGATGACTTGTCACTCGCGAATCTATCGCCTCAGGATCGAGATGGTCTGATTCGTGACGTGCGGTTGCTTCGCCAGCACTTGTTGACTGAGTCGAACAACGTGAACGATTCGAGTTACGAACAGGTCGTGACGCGGTTCACAGATTTTGTATCACGCTGGCAAAAAGTCTCGAGTCGGCTCGCGGGAATGAACGATCCGCATGTACGGCTGCGGCTGGAGCGAATCGGCCAATGTGGCACGGACACTTACGCGTTGATGTGGATGCCACCACCGACACCTCAAATTGATGTTCGAGCCCAGGTCGTTGGGTTACAGAAATCTTGCACTGCGTTGTTGGACCAGCTTTCTCTGCGCACGCTCGGGAAGCTGCCGCCGCAAGACCAGATTCGGATTGTCGAAATGAGTCGCTCGCTCGATGACCGATGTCGCGAGCTGGCACGTCTGTCAGACAGTCGTGCGGCGCCGCGTGAACTTGCGGCGTCGTTTGCTGGAGTCGATGAGATTTGGTCATCGCTGCGCAAGACGCTGGGGCCACTCGCCACCGTTGACCGCCAGGCCCTCGTTGGTATGGATGTTGCCTGTGACGGGCTGCGCCAAATCTTTGGTGGTTCACTGCCCGCATCGAGCTTGGACTATGAAAGCCTGTTGTCTGCTGCGGCCTCGCTCGAGGGAAGTACCGAGTACTTGCAAGCGGACATCCAGCGCTATGAACGGTACCTCCAACCCAGTTCGTATCGGGATGCGATCGTGCGGTCGACAATCGAGATGCACGAGGCGGCCAAGCAGTTGCATTTGGAGCTGAGTCGAAGGGCGGATTTGGCGACGATCCAGGTGCCAGCGGATACGGTCGTGCATGCTTTTGATCGACTCAGCCACGATCTCGAAGACATCGAGCGGCACGGCTTGACCGGCTCCCGTGCCGGCGTGATCCAGCGTGCACAGCGGGATCTTGTGCCGGTTGTCGCCCAAATTGGCGCTGCCCTGCTCGATCACTAGCCAATTCGATATCCTGTAGCGTGTCGAATGGGCTTGTTCTGTCAACCCAAACGACTAAGACAAGAACTCACCATACTTCATTGCTGTGTCGACGACGTCGGCACGGAGTCAATCAAAACCTCATGTCCATCCAGCGAAACCCTACACGTCGAGTCGCAATCGGTAACATCACTGTCGGCGACGGTTCGCCGATTGCCGTGCAAAGCATGACGGCGACCAAGACCCAAAATATCGAAGCGACGGCTGCCCAGGCGGAAGCGCTCCGTAACCGTGGTGCGGGCGTGGTTCGGATTGCTGTGGACAGCGAGTCGGATGCGGAAGCGCTAGGTGAGATTCGCAAGCGAACGACAGCCAACTTGGCGGTTGACCTGCAAGAGAACTTTCGGCTTGCAGAATTGGTCGCTCCCTACGTCGATAAGATCCGCTACAACCCAGGCCATTTGTATCACCACCAACGCGACAAGCCTTGGCAAGACAAGGTGCAGTTCATCATTGAACAAGCGGTGAAGCACGATTGTGCTATTCGCATCGGTGTCAATTGCGGAAGCGTGGATCCGGCGAAGAAAGAAAAGTACGACCCCGCGGATTCGATCACGCCGATGCTTGAGAGTGCATTGGAGCACTGCGAGTTTGTGGAGTCACTTGGCTTTACCCGCTATGTTGTTTCACTGAAGGATAGTGATCCCGCCAAAGTGGTTGAAGTGAATCGACGTTTTGCTGAAGCCAGACCGGACGTCCCGTTGCACTTGGGCGTCACCGAAGCGGGAATGCCTCCCGACGGAATCATCAAGACACGCATCGCATTCGAGCAATTGATCGGTCGCGGAATCGGTGACACCGTTCGCGTTTCGTTGACGTTGCCAAACGATCGCAAGCCAGAGGAAATTGATGCGGGGTTGGAGATCATCGATGACATTTATGCTGGTCGTGTTCGCAGTGTCGTTAAGTTCAACGAGAATGCATTGAATATCATCAGTTGCCCGAGTTGTTCACGCGTTGAGAATGAAGCGTTTATTGAGCTTGCTCAGAGCGTCAAAGAAATGACTGAGTTCGCGAAGGACTATGCCATCACGATTGCGGTGATGGGATGTCGCGTGAACGGACCTGGGGAAACAGATGATGCCGACCTGGGATTGTGGTGCGGTCCAACTCGTGTCAATCTCAAGCGGGGTACTGAAGCGTTGGGCGCCTTTGCGTATGACGAGATTCTGCCAAAATTAAGGGCTGAACTCGATCTGATCATTAGCACCAAAACCGCTGAGTCCAAGTCGTGAAGCAAATCATCACGATCGTTCGTCCGCACTTAGTTGATGAGGTTCTCACCACGTTGCGTCGTGCGCCGTTGGAGGCGATGACCGTGACGGAAGTGAAGGGCTACGGCCGCCAGAAAAGTTACCTCGATCGCTACGAAGAAACGGAGTACTCCGAAGCGTTCGTGCCAAAGGTCGAGATCACGTTGTGGGTCGATGATTCGCGATACGAAGAAGTCCTCGCCAAGATCGTAGCCGTCGCCCGCAGCGGCCGAATTGGCGACGGTAAAATTCTCGTAATGCCTGTGGCTTCGTTTCTTTAGGAAGCTCAATCACCGTTCTAGAATCGAAACGGTGTGTCCGCTAAATCGAGCGCCGAAGTTAGTCATGGGGTGCAAAACATAACTCCGGTCCACGCAACTGGTCTTGGCCTAATTTTAGCTCAATTGCTTTCGCATCGAGGCCTTTGCGGCTTCGAGGGCGGCGGGGAGTTTGGCAGATTCCTTTCCGCCAGCCATTGCCATCTCGGGGCGTCCGCCGCCACTGCCACCAACAGCTTCAGCGGTGGCGCCGACCCAGTCACCTGACTTGATTCCGCGATCCACCAACGCGTTGCTGAGTCCGGCAACGATGACGACTTTTTCGCCTTGAGTGGTCGCCAAGAGTACCGCCGCAGGAACTTCGCTAGACTTGCGGATCTGGTCGATCCAGCCACGCATCATGTTGGCATTCGCTCCTGGTGTTTCCAGAACGATCAACAGCGAATCACCAACTTGTTCGCCACTGGCAACAAGATCGTCGGCGGTCATTGTGCCGCCCGACGTCGCTTGGCTGAGTTGTTCAATAAGCGACTTTCGATCGCCCAGCAATGATTCCAAGCGACTCGGAACGTCAGCCATCGCGATGTTCAGCAATCTTGCTGTGTCCCGCAAGATCACGCGAGCTTCGGGATACTCAATCGATGTGGCAGCACCTTTCCCAGTCGGCTTCGTTTCGACTGCTGCGGTTTTGCCAGCCGACAGGTCTTTCTTCAGCTGGCGAACTTCTTTCATTAAGTCAGCGGCATGTTGCGGCAACGCGGCTGGGGCACAGCCAAGAACTTTGGCGGCGGCGAGGGTTGCCGATACCGTCTCATCGCGATGCGACTTGGCTCGTGGTCCAGTTACCGCGATCACTCGACGTGTGCCAGCGGAGACGCTTTCTTCGCTGATGACTTCGAACGCTTGGACTTCGCCCGTCTTTGTGAGGTGAGTTCCGCCGCAGAGTTCTTTGCTGAACGATCCCATCGAGACCATCCGGACGGGATCGGGGTACTTTTCGCCGAACAACATCATCGCGCCCGCTTCACGGGCTTCGGTCAATGCGACCGTGTCCCAGCGGATTGGTGCGTCGGCATTCACTTGTTCGAGCACGTCGCTGCGGATTTGAACGAGCGTTACTTCGTCGAGTGATTCTTGGTTGGAGAAGTCGAAACGCAAATAGTCCGCTTCCACTTTGCTGCCTTGTTGCTGGGCATGTTTGCCAACATTCTTTTGCAGGGCGTAGTGCAGGATGTGCGTGGCGGAGTGAGCCCGCTCGATCGCGTCTCGGCGATCGGAGTCGACAGTCGCGACGCATGAATCGCCGTCTTTTACTTCACCTTCGACAAGACGTCCGTGATGCACCGTCAGCCCACCGTGCTTTTGCGTATCCGTGACCTGGATCTTGAACGACTCACCAGCGATCGTGCCAGTATCGCCGACTTGGCCGCCGGACTCGCCGTAGAACGGAGTTTGATCGAGGACGATTCGGATTGGGGAATCCGCATCGGCGACTAAGTTAGAAACCAACATGCCTTCGTGTGCTTCGTCGTGACCGTCATCGGTGATAATGCCTCGCACGATGGCTGAACAAGAAACTTCCTCGTAGCCTTTGAAGGTGGTCTCGTGGAGCGTTTCTTTGAGTGTTTCGAGTGGCCCGGTTTGGAAGAGCTTGAATTGGTCGCCACCGCTGACCTCAGCGTGTGCGGCCATGGCTTGTTTGTAGCCATCCCAGTCAAACGTATAGTTGTGTTCGGCGCCCATTTGTTGGAGCAGTTCGGGTGGAACGCCATAGCTCGTGTAAAGCTCCGCAGCCCGACTGCCGTCGATCATGCCGACGTTATCGCCTTTCATTGCGTCAAAGAGCTTGCCAATCCGCTCGAGTCCCGTGTCAATCGTCCCGAAGAATCGTTCTTCTTCGCTCTTAATGACGCCTTCGACGCGCGAGATCGTTTCGCTCAGTTCTGGGTAAGGCTTTCGCATCGCTTCGGCGACTGAGGAGACAAGTTGGTACAAGAACGGCTCGCGCAGCGACATTTGGTGGCCGTCGAGAACGGCACGCCGAATCAGCCGACGGATGACGTACTTGGCACCGTTGGCACCGGGATAGACGTTCTCGTGGACAGCGAAGGTGGCCGCGCGAACGTGATCGGTGATCCGACGCAGCCGCCGTCCGTTTTCGCTCTTGTACTCGTAGTTCACGCCAACAACGTCAGCGGCCGCGAGCACGATTGGCTTCAGGATGTCGATGTGGTAATTCGTCGGCACGCCTTGCAGCACACTGGCGGTCCGCTCCAGCCCCATGCCGGTGTCAATGTTGTTGCTTGGCAACGGTTTCAGGTTGTTCGGTGGATCGCCGACTCGATTGAATTGGGTGAAGACGAGGTTCCAGATCTCCACGTCGCTGCCGTCGTCGAGTTGGTAATAGATCTCGCTGCACGGACCACAAACGCCATCGGGACCTTGGCTCGGCGCCGACGCGGGCCAGAAGTTCTCGTCTTCTTCCATGCGTGAGATGCGCGACGTCGGCAGCCCGATCTTCTCGTTCCAAATCGAGGCGGCCTCGTCATCGTCTTTGTAAACTGTGACGTTCAGGCGACCTTTGTCGATTCCAAGCCACTTTTTGTCAGTGAGAAACTCCCACGCCCAGTGGATCGCTTCCTCTTTGAAGTAATCACCGAACGAGAAGTTGCCCAGCATCTCAAAGAACGTGTGGTGGAACGCAGTACGTCCGACATTGTCAATGTCGCCGGTGCGCAGACACTTTTGGCACGTGGTCGCGCGGGTGAATTCGAGCTTCACTTTTCCGAGAAAGTGGTCTTTGAACTGGTTCATCCCCGCCGGCGTGAAAAGCACGGAAGGGTCCCAAGTCGGAACGAGCACATCACTCGGCTTGATCACACAGCCTTTGGACTCGAAAAAGGCCAGGTATTTTTCGCGTAGCTCGTCAGTTTTCATATCGATTTGTATTGTTTTCGGGTGGATTCGCCAGCCCAGACGCCTGCGTGAGGGGCGATTGGCGAATCCCGATCGAGTTGGGAAACGACGGCTGACTTCGGAAGATGATATCGGAAGGCGGGCAGAACGCGGAAGGCGGAACAGAATCGAAGCAGGGCAAATCAACTTTTCAAACTGCGAAATGTAGGGTGCCGTGCTTGCACGCACCAGATTCAGCAAAAGGTGCGTGCAAGCACG
>JBGTAI010000139.1:0-10741 GCA_041749955.1 Pirellulaceae bacterium | reverse complement strand
CCGCCGCCGCCAAATCCGCCTGGGCGACCACCACCTTCGCCGCCTGGGCGACCACCACCTTCGCCGCCGGGGCGACCGCCACCGAAGCCACCTCGCCCAGATTCCTCGGCACTCGCCTCTGACCTCGCCAGTGCACTGTCCGATGGATTCACTTGTTCGCCCTTGTTCATTACACAATACAAATGCTTGGCACTGCGCAGAATCAATCGTCCATCGCTGATTGCTGGTGTGCCACCAAACGATTCTGCTTCGGCCGTTACTCGATTCACACTTAACTGCTTCGGTTCGTCACCAAGTTCAAACACGAACGTTTGGCCCGAGCCATTCACGTAATACAATTTGTCGCCTGCGATCACGGGCGAAGGATAATCGAGCGACCCAAAACCACCACCGCTGCGCTGGGCACCTTCGAGTCGCACTTGATTGAGCTTCTCACCAGTAGCTTCGTCGACCACGGTTAACACGCCGTTGCCAATGTTATACAGTCGTGACTTGTAACCCACCGGTGAGGCGAAACTGCCGGAGTCCTGGCCTGACCAGACCACATTCGATGACGTAACGTCGCCCGTGCCACCAGCCTTCACGGCGACACTTCCGCCGCCTCGACCCGTGAACGCGAACACGGTGTTGCCTTCAACGACGACGCTTGAGTGAGCTTGTTCTGCCCCTGTCGCTTCGCTGTACCAACGCAGCTTTCCGGTTGCTGGATCGAGTCCCCAAATTTCCTTCGCCACACTCATCACCAAATCAGTCCGCCCATCGTCGATCTTGACAAGCGACGGTGTGCCCCACATGCCATCGAGGCCCTTTGCCTCCTGTCGCCAAAGTTCTTTGCCCGTGGCTTTGTCTAATCCAACAATCGCTTGGCTTTCCGCCGAGGCGGTGACGATCAGCGTGCTGTCGAACACGATCGGACTCGAGGATGATCCCCATTTCCATGGATCCGATTCTGTACCGAGATTCTTGTTCCATAGCTCGTTGCCATCGAAATCGTAGGCATAGACTCCGCTCTTGCCAAAGAAAACGAATACGTGGTTGCCATCGGAAACAGGCGTGTGCGACGCGTACCCGTGAGCCGTCACACCGATGCCTGTGTAGGGGTCTTCGGTGACTGTCACTGCGAGATCTTTTTGCCAAAGCTTCTCGCCCGTCTTCAAATCAACACAAACAAGATGTCGAACCAAGTTCTTGATGTCGCCTGGCTCCTCGCGGCTCATTCCGTAACCAGAATAGCACGTCACAAAGACCTTATCGCCGACAATGATCGGACTCGAAACGCCGGCGCCAGGAAGTTCAGACTTCCACGCGATGTTCGCAGTCGGCGACCATTGCGTTGGCAGCGTCTCAGTGTCGGAACTCACCGCCGAGCCATCGGACCCACGAAAACGCAACCAATCTTCCGCAGGTAAGGATCGTGCGAACAACAACACCGTAATCGAGAAAAATAGCCGTAATCTCATGATCGACCTACGTTGGATGGTGAGAGTCAAAGACACCCAAAATGCGAGCGTTGACACCAACAGCTTAACATCATTCTCTGACTTGGGATGAGCCGTACTTCTAACACGGCAATCTCAAGCAAAACCCGGTGATGGACAATTCAAATGTTGGGAAATTTCATCCGTTATCCATTGGGGATTCACGTGCAATCGCAGCTTGCTACCATTGTGCAAAAATTTCTGTTTCAAAGCATCGAGTGTTTCGCCGTCGACGCCGTGTACAGATGCCGTGTTCGCAAGGAGCATTGCTGGCGGGACAATGTCCTTCGCAAAACGTCAGATCGTTTTCTTACCTCCGAGCAACCGTTAACTGACGGATAAGCTGATGTCGTTTGTACGAAAAATCCGAGACCGCGGAGTCATCCTTTCTGCAGAGATTCTGTTTAATCGATTTGTCCCCGCTTGGTTGTTTCGATTTTCTGTGGGCGATCTTTTCGAACTCGACTTGCCCCAAATGCGTGACAGTTGGAACGCATTGAAATCGGACGATTTTGATGTCTCATCCGTTACGGATCCTCAAGAACGAAGCGAACTGCGCAAGTTCACTTGGAATTCAGTTCCCTTGGAGACGACAGAGAACGATTTCGGTTACGCGGTTTCGAAATCCGGTGAGAACGACCCCGTCATCGGCGGAGTTTGGGCTGCGAGAGAAAGCTTTATCGAATCCGACCTCGGATTCAAAATTGAGTTCCAAGACAACCAAGCTTGGTTGTATTGCGCCTACGTCGACGCCAACACTCGCGGCCTTGGGGTTTACAAACGCGTGCTGTCGTTCGTCGGCCATGATCTGACGGAGCGGGGCTTCTATCGACTATTGGTCATTATCCAACCGTGGAACAAGGCTTCGATGCACATCCACCAAAAGTTCGCCCAAAAGAAACTGGGACGAGTGGCCGTCCTGAGACTCGGTCGAATGTCGTTTGTGTTCTGTACGGGAGCCATTTCAAAGAACGGAACACTCACAACTAAACCATTCTCCGATCCGATTCTCTTGCGGATTGAATGAGCTCCCTCACGATCACTTGTGTTTACCGATCGTCCAACCCGCCGATGCCAAGTGCTTGCTCGCAAACTCTTTCGCCTCTGGCTCTAAAGTGGTGGCAAACGTGTCATTCCATCGATTCAAGAACCCGAACAACGCGACCGTCGCACCCAACTCGACGATCTGTGCCTCGGTGTAATGAACGGCAAGATCACGAAAGTGATCTGCAGTCACGGCATTGGGCGTCGCCCCCGCCGCGAGCGCAAACCGCAGCGCCGCTTTCTCAGCGGCATCAAATAGATCGCTTCGTTCAAACTCCCAAACCGATTCGAGTTTGCTCAGCGCAACGCCCTGCATCGACGCTTCGCCGATCGTGTGAGCTTGACAATATCGGCACCCCGCCGCGTTGCTTGTGACATGCGCAACCAAGTTCTTGAGTGCGAGCGGTAAACGTTCCTTCGATCTCATTTGACGAAGCGTCCACACGACGTTCTTGACGACCAATCGCAACCCCAGCCAAATCGACGGGCGTTGATCGCTGGCATGACCAAGCACATTTCCCGCTAGCAACGTAAAGCTCGACAGGATCGCGGGTTGTCGTGCCATCGTTCGCATCGAGTTAGGCACAAATCCCATGTGCTGCCTTACCATGCGAAACACCAATTCACATTCAGCGGCCTCAGCATCACTGAGTGGTTGCAAATGTACCGTCATCGTCAATGAACTCCCGAAGGTAACCAGATAAACGTCGTCGCGGTCAATTGAATCCACCCCCCATCCCAAAAACTTCAACTTCAACAACCAAAGAACCCGCGTCAGCACGAGTTAAAGTTTGAGTTGAAGTTGAATTTTTGAGGATTGGGGCTGGACAAGAGTGAAATGGCCATTGGCCTCGTTCGACTGCCAATTGCCCTCCGTCGTGAAACACTTCGGAAAAATACGGCTCGCGTAGAGTTCCGACTTTTCCTTAGAACGTCAAATACAAGATGGCGGCTTGTACGAGACATTGTTCATTTATGCATTGTTTTTCCAAGCATTGTCGATCCATGGATGAAATGCATCTCGCCCCACTTAACAGTACGCGTAAAACGACAGGAATCTCACGTGAAATCGGTTCAATTCATTGGAGCTATAGGGCTCGCCGTCCTGATCGCTGGCTGCGCCAACCGCCCCAGCTTTCCATTCTTTGCTAAACGTGATCGCGATATCTCGATCACGGCTGAACCGACTGAGATCGCCAAGGCAGGTGAAGCTCCGGCCGAAGTTTCTCCGACTGCTGAAGTCAAACAAGCGGATATGAACGCAATTGCATCACCCACGAAAAATTCGCCGCAAGCGACCTTGGTGAGTGCGATGTCGACATCGAGTTTCACGCAGCCAACGATGATGACCTTACCCAAAGGTGCAGACCTGAATGCCCAAATCAATGGCGCACCAGGAACTGTCGTCTTGGACTTCTATGCCGATTGGTGCGGCCCATGTCAAACACAAGGCAAAATTTTGCACGAGATGGAAGGCTTCGCCGCCGCGAACAAGACTCACATCATCAAAGTCAACATTGACGAGCATCCCGAGATCAAAAAGCAACTGGCGATTAAGTCGCTGCCGACGCTGATCGTGATGAAGGACGGTCAAGTCTCCGAGCGAGTCACGGGGCTGACCCAACGAGACCAAATCGAACAGTGGATCAAGCAGTAACGACGCTGAGTGTTGTTATCGATCCATCTCGCGAGACTTGCGTTGCGCGCGTTGCTTGTCGCGAAAACGCTTCTTTCGCTTGGCGTCTTTCTCGGCCGAGTCCTTTTCTTTCTGAGCGATCACCAGAAGGGTTCTAGCTTTCTCGCGTTCCATAAGCGTGGGCGTTTCAAGCGAGAATCGACCCATGCTACCGCTGCGGAGTTCCATCACGAGAATCCGTGACGCGCGGTCGATGTCAACGACATTGTTCTTGCCCAAGCAACCTCGCTTGCGACCGATTGCTTCAATCGCTTCCAACTCACTCGTCGGAGTTGTCTCCAACCCATATCGCTCGACCATCCGCTCGGGATAATTCTCGATCATGTAACGAGCTCCAAAGAAACCGATGTCTGCGTATTCCATCGCGGTCTCTTTCACCGATCCGAGTAGTGCCAAGCGGTACCCGCTGCTCTCGTTGTGCACCTTCGGCCACAACATGCCTGGAGTGTCCAAGAGCGTGATGTTGTCGCCGATGTTGACGCGTTGCTGTTGTTGGGTGATCGCCGGTGTGTTGCCTGTCTTGGCAACTTTCCGTCCAGCAAGGTAGTTGATGATCGTCGACTTACCCACGTTGGGAATTCCAACCACCATCGCGAGAATCGCTTTGCCCTCGCGCTCCGGCAACATCTGGGTCGCGAACTGTTTGATTTGCCGAATTGTCGGAACGTCTTCCGTGGTGACTGGATGGGCTCGAAACCCAACTGTTTCGTCAAAGTACGCTTTCCATTTCGCGGTCACCGCATCATCCGCAAGATCGCTTTTCGCGAGCACCTTCAAGCACGGCTTATCACCGCGCAGCTCCGAGATCATCGGATTTTCGCTCGAGTAAGGAATCCGAGCGTCCAAGATTTCGATAACCAAGTGCACCTTCGGCAACGTCGCTGCAATCTCAACACGCGCTTTGTGCATGTGGCCTGGGAACCACTGAATCGTCATGGGCAAAATCTAAGGAACAAGTAACGTGATAGGAACTCTCTCGCCCTAGTGTCACCCGCGAGGCCGATTTTGCGAACCCCTCCAAAGCGAACTGTGAGCTTTTGCGGTGTTTCTGCGGCTAGCTCGTAACGAAATCGCCCGTGCCGCCGCCAAAATATCGGTCTTTTAGCAATGCCACGACAGCCCCATGTGGCTCCCATCACGCCGATCCCCGTGGATTGCGAAACGCTATCCGAATCGTTCTGTGTTCGTGCCTTCCAAGGCGCTGACGTAAAGGAATCGGTTGGGAGTTTCTTTGGGCGGATCCATCAAATGATAGGCACTATCGAGCACATCACGTCGGCTGACCAGTCCCACCAATTTGCCGTTCGCAACAACGGGAAGTCGTCGATAGGGCGAGTTCATGAAGATCTCCGCGAGGGTCCAGAGATCCGTATTCTCAGTCACTGTTCGTGCGTTGCAATCCATATAGTCCGCCACCGTCGCCTCCGGCATTTCGAGACTGGTACGCAACAGGTTTCCGCGATTGACAAGTCCAACCACTCGGTCGCCGTGGACAATCGGCAGCCGACGAAATGGCGTCTCGATGAAGATCGTCGCAATCGCACCGAGTGATGTCTCATCATCAATCAATCGACTGCGATCACGGTCCATGAAAGCACTCACCGTCGCCGAAGGCATCGAATCATAAGCCGCGCCGATCAAGACCCGCATGCTCGTTTTTTCTGAAAACATTCCCTGGAATATATGGTCGGCATCCGTGACGGGTGCCCCCGAAACACCGTTCTTCAAAAGTCCACCGATGGCCGCGACAGAATCTTCTTCGGGGGCCAAGCAATAGAGCTCGGTCGCCATCGCGTTGCTCTCTCGAATCGGCAACGCATCCCAATCTTTCCGCGTCGTCGTATCGTGTGCTGCCCTCAAGCAACACTTCTCCGAGAACACACCTTGGTAATTTCCAGATGAATCAACAACAGGCATCCCTGAGTGATTCTGTTTTAGCATCGTGTCCAAGCCTTGCCGGACACTCACATCAGGCGAGAGCGTGTGAAGACGACGAGTCATCAATCCACCGGCAACCGGCGGTACAATGCGAAATGCACTGGAGAACATGAGCATGCCTCATAAGAGAAGAGTTCCGTGAGAAGTAACCGCGGACGAGTTTTCATCGTATCCGACTCGTTCTACCGAAGTCGCTAAAATTCTCGTCAATCTTCCCCATGAATCCCAATGCTCGCATTCGCAATCGCTTGTGACACACTGCACAAGCGGTACCGTCTCGACCTCGTAGGGCGTTCAATGTGCCGTCCAGCAAAACTGGGCAGTTGAGGGGGGACTTCAAAAGTCGTTCGCTCGTTATGATCTTTGAGTTGCCGCGATTGGAATTGGCAGTCGCCTAAAACGGTAGCGATCAAGGCAGAACGCCTGCGATCACGGCAAAATTTGAACAAGTAGCCTCCCAGCGAAGTGAGTTTTTTGTGAAGAACCGTCTAATCCATGTGTTTTACTTGCTCACTTTTGTGTGCCTTTCCTCGTCCGCTCCTGCATTGGGCCAAACCGCGGACGAGAAATTACAAGCATTCTTCAAAGCACACCTCGAAGAAACGTTCAAGCTACGGCCACTCGATGCGACGATTCTTGGCGACCATCGATTCGATCATTTGCTCGATGACATTTCCGCCGCCGCGCGCGAAGGCTGGTTGCGGCAACAAAAGAAGAGCCTCGAGAATCTTCTCACGAACTTCTCCGAATCGGATCTCTCGATGGACTCCCAGGTTGACTACGCGATCCTGAGAGATGACTTGATTCGCAATATTTGGCTAGCCGAAAACACCAAACCGTTCGAAGAAGACCCACGGACATACGGCAGCTATATCAACGACAGTGTCTATTCGCTGCTCACGCAATCGACGTTACCGAAAGAAAAGAATATCGAGAATGCAATCTCGCGAATGAAACAAATCCCGCGAATCGTTGCGATCGCGAAACAGACGATCCAGAACCCGCCGCGTACTGTGCTTGATACAGCCATCTTGCAAAATCGTGGTGCGATTTCATTCTACGAAAAGGGCTTGTTCGATCTGGTAGGCGACACGCCGCAAATCGAACCGTTGAAGCAAGCCGCCTCCACCATCGCCGAAGAACTCAAGACTTACCAAAAATTCCTGGAAACCGAGGCGCTTCCTCAATCCAAAGGTGAATGGCGACTAGGAAAAGAAAAGTTCTCTCGCAAGCTCGAACTTGTCTTGGATCTGGGACTCACGGCCGACCAAGTCCTTGAAGAAGCGGAGACGGAGTTCCTGCGCGTCCAGCGCGATATGTATGTTGTCGCCCGACAGCTTTGGAGCCGTTACTTTCCGAACAAGCCGCTGCCAGCAGACGATACGGCCGGACGCCGAGAAACTATCGCCCTGGTCATCGCAGCGGTAAGCAAAGAGCACGGGCAACCAGAAGCATTGATCCTCGATGCACGTGCAACCGTAACAAGCATCAAGGAATTCATTCGCGAGAAGGACATTCTCCGACTCCCAGAACCCGATCAATGCCAAGTCATCGAGATGCCAGAATTTCGACGCGGCAATTCGATCGCTTATCTAGAATCCGCGCTGCCGCTGGATCCGAATGGATCTAGCTTCTATGCAGTGAGTCCACCCCCGTCGATCTGGGGCGAGTCACAAATCCAAAGCTTCCTGGAAGAGTACAACCGTCACATGCTGCAAGTGCTGACGATCCACGAAGCGTACCCAGGCCACTATGTGCAACTGGAGTACTCCAATCGTGTGCCATCGCTGATTCGCCGCGTACTCCAATCGGGCGTGTTCATCGAAGGCTGGGCCGTGTACACCGAGCAAATGATGCTCGACCAAGGCTATGGAAACGGTGAGCTTGCACTGCGATTGAACCAGTTGAAATTCTATCTCCGAGCGGTGGCCAACACGATCCTCGACCACAGGATGCATTGTACCGACATTAGCGATGAAGCGGCCTTGCGGTTTCTCGTTGACGAGGCGTACCAGTCCGAAGGCGAAGCAAAATTAAAGATTGTCCGTGCTAAACAGAGCTCGGTTCAATTGAGCACGTATTTCACGGGCCGCATGGCCCACTATCGCCTACGACAAGAGATCCAACGCGAAATGGGTGACAAGTTCGAACTTGGGCGTTTTCATGAAGCTGTCCTGGACCACGGCTCGGTTCCAGTCAAATTCTTGCCGCAACTCGTACGTGCCAGGCTCAACGAACCACAATAGTGGCTCTGAAGTCTGAATCTCCTGATCGCACAGAAAATGACGGCAGAATCAGCTGGGGGTTTACCGCCAAATAGTAAATATTTTCTGTGTGCAAAAAAGTGCATTGTAAACTTTGAACGTTGGCAGGGCTCCCTCTCACAAGGTATCGCGGGCAGCCAACTAGCAAAAACTTTGTCTGTTAATCTGAATACTTAAACTGCACGCGTACACCTGGGGGCACTTGGTGGTGGAACAGCTTAAAGCGACTGCGCAGGTGCGTGAACGCACCGGGACAGCAGGACTGCGTGGCGCATATGGCTTAGCCGGCTCATTATGGCTCGGTTGTGTCATCTTTGGCTTTTGGTCCTTGCTCGACCACGACACGGACACAGGCGCCGTCGACTTCGATTCACATGGTATTCGCGCAACACATGATCGCAATCGCATTGATTCAGTTGAAGCGGATGTGCTTAAGGAGTTCGTTCCTCAAGCGGGTGTACTGCACGTCGTTATGGCGTTGCATCCGAAATGCCCGTGCACGCGTACAACGCTGGCTGAACTTGAGCGGCTCTTAGCGATTGAATCGCAATCGACTCGCTGTACTTTTCTCGTGTCGATGCCAAGTAATCAATCGCTATCTTGGATTGATACGGATACGACAAGTTTCGCCAAGAACCTGCCTAATTCCTTTCTTGTGATTGATGTCGATTCGAAAGTCTCACATCAACTTGGTTTGAAAAACTCCGGCGCTCTTCTCGTCGTTCAATCGGACGGAACCATCTCCTTTAGTGGTGGTATCACCTCGGGTCGCACGTGTTCCGTCAAGAATCCAGGATCCGAAGCCGTCTTGGCATTGATTCGTCGTGAACCGTTGCAAGACATCACGACTCCCACGTTCGGTTGTGTTCTCAAATAACGACACGGGACCAGCAGAGTCGCAAGATGCTTTTACACCTTCAAAAACACAAATTACCGGCAAACGCTCAGCAAATCTTCAAGAAGATGCTCGCTGACACGCAAGGGTCGGTTGATCGCATTTTCGCAAAGATATTGATCGCTCAGTGGCTATTCGGAATCGGCTGCGCCTGGCTCATTTCACCTTTGTCGTGGACCGGTGCTACAAGCAGCGTTCATATCCACGTTTGGTCAGCGATCTTTCTTGGTGGAGCGATTCTTGGAGTGCCACTGTACTTGGTGCGGATAGCACCAGGGCATCTTTCGACGCGGCTTGCGGTTTCCGCCGGGCAATTGATGTTCTCCGCGTTGCTGATCCACTTGATGGGCGGCCGAATTGAAGCCCATTTCCACATTTTCGTGTCGCTCGCACTACTAGCCGCTTACCGTGACCGTACCGTCTTCGTACCTGCCGTCGCAATAACGGTGGTGGATCACTTGGTGCGTGGCTACTTATGGCCACAGTCCGTTTTTGGCGTATTCTCAGTGGCTTCATGGCGTCCGATAGAGCACAGCGCATGGGTTATCTTTGAAACGATTTCTCTGTGCTACCTGATCGGACAGAACCTATCCCAGTTCAGTACCGTCGCAGCATTGCAGTGCTCACTTCAAGAAAAACAATTGGAACTGGAATCCAAAGTCATCGAGCGAACGAGAGATCTGCGTGACGCAAAAATCTTCCAAGAGAGCATATTGAATTCTATTGACGCCGAGATCTGTGTTCTTGACGAATCAGCCGACATACTCTTTGTCAACGAACGCTGGCGAGCGTTTGCTGATCACAACGGCATTGAGACGAAGAGTTCCGGTGTTGGCTGTAACTACATCGGCTGTAACTACCTTGAGGTCTGTGATCGAGACCAGGGGCCATCGTCGACGCACTCTCAGAACATTGCCGAAGCAATTCGACACGTTCGAGACGGCAATCTCGCTGCGTATATTAACGAATACTCTTGCCACAACGGGAACGAAAAACGATGGTTCCATGTCCGTGTTAACCCGGTTCAATTGAGCAATGTCCGCGCGATTGCTTTAGTTCATATCGAAGTCACCGAGACAAAGAGAGCACAAGCTAAGGCCGAATCGCTCGCAAAATTGGTACTGGATTCTCCTGGCGAAGTTTACATTTTATCGAAAGAGACGCTGCAATTCGTCGAAGTGAACCAGGGCGCGTGCAAGAATTTGGGTTACGATCGCGAAACCTTGCTAACGATGTCACCAATCGATCTGGCGCCTCAATTTACGCAAGATGAGTTGCTTGGTCTTTTAGCCCGAGTTATTCACCACGAACGTAACGGGTGGAGTTTTTCGAGTTAGCCGCGTAAATAGTGGCTTGAATTTAGTTTTGATGCGTCATTGCGGCCGTCAGCGCAGAACGGCCCCCTCCCCAAATTCGATTTTCGTTC
>JBGTAI010000138.1:0-10418 GCA_041749955.1 Pirellulaceae bacterium | reverse complement strand
TGGACAACGGTCACTGCAAATCTCTACATGAGCCACTGAGCAACAATTGACTGGGGGCAACGTTGACAATCGCATCATTGACCGACCGATTAAGATTATGAATGGTAGCTGTTCAAGGCCGCAGGCCGTGAACGGTTACGAGTTTGTGAAGTGAATCCAATTTCATTGCAGTGGCTCTCAGGTAGAAAATCGTAGCGAGATGGAAAATTAGTGACTATCGCATCCAGCGGTCACGCCAGCTCAAATCACGTTCACGTTGAGCGCCCAACGAGATGCCGATCAAAAGCCCAGCGACCAAACCAATACCGAATGCCGTTCCGACCGACTCGAGCGGGTGCCGAGAGAGTGTCTTCACAGACGCGTCATAGCCACGCTTGGTTTGCTCGGCCGCGCTTTCGTAGCCTTCCTTCAAAGTTTTACCTGCCGAAGACGCGTGCTCAGAAACTCGGCTCATCATCGACTCGCATGTTTCACCACATTCCTCGAGGAACGCTTCGATCTGCTCGCGAGTTTGACCTGTTTTCTGTTGCACTAAGCCGACAAGCTGGTCGATGTTTCCCTCGACGCGAGACAAATCATGCTCGGTGACTTGTCCGTACTTCTCTTTCACTTTGCCAGCGAGTTGTTTCCACTTTCCGCTGAGTTCTTGTTGTGTAGCCATTTCGTAAATTCCTTAAAAGAAGAGAGGTTGTTTGAAAACTTTCGCTATGGGGTCCGCCAGACATACTTTGCATCCGAGAATTTCTGGCGAAACCCACTACGCTACGCACTTTGAGCTCGGTACTTACTTCGCACGACGTTTGGCGAGCCGCTTGTAAGCGTCTTCGGCTGCGGGTCGAGCGTCATCCCAATTCAATATGGCGTCATCGCGTTGCTCCCACTGAGCGCGGGCGATTGACTCACGCTCGTCGAACGTCGCAGTCGTTGCTGGATCATAAGCGTCCATACCAGCTCGATACGCTGGCTCGACGGTGTCAAACGTGCGAGACTCGTCGTAGTAAGGTCGATTGGTGTATTCGCCGCGCCAATATTCGACTTCAACAGTCGGGTCATAGTCTTCAGCGACAGCCTTTCCAGCCAAGCCACCTGCGACTCCACCGACGATCGCTCCGACAACGGTTCCGACAGGTCCCGCAACTGCGCCAGCTACCGCTCCGGTTCCTGCTCCACCGAGTGCGGCGCCCACGCCAGCGCCAACTGGATGCGCGCCCGCTTCGCCGGACAACGGGTCTTCATTGCGAAGTTCTTTTTCAGCTTCTGTATGTTCACGCTTGTTCGTAGCCATCTTTTCTCTCCCGTAGAGTATCAGTTCAAGTCGATGTGACTCGAAGGAGAAGTAAAGCAAGTCGTGTGCCAACGTCTCTTCGTGGCATTCATCCAAGTAATTGCTCTATCAACGCAATTAATTTGTCAGGCTCAACCGGGCTTGTGTGATACTCCGTACATCCGGCTTACAGAACGTTCTCGCGATCGCCCTGCATCGCATAAGTTGGTCACCATTTGAGTATCTCCTGAATAAGCCGTTTGAGTTACTCAGACCCGATCGGTCGTAGGCCGGAAAGGCCGTTGACGTGCCATAGATCAGTTTCGCAAACTTTTGCCTTCAGCGTGCGTTGGAGTCGAGGCGTTCGTCGGTTCCGGCTAATCCCAAATCACGCTGGTCGCACATCAATCACCCATAGTCGAATTCGCAAGAATTGCCCACCGCCCAATTCAACCATGGTAACTATTTAGCCTGTTGAAATCGATCTTGGCTGAAACGGTGAAATTGGTTCTGTTGAAGCGATCATGGATGAATCGCATTCCACAGCCGTCGCCGACCCGCCAGTCGATACCAGTCTACTGGATAGGCTGCTCCATAATCGCTTAAGCGAAGACGAAGCTCGGCAGTTTGCCACCACGAATCCTGAGTGCATTGTTTTCACATTGCTCGCCTTGCAGCAGCGACTTGCGGGCTTATCACAGTCTACCGGCCCCAATACGCCTTCCTCGGTCATTCCGCCCTATCAGAAGCCGCCGATCAAGCCCAAGCCGAATCAAAAAGGTAAAAAGAAACGGGGCGGACAGCCGGGACACACCGGCCGCACGCGTGATCCCTTGCCAACGTCTGATCGCACGCGAGAGCATCAGTGCCAGCGTTGCCCCGATTGCAGCGGTAAACTAACACGCACCGGCAAGACGCGGTCTCGACGTAGCGAAGATATTCCTGAAGATCTCAAGCCGGTCATCACCGAAGACGTGATTCATCGAGACTACTGTCCAAACTGCAAGAAGCGAGTCGAACCGAAGCTGCCTGATGTGCTTCCCAATTGCACGCTGGGCAACCGGACGTTGGTGCTGGCAACGCTGCTGCACTTTCTGCAAGGTCTGTCGATTGGCCAAATCGTTGACACGTTCAATTTTCATTTGCGAATGAAGGTGACGCCCGGCGGATTGGTGCAGATGTGGCACCGTTTGGCTGATCTGTTGTTTGCTTGGTACGAGCAGATTCATCACGAAAGCCTGGAATCGGCAACACTTCACGCCGACGAAACCGGTTGGCGAGTAAGCGGTAAGACTCACTGGTTATGGTGCTTTGCAAACACCGAAAACGTGTTTTATATGATCGATCGAAGTCGCGGATCACCGGCGCTGGCAAAGTTCTTCACACGAGCATTCGAAGGAACGTTGATCACTGATTTTTGGTCACCGTACGACGCGGTCATTTGCGCCGACAAACAGAAATGCTGGCCGCATTTGCTTCGTGATGTTGCCGCTGTGGATGATGTATCGACGGATCACAAAGAATGGAAATCATTCTCGCGTCGGCTGATCGGCGTGTATCGCGACGCGAAGAAACTTCAGCCCCAGCGAGCGACGATGGCAGCGGACGCCTATGACATGTTGGTGGCACGTTTGGAGGCGCGAGTCGCCTCCTTGGCCAGTGAAACATGGGAACATCCGGACGCCAATCGTCTGTCTAAGCGATTGACTAAACACGGTAACGAGCTATTGACATTCTTGTGGCACAGCGACGTCCCCTCAGATAACAACGCCGGTGAGCGAGCGATTCGTCCAGCCGTAATGATACGCAAGAATAGCTACTGCAATCACAGCGATCGTGGCGCACTAACACAGTCCGTGTTGATGTCAGTGCTTCGCACCCTGCGTGTGCGAGGCCACCAGCCATTGGATACAATCCTTTCATCGCTTGCCGTATACTCAACAACCGGCCTTCTCCCGCCGCTCCCACCCAAAAGCGAAGCAGCAGGCTGAATAGTTACCAACCATGAAGGAATCCTGGCGACTCCCAAAACTACGGATTGCGTTTCTTTATCAGTTCGATTGGCATCGCCATCAAGTCGACAGCGATATCGGCAAAGATCGCTCGACCTTTCGTCAGCCAAGCGGCCGCAAACGACCATACCGCAATCCATTCCATCCAGAATAGAAAGTTATACTCGTTGCAGAACGCCTTCAATTCCGCAGGGATCAGAAACAGATACGCTCCCATCGCAAACATGCTGAGCAGGATCACCGTCCCACTGGTCCGATAGATAAAGTTTCGTTCTGCGACATGGGGGGCAATCTCGTGCTCGTTATCCTTCGCACTCGGGAAGTGATAGAGCGAGTAAAACGCAAGCGTTGAGAAGAACACGCCTCCACTAAGAGTGTGGAGGTAACCGACGACCGATTTCTGAACAAGCGGATCACTGTTCGCATCAAGCGGAAACAACGCTACGCCCAACGCCGCCAAACATCCAAAGTTAGCCGTCCAGCTCTCGATCCAATCATAACCCCGATAACAAAATAGAAAAATACCGATCGCGCACATCGAACCCACAAAAACATCACGCAGCACCGTGTGGTAATAGCTGCTGATATTGTCTTGAATCTCAATGCCAAAAATCAACCACCCCAGTGGCCCCAGGATAATTGGCAACAGCAAGCCAATTCCGCCAATCGCGCGACGAACACTTTGGTATGAAAGAACCAAAGTTCGGGTACTATTAGAGATTGGCATGATTGGCTTCAGCCGCGAAGTCGATTACGTAGTGGGACTCGCCAGAATTACCCGATTTGAGATGATCTAGCGAGTACCGCTACTATAAACATCGCACTAGTTATCTCGTTCTTCCAGTGCATCGGCCTTTGCTTCGCCAAGTTCTTCAATCGCGTCGGCGTTTTTCTCGCCAACAACTTCCTTTCGATCGGCAACATTCTCGCCGAATTCTTCGATTTGGTCGGCTTCACGCTCAACAGCGTCCGTCGCATTGTCAGCTCGCTCGCGAACATTTTCAGCCGCGTTCTGACTTGCATCGCGAGTATGCTCTGCGCCCATTTGAGAAGCATCGCGGATTTGCTCGGCTTGCTGCTGGGTTTGATCGCGAATCGAGTCAGCTTGCTTGTCAAGTGCGGACTCTTCGCAACCAACGAGAGCGAACGTCAATAGCGTTACTGCGCAGGTACTCAAACTTTTCATCTGTGTCTCCGAGGTTTTAAGGGATACCGAACAACAATGTTCGGCATCGATAAATGCAAACGTTGTGCCAACAAAAATCGGCAGCATGCACTTTGCTTTTAATCTATCTATTTCGTCTGGCACCGCTCGCTCGCCCTCTGTGACTCGTTCCATGATCGACCAACGCTGAGACATTGCTCGTGTTGATAGCAGTCTTTTCCGCCCAATCGCCAAGCGTCTCGGCAATGAATTGGCGGGTTAGGAAGGCAACACCGCCATCAGACGATCGGAAATCTCTTCGTCACTGCAATCTCTTCGTCCCGATTGATCGGATCGACATCGGCAGATTGCATTGACGAGGAATGATTCGATCTACCAAACGACAAAGTCACCGATAACGCGGGTCAATCCCAGCACCGCCATGCAAAACACTGATCTCTCGCCAACCATGCTGGTCGGTTTACGCTCACTGATTGATTGAACTGCTCTCAGATTAGGCTGTTATCGGTCATTGGCATGGCAACTGCTTTAACGTTGATCGAGTGCCTTTGAATCGAACTAGCCCACGACCAACATGCTTCGACCAAAAACGATGCTGCCACACCGCAGTCGCGTTCGCCTGAATTTCATTGCCAAGCTCGAGCATATCGAAAGCTCACTTTCCAGAATCCAGTACTACTGCGTTTGATTCTTGGCCAAAAGAATCAGGAGACTACCCCATGATCACGAAAGAACGACCGCCCATGTCGGCAACGGGCACCCAATCGTTAGAATACCGATCCAAGATCGAAGCAAACCCAACCCAAAAAACCTGCGGATCGCCGCTAATGCCAAAAGTACTTGTCGTAGATGACGACCGCTCAATTCATTTGCTCGCTCAAAAGGCACTCGCTCCAATCGCCGATGTCTTCACCGCAGACACGGCCGAGCGTGGATTGGCAATGGTGCGCCAGCACGAATTCGACGCTGTGTTGTTAGACATTGTTCTGCCGGACCAAAACGGCTTGGCTCTTTATTGCGAAATTCGCGAGCATGACCGCCGTTTGCCTGTCATCTTCATGACGATCGAGGCGACCAGCCAAACCGCGATCGAAGCGATGCAGCTTGGCGCGTTTGATTATCTTGCCAAACCACTTTCGGTGGATCCGCTTCGTGATCTAGTGGAAAAGGCAATTGATCAACGCAAGATCAGCAGTGTGCCAGTGGCGATCGCTGCCGAAGATGACGCTGCCGATGACTCCAGCGAATTGTTCATCGGCCGGAGTGGGTCGATGCTGGACGTGTTCAAGGCAATTGGTCGAGTCAGCAAACAGGATGTCCCGGTTCTGGTGCGGGGTGAAAGCGGCACAGGAAAAGAGTTGGTCGCACGCGCTCTCTACCAATACAGTCATCGGCGCGACGAGCCGTTCCTAGCTGTCAATTGCGCTGCCTTGCCCGACAATCTGCTCGAAAGCGAATTGTTTGGGCACGAGAAAGGAGCTTTCACCGGTGCCGAAACGCGGCGAATCGGCAAGTTCGAGCAGTGCAACGGTGGAACACTGTTCTTAGACGAAATCGGCGACATGGCGCCGTCGGTGCAAGCGAAAGTACTGCGTGTGTTGCAAGACCAGCGGTTCGAGCGTGTGGGTGGAAACAACGAGCTGAAGACAGACGTCCGCATCATCGCTGCGACCAACCGTCCTCTCGAGCAAATGGTAAAAGATGGCGAATATCGTGAAGACCTGCTGTACCGCCTCAATGGTGTCACGATCGAATTACCACCACTGCGCGATCGGCCCGGCGATGTTCCGATATTGGTCCAACACTTTTTGAATCGAGCAAAGCGAGACCTCAATAAGCCTGACCTGGAAGGTATCTCTCCGGAGACATTGTCGTTACTCGTTGGCTACGATTGGCCCGGAAATGTACGTCAACTTCGCGCGGTGATCCGTCGCTGTGTTCTCGACTCGGTCATGCCGGTGATCGTTCCCGATGTTTTGCCCAATGAGATCACCGGTCGCAAGAGCACTCCTGCCTCCAAATCCGCAAGAGAGCATAAAGCGATTGATTCTGCTGGTGCCATGCTGCCAGCGCTGATCGATCGCTTGCTTGCCGAAAAATCAACAAATGTTTATGCGGAAGCGGTTGAATACATGGAACGCTATGTGCTACTGAGAGTGTTGAGCGCGACCGGTGGGAATCAAAGTCAGGCCGCAGAGATTCTCGGGATCACACGTGGGAAGCTTCGTGATCGCATTTCAACGTACAACATCGTCCTCGAAAGCGGTGTAACGATTAAAGACTCGGAACAATGAGACTGCTGTGAACGATAAGCAAAAAGAGCGTTTTGCCGAAGCGCTAAGACGAGTGTCTGGAGACTGCGAGTTGCTGTCAGCGATGGCTGCGATGGTAGCTGAGGATGCTCCAGCCGTAATGAATGACCTGCGTGATCAAGTGGCCGCGAATGAGATGTATGAAGTGGCCGCGACGGCGCACAAGTTAAAAGGAATGTTGAGCACCTTCGAGACCGCGGGACCAGTACTAGAGCTCGAGGAAATGATGTCATCCGCTAGAAAAGGGCAGCCACAAGAAACAGCATCTATACTCAAGCGATCCGAGCGTCAAATCAACGAACTGCTCGTGGAAATATTGTCGTTAGCCTAAATCTTCGCCTGCAATCCGCCGGGAGGACGATAAATTGGAGAAACAGGAACTTTCGTGCTCGCTACCAGGAATTCGCTTTGCAGTATTCTCCAGGTGTTTGACCTGTCGCTTGACGAAATACGGTTGCCAAGTACTGCACGGTTCCGAAGCCGGCTTGCTTAGGGATTTTTGCGGGCTTGCAATCGGTGCCAGAAAGTAGGTCGTTCGTTCGCTCCATTCGCACACGCTCGATTTCATCGTAAGCCGTGGAGCCGAGAATTTCGTTGAAGCGATTGTCGAGCGTTGAATCTGAGAGGTCAACGATTCTCGCGACGTCTGCAACTCGCGCTCCATCGCCGACCCGGGTGCGATGAACGTGACAGCGCTGGCGACTGCCTGATCCAGCAATGGCGATCATAGTCGTCGATTCTTGCACCACGACACCAAGGATCGTGACATCTTTCGGGATTCGTAATCCCACGCGTCGACAGCCTTCTTGGGCATAGCGGGCGGGAGCATCATTGCATGCGAACATGGCAATGGGTCGTGAAAGCGTTTCTAGCTATTTGCAAATTTTCTTTTGGACCGACTCCCACTGACTCGCGTTGGTGTGACGCCCATAAAACAGGGAACAGTCAAAACTACGATGCCGAAGGCTGTCGGAGAAGACGTTCCCTCTGATTTGAGACTACAGATTGAAGGGCGTTTGCCGGATGCCACAGTAACCAACGTTTTCGAAACCTTTCTGCGATATTTCGTGACCTCGCCAGCGACTCAGGTTGGGGACCTTTGCTAGCTGTTCGTCTTCAACATAACGCGTCCAGCGGCCGAGGGTCCTCGTAAAGCGAGCAATCCCAGCTACCAGTTTCTGGTTCTATGGTTTGTTGACATTCAGAATAAGTGCAACTTCGCGTTTAGGAATCGGCTCGCGTGGTTTTGCATCTTGTGTAGTTTTGAAAACGGAAGGATGCTTAGTCAACGGCATGTCGAATGACTGTTACACTACCTCGCGCTGCAGTTTGACGCCGGGGAAGGCAGCTTCGCCCTTTTGAAAGACTTCGAATGACATTTCGCTTCGCGCTAACGCTGTTCTTGGCTCTAATCGTTTCGCAAAAAGTCACACTGGCGGATGAGACGAGTGAAGCCAAGCTTGCGACGACCGCTGTTCGACAAGGTCCTCGGCCACTCAATGCGGGTGAACATGGCGTCGGTAAATGGATTCCCGACACAACGCTGACGGACTTGGCGGGGCATCCTCATCTCCTGAGCGAACTAGCCAAGAGTCATCGGGCAGTCGTCATCGCCATGACCAGTACGAGTTGCCCACTGAGCAAGAAGTACCTGCCAACTTTGGTTGAGTTGTCCAAGGAGTTCGGTGGCGACGTCGCTTGGGTTATCGTGAACCCAATTGCAACTGACAAGCTTGATGAAATTAATGCTGCGGCGACATCATTCGACGGTCGCGCGATCTATGCGCATGACCGTGATGGTGCGGTCGCCACTCGTGTCGGAGCGCTAACGACGACGGATGTGATCGTTGTGGACGCTTCTCGAACCATCGTCTACCACGGGGCGATCGACGATCAATACGGATTGGGATATGCGTTACAGGCACCACGCAATCGTTATCTTGCTGATGCATTGACGGAAATTGACGCAGGTCGGACACCAATGATCTCAGCGACGAACGCTCCGGGTTGTCGGTTGGCATTGAACAACAAGGCGAATTCCTCGTCCTCGGTGACGTACCACAATCGCATCTCGCGACTCATGCAAGCTCACTGTGTCGAGTGCCATCGCACCGGCGGTGTCGGTCCCTTTTCACTTGAATCAATTGACGACGTTGTTGCTCACGCGGGCATGATCGAGCAAGTCGTTGAACAAGGTACGATGCCGCCTTGGTTTGCATCGGAAGAAGACTCCGCGGACAAGGAGTCGCAGTCGCAGTCACCTTGGATCAATGATCGCTCTCTCGCGACAATCGAAAAACAAGATTTACTAGGTTGGCTTGCTGGCGAAATGCTTGCCGGTGATCCGAGTGACGCGCCCTTGTCTAGAAAGTTCTCTAGCGATTGGGAGATTGGTGAGCCGGACGCCGTCTTTCAATTCAACGAGCCGCAACCGATCAAAGCAACCGGCGAGATGCCTTACAAGAACGTCGACGTTCCCACGGATTTTCCAGAAGACAAATGGGTGCAGGCAATCGAAGTCAAACCTGGCGATCGCAGCGTCGTGCATCATGTGCTCGTCTTTGCCCAAGGACGGGGGCAAGCAGCCAACGAACGCGATGGATTCTGGGGTATCTACGTGCCCGGCAATAGCTCACTCATCTATCCCGATGGGTTTGCCAAACGGCTGCCGAAACAAGCGACACTCCGTTTTCAAATGCACTACACGCCCAACGGAACTGCGACGACGGATCAAACCAGTATCGGATTGGTGTTCGCGAAAAAACCACCGAAACACGAAGTTCGCGTCGAAGGCATCTACAACGACAAAATCAGCATTCCACCAGGAGCCGACAATCATCGCGAAGTTGCATCGCTGCCCATTCCCAGCGACGCTCGCGTGATGGGGTTCCTGCCACACATGCACTTGCGTGGCAAAGCCGCTCGATATGAGTTGATTCGTGCGGATGGCCAGACCTCGACGCTGTTGAATGTTCCTCGCTACGATTTCAACTGGCAGTTGCTGTATCGCTACCGTGAACCTTTACGGGTAAGCCTCGGTGACACGATTCGATATACATCGTGGTACGACAACAGTAACAACAATCCCGCTAACCCTGATCCGACCAAGACGGTCAACTGGGGGCCGCAAACCTACGATGAAATGCAAGTTGGCTATGTCGAGTACTACTTACCCGATGTTGTGCCAAGTCAAGCGGCTAGCAGTGAGTCAAAGAATAGTGATGCATCGAAAAAGGATTCACCGATTGGAATGCGACATGCGGCTCTATTCGGCAGGCTGGATGTGAACCGCGATGGTGTGATCACAAAGGCAGAAGTGCGGCAGCAGATGCCTGGCGATGCCAAAGCGTCCGAATCGACATTCGATCGACTCGACACCGACAGCAATGGTGAAATAACGCTTGCTGAGTTGCAAAAATTCTGAGCAAACTCTCCTACTGTTCCTCGACCTGTGGTCATTGCAGTGAGGAATGCAATGTATGGCCACCAATTTACAACATTCCAGAATCGTGAAATGAGTAGGATTTAGCCCGAGTTATTCACCACGAACGTAACGGGTGGAGTTTTTCGAGTTAGCCGCGTAAATAGTGGCTTGAATTTAGTTTTGATGCGTCATTGCGGCCGTCAGCGCAGAACGGCCCCCTCCCCAAATTCGATTTTCGTTC
>JBGTAI010000137.1:0-83059 GCA_041749955.1 Pirellulaceae bacterium | reverse complement strand
GAGAGTTCCATCCCGAGGCTGGGGCGAGGATTTCTGGGTGCAGGTTGAGGAAAGGTCGGGAAGGCTTTTCTATGGCGTGGTGGACAATACGCTTGTGGAAGCCCGACTGCATGGGGTCAAGCAAGGCGACAAAATCGTCTTTCATGAAGACCACATCCTCGCCGTGCATGACACTCACCGACAGGAGCTTGTGTCCCGAATGGACCAGGCCGACTTGAAGGAGTTGGCTCAGTGGCTTGGTGAGTTTCGTCGCAAAGCGTGACCATCGACAGACTTCACGCGATTTCGTGTCCATGCCATACCGCCGGAACGAAAAGGTAGCCAGAACCGGTTCGACACCAAGGTCGCTCGGTCGCCTGTTCGGCGGCAAGGTGGTAGTCGTTTTGGCAATCACATACTGACTCGCAATCACGCACTGACGTAGATAACTCGCTAACAGAGAGGAGAAGTCATTTTAAGTCAAAGTGAGTTTTGCGAGTAATCTGGGTCTGCATGCAAAATATTTGGGTGCTTGGCAAAACATGGAGTTTCGGGAGCAATCAGAGTCACAGAACCGGCGAAAAACGTCTATTGTCGATTGTTCGAGCGTACGTTAGGGAGGCGAGATTTGCGGCGCGATCGTGATGATTTGGGGGGCCAGTGGGGGAGCGAGACATGTCGCTTCGACCACATCGGTTCCCAGGGGAAATGGGGGCCGATACAAGGGCGGCGGCCAAATTGAGTTGCCGCTGTAACCACACTGCCTAGCAATGAATCGGCACGGGGCGGTTGAGTACCGACGGGCGTAGCCGAACTCCGCCAGTCGCTGATACGCATGGCGCGGTGGCTGTTACCCATCACGCTCGAGACGAAGCAGGACACGACTTTGAAATCGCATCTTCGATTTTTGGAATTGGTTCAATTTCTATTTGAGCAACCAGTTGGCGGCCGAAGTCTCTTGCTGGGACGTCCCGCCCGTAAACGAAGTGAGCTCATCTGATTTTGAAGCTGCGTTGTATGCTGCGGCGACAATCTCAGGTTCTTTGCCCTCGCCTGAAATCCACAATGGATTCGGAGAACTTAGCGCGAGCAGTCCAGGAAGATCGAGATACTTTGCACCTCCTGGAAGGAACATTTCATCGCGATAGTCGAGGAGCTTGCCAAAGCGAAAACCCACTGAATCTACCGCTGCACGATCAATGTTGCTTCCCGCGATTGCACGTGCGGCAGCTACAACGGGTCCAGTCCTACCCCAACCAGCAACGGCAACCATATTTGGGTTCGGGTGGGAACCGATCTTGGCATTGCGCAGGAAACGAACCATGGTCAGTACGTCATGCGTTCGTTGAGCAAACAGCGAATGGTTGTAGCCGAACGTGTAGCCCGCAAACTCACGAGGGTTGTCCACCACTGGCGTCAGCTTCACCGCTGCGCCACCTTGCATATGCAAATCGGCACCGAGAACTGTGCCCCCGTCCTGAACAATTTTAAGCACGGCCGGCGTTAGGCTGCCGTCGTTGTTGCGGAGCGAAGCTTTGCCGCTGTCGTTCAGCCAAACGACGGCCTTTCCATTCCATTGTTTCGGATAGAGCCAAACGACCTTCAGCTCCTCATTGTGTTTCTTGTTCGCGAGTAGTCCTGACATTTCGACGTAGTCGCCGCGGTCTAGCTTGTCACTGAGTACCCATTCGGAATCGCCCGCGTCTGCGTACGTGCGACCTATGAGCACTTCGATGGCGGAGCCGATGTCTTTTCGCAAGCCATCCAATGTAGATGCACTAACGCGAAGCTGTTCTTCGGCGTCATCGGTAAACCATCTAAGCAGCTGTCGTTCGAAGTCAGGGTCAGCAGCCTTCGGCGCAGGATGTTTCGCATCCCATACGGTCAGTTGCTCACGAGTGAGCGGCTCGTAGTCACGCTCGATCACGGGGGTGGGCTGACCGAGTTTGAAATGCTTGTTCAAGAAAGTGTAAAACGCCGAGCGGGTGACTGCGTTGTAATTGTGTGGAAAGTGCTCGCCACGCAAGAGCATAACATTGTCTTTTGCTTCATACTTATCGTAAAGCTTTTGCAGGTCTGGAAAGCCTTTGGTTGAGAGTTCTTTCGTCCAATCATTTGCAGTGTTCATGCCTTGCGGCTTTGGGGCGAAGAGAGCCGCGAACTCAACATTGCCCGTGTTCACTCGCAGCAATGATGCGTTCTCGCAAGTGCAGCCGCCTTGCATGGATGTGCTCACCATCACGCACGGAAACGAAAGCTTCACGCGATCGTCGATCGCCGCCAGAAGCATCGTTTGAGTCCCTCCACCGCTGGCGCCGGTAATCGCGGTGCGTTCAGCATCAACTTCAGGCAAGCTGAGCAAGAAATCGAGTCCTCGGACCGCATTCCATGTTTGTAGCCCCATGATGCTCTGCAAATGAGCTTCAGCTTGCGGGCTATACAAGCCCCAGTTCTCAGTCTTATTCATCTCCGGTCGTTGTTTGGCAAACGTGTGCACAACTTCGCGAGAGAATTGGACCGAATCCGAATCGCTCAGCATGTCCCACTGCCAGACAACGCAGCCCATGCGAGCGAGTTGCACGCAAAGTGACTGGAATAGACTTCGGCCGCCCTTCACAAACCGTTCTCCTCCCGACGCGATCTCCTTCCGCACGCTCTCATCGGATCCCAGCGACAGCCGAGCATCTTGCCAGTGACCATGCGCGAACATCACTCCCGGAACTTTTCCCGTTATGTTCTTTGGACGGTAGAGATTGCCGGTTACGAAGAAGCCGGGAGTGCTCTCGAAGTAGACTTTCTCCACGGTATAGTCATCTCGATCGATTTTGCCATGCACCACCGCATTCAGCGGCGTCTTCGTCGGCATCGGCCATAGGCCCTCGGCAACCAGGATCTGGCAACGTACATACTCCCTGCGTACTTCCCATTCGTTCAACGAACTGGGCGGATTAAACGGGAAGTAGCCATTCAAGTCTTTGGGCGACTGCAGACGCGAATCCTCCGCCTGAACAAATACGGGTAGGCCCAGCAGGACGCAGAGAATAAGTGATGCAAGTTTCATGGTTGAGGCCTAGCGTAGGTGGGAAGGTGGGGCACTGTCAGTTTACCTAACGCGTTCGAACGCGACTTGAACCACCGGCAATAAATCTGAGACTGCAGAATTTTCGCTAATCAGGTCTCGGTTTAGTCCCCGGGTCGATTGGTATGGCCCGGCGTTAGCACCGCCAACTTGTTCTGCTGGCTTCGTTGATCAAGAGAAGAACGCGAGGATCCGTCAGTAGCTTCGGACGTACCGATGATGGAAATACCCGTAATGGAATCAGGGCCGGATACGGCTGGATCGCAAGTCAGTTAGCCGCCCGAATATTGCTACAAGGCAAGGTCTGTATTGTCTGAGTTCGTGTCAGGTACGAGAGTGTCTACGTGAAGGTTTTGTTCTAAGTCACCGACGGTGACCAAATTGTGTGATGACTACTAAACTGTGAGCGTCGCACCTTTGGAAATGCCGGATCCAATTTACGCACCAGAGAGAGCTCGTCCGCCGAGCACAAACGTAGAGATGAACCGCGGTATCTGTACTGTGCTATACGGTCTTTTCAGTCGTGCAATGGATGCACAGTGCCGAAATCAATGCCCTAAGTTGCAAGACTTGCACCGTCGGTTTTATATGCTAACCTCATCGAAACAAGCCTTTTTGCCAACAGGTCAAAGGGCTTTGTCATTGTGACGCATAGGTACACGTCATCCAGAGTGCAGTTCAAACAGTCGATTTCGAGGATTCGACGTTTGGCGGCGTAATCTGCCGTAACCCAACTAGCGAGAAGGCTTTGCGAAAGTTCAAACGCTTTCACTGCGATGTCGAATGCTTCGTTCCTGTCCCGGCTGCAACGCTCGATTTCAAGCCGTAACTCAGATTCTTCGTCACGCAACTCTCGTGCTTTTTCGGCGTAGGTATCGGCATTGATCTCTTCGAGTAGTCGAAGTTTGTCTTTGCAGTAGCGAGTCACTTCATCGTGGGGAGGTGAGGCCCAGCGAACAGCCAATAACACGACGGCAATGTCTGATCGCTCATCCTTCAGGCGACATGTGCATGATGTTGCGTCATTCTTGGTTACGCCAATTTTGCGACTAACGCTCTTATCAGTACACGAACTGATTCTAATGCTTGAGTAATTGGACCGCATCGATCAAGACGAATCCATCAGTGTCAGCGTTGCCTATTTCGATGACCGCCTGGCCGGCATCAAACTGATACTTCCCCACCACGCCGAAAGCACCGTGGTCTGGTTGCTCGCGTTGATTGACGCGAACAGTGGACGCGCCGCCAGCGTGATAGATGTTGACCGGGACATTGGTGGCACGATTGGCAAACGGAGTCCACGCTAGGCGGACTTCGTATTGCCCCGCCTGCTGTATATCGATGCGAAACCGAGCTGTTTGCTGACCCTTGGCCGCATCGCTATCGTGCCGGTACCCGGTGGCCACAAACAGTCCGATGGAGCTGCTGGCGGAATCGAAGCCGACCCGCTCAGCTTGTTCGTCGTCGACCACGATGCCCGGCAACTTGGCCAAGTCGATACCTGCTTGGACGACATGTTGGGGACCCGACCATTTCAGGACTTGCTTGTCCGCAGCCAACCGCTCACCGAGTGACTCGTAGGGGAGTTGCTGCACGCTGCAGTCGTGTTGGATTGACTGCATCGCAGCCGTGGCGGCCGATTGGCCCAGCACCATAAACACTGGTTCCATACGAATCGAACCAAACGCCATGTGAGACGCACTCAGGCACACGGGAACCAGCAAGTTAACGCATTCATTTTCCCGGGGAGTGATCGATCCATAATCAATCGGGTAAGGCGAGAAGCCACCGACCTGGACATCTCCCTCGTTGCGAGCGTGACCGTGTTCGTCGACATAGCGCTGGACGTTGTGGGAATCCATTGTATAGGCGGCCAAGCCAATCGGACGGCTGGCGAGCTCACGCCCTTGGCAATGATGCTGTGTCATCACGGAAGCACCGACCATCCGCCTCGCTTCGCGAATGTAGAGTTGCTGTTGCCAACCATCTTCTCGCTCAAACTCGTCACGACAGGTGCCCCAGCGAGACACCTCGTTGCGAATCGCTGCGGGAACACGCGGATGATTGGCGAGAGTCCACATCAAGCCTTGTTGATACCTCAGGTGACGCTGGATGATCTCGTCGCGTTGCTGGTAGGACGCATCCGGATATTCATAATTCTGTCCAATGAAATCGGTCGATACGCCGCGATTGTTGTTGGTATCTGTTTTACGATTAGGCATTCCAGAATTCGCCCAGGGTGTGATTTTGGCACCCGCCTCAAAGTCGCGAAGCAGCAGCTCATGGTCCAACGGGTCGTAATCACTCGGTTTGGCAAACGGGATGCGATTGTCGGGATGATCGGTCAGGCACATCCGGAAACAGTACGCCTGCATACGCTGATCCTCAGTGCCTTCAAGACCGGGGCCAGCCGGATCGATGCCAGGCAGCAATCCGCTGGATCGATCGCCCGCAACCAAGTAGGGATCGACGCCTGTCACCAATTGATGGTGCTTGTTGTTGCGTGTCTGAACACCGCTGAGCGTTTCGCCGTAGGCATCGTTACTCTCGCGGCCGACAAAATAGGAGACCCCCGCGCCCGCCAGTAAGTCGCCTTCGTAGCTGGCGTCAACGAACACTTTGCCGACAAACGACTGCCCAGATTCCATCGTGATCCGCGTGATCCGCTCCGCGTTTAACTCCACGCCCTTGATTCGCCGTGACGAAGCTGACAACGGCGTGCGGTCGAGCCGTTGCTGGTAAACGACTGGAATTTCGTATTCGCGGACAAAGTCTTGCATGATCGCCAAAGCTGCGGACGGTTCAAAGGTCCACATGGTGTCTTCGTCAGTACCGGTCTTGCTCTGTCCGCCGCCGCGATACTCATCTCGTTGTTGCCATTTCCAATGCTGAGGGTCTTCGTAGTACTTGCGCACGCGTTGATAGAATTCGCGGGAGATTCCTCCGATGGCCGCCTTGTTGCCGATGTCCGTTTGCCCCAGCCCTCCAGTGGTCAGTCCGCCGATTCGGCGGCTTGGCTCGATGACGACGACTGTCCCGCCCATTCGTTTGACCTGGACGGCAGCCGCGATCCCGCCGGAGGTGCCACCGTAAACAACAACATCATAGGCATCGTCGCCACAGGCTGATGGGACCGCGAAGCTGGCAAGCAACGAGCACGCAATGGCCGCCGCTATCGAGCACTGAATAAGACTGGGAAGCATGGCAGTGAGTCGAGTACGAGTCTGTGGATGGAACGGATAGCACACGCGAGCGGTGATGCGTCACCGGAACAGCAACGCATTGATCGCCTAGAAAGAGCATAGCCGGTTCCATATCGCGCTGCCACAAACCGATGTCTGCACCGCAGGAAATCCCGCACAGGATTCTCGGTAGTTTGCATCAGCTCAAAGGCTTGGCCGATGTTGAGTTCACTGGCGAATCATAAAATAGAAAGCGATTCACAAGGCGGATCGTGTTCGGTTGCCACGCCATTGAGAAGTGCGTTCCGTAGAGTCGTTGCACGTTCAAGTTCCGAATGTGGTCCAGTGGAACGGAACGAAGGCTTTCGTCGAAGCGTGACCAAACCACCAAACGTCGAATGCGGTCGTCGCAGTCAAGGTTAGCTGATGCCTTTTCGTGGTTCATGATGATTTCAATTTCGGGGACAATATTGCCGGTTAAAGCATAAAGTAGACTCGGTAGGAATCCGGCACGCATTACTGGAGCCAGCGACACCATCGCTCTTACTCGGTGCTGCTGGGACTTGGCAATTGCGGCTCTTGCGACCCAATCTCCGAAGCTGTGTGTAACAATGCCAATTGATCCGATCGTATCGGCATCTCCCGCGATCGCGTCAGCCAGTTGATTTACCGAGTCAGCCAGAGACCGGAAAATAAGTCGGTCTCGCCAGCGTTCAACGGGAACACCATACCTACGCAACATGTGCGTTAACGGCATGAACGAGAAACCAGGCTCGAGTAGTCCGGGAATCAAGATCAACTGACTGTAGGTATCGTCGCTCATAAATTAATCGTTTGTCCTTAGCCATGCTCATCGACCGTTTTATCAGAGTTTACCGATGACTAACGTTAAGCCAAATCGTCTAACCGTTGTTGCTTTCTTTGGCTCGTAGCATTGCGATTTGTAATGGAGCGACTAAATCAAACAATCGGCACAGGTATTGCTCTGTGGGTTCAACGTTGCGGAAGTTTTCAAGATTTTCACGACTCAGGACAGCCTTTGATGACGTTCACCACCAACCAACGGACAATCGAATGAATCACCTCACCGAAATTCGACAGCAACTTGAAAAAGAACTTCAAGAGCGAGTGGAGCGAGCCGAACGGATTCACAATCGGCTGAGTCAACCGGGCCTAAAAGACTGGGAAGAACAGGCCACGCAGAGAGAAAATGACGAAGTGTTGGAATCGCTCGGTAACCAAGCTGTTCAGGAAATCGACCAAATCAAGCACGCACTCTATTGCCTCGACGCAGGAACTTACGGTGTTTGTTCGCGATGCGGTAGTCCTATCGAGCCCGAGCGACTCAAAGCCATGCCTTACGCAACGAACTGTATGCGCTGCGTTTGAACCGCAGCGGTGTCAATCACGAGCGTTCGCTCAACGGGATCTGCACTGCGAAAGAGTGACGACATGCCGACGGCCGAGACGGAACTCAAACGGGTAGCCGGTGCAGTCGATCGATTTTAGTAAGTTGTTGGATACGGGCCAGTAATTGATTGAGCTTCCGATGCAGTGATTTCTCTAAAATAGAGTCATTCAAATAGATCAGCTCGGCGGTCCGTCAATCCTCTGCGTTTTCGCAATACCTAAAAACTCTGGTGTCGATTTCACCGATACGAGCGATCAGCATATTCAGGATGTTTTCAGACGCCTATTTGCGATAAGTCGTAACAAATCCATTGTTGTGATTATTCCGACCAACTCGCCTTGGTCGATGACGGGCAAGCGATGCACGTGATGATCAATGAAGCGTCCGGCGATTTCGCATATTGGTTGGTCTATGTTCACGGTGATCATTTTCTTGGCCATCACGTCCTTGACCAAGAATCCTTCCAGTCGTTCTCCGATACGGTCAGAAATCTGTTTCGGTGATTCCAATTTCATTTCATGGAACCCAGTCTCGTCAAAATAGAAGTCGGATGTTTTCTCGGCAACTTCGCGTTCGGCACAAATTTGCCGAACGATGTCGGATTGCGAGACTACGCCAACCAATTTGCCTGCATCAACCACCGGAAAGCCACTCACCTGGGCTCGCATCAGTTCTTGTTCAAGCTCTGGGAGCGACATTGTTGATGGGACGGTTTTGACGACCACCCGCATCACGTCTGCGGCTGTCAACTGCGGTAAGTCATCGCTCATGCGGGTCGTCTATACTGAATGGGAAAGGTCAAGGGAAGAAACTCCGATCCCTCCATTCTACCCAGCGATGAACTCGCTCGACTACACTCATTCACTGGCTTTAAGCAGATCCAAGGACACGACAAACTGATGATTGAAATGATTTTTCTCAACCGTGCTCGATGTTTGTTGTTAAGTCGCTTGTTGTTAAGTGGTTCATTCTTGAGAAGTTTTGCCGCGTTGGCGGGAACGTGCTCACTTTTGGGCGGCGCGATACAAGCTCAAGACGCGGAGGACCAACGGCCGTTGATTGCCTACGTCGGTACGTTTAGCTCTCCGCTTGGTGATGTATTACCGACACAAGTCGATCTGCCGCCAGGGAATGGTCGTGGTATCCACTTATTCCAAGTGAGTCGTGATACGGGCGCGATGGTGGCTTCTGGAGTTCACGAGATGGGAACCAGCCCGAGTAGCCTGGTGATCAACACGACGGGGACTCGACTGTATTCGGCGAATGAGACAGATCGTGTAGGCGAACCTCAAGAAGGAACCGTCAGCGCATTTAACATTGATCAGGCGAACGGGAAATTGGAGCTGCTGGGTTCGGTCCGTTCCGGAGGCGCGGGGCCGACGTATGTGAGTATCCATCCTTCGGGACGGTTTCTGTTGGTGGCTAACTATTTCGGTGGATCGGTCGCGGTGCTGCCGATCTTGCCAGACGGCCGACTGGGCAACGCCACCGACATCAAGAACGATGCGGGAGAGATTGGGCCAACCAAGGCGACAAATGCTCCGCCGGGTAGCTTCGCGATCAGCGGACATGATCGCACTCACGCACACATGATCCAGTCCGATCCCTCAGGACGCTTCGTGCTGCATGTTGACTTAGGGCTAGATCAGATCTTTGTTTGGAAATTTGACGACCGGACGGGCACACTAACACCCAACGACCCGCCTTCGGTCTCGCTACCACCTGGAGACGGGCCTCGGCATTTTCATTTTCATCCCGGTGGTCGTTGGCTCTACTCGATCCAAGAAGAAGGTTCGACAATCGTTTTGTTTGACTACGAAACGGAAACAGGCCGGTTGTCGGAACGGCAAACGATCTCGACTCTTCCGCCAGCATTCGCGGGGAGTAATTTTTGCTCAGAGATTCTCGTGTCAGACGACGGGAAATTTGTCTATGCAGGCAACCGGCTGCACGACAGCATCGCTGTGTTCTCAGTCGGTTCCAATGGCGAATTGACGTTCATTGCTGATGAGTGGACTCGAGGAGATTATCCCCGCAGTTTCAACTTCGACCCGACGGGGCAATTCTTGTTTAGTTGCAACCAGCGTGCCGACCATATTGCGGTTTTTGCCGTTGACCAAAATACCGGCGGCCTGCGTTTCACCGATCAATACGCTCCAGTTGGCAATCCCTCGAGCATCGTCTTTCTTGATCTTTCTAAATTGAAGTGAAGCCCGCCGCTTTATGCAAAATCAGTAGCTTGGGAATAGCACACGACCACCCTTTATCCTAGCGAGACGATCGAATGAGCAACTTCTGTGAGTCAGGCGGACGTATCTTAGAAGGAGTTGGAATCGCTGGACGTCGCCGTCAAATCGTGCATCGCAGCAATTTAGTTGTTTGCATCTTTGCTGCGATGGTCTTGTCGTCCATCTCGGGTGTTGTGCATGGTCAGTCCGTTTGGAAAGTGGGCGTAGCTCGTGAGTTAATCACTCCCGAACAACCGATGTGGATGTCTGGCTACGGTTCGCGAGATCGTCCAGCCGATGGCAAGCTGACCGAGCTGTGGGCCAAGGCAATGGCGATCGAGGATTCGCAAGGCAACCGACTTGTGCTCGTCACGCTTGACTTAGTTGGGATCGATCACGAAACAGCGGCGCGGATCCAATCTCGAGTGGCTGAGCAGGTTGGGTTACCACGCAAAGCACTCGTGCTTTCAACTTCGCATACTCACAGCGGGCCCGTGGTTGGCAATTGCTTGCGATCGATGTATTTCCTCGACGGATCGGCTTGGGATTTAGTTGACCAGTATACGTCTCAACTCGAATCGAAAGTTGTCGACGTGGTGACGCGTGCGATTGCCGATTTGCGGCATGCGGAGGTTGGCTGGACGGTTGGTCGAGCTCACTTCGCCGTCAATCGTCGAAACAACGTCGAGTCGAAGGTGCCCGAGCTGCGCAGCGCACAGCGTCTCAACGGACCAGTCGACCATGATGTGCCGATTTTGGTCGTACGCGATCCGAGCGAAGAGAATCGGGATGCGACGGATTCGCCAAAGATCCGATTGGTCGTTTGCGGATATGCGTGTCATGCAACCGTGCTGTCAGGTTACCAGTGGTGCGGAGATTGGCCCGGCTATGCACAGTCCGCTTTGGAAGAACGATTTCCCGGTGCGACAGCGATGGTTTGGGTCGGCTGTGGAGCGGACCAAAATCCGTTGCCACGTCGCGATGTGGAACTTGCGAAACAGTACGGCAACGAAATCGAACAAGCGGTGGCTGCAGCGATTGAGCGACATGAGATTCCATTAAACGGTTCGCTTGATAGCCAGTTTGCGGAGGTGCCTATTGAGTTTGCGATGGTGCCGACTCGTGAACAGCTGGAAGAGACGTTGAAGTCGTCCAACCGTTACGAAGCAGCTCGTGCTCGGCTACTACTTGAGACAATGGACCGGGACGGCCAGCTGCAAACCCACTATCGATACCCGATTCAAACATGGCGTTTGGGCGATGGACCGACTTGGGTGTTCCTTGGTGGCGAAGTAGTTGTCGATTACGCATTGCGGTTGAAGCAAGAACTCGGGGCGGGAAAAACTTGGGTGGCCGGCTATTGCAATGACGTAATGGCTTACATCCCTTCACGCCGAGTTCTTCAAGAAGGTGGATACGAAGGGGGCGGAGCGATGGTGTACTACGGCTTGCCAAGTCCCTGGGGCGAATCCATCGAAGAACAGATCATTCAAGAAACTCGACGACAAGTCGCGCAGCTAGGTGGACCAGCTTCCGACCAGCCCGTGTCCGAGCATTCTCGCTCAATCTCGCCACGGTCGTATCCCGATCACCAGGACCTGACGGTATGGCGAGATGACAAAGACGCATTGCAACCGATCGAGTCGCCAGCCAACTGGGCAAGTCGGCGAGCGGATATTTTGGTCGCCATGCAAGCGGTCATGGGGCGACTGCCCACCGAGGACGAGCTTGCGCCCTTGGATGTTCAGATTCGTGGTCAAGAAGACTTTGATGGCTATGCAAGACTATTGATTTCCTATCGTGTTGACGCGATAAGCCAGGTGCCGGCGCATCTGTATCTGCCACGCTCCGATGAAGCGAACAATAAGCAAAAACGACCTGCGGTATTGGCGTTGCATCCGACATCGCCCTTGGGCAAAGGTGTCGTCGCTGGTGAGGGACCGAAGGAGAATCGCAACTACGCTGTCGAACTGGCCAAGCGAGGTTACGTCGTTTTGGCTCCGGACTATCCATCGTTTGGAGAACTGGCAGACTATGACTTTCACACTGACCCGTATCTGTCGGGAACCATGCGAGCGATAGTGAATCATCGACGAGGCATTGATCTGTTGGTGGCACGCGATGAAGTGGATGCCAATCGCATTGGTGTGATTGGTCACTCACTCGGTGGCCACAATGCAATGTTCGTTGGTGTTTTTGATGAACGTATCCGGGCTGTGGTTTCGAGTTGTGGTTGGGATCCGTTCAACTTCTACTACGGAGGCAAGCTTGCTGGATGGGCTAGCGATCGATACATGCCACGGATCCGCGAGCTGTACGGTCTTGATCCAGCCCAAATGCCTTTCGATTTTCCCGAAGTCGCGGCCGCCTTGGCTCCCCGAGGATTCTTTTCGTGCAGCCCGCTTCGGGACGCAAACTTTGATGCTCAAGGCGTCAGGCTCGTCGAACCAGGCATCCGAGACGTCTATCGACTTTTGGGAGCCGAAGAGAATTTCATCGTTCGATACCCTGATTCCGAGCATGATTTCCCGGAAGCAACAAGGCAACAGTCGTACGAGTTCCTTGATCGTGTGCTGGCAGCACAACCTTCGGTGGTGGGTGCTCCGCAGTAGTGTTGTCGCCACTTATTCAGGGCTGCGCAAAGAATCGTCGATCCAAGTTTGGACTCCGCGTTCGATGATTATCGATTGCGACTTACTCTCGCTTCGATCGTCGCGAATCAGGCAATTGGAGATGCGACTTCGGTTGACGTCGATCAAATGCAAGCCGATATCGCAATCCAGAATCGTCAATCCGGAAACATTCATGCGGTCACAATTCTGGAGCGTCAATGCGGCAAGGCCGTGTCCGGCTTGGGCGATGTGCAGGCTGCTGATGGTGCAGTCGGAGCTGTCGCGGATGAGCAGACGGTTTTTGGCGTCGCGAGCATGTCCGTAGTCGTACCGAGGGTTGCGGTCGAAATTGTTGGGCCCCAAAACGATGTTGGACGAGTCTTCGATTCGCAGGTTGTAATCGAATCCCATCCAAAACGTGTTGCCGACAAGGGTCACCCCGCGGCAAGATTGCAGCCACACATTGGTCTGTACGTCGCTGAGAATATTTCCAGTGATCGTAACGTGACCTTCTCGAGTAAGTTCGCCATCGACGCGAGGATTACTCTTGCCGATGATTCGAATGTTGGTTGATTCTGGTCCTTTGTCGTTGTGCTGGATCGTGCAGCCAGTGATCGCCACTTCCGCTGTTCCATAGTCACTTTCTCGGCAGTCAATGAACACGTTGGCGGTCGGTTCGGCTGTCGCGGACATGTTACTTTCGATATCACAACCCGTGATGTGCAGGTTGCGCACGTTTCCTTTTCGCGAGACGACTCCGCCGAGATCGCAATAGCTGATGTGACACCCGACGATATTGGATTGGTGCAGGTTACAGTTGTCGTAGAAAACGCCGATGCCATGGTTTTCGTAGATGTGACTGGCGTCGATGGTGACGTTGCGGTTGTTTTCGACCAGATGAATTCCGTGTCGCAGTTTTCGCAGATGAACACGTGAGATCGTCAATTGCATCGTTCCACTGGCTTCAATTCCATCAGCCAATTCGTGTGCGCCTTCGATACAAATTTCGGTGACAGTTGGCATCCGTTCGCGGTCCCAAACCTGGTCGCTAAAGCCTGCAGGATCGGCTGACTTGAAGTGTGTACCGCGAATTCGAAGCGCGGGCCCTTCGCCTGACATAACAAGCTTGGTTGCAGAGCTGCCGCGCAGTGCTCGATAGCCGAGGGCAGCTAAGTCGAATTCAAGAGGACGCATGATCTTGAACACGCCGGGAGGTAGTTCTACTAGCCCCTGACTATCGTTGATCAGGTTCTGGATCGCCTCGGTAGCGTCCGTTTGCCCGGCTGCCAATTCGGTCCAGTCCGTTGACGAAGGTGTTTGTCCACTCGACGACTCCAACACTGCAGCGCCGATAGCGATTGCAAAAACACAAAGACTGGCGAATCGAAATTTGGGCACGTGGTTCTCCATTTTGAAAATGCGAGTCAATCGGGAAGAAACGAATGTCACGCGGGAGCTATCAATGTACTAGACTGTTGCGCTCGACGTGCGATACAAAACTGCATCAACGAACTTCGCTCGCTAGTGGCATCATGCATTCCGACAAATTTGAAATCCCAGAAATCATCGATTCGGTTGAACAACTGGAACAAGTGTTGACGCAGCCTTCGAGTGTGTTGTTGGAGTCCATTTCAAAACTTCAAAGCCCCTTGGTGATTTTGGGTGCTGGCGGGAAAATGGGGCCCACACTTGCTGTGCTCGCGAAGCGTGCTGCGGAAGCTGTGAAGTGTGATCTCGAAGTCATCGCCGCGAGTCGCTATCGAAACCAAGCGACGCGTGATTGGCTTGAGTGTCGCGGAGTGAAGACTTTGGTTTGCGACGTGTTCAATCGCGAGCAAGTGGCGAGTGTCCCCGATTCTGCGAACGTCGTGTATCTTGTTGGAATGAAGTTTGGAACCGCCACCGATCCCGTTCCAACTTGGGTCACCAACACATTGGGACCGATCATTGCGTCCGAAAGGTACGCGGGATCCAAAATGGTTGCCCTCTCAACCGGTAACGTTTATCCGTTGGGCGAAGTTGGCCGAGGAGGGAGTGTTGAAACCGACCCTCTGACGCCAATGGGTGAGTATGCAAATGCGGCCGTGGCGCGCGAGAGGTTGTTTCAGCACTATGCAACGGATTCGCATTTCCGAAATCCGACAACGCTGGTTCGGTTGAACTATGCACATGATCTACGATACGGCGTCCTGTCCGATATCGCTGGGAAGGTTTATCGAGGCGAACCCGTGAATGTAGAGATGGGTTTCTTTAACGCCATTTGGCAGGGGGATGCGAATGAACTCATCCTGCGGTGCTTTGATTGTTGCGCCAGTCCCGCTGTTGCTGTGAACGTCACGAGCCCTGAGATCTACAGTGTTCGTGAAGCCGCTTTGCGGTTTGGTGAGCTTCTCGATCGCGCTCCGGTGCTGGTCGGCCAAGAAGGGAATACCGCTTTGTTGAGCAATACTGAGCGGATGGTGCGAGGCTTGGGTGTCCCTCGAGTCGATTTTGAGCGGCTGCTCCACTGGGTTGCTCACTGGACAAAGATCGAAGGAACCACTTTAGGTAAGCCAACGCATTTCGAGAGTCGTGATGGAAGTTTTTGAGGCTTCGTTCAATCCTCAGGTTGGGCACGCTACTGATGAAAGCTAAAGAACGCTCTTGGCTCAATCAGTTGCGTGGTGGGATTTGCATGCCGGCGCATCCGCTCGCGTTGAATCACAGTCGACGTTTGGATGAGCGACGACAGCGTGCGCTGTCCCGCTACTATTTAGAATCAGGCGTGGGTGGCTTAGCTGTCGGTGTGCACACGACGCAATTCGCAATTCGCCAGCCGCAACACGGGTTACTGAAACCAGTGCTCGAGTTGGCAGCGGAGACTGCACGACGCTATGACGCGGATCATGCTGAGAAGCCAGCGACGGTTCTGGTTGCGGGAATCTGTGGTTCGCACGACCAGGCCGTGAAAGAAGCGGAGTTGGCGAAAGGCTTGGGGTACCACGCGGGGCTGATTTCGCTCAGTGCGCTGAGGGATGCGACAGAGAATCAGTTGCTTGACCATTGTCGATCGGTTGCAAGCGTGATTCCGTTGATTGGTTTTTATCTGCAGCCCGCGGTCGGAGGACGGCAGCTTGCCCACAGCTTTTGGAGACAGTTTGTCGAGATTCCCGAAGTCGTCGCGATCAAAGTTGCACCGTTCAATCGCTACCAGACGATTGACGTCATGCGGGCGGTTGCAGAATCGGATCGTTGGCAGGACGTCGCGCTGCTGACGGGCAACGACGACGCCATCATCCCCGATCTGCTCAGCACGTATGCGTTTCGGGTCGGTGATGAAGAGCGGCAAGTGCGTTTCGTTGGTGGCTTGCTCGGGCATTGGGCATGCTGGACACGTATTGCTGTGCGTCTCTTGGAGCGGTGCAAGAATGCAAGAGCCCAGAGTTCCGTTGATGCATCCGAGTGGGAGTCGCTGTTGCGTCTTGGCAATCAGGTTACCGATATGAATGCCGCCATCTTCGACGCAGCGAATGGGTTTCGCGGATGCATTGCTGGGGTGCACGAAGTTCTTCGTCGCCAAGGTTTGCTTGAGGGAGCGTGGTGCCTTGACCCGTGCGAGGAGTTGAGCATGGGCCAGTCGTCGGAGATCACCCGAGTTTGCAAGAGCTATCCGCATCTGATTGACGATGCGTTTGTGTGTGAGAACCTCGACAGGTGGTTCGCGTAACAGCTGGCTGGCTCGCCGATGTGTCGAAAAATTCCATGTGCAACTGAAGTATTCGCTACGTTAGACCAACATCAGGAGAGTCTACGTCGAGACACTCATTACACCAGCGACTGTTCGCACAACCGCAATCACCATTGGTTTTGACTGAGGAGGTGTGTTGACGAGTTCTAGCTTGATCACACCTTCACCGAGGTGCGTGACCTTTATGTCGCTGAAGCCATTCCGAGCTAACGAATGCTGCACTCGAGTTTCAAGGGGCGCGATAGGCTGTGACATAAAGTTGAAAAGTGCTTTAAGACAAGTGGTCGGGCATCACCCATGCGAGTGTGGTGACGAGGGTTCTCTCCGCAATGAAGCTTACCCTGATTCTGGGTAAGTAGACGAAAGAATTACCATTATTCATGCGCTAAAGGCCTGCCGCGGTAGCAATATTCGGGCCCAAAGTCTTGTTTCAGTGCAATATGCGGCGAAACGGAGTTGATTTCTGCGTTAGGAGGCGTAGCCCGATGTACAGGCTGATCGCCGTTGAAGCTCCAAGCAAATCGGCCCCCCAATCAAGAAAATCTGTCGTGCGTCCTGGGACGAGACTCTGCGTTAGCTCATCGATTGCACCGTAAATGGCTGCAAGAGCCAGGATGCTGCCAAATCGTCTCCAGGGTTTGTCACCGCTGGTGACATAGCACAGCAAGAATGCGAGGCCAAAATATGCCCCAAAGTGCTTGATTTTGTCATTGAATGCCGAGAACATTTGGGGGACGGCCGGCACATGTGTCCCCGTGAAGATTACGAGCCAATAAAAGGCTAGCACCACGATTCCGAGTCGAAATCCCAGGATGCGAACTTTGGTAACGGGTCTCATCGTGGTGGTTGCGTTCAGGTAGGCTGGGTAAAGCAAATAGCGTGACTGGAAAACTCTCACTGGCAAGACCCGAGTTGTTTTTCGTGATAGCTAGCAGTTTGCAACGACAGAACATCAACCCCGAATCAATTCCAAGTCATTCCATCAAGGCGATCGAATATGTCGAATCGGATTTTGATGCTGGTCGCATTCGTCACCAGCATTGTTGCGTTTCAATCGTTTTTCGGCTTCACGCATGCTGATGAGCCAAACAAAACGAAATCTATTTCGACCGACGATGTGAAACCCAAGTGGGAGCCATTGGACGGCTCTTGGGAGACCATTCGCTTTGGCGGAGAAGGTGAAGTTGTAATCGAGAAGAACCATATCGAGATTGGTTCAGGAGATCCGATGACTGGCGTTCGGTGGAAAGGCGAGGTTTTGAAGGAGAACTATGAAATCGAATTGGAAGCTCAGCGCAAAGACGGTTTCGACTTCTTTTGTGGGTTGACGTTTCCCATCGGTGATGCGCATGCGAGTTTCATTTGCGGTGGCTGGGGCGGCGGCGTGGTGGGGTTGAGCAGCATCAACGATATGGATGCCAGTTCGAATGAAACGAGTCAATTCAAGCAGTTCGAGAACGGAAAGTGGTACAAAATCCGCGTTCGCGTCACCCCTAAGAAAGTCGAGTGTTTTATCGATGATGCAGAGATGGTAAGCGTAGAACGCGAAGATCGGCTTTTCAGTACTCGTTTTGAAATGGACTCGTCGACTCCGTTGGGCATGGCCGCGTATCAATGTGTGGCTGAATACCGAAACATTCGTTTTCGAAAGCTTGTTGGTGATTCGTCATTCGAAGCCGTGAAAGCTGCGGGAATTGATCAAGCCGACACGAGTCAATCAGCGACCACAGATTCATCCAGGTGAGTTCATTGATGATCGATCAAGACTTAATCGACTATGACTCGCACTGGATGCGTCGCGCGTTGGAACTTGCATACGAGGCAGTGACCGCGGACGAAGTCCCTGTCGGGGCAATCATTGTCCGTGAGGGAAAAGTCATTGCGGCGGCGAGTAACCAGCGTGAAACTCTGAGGGACCCTACGGCGCACGCGGAAATGATCGCGATCACGCAGGCTGCGGCTGCTATGGATGATTGGCGACTCGAGCAAACAACGCTCTATGTGACCCTTGAACCGTGCATCATGTGTTCAGGTGCCATTTTGCAGTCGAGGGTACCTCGAGTTGTTTTTGGAGCGAGTGATCCGAAGGCTGGAGCAGTGTCAAGTCTCTACCGTTTGCTTGACGACAGTCGCCTGAATCATCGTTGTGAAGTGGTTGGAGGAGTGCTTGCGGAGCCTTGCGGGCGTGTTCTCACCGAGTTTTTTGCGGGGAAACGTGCACTTGGAAAGAAGTAGCTGAGGCTTCACGAGCGTCGAAGACACCGATGATGTTCCTGCAGATGATAGGTTGTAGGGAATACACCATTTGTTCGGCTTTGACCGATTTTGGGGCTTTTACCGTTTCTGGGGTCAAACAGGTTAAGCAATCGCACCAGTCGTGGCCGATACAACTGGCACAACCCGAATTTTGGTCGTGTTCGACAGTGCCGCCAGCGTGTATTGCACTCGCTTTGTACCGTCAGCCCGCCCAGATTCGACGTTGTCAGCATGCATCCCCTGTGGGGTGTGTGATGAAACGGGGGTGATGGATCTTGGCAGTTGGCTGGGGTCCCACCAAAGCAATTCATCCAAGACGGTGGAACAAGCAATGTCGGTACGGAAGCTGACGGCAAGCCTAATCATGACGCTGGCGATGCTCGGCGTAGGCAACATTACGGTGCAAGCTCAGGAGTACTTCCCTGTGGCGGATCCGTTCGCATTCGATCCCGACTTCCGTTGGTTCGAGCCGATTTATGACGCCGACCTAGCGGATATGAAGCCGAAGAAGCGAGCGAACACAGGTTGGTATGCCACCTATGATCGCCTCAATCTTTACGGTTCCCGTCCGGAACTAGCGGACGCGAATGCATCGGAAACCAAGCTCGATGGCGGCTGGGGTAACCGATATGAGATCGGATATATGTTGCCCGGTGATGATACTGGTTGGCAGTTCAATTGGACCACTCTTGGGGTGAACCAAAACTTCATTATCGCGCAAGAGCGGCTTAACCGCTATAACGAGCAGAACATTGGTGGTACCGGCACTGGCGGCGGAGCGTCACCGATCGATCCAAGGTTTCAAGGTGACGGTCGATTTACGATTCCTGCAGAGGATCGAAACTTTCCTGGTACGTTTCAGCGAATTTACTACATTCGCGACAGTGAAAACGTCTTTAACTTCAACAGTTATGAATTGAATAAGACGTGGCGAATGGAGCCCTACCACTATGGTGGAATCCTCGAGCCACTGGTCGGATTTCGTTGGATGCGGTTAAGCGACGACAACACTAGGCAATCCTATTCATCGCCAAATGATCTTGACGGTGTCCCGTTCACGACGTTTGGAAATGCAGAGCAGTTGATCACGGACTCGGTTATCACCGACAACGAAGTGCTGACCGGGCAGGTTGGATTCCGCTACACCAAATACCGAGATCGATTCACTTTCGCGTCTGATTTCCGAGTGTTTACTGGCGGTAGTCTTCAATATGCGACGACGACCAGAACAACTGACATTACCGTTTATGACTTCGGCACTGCATCGGCTGGAGGCGTGGCTCCTGGCGATGATGTAATTTTTGATCTTCACCGCGCTGACGTTCCAAGGTACCAACGCAATGAAGAGTTCGTTATCGGCTTTGATGTTCGCGGTGAGTTAAACTACCAGTTAACCAAGATGATCACGGTGCGAGGCGGATTCCAAGTGATCGACTTGGCAACGGGGATTTGGAGAGGCGGGCCGGGACCATTGGGCGGCGGAAGTGCTCCAACCGGCGGAAGTCAGGATCAGGATGTCGTCATGGTGGGTGGTACCTTCGGCATCACGCTCAACCGATAAGCTACTACAAGCTAACCGTTCAGTGCTGACGAAACGTCAGCTCCTGAGAAAAGAAACAACAACGGCCGCTCGTGGAAAAATTTTCCTCGAGCGGCCTTTTTGTTTGTTTGTCCGGTAGGGCAGTTCAGGCTTTAGATGAATCAAGTCTTAGTAGCGAGCAAGCGTAGCTCGTCAAGTTCAGTGGACAAACGGTGGCGAAGAGGACTTTCTGGACGAAGTTCATCTTCGATCAGTTCTTCCGCCTTGTCAAACATGTCTTCATCACGCTGCGGGTCGTTCATTAGTTTTCGGAACATTTGTTCCACTGTCGATTCAGTAAGCAAAGCTATCTCCTTGGACGGCGCTGGCCGGAGTGGTGTCGGTTCAAAGCCCATCACGCGAGGAAAGGTCGCAAACAAATGCTTCTCCCACACACCTACCCGCGGACTCGTTCGAACCATTAGCAATTCTAAAGTCACAACGAGCAATCGCAAGGGCTAAAGATCGCAATGCGAAAGACTAACGTTTTTCAGCAACGGGTGTCGTTGGAAATCCGAGCTCGGAAATTTGGAATGCCACTCGTTCGACGGTATAGCGAATTTGCTCTTCGCTATGCTCGCTGGTGATGAAAAATCGCAGCCTTGCCGCAGATTCATCAACTGCTGGGTAAAGAATGGGTTGGACGTTGATGCCATCGGCCTTCAAGCGATTGGATAAACGCAAGGCGACCATCGAATTTCCTGTGATTACGGGCACGACAGGTGTGCCACCGCTTGCCCCGGTGTCCAGTCCAGCTTCTTTGCAAAGCGATAGGAAGAGCTCGCTTCGGCTTCGCAAGCGCGTAACCCGTTCTGGTTCAGTGTTGAGCGTACGAATCGATGCGATCGCAGCTGCGACTTGCGCCGGAGGCATGCCAACACTAAAAACGAATCCAGGAGCGGTATATTTAAGCAACTCGACAAGTGCATGGCTTCCGGCGATATAGCCACCGCAGGAGGCCGCTGACTTACTTAGCGTTCCCATCCAAATGTCAACGCTACGAGGATCCATATCAAAATGCTCTGCAATCCCGTGACCAGTCGCCCCCATCGTTCCAAAGCTATGGGCTTCGTCAACCATCAGCAAGGCGCCGTGACGTTTCTTGACCTCTGCGAATGCTGGCACGTCTGCGAAGTCGCCGTCCATGCTGTATACGCCTTCGATGATCACAAGTACACGACGGAACTGTGAGCGAATGCTCGAAAGCATTCGGTCGAGCGTCTGGTAGTCGTTGTGTGGGAAGGGGCGTCGTTTTGCGCCGGAGAGCAAGGCGCCCTGTACGATACTATTGTGAGATAGCGCATCATGCAGAACCAAGTCACCAGGACCGACGAGGTGCCCGATAGTCGTTTCATTGGTCGCGTGTCCACCGACCATCACGATGGATGCGTCGACGCCAACCCAAGATGCAATCAGATTTTCGAGTTCGCGGTGAATCGGCTTTTCGCCAGACACTAATCGGCTTGCCGATACACTCGTGCCGTACTCGCGGACGGCTTTCGCAGCAGCGTCGCATACGTCCTTGTGTCCGCTAAGCCCCAAGTAGTTGTAGCTGGCAAAGCTAATCAACTCACGACCGTCAATCATTGTGGTGTCGCGGACGGTTCCGTCATGAACGGTAAAGTACGGGTTGGGCACTCCCGTCATCATCATCTGCTGCATCGTCGCCTTGAGCCGACGGTATTCTGCAAACTGTTCGATACTGCTTTCTGGCTCGACGTTCTCGGTTGGCGCCGCTGGTGCCGCAGTCCCATTGCGTTCGACCGACACTCGCCCGAATGCTTCGTCGCTCTCGCCCGCCAGTAGAGCATCGGCACGCGCCTCGCTGCCCGGCGGTAAGTAACGTTCGATGGCGGAAGCGATTTGGCCGACGGTTTCGATTTCGTCGAGTACCTGCTCAGGGAACCTACCGCCAAACGTCCGCTCGAGATTTCTAGCGATTTCGAGTCGTTCTAAACTATCCAGCCCAAGATCCAAAACGATGTTCGTCTCAATCGAGAGCAAATTCGCTCGTTCTCCAGCGACACGACGGATGTGGTGCATAATCGCATCCACAACTTTCGCGCTTGCGGGAGCAGTCGTCTGGGCGCCCGCCGCAGCTTGCATCATCGTTGGCTGGCCGCTGGCAACGGATCTCGAGCCAGACATCTCTTCCCAACGAACCCACTTGGCAATGGTTTTTAATTCGTTATCGCGAACAGCGTGCAAACAGGCATGTCGTTGAATCTTGCCACTGCTCGTTTTGGGCACACTGCTGTTTCGAATCAAGTAAACCGCGTCGGGAGGCAGATCATGTTCCTCGGTCACTGCGCGGCGAATCGCTTGCAACTCACTGTCCCAATCCATATCGCGACGTCGAATCGTTTCCGCGACAATCACGAGTTGCTCACGCCCGTCAAAGTTCATTGCGAACGCTGCGACACCGCCAGCTTGAACGACGTCACTGGCATGTTCGACGGTCGCTTCAATATCTTGTGGATACCTGTTCACACCGCGGACAATGATCATGTCCTTGATGCGGCCAGATACGTAAAGTTGCTCTTCGTGAAAGAATCCTAAATCGCCGGTACGCAGGTACGGGCCATCCCCAGTCGCTGTTCTGGCGTGGAACGTTTTTTCCGTTTCTTCACGTTGTTGCCAATATCCTTGGCCGACTGAGGGGCTTTGCACCCAAATTTCTCCAACCGAAGTCGGTGGCAGGATATCACGCGTCTCCGCATCGACGATGATCACGTTTTCGTCGGGCAGCACTTGCCCGCAACCGACGAGTAGCCGCGAATTCGTATCACTTTCAGGGCTCGGCACGACACTGCGACGGTCAAGTGCCACGCCATCGAAATGATTGAGTACAGGACGACCTGCTTTCGGCCCACCAGTGACAATTAGTGTGGTCTCAGCCATTCCGTAGCAAGGCAAGAACGACGACTTCTCAAAACCGTATGGTGCAAATCTTCGTGTGAACGCTTCGATAGTCGAGCTTCGAATCGGCTCGGCACCATTGAACGCAACCTTGAACGTTGACAGATCAACTCCCTCGAGATCCGCATCCTCAATCTTGTCCACGCAAAGCTGGTATGCAAAGTTTGGTCCACCACTAACGTGAACTTTGTACTTTGAAATCGCGTGCAGCCAGCGTGATGGACGTTGCAAAAACGTCATTGGGCTCATCATCACGTTGGGGCATCCAATAAACATCGGAAGCAACACGCCGCCTACGAGCCCCATGTCGTGGTACGTTGGCAACCAAGTCATGCCAACGGTGTCTGGTGGCAACTCAAACGCATGAAGAATCAGCTCGGCGTTTGCGATGAGATTACCTTGGCTAAGCATTACTCCCTTTGGCGAGCCGGTGCTACCGGATGTGTACTGAAGCACCCCAAGGCTGTCTCGGGACAGCTTGGGCATGCGATAGCGATTAATATCGCGTGTCGATTCATGGTCGGTCCCCAACATTTGGATACCAACCAGGTCGTCGTGCAGCGACTCGCCACTCAACTGATCCACAACGCTCTGAGTCGACAACGCCCACCGAACGTCTGCATCAATCACAATGCTGCGAATGCGTGACGCCTTGCGATTACGTCGCGGTGGGAAGGCTGGTACAGCAATAACGCCCGCCGCGTGGCAAGCAAAAAAACCAACAACGAAATCCAGACTTGGTGGATAGATCAACAAGACCCGGTCACCAGGCCGAATTCCGCAACGGCCTTGCATGTAGCCGGCCAACCCTCGAACCTCTTTCCAAAGCTCCGCATAGGTCAATCGAGATTCATTCGTTTCCGCATCAGTAAAGTAATACGCCACCTCATCGGGCCGAGTCTCAGCCCAATGTTGAAGCACCCCAACGAAATGCTCGCGGGGTGGAACGGCGTTATTAAAGAATTGCTGCAAGTCCACGGACGTATCTACCGCCTGCACTCTAAGTTCAAAACAGCCGCTATTGAGCGGCAACATGGTCCCGACTTTCGATGGCTTTCTATGCCAACGTCGTCAAGCCAACATCCGTGACCTGTTGTAAAAACACTTGCCCAGCCCACAAACTTTGGCAAACTCCCACCCTTGGTCGAAACGAATCACGCAACTTTTACAGTCCGGATCTAGCTACCTCGCTAGTAACCGAATTACATCAAGTATCGCGACCAAAAAAATCTTGTGTCGCGACGGGATTTCCTTTTACTAGGGTTCTAGCCAGTGGTATCGACCAACCTTCAAAACGCTCCCGACCCATTGTGGTGGAAACTTACCTTGGATGCACGACCACCCGCCGCTGAGTAACGAATGGATCGGTTCTAACGATTTTGGACCCTAATCAATCAAATCATGGGCTTGTCGGCAAGCGGTCGAACATCGATTGGCCATTCCTTCCGGTAGGGGGTGAGGTCTCCTGGTATCTGGAAATCTCTTCCTAAGAATCGTAAGTGAGCCCTAGTTTAATCTCTCGCCGAGACGCTGCGCCAATTTGCGCAATGTGTTGCTGGCGTCGTCCGGCTCCAGTTTTGCGTGAATTAGGAAGGCGCCGCTAGCGTCGTCCCAGGCAGACTCGAGTGCAGCGTCAAATTCAGACTGTGTTCGAACGAGTATGCCATGCGCTTTCCCACCTTGGCCGCCGCAATAGATCGCTGGTAGACCAGCGTAGTTCCAAGGCTGGATCTCGTTGTAGCGCCATTCGCCCTCGTGCAAATATCGCTCGGTGCCGTAGCCGTGATTATCGAGCACGATCAAAATGGGTGCGTGGGAATCACGAATGAGTGAACTGAGTTCTTGGCCAGTCATCTGGAACGCTCCATCGCCAACCAAAACTAGAATTCGGTGGTCAGGTTTTGCTGTCGCCGCTCCCAAAGCCGCTGGGACGCTAAAACCCATCGACGTGTAATAGGCTGGGCTCAGGAACTCCCCATCATCATGGATGGTCAGTTCCGTTGCGGCGAAAAGTGAGTCACCAACATCCGCGACGACAATCGTATCGGAATCCAACAAACGATTGATGCGGGACATGATCCAGCTCGTTCTTAGTGCGCCGCTACTTGAGTCGCTTGTCTTTTCGGAGACAGCCCGCGATTGTGACAACTCGACGGGAATTTTACGTCGGTGCGGCAAATTTCCGAGACCGCTGAGTCCGCACAAGAATGCTTTGAAGTCGACGTTGTGGTAGTGATGATGCGAAACTCGCAACTGCTCGCTGGTTGCCAAAACGCATTTGAGAGGATCCAAGTTCGCCGTGTAGATTCCCAGGTTGATGTCGGTGAGAAACGTGCCGAGCATCAGGATCAGATCACTATTTTCGACAAATGCGGTTACGGAGGGGTCCCCCAAACCGCCTTCGTAAAGTCCGATGTAGAGTGGATGTCGCTCGCTGATCACGCTTTTGCCGAGCATGGTCGCAGCAATCGGAATGTTCGCACCTTCGGCGATTGATAACAGTTCTGCTTGTAATCGAAATCGGTGAATTTCGACACCAGCAACAATGACCGGGTTTTTCGCTTCGTGCAGTCGATCGATTGTCTCGCTAATTGCTTCGGCAGTGGAGCTCGGATCGAACTGGTGCACGGAACTGCGATGAGCGTGCGCGACCGGAGGAACGACATGCACCATGTCACGTGGCAACTCGATATAGACCGGGCGTTTGAAACGATCGCAAATTTCAAGAACACGATCTATCTCTGAAAACGCGGTCAGGGGGTCTGTGAGTTCTGCAGTCGCGAGCGTGAATTTCTCGAACACCTCGGCTTGTGTGCGAAAGTCACGCACCATGTGGTGCAACAACGCGCCACCGATTCGTTCCTTGACGCCAGGCGCACCGGAAATCACGACCACCGGAGATTTTTCGGCGAATGCACCCGCAATCGAATTCGCAACACTCAATCCACCGACACAGTAAGTGACGCAGACGGCGCCCATTCCCTTTAAGCGAGCGTAAGCATCCGCAGCGAATCCAGCACAATCTTCTCGGGTGCAGCCGACGACATTGATCGGGCTGCGTTCCAGTTCACTGTAGAAGCCTAAAACGTAATCGCCAGGGATGCCGAACACGTCTTCGATTCCGTAGTCCTGAAGACGTTGGATCAGATAATGTCCGATGGAAAGATTGGCTGGTTTTGCTGGTTCGTCCATGTGGGCCTTCCTAGTCGCTGGCTTTGGTTCGAAAGCCGTGCGGGTGTGAGTTGGGCTTGATCACGCTTCACGTTAGAACTGGCGGATCACTGGCTCAAGCATGACGGTTGTGATGGCAACAAGCAACGCCTTCAGGATTAGCAGAATGCAAGCGAGCACGAACCAGGCCTGGAACGCTCGGAATCCAACAATCCCGTCTCGCCGAGTGCCATCGCGATAGGCTCGGATGGCACGGTTGAAGCCACACCGCACGCGTGTCCAGAACGACCTTTCGTCGACATGAACGGGAGGACTCTGGTACGGATTCGTCATCGCGTCTAGAGCTTAGGAAGTGGGCGTTTGGGCGCCTGGTTGAGCATTTTCTTTTGGTCGTCCTTGGGCGCAGGATTGTTATTGTTGTTCCCTGCTCCCATCGCTCTTGGCGGATTTGGATCCGTGAACTCTTCCTTCCAAACCCAGCCTATGGGCGCTTCTAGCTCTTGTTTCGCAAGCAGCGCCCAAGGTGTGCCTGCGTGCTCTTGGATGACACCTTTAAGAAGGGTTCTAGCAGTTTCAGCTTCGCTTTCCCATTTGCTTCCAACCGAGATTTCGTCGCTCGCTTGAAGGACCCAAGTGTTGTTCTTTGGTTTCTCGAATACCATTCCTCGCTTCGCCTTTGCGAGCATGGCGTTGTAGGTTTCTGTACGAACTTTCTGGGCCAAGACACGTCCCATCGCCAAGTCAAATCCAGCTCTCCAGCGAGGGCTTTCCTCCTGCTCTCGTGCTGACATTCCTGGATTGAGAATCTCAGCCAACCGCACCAACATGGGTTCGAGCACCGCGGCTTCCTGCTGTGCAGTTGTTAAGTCACCTGCCAATCGAGCTTCATCCACCTTGACAAACCGAGTTTGCGGTTTTTGAAGCACGCTCGCTGGGCGCATTTGAGCGGCCGTGACCAGCGATTGGCGAAGTGGACTTGCTTTGACCTTCTGGACGTAGTCCTGAGGTGACAAATAGTCAGGACGATAGCGAGCCATCGCATTTGGGTCGAAGAAGTACTCAAAGTCAGCCGCGAAAGGATCGATGTCGCGCCGGTTGACTTTTCGGCTCACGTCTCGATTGGGGTGGACGGTAAAATAGATGCCACCAGTCTCGTAGCACATCCGAGTCAAGGCGTAGGGGCCGAAACCACTATCGATCACAGCCTCTTGCTTGAAGTCGCCCGTGAAGCCAACTTGAACACGCTCTGGAAGAAATGTTTCTGGGCCTTGGTCGACTTCAGCCCACTGTGGCGTTTGGTCGTACTTTGGATCTGGGTCCACATATTTGACGAGCGAGTGTTCTTGTCCAAAAGGAGCGGGCACGCCGATCACGTAGACGGGAATTCCCCATTTCCGACACGATCCGATCGCCGACTCGAGATGATCCGCGTCATCGCCTCGCTCATCGGTGACGACGACAAACAATACGTTTCTTAACGGGTCGTTGCCCGCAATACGTCGTCGTAATCCCTTGTATTGGTCCACCGCTGATTCCACTGCGGTGAAGACGCGTTCCGTCCCGGAAGTATCGATTTGGATGTTGTCAACAATCGATTTCACTTCGCTCACGTCTTCGGTCGGCTCTTCGGTGTAGAGCTTCACATCACTACCGAAACCGATCACGCTGGTTAACAGCGGAATATCATTGTTGTTCTTGCGAAAGGCTTTACCACCACTTCGCTCGACGATGCCTAGCTCCGAGTAAATTCGATCAAAGCGATCGCGAATCTCAGTGCGTTGTCGATGAAGTGAACCGCTTTGATCGAATAGCCACACGACGAGAGTTGGGCGTTCTTCTAGGCTCTTGATGATCTCGAACGTGATGCGATCCACCGCTCCAGCGGCACCGAGAGTCCCTTCACCAACTTTGCCTTTTTGATTTTCAAGTCGGTCGAGCGGCGCAACTGCTTCCGAGAACATCTTGTTGACCATGATGTCACCGAAATCTGTCGACTCCATCTCGATCGGATTTGGGATCTCCGCGATCTCCGCGAACTGTTCAGCCGAGGCAGCTGCCATTTCAAATTGTGCTAGGCTATTTGCGCCGACAGCTTCTTGAGGGACATCGCTGTATGTGACTTCGTCGATGAGCTCGACGCGGTCTTGAGTGTAGTTTGGAGGCGTGGAAACAATCACCACCGCTTCGGGATCTTGGGTCTTGCTTAGCGGAACAAGGGCCAAAGCAAGAATTGCGATTAAGTGAACGAGCATACTTCCGATTAATGCCGTGGTCTCGGAACCAGACCAGAACGACTCTTCTTCCAACTCTTCTTCGCTCCAGGCCTCGACTTCATTTTGAACCGTCGTGGCGGGCGTGGCGACAGAGGGATCGCTGGAGTTTCTGTCTCTGGGGCCAGAGAGATCTCTAGGGCCAGCCAAGCCAAGTCCCAGTGAAGCGTGTGCACCCAACTCAGATTGTGCGTCTGAATCAATGAAATTGTTGGTGTTGGGGGGGAGAACGGAGGCCATGCGGGCGACTACTTGAAAAAGGGGGGCCGATTGTCTCGTTAAACCAGTCCAGACAACACTATCATAACCAAAAAATCAGCCCCATGCTGATTCCTCGGGCTATCGTTGTGGATCCAATTTCCAAAACGCCTCACCTTGGACACTGTACCCAAGTAACTGGTAGCCCGACTCACCCAGAACCGAAGTTGCTAGGGTGCCAGTCATTTTGGCTTTGAGGGTGTTTGGGAGATGGTGCTTGGGAAACGTCAGGGTGTAGATGTATAGGCACCCAAATGGTGATGGTTAAGCGAATGCTGTCCCGTCCTTTCTGAATCGGGTGTTTTTCTCGGGGGCTGTCCAAAGTCCGTCGTTTCGCCGACAACCATCGCGAGTTCCGCAGAAATCCGTACGTGAACGAGGGGGGCGGGGATCCGCTTGATTCAAGAGTAGTAAATTACCTAAAGTTGTTCCTGCATCGTTTCTGATCCCCAAATAATCCCCAGGCGGTTTGTTTTGAGTAACCGATTGATCGCGATCGGCGATATCCATGGCTGTAACGTCGCCTTACAAACTTTACTTGAGGCAATTCAGCCAGGGCCTAGCGATATCATCGTGACATTGGGCGACTATGTTGATCGGGGCCCTAATTCACGTGCCGTGATTGATACCCTGATCGAATTGGGGAAACGAACGCAACTCGTTGGAATCCTTGGGAATCACGAAGAAATGATGCTTGCTGTTGTTCGCGGCGAGGAGTCGCATCATGGCTGGCTCCGACATGGTGGTGTTGAAACGCTCGAGAGTTATGACTTCGACGGCCAGCTCGATTTTCTTCCGCCGGCTCACGCTGAGTTTTTCGAGTCACTCGGTGACTATTTCATCCACGACGAGTTTTTCTTCACCCACGCAGCTTACGATCCGGACGTTCCATTGGAGAATCAGCCCGTTGACTTGCTTCGGTGGTATTCATTGACTGAAGGAATTCCTGCCCCACATCAAAACGGAAAGACGGCAATTGTCGGGCATACCGCTAACCGTGAAGGTGAGATCCTCGACCTTGGGCACGTGATTTGTCTGGATACTTACTGCTACGGTGGCGGCTGGCTTACCGCTATGGATCTTCGCAATAGGACGATTTGGCAAGCTTCGGAAAATGGCGAAATGCGGTAGTGCGTCGTGTTATAACCGGCAAAACTTACCGAGTTTATTTAACCCGCATGACCGCTATAGCCGATCTGGAGAGCTAGGGGGCGCCCTCGCTTCATCGGACATGGGATCAACTCCAATGGATTTTGGAGAATCCCAAACGAATCGATGACTTGGGTAGCTGAGTTCGCGTTCGCCAAGGATCGGTGGTTTGATGTTAGTTTCCCATCAATTGAAGTCGTTGATACGTTTCGCTGGCCGCAGTTGGGCTGCGCCGCAATTCAGGGTATCTCTAGTTTTCGCTGTTGCCGCTTTGGCTAGTACGAGTTCTGCCACAGCTCAGGTCGTGCGAACAAAGAAACCCGATCGAGGCGTTTACCGCCCTCCAACGGTTGAAGTGGATACCGAAACGCAGCAGACGGCACCTATTCCACAGCCTGATGCTGAGTCGAGTCCGAAATTAGCCGAGTTGATTCGCGGTAATTCGAGACGATCGATTGAAAATGCACCGCAATGGCAGAAGGCTCAACCGACATCATTGGAGCTTGTACCCAACCAGCCGGACCAGCCTCGTGGTGGGCCGCTATTTGAAACGCAGTTAGACGAGGCTGGCAGTTATCGTAAGACGACTATCCCAAGTTCATGGGAAAAAGATTCGGATAGCGATGTTGTTGAGGCGACTGCGGCAAAATCGGGATTGCAACGAGTCAATCATGACGAGGTTGTCTTGAAGCGACCACGTCGAACTTCGCTCGAGACTGAGCAGGCAGCATGGACTGAACCCCAAGAAATCTGGGAGAGTCAAGGAAGTGTTGTCTTTGAAAACAGCGGCGGAATGTTCGCACCCAATTGCGGTTGCGAAGGTGGTTACTGTGACTCCGGATGCATCAACGATGGCTGCGACTCGATTGGCTGTGACTCGCTTGCCTGTGACGGATGTGATTCATGTTGCCCTCGAGGTTCTCGTCACATTCAAAATGGTCGCGTTTGTTTTAATCGCAACGAATGGTTTGGTAGTGTGGAGCTGCTCTTGATGTTTCGAGACGGGATTCGCTTACCGAACCTCGTTACGACCGGACCGACCACCGATTCTGGAACCGCAGGAGAGATCGGGCAAGCAGCGACTCGATTCTTGGTGGGAAGTAACGCCAACGCATTCGATGACATGAGTGTCGGTGGACGTTTGACGCTCGGTACTTGGCTGGACTCACAACGATGTCGTAGCCTCGTGGCGCGTGGATGGTTCGGTGGTCGAAATACGTTCGACTTTAGTACCACCAACAATGAGACACCCGTGATTGTTCGACCGTTCTTCAACGTCACCGACGGACAAACGGCTGCTCAGGACAATAACTTGATTGCGTTTCCTGGACGCAGCAATGGTGGGCTTACGGTGAACGCCGACAGCAATGTGTACGGTGGTGACATCTCGGTTCGTCAATTCTGGGCAGGCGGTCTGGGGGCGTCGATCGACGTTCTTTACGGCTACCAATACATGGGGCTTGATGAATCGCTTTCGATCTCAACCAGCTCGGTGGCCATCGCTGTGCCGAACACACCCGTTGGAACGGTCCAGTCGGTGACGGATTCGTTCTCCGCAGACAATGAATTTCACGGTGGCCAATTTGGTGTGGCAATGCACTATGAAGAAAACTGTTGGACTTTTAGCGGGTTGCTCAAAACTGGATTCGGCTCAATTCGCCGCACTGCCAATCTGAGCGGGCAGACGACAACGACTGTTGGGACAGACGTCGCGACATCCAGCGAAGGTTTTCTGGTCCAAAGCACAAACTCGGGCAAACGAACGGACAGCACTTTCGGTTGGGTACCGGAGCTTGATGTCTCGTTGGGGTGGCATCGTTACCCGCGATTTGATGTCACTGCTGGTTACCACGTCATTGCTATGACGGACGCGTTGCGAGTATTTGACACTGTGGATCCAAGTCTAGCGATTAACAGTGCAGGCAATCCGACTGGTCAACAACGTCCCTCAGTCGTGGTAGACTATGGAACGTTCTTTGTTCACGGAATCCGTTTTGGGCTCCAGTACCGATACTAGGTGACAGGTTTTCTTACTTTGCCAGACTCTTCTGATCATCAAGCATCCAACGAAGCGTCTGCGACAACCGGAGGGGAAACGCCTGCGACACCAGACCGTTTCGCAACCGCTCCGATTTCTCGACTGGTTGGTTTTCGTGTCGAGCCTGGGACGGGGCCGCTTGCGACGGTGAGCATCCTGTGCACGGCGAGTCATCACAACCCCATGGGACGCGTACACGGCGGGCTAGTTGCCGCGCTCGCTGACGCTGCGATGGGAATCGCTTTTGGAAGAACGCTGTTTGAGGCGGAAGACTTCTCGACCATCGAAATGAAAGTCAATTTCATTCGCCCGGTCAAAACAGGCTTGATCACCGCCCATGCACGAGTCGTTGAGCGAGGACTGAGGATTGGATTTGTTGAATGTTCGATCGTGAACGAAAAAGAGAAGCTCGTAGCAACAAGCACCTGCACTTGTACCGTGATTTCAAAGTCGTAATCGTCGTGCCAAATTTCTTTTAGAGTTCTTTCAGTCTTCGAACGGATTCTCGAGCTCTTTTGAGAAATTCATTCTTTGGTTCACCGGATTCGAGAAAAATCGGTGGACCGATTGTGATGCAACTCAACAGCGGAACGGGAAGAAACTCGCCTCGCGGAAGAATTCTGTTCACATTATCGATATAAACCGGCACCAATTCCAAGTCGGGACGTTTTTTGCCGAGATAATAAAGCCCGCTTTTGAATTCGCTCATCTCTTCGCCAGACGAACGGCTTCCTTCTGGGAACACAATCAACGAGTAAACATCACCCATTTCATTGATCATGATGTCGATTGGGCTCTTGTGGACTTTGATTTCCTTGCGGTCAATCAGCAGCGCATTGAACGACTTTGCGATGTGCGGTTTAAGCCAACCGCCCGACCAATAATCCTTGGCCGCCACAGGTCTTGTAATTCGCCGCATTTCTCGAGGCAGCGCCGACCACAGCACCACTGCATCGAGGTGACTGGTGTGGTTTGCAAAGTATATTCGCTGGCACGTGTCGGGTTGGCAGTCAATCCAACGGACCGTGAATCCTGAGAATAACTTGGCGAGCAAGACGATCGCGTGGCTAGTAAGCGTCATCCACGAAGTTTACTTGTAGACGACAGATTTCACAGTAGCCCAAGTGCGAATCGTTCTGGCATGAACCCCCAATCCTAGATCATTGGTTCCGTCGAGCCGCCAGCGAATCCTCGCAAAGGCGAGACTGAAACGCGTGGCATCTTCGTTTGGCTCGATCTTGCTGCGGCAGGTCGCACCCGCTCATCGTATAAGTTTGTGACAAGCTCTTCATAGCCAGCGACCATCGAGTCAAGCGAACCGGTTTTCAGCACGTGGTCACGGCCCGCGCGGCCGAGGCAAGACGCGTGTGCAGGGTCACCCAGCAACCGTGATACCGCGACCGTCATTGCGGAGAGGTCTTCGCTTGGGACCAAGTATCCCGTTTGTCCTTCTAGGATCGATTCGCGAATCGAACCGACATCTGTTGAAACAACTGGCACGCCGCAAGCCAGTGCCTCAAGTATCGAAACAGGTGAAGCTTCATTAAGCGAACATAACGCAAAGCAATCTAGTGCTGCGACGAGTCTCGGCGTATCGCTACGCGTTCCCAGTAGATGCAGGCGATCTGCTACGCCCAATTCGGCTGCGGTGGATTCAATCAGACCGCGTTGGGGACCATCTCCTACAACGACAAAGTGAGTTAATGGATGTTGTTTGCGAATTGCGGCGGCTAATCGCACAAACATGCCGTGATTCTTTTCTTCCCGAAGTGCCGCGACGATGCCAACGAGCGGCGTTGTTGAGTCGAGCCGAAGTTCTTCGCGAACTGAATTTCTCGCTTCGATGTCCGGACGGAACTTTTCACAATCAACTCCATTACGAACGACGTGCACCTTTGACTTGGGGAACTTTTCGAATCGGGTTAAGAACTCACCGTGTGAATCGGCAACGCCGATGAACGCGTCGGTAATCGGGGTGAGCATTCGGTTCAGCCGTCCAACTCCGTCTGGCCAACCGGTGGAGTGTAGCGCCGCCGCAATCGCTGGAACACCAGCCAAATGTGCAGCGAGCCGCCCCCAAAACATCTTGTCCCCTGCGGCCACCGTAATCACGGCGTCGGCGGATCGATGTTCGAACAATCTCTTCAATCGAAACAAGACACTGACGTCGTATTTGCCGCCAATGAGATGGCTGTGCACCTTGAACTCATCGGCAATGGTTTCACCAAGCGGTCCAGGTTCTTTCAAGCAAACCACTTCAGGAATGACCACATCTGGGTTCATTCTTCGCATCAGGTTTACCAGGAGTGTTTCAGCGCCACCAACTGGCATACTCGTGACGACGAATAGGCAGCGGAGCGGGCCACGACTGGCTCGAGGAATCAACGAACTGCGGAAAAAGCGACGGCTAAGTAGCATGTTGAGGCTCAGGAACAAGTGACTCGTTAGTATTGGACAGCGTGTAGCGAACGATGGGTTCGTTTCGAACTTTGTGACTGTCGAAAGTGAGCCAATTGACGAGCCGAGCGAATTCAGGGTCACCGTGAATTCTGCGGATATGAAAGTCGTCTTGGCCTGGGAAATTGTAGGCGCCGAATGCACTGCAAAAACCCAACATTCCTGACTCGTAAACGGCTTGGATGGCATCGGGGTGCAAGTGCTTTGCCAAGCCATATGGAAACGCAAAGTATCGCACCGGGCGTCCAATTAATTCTTCGAGTTCGGTCTTCGCATCGACAATCTCGCGTCGAAGCGTATCCCGATTAAACGGGCGAGAAAAATCGAAATGCGAATGAGCATGAAGGCCGATTTCAATGCCGCCGTCCGCAGCAGCAATTAGCTCATCGACAGTATTCACTGGAAGCGGGGTGCCTGCTGCGATGTCATGTGAGAACGAGACTTGGCCTCGGACATTCAGGACGCTCACAAAATAAACACAGGGAACTCGATACCGAATGAGGAGCGGCAATGCATGTCGACAGTTTTCCGAATATCCGTCGTCGAACGTGAATGTAAGGCTGGGACGAAACGAATCTTTCTCGCGGACTCTTCGTTGAACTTCGTCGAGCCCAATGAGATCGAAGTGTTTGCGGCAATAGTCCAGATGCCGTTCGAACTCGGCGATTGAAATGGTCCACGGATTGGGATACTCGTCGGCGACGCGATGATAGAACAATACCGACATCGGCGCCTTGCCGCAGTTGGCAAGTCGCTCAACTTGCCGTCGACGCCATGGCATCGAAACGACCGTCTTGACACGAAGCACTGCCATTCGGAGGTGATCGATTGTGCTTCGTTTCACGAGTGAAGTTCGGTCTGGAGCGTGTGTTAGAGATTTTTCACTAACATCAATTACCCTCTAGAAAAAGACATGACGGGATAACTAAGCGACAGTGACTCTATCGCCTGCGGAGTTGGTGTCGTCCGTGCTGATTAATCTGATTATTCCGGGCAATTCAGCACCTGGAGGTTTTGGCCCTTGTGACTCAGTCTGAGTCCGCTTTGAGCGTAAATGAACCGAGGTGAATGCCAGTGGGTTCGTCATAGCCAAAGCTGCCGCCCGGAGCGAAGTACTTTTCGAATTGTTCAAAGGGAGGCAGTTCGTTTCGCTTGAGCAACTCGTAGAACTTCGCCGCAAATGGATTGTTCTCGGCAGCAGACTTGAGAAATGCTCGAGAGTCCTCCGACTCTGCCATTTGGTACATTTGGCGCAGGAAGTCAGAGCCTCGAACATAAGAGATCATGAAAGGTTTTTCACCATCGAGTTTGCCGCCCAATTCGCTTGAAACGAGGTCATAGTCCGGAACGTTGATCAAGCTCTGAAGCGATCCACCCTCCGCACGAGTGGCACGCTCGATCAACTCGCGACTGTCGCTAAGAAGCAACCATTTCCCGAGAATCATTACGCTTGGTTCAGGGCGGCGAAGACGTGGCGAAAAGTTAGCACCGCCAGCTTTGGATGTGTAGAGCTTGTTTAATCCAAGCATCTCCGGTTTGAGGTTGGGCGCCGCCTTTTTGATTGCCTTTTCGAGTGTTGCTTCAGCTTTCGTTGCGTCGCTCAGTTCGAACGCGTGAATCCTCGCCTGTGAATTCAGCTTTGCCGGCGGTTGAATCCAACTGCAGGTGACGTAACGTCCCGTCAGCACACTGAGTACTTCTTCACGAACATCCATATCAAGCCGCTGTTTGACTCCATCCTCAAAAAGACGCTTGGCGGTGCCTTCGCCCTGAAAGCGGTCTATGATCTTGCTGAAGTTATCAAAAGTGGTCTCTAGATCCCACTTGACGGTCAAATAAGTCGTTACGTCTGAAGGTACGAAAGGCGGCGGAACTGTTTCAACTTTCTCTGGGCGCAGAACACCGAAAACTCCGTCACGCGGTGGGTCAACAAGCACGTGCAAATGCGAAATGTCATCAAAGACGTCGCCGCCACGAAAAACACTACCGCCAATGCCACGAATTTTTGCAATTCCAAGGTCTTCAAAAATTGGCCAAACAAGTGCTGCTGTACCGCCTCGCTTCACGAGCCGCTCAACGAGGTGATAGGGATCCGCAAAGAACGTCATTTGTGGACGTGTTTCTTCAGCACCGAGACAGCGCCCCATCACCGCCGCGAAATCCGTGTTCTCAGCAAACGTTGGTTCTTCGCTTCGGTTGAGCCAACGTTCCAATGCACCCGATGCTGTTCCATAACCGACACCTAAAACAAGACAATTTTCCTTCTCAAAATACTGAATCTCGGGGCGACCGATACGCGGTGGCATTAGCCGAACGAGCGTTGCCGATCCGATGTTTTGCTCGCGTCGTACGTAGCCTTGGTTGACCGGCAACTCGAGAATTCGATCGACAACTTCACGGAGTTTGACGATGTTTTTGCCCGCGTCGATAATGACAAGTCCGGCCATCGACGTTTGCGCTCGACGCTTTTGGTCGATGCGACGTCGGATTGCTTCATCGGATTCTTTGTCAACTGCTTTGCCTTCTTCTTCGTCGTCACCCTGAACTTCTTCTTCCGAAAAGACGCGAGGGAATGCGGCAATGGCGACTTGGCCGCTGGGGATGGCAAGTAATTGATCAAGAGTTAAGTCGAATCGCTGGCCCACCATTTGGAATAGCTCAGCAAGGGTATTGTAAAGATCGCCAGCAAGCGGTCTCAGTTTCGGGTCAGCAAACATCTTACCCAGCGAACTTGAACCGAGATCCTCTCGAATCTGGTTCGCATCATCGAACCGCAAGTAGATCATGGTGTCGTGCGGCAACAAATGTGGGGCACCAGGAACCTCCGTTTCCGCCTTACTTGTGGCACCGCCTGCTGACCGATTGCTGGTTGTTTGGGCGTTCGCAGGTGTGCCGAAAGCCAATGCCAGTACCAATCCGGCCACCACGGCAAAAGTCATCCTGGCCCATATTGGCCATGATTTTGCGATCGCAAACATACAATTCTCAATCCTGTGAGGGGTTCCGGTGTGCGGCCGACGATCCAGCCCAAAACGAATCGACCAACGTTTAGCAGGAAAAACGAGCGTTTTGCCAGCGTCTCGTTATACTAGTTCTTTACGTTCCGCCATATTCGCCTGAATCGAGTTGATCTTGGCTACGAAAAAGTGCCGGGCGACGCCATTGTGTCCCGATGAAGCTTTGACGGCGTGAACGCTACTTCGACGTCTGGTTGGTGTTTCAGCCAAGGGTGCTCGCTATATCACGTTCACTGGAGAAACTACAAATGAGATCGCAACTGATCAGATTGACTGCTGCGACGCTAGTGTCGCTTTTTGCGACTACCGTTCAGGCTCAAAATACTGGAACGGGCACTGGAACGACTGGAGGGACGACGACCGCAACAGGTACGACCGGAACAACGGGTACTGGTACGACTGGGACGAGTTTTTCGCCCGCGACCGGTTTTACGCAACTGACGAACACAGGCGCTGGTGCCTCAATGGACAGCGTTCGTAATTTGGGTACGACTGGCGTTGCTGGTGGTGGCACAACGACGACCGGCGGTCGTGGCGGAGGCGGTGGCTTGGGTGGTTTCAGTCTTGGTGGTTTCGGGGCAAGCGGCTTCGGCCAAAGTTCGACACAGGCGCAACCCGCTCTTAGAACACGGTTGCGTTCAAGCGTAAGCGTTGCACCGTTGCAAACACAGCAAATCCAAAGCTCCGCGCAATCGCGTTTTTATCAAACGCCGTCAACATCCCGCTTAAGCGGAGTTCAAGTGAACATGATTGACGGCACCGCTGTGATCAATGGCGTCGTACGCTCAGAAAAGGATCGTCGGATGAGCGAACTGCTGATGCGTTTGGAGCCGGGCGTTCGCAGCGTAAGCAATCAAGTCATCGTATCGCCGTAGCGTCTGAGTGCTGGGCTTGCCTTTGAGCCAACTCTTGCATGTTTCAGGCAACGATCTTACGAAGTTGTCATGTCGTCGGCTTCAAAGTCCCCCAGGTCCGCGTCAAGCAAATCAGGTGAGCTAGCGGGTACATACTCTGCGTCGGCTTGCAATGGGTTCACTTCGCTCTCGAGCGCGGGGCGAACTTGGATTTTGCCAGCTTGAATCTTGGTTACGATCACATGAACTCCTGCGTCGATTGGAACGCCGATACTCACGGCATTTAATCGTTGACCATCGACCTCAATCAGCCCCGCAGGAAGCAAATCGGTCACGGCTATTCCAAGCTGGTTTTCTAGCGAGGCGAGTGGACGTCCATTTGGCAAGCGTCGATCGGATGCCGTTGATGCCGTTACCTGACCGGGTTGGCGATTGAGAATTCGTCGACCGATCGCTGTCTTTGGCCAGACGTGGACCATCAAGCCAAGGATCACCGGCGTAGTGGCTGAGATGAGCATGAACATTGTCACCCCCGCTGCTACGCTGTGCATCAAGGCAGTCACGATCGCAGCGATCGCCGCAATCGCTGCGGCAACTCCGATAACACCCGCGCTGGGGATGAAAAACTCCACCAGCAACAACAAGTAGAACACAACTAGAATCAAAATCGATGAATGGGGAGGCATCAGTCTTCGACCGCTTCGACAACAATTCTGGTTCCTAGTACTTCGCGAACTCGGACGGCGTCACCAGCTTCCACCGCACTTCCATCGCTGACGACTCCAACAATTGTGTCACCGAATCTCGCTTTGCCCGCCGGGCGAAGCATGGTGGTCGCGACCCCTGTTTGTCCCGCAAGGTAGCTGTAATCGGCAAGACGCTCATGACGATCGAGCGCTTCCACGTCTCCCGATTCCATCACAAGCTGGTTCAAGATTGGAACATGCGGCATCAAAGAGCGGATCGCAATAAAGCCTCCGACTAGGCCTACCAGTGCACCCAACGCGACCCAGATACCACGTGTTAGCACTTCGATTTGGTACGAGTTCTGAGGGATGACAAACGTTTGGCTCATCAGCACGATACCAAGTACGGTGAGCGCAAGTCCGCCGACCCCGAAAACGCCGACGCCAGGTACCACGAAAATCTCGATCGCAATAAACGTCAAACCCAAAACGACTGCGACCAATTCCAGCCATTCTGCTGTGCCAGCCAGGAACTTCATCCAAAAATACAACGCGAAACACAGCATCGAAATGAAGCCTGGAACACCCAATCCAGGAGCACCGGCTTCGGCCGACAACGTAAAGAAGCCGATCATCAGCAAAAGGAACATTAAACCATTGCTACGACCAATCTTTTCGACAAAACGAACGAGCGGTCGATCAACCACGGCCGGTGGAACCGCATCAAGGCCGACGCGTCGTGCCGCCTCGTCAAGTGACACCACTTCAGCCTCGACGAGTCCAAGCTTGATCGCTTCACTTACGCTGAGGCCCTGATTCAGTTCGATCTTTTCGCCACGCTGCCAACGTTCTAGATCGCCCTCGTTCTCGCCAGGATCTTTCTCGCCCTGATCGTTTGATGAAGAACTTTCACTGGCGATTTCATCCGCCGTCGCATAACGAATCCGCCCCGTCTTGCGATCGGTGTATCGATAGACCTCGAGCTCAGGATTCAGCATCGCTTTCATTAACGATGGCGAACGTTTGGTCGCTTTCGCAATTTGTTCGATCAATTCATGATGTCGATCGAGATCCTCGCCGCCGATGGCTTCCGCGCCAGGCCCGCCCAAGCGAGCGTCCGACGACATCATCAGCGGTCGACATGCCATCGCCATGATTGCCGCGTCTCCGCGTGCTTCGCCACTAATGAACCCCGCAGCGGTCTGAAGTGGTGGTTGCACGATCGCGAAAGAACTGGCGAATGAAATGCTCGTATCAAGATTCCCTCCGCTTGAATCAAATTCGATGAGCCAAGTATTGACGTTGCCAGATTCAAGTGACGCCGCCAAGTTGCTCCGCCATCGACGGGCCCTGTTTTTTGCGATCGAGCCATCGATTTGAATCAACACACCACGCGGCACCCCGAGAATTGCACCAGCATCGGCATCTACTAACTCAGCCAAATCGAGGACATCCGCAGCCTCCTGGATCGAATTCACAACACCTCCCACTGCACGCGCATCGCGGAGTTGCTTGGCGCTCAAACGCAGTGATGCACCGGGTTGCTTCAACACCTCCTCGCTAAGCACTTGTCCGTCGGCGCGAGCCTGCTTTAGATCGTCGCCTTCGGAAATCCGTTGTTTACCATCGACCGTCGTGATTTGCGCTAGCTCACTGTCGTGGTCGAGCATTGCGGAAACGATTGCTGGTGGAAGCAAGTTGCGGCGGCGAGCGATGGCGTCATAGGTTAAACCGACTGTCTCGTCCGCTGTGCCGTCAGATTCGATCGCGTTTCCAATCGATCCACTATCGGAGATCAGGATCTGTTCGGCCGCCAAGGCGATCAAGAGGCGGTGACCGGTGATCTCGCCGTCAATGAACGCAACAATCTTGAGTGATCTCAATTCGGGTTGCCCGATGGCTCGGGCCACCTTGAGCGCGTCTTCGAATGACGTAACGATGCCGTTTTTTCCAGGCCGCATCCTCATCAGAACGCTTGTTCGTTCGCCTTCAGTCGTGGCACCAGCGAGCTGTTTGAGACGAGCTACCAAACGGTCTGCGGTCACCGCCTCCGTTGAACCGCTCGCCGGGCTCAGGTCGGCATCGATTTCAATCCAGTAGCCTGATTTGAAATTATCACCTGAAGTTTTTGTGGCTGCTTGGGTTTCGCTGGGGTCTTGTGCCAAAGCGTTCGCATGGCATGACATGATCGCTACTAGGCACGCTAGCGCTAGGTAGCACTGCAAATACGGCGATTGCGACATGCGGCGGTTTGAATCCGAAGTTTGAAACACCAATCACTCCGATCCCAAAACTGCTAGAGAAACACACATCCCGGCATTATAGGCTTATTCGGCAACTGGGTACCCGAGCCCGTCGAAAGCCGCGAAAAATCGGTTTTTCGTCAAGGCGTAGGCTTTCTGACTACTTTTGAGAGACTCGCTCTACGTTTGTTGTCCAGCATACTTTAGCAAACGGACAATTCGTTCTCGAACTTCAGCCACATCGACGTCGAGCGCGACTTCGAGGTTCATCCCCCAGTCCGGTCGAAGTCGCCGATCAAAAACAGTCATCCCGCGAGTTAGCTCGCCTCGAGTTTCGACGTCCCCCGCCATGTCTTGCCAAGTGAACAAATCTGGCTCCAAAACAGCAGTCAGCACGGTGGGGTCGAACAGGGGAATCATTTCCCGGCCGAGCCGCTGGTGTGCCGCTCGAAACATGTAGGGAACGATTTTATGCAGCAACTTTCCTACTCGCGTGAATTTGTCGGGAAGCTTGTCGAACAACTCCATGCCGAATGTTACTCGATCCGTCACATCCAGCGGCACCAAGCTCTTCGTTGTCGCTGACGCAAAGACTTCCTTGGCTGCGGCCGGGTCAAAATGAAAGTTGAACTCTGCCGCCGCAGTCACGTTGCCTGGGTGCGCGACCGCCCCACCACTGATGACCACCTTATCAATTAGAGGCAAAACGCTGGGATCGCGAACGCAGATTCGAGCCAGATTTGTCAGTGGTCCCAAGCAAACGACCGTAATTTGGTTGGGATACTGACGTAGCAACTCTGCGATAACTTTTTCGCTTGGCAGCTGGTGCTGGCGATCCGTTGTCTGGAAATTGCATTCCCCCAGACCATCGGCTCCATTGAGGTAGCTGTCGTCGATGACCGATGCGCCCTCGATCGCGTTGGCTTTTCCGATCCTCGGGTAGCGTGCGGGGTCGAGTTGTTGGACGATAGCGGTGACATTATTGGTCGCCTGGGCGGCATCCACGGTGCCTGCGGTGGCCGTGATACCGAGTACTTCCAACCGCGGATCGAACAACGCCATCGAAATCGCGATCGCGTCGTCAATTCCTGGGTCACAGTCGATGATGATTTTTCGTGTCATGTCGGAGAGTTTAGGATTTTATGTCAGTTTTTGAAACCGCAATCGCCCAAGCCCAGCAAGGGCAAGACCTTACCGCCGACCAGACCAGCGAGCTGATCGATATCATGCTCAGCGGCGGTGCCGATGATGCTGCCGTAGGGCAGTTATTGCTTGCACTCCGGGAAAAAGGCGAATCTGTTGACGAATTGGTCGGAGCGGCAAAGGCGTTGCGACGTCATATGACCACCATTCCCCACCGCCACAAACTCTTGCTCGACACGTGTGGAACCGGTGGCAGCGGCTCAGGCACCTTCAATATTTCGACAGCCGTCGCAATTCTGGCTGCGGCGTGCGGTGTCGCAGTGGCCAAACACGGCAACCGACGTGCCACGAGTTTGACCGGCTCAGCCGACGTGCTCGAAAAGCTTGGTGTGCCGATCGAGTCCGACATAGAGGCTGTTGCCGAGCGGCTGGATCGGGTCGGAATTTGTTTTTGTTTTGCGCCCAAAATGCACCCTGCGATGCGACATGTCGGAGCGATTCGTCGACAGCTAGGCGTACGAACCCTATTTAATTACTTGGGGCCACTCTGTAATCCTGCCGGTGCGACGCACCAGCTGCTTGGGACGAGTTCCCCCCAAGCACATCAAAAAATCGCAGCAGCAATTGCCCAGCTCGGCACGACTCGTTCGTTCGTCATTCATGCTGCGGACGGACAAGATGAAGTCTCACTGGGCTGCGAAACTCACGTGCTCGAAGTAAAGCCAACTCCTGAAAAGGAAGCTCCAGCAAAGGGAGGGAGCGACCTAGAGATCACGCCTCACTGCTGGACGCCCGAGTCTTTCGGTTTGCAACGTCATTCACTCGAGTCGCTTTACGCGGCGGATCCGGTTGCTAGCGCAGCGATCATCCGACGGGTGTTTGATGGTGAGAGCGGCCCACATCGCGATACGGTGCTGGCGGGCGCCGCCGCAGCACTCCTGCTTGTGGGGGCGGCAGACAATCTAAAGTCCGCTGTCGATCTTGCGGCCGAAAAACTCGATTCTGGAATGGCTCGCGAAAAGCTGGCCCAGCTCCAAAGCGAACCATCGTCTACGTAAGCAGCACGACGGGGTAATTGGTACATTAATCATTGCTTCCCAAAAGTCCTGTCGTAAGTCGTCTTGTCCCACCCTTTCCCAAAGATCCAGCTCCAGAGATCGGAGAGTCGAATCATGTTCTCAATATTCAGTATGTGCTCAGCATTTACCGCGTCACGAAAATTGTTTTGTTTGCTTGTTGGTCTGATTGCGATGCAAAGCAATTCCTCTAACGCGCAATTTGTTTACGGCGTTGCAGGCTCGCCAACGCCAGTGCCATCATTCGCGACAGGTTTGCCAGTCTTTGACTATCCGCGTCCGGTGCTGACCATTGGCTTTGATGATGCGGTTCAATGGGCGAGTGAAAAAAAGACTGACGCTGAACAACAGGCAAAAGCGGCCCGCGAAAAAGCAAACGCTAAGCATGAAGCACAACGTCGTGAAGCGGAAAAGCGTGAAGCGGAAAAGCAACGAGTAGAAGCTGAAAAGAAAGAGACCGCCAAGAAAGAAGCTGCGAAAAAAGAGCAAGCGGCAAAAAACGAAGCTGCCATGAAGCAAGAGAAAGAGAACGAAGCTCCGAAGCGAAAAAATGAAGCGAGCGAACTTCAACTTCGAGAGCCAGATAACCGTGAACGAGTCGCCGATGTTTGGGATCGAGACCTACCGACGGAGCGTCCAAGACAGACTGAAGACAAGGGGCCACACCAAGGCTGGGCACCGGGAGCACCAGACGCTCCACCGCAAATGCTTCGGAAGGTTATCGAGATGCGAGAGCGGCTCATTCGTGAACATGGCCCAGATCACCCCAGCATTCGACCGCTCAATGCGGCACTTGAAGAATTCGAGAGGCGTCAACAGGGGCCTCGGCCCGAGCCTCCAAGACAAGCAAACCAAGGTCGCGGTCCACAGGAGAGGGGGCCACAAGATCAAGGTCCGCGAGAGCAGGGCCCGCGAGTGCAGGGCCCGCGAGGTCACGCACTGATGGGCAGTGTCGACGAGTTGATGCATACCGTTGAACGCCTTGACCGAATGATTGAACGACTGGCAAACGAGTACCATGCGATCAATGAAGAAGACGGTGATGACGAAAACGACGAGGACGACGAAGATGAAGACGAAGAAAGCGATTCGATTCGCAAGAAGCTTCAGGAAATGGTTGAGTTACGTCTCGAGCTTCGCCAGCGAGTGAAACGTTTCCAATTAGAGATGATGCGTCTCGAACTCGAGCGAGCCACGATGGAAACGGAGCTTTTTGAACAGTCGCTTGAGGCGATTCACGCAGTTACCGTTGAAGAAATTCTCCATCGTTAATTGTTGCCATTGTTATTGAGGATTCCGACGGGGAGTACCCCGTAGATGCCCTCGGTGAACACCTGCCGAACCCAGTTGTCGAATACTTGGATCGGCTTGTTGGGTACGATGATCACATCGCCGTCGCGAATCCAAATTTCGTCTGCGGGGGTGGGACGTCGTCCGTAAACGGCACCTTGCAAGTCCAGCATAGTCGAGATCAATCGCCAATCTTCGGCGCGGCGAAGGACGACGACTTGGCGAAGGTTTCCACCCGCCAAATGCCCGCCGGCGGATGCGATTGCGCCAAGAACCGTCGTTGGCCCCTGGAGCTCGACGCGTGAGGGATTGCCCACGGCGCCAAGTACGTGTGCAAAGTGCGGTGCTTGCTGGCTCAAGACAGGTTCAATCTCCAATCCCACGACGATTTCCGCGTATCGGTGGTTGATTTCTCGTTTGAGCTCGCTTAGCGAGAACCCTTGAACACAAAGCTCGCCAATTCCCGGCAGTCGAATTTTTCCGTCTGGCATCACTCGTACTAAAATAGCTTGTTGCTGCAGACCGCTTTGTCCGCCCACTGCCGCGCGAATGTCCTCCGCGAGTGTATTGGTTTTGACGGGAGTCACGTCGATGGCTGGCTCATCCAGAAATTTCTTGTATTGCTCCTCTAAGGATGTTCTAAGCTGCTCGACCGTCAGTCCGGCTGCTTGAACTTGTCCCAACATACGCACGGTAATTGTGCCATCAGGTTGGATTTGCAATCCGCTATCGAGTGTGCCGCGAGATAGATCGTTGTCCGAGAGAGACTCGATCAAGATCTCATCGCCAGGTGTCAGTTTGTAGACGCCAATGTTTTGTCGTCGTGTAATGAGATAGAAAAGCTGGAGTTGGTCATTGGGGCGAAGACGATATTCACCCAAGTGTGCAAGCCGTGATGGACCAGCGTACGCGCCAGGTCCGTAGCTGTTGAATGGCATACGTCGCATATCACTCCACCGAGCTTCGGCGCCACAGTGGCCCTGGCAATCCACGCCCATCATGCAATTCTGGCAACCGCCAAGACAAGGGTAACCACCAGGTACATTGCTACATCCGCAGCTTTCTGTGCGGTGCGTTTGGATCATGCCTTCGGATTGCGTAAAGTTGCTTACTTGCGCATGCGATGTGGAATACGCAGTGCATGCCAAAGCAAGCATTACGAAGAGTCGAATAGAGAGCAAAGACGTTCGTGCGAAAATGGCTCTCGAATTTGATGCTTGCACGCTCAATAATCGGATAGATCGTTTCACTTGGATCCTCCGAAACGCTTCATGAAGCCCTTGAAGAGTGAGGGGGTTGAATCGCTAGGCGGCTCGATGACGGATGCCTCGGCGGGCTGGCTCTCGAATTCAGAGTTGACTTCGGGCCGCGTTAGCCGTGCACTTGCCAACGTTGCATTGATGCCGCTCGATTTGGCTGCTGTGTTGATTTGCGATGCCGAAGGATTCACATAGTTCGGATTTGAAAGCATCACGGGTTGTGACAAGGCAGCAAACTGTTCGGGAGATAGCTGAAGGACCTCCGGTACACGTTGTTCACTAGGATGCAACTCTCCTGGGAAATGCTGTGCAATGGTGTATTGAATTTGATCCGCTGCTTGAGCATCGCCTGTTCGACGAGTGACTTCGGCTAAAGTTATCGCGGTTTGAGGATCAGTCTTAATTGACAAAGAGTGCTGGAGTGCCCATCGCGATTCTTCGTAAAGGCCAACACGAGCTAATTGTTTGCCGAGAGTGCTAGCGACCATCGCGTTATTAGGTTGCCCTTGGACAGCGGCTCTCCATAACGTTAGTGATATTTCGTTCGGCAGCGAGTCTGCTTCGTATCGACCGAGATAGACTTCAGCTAGCAAGTCCATCGCCTCGGCGGCATCGACACTTGCCGCCGCTATGGGGCTGAGCCGGATACGAGCTTCATTCATGTAGCGATCAATTGCCACAGCAGCGGATGTCGCAGCATACTCGCCGTTATCGTTGGGGCTCAGAACCTTGGTTTGATGACAGCGAATGAATCTTTCAATCGCTGCTGGTTCCGTCGAACTAAAGGGACCGGAGAAATCCTTTGATTCTCGAATCGCTGTTTTCGCGATTGCGAGACATTCTAAAGCCGTAAGATGTCGGGTGTTGTCCGCTCGACTTATCGACCGTGGTGCCGCTGCGGCGTCGATGGCTGCGGCGAAGTGCTCTAGCGAGTTCCATCCAGACGCTTCGGCGGAAGCGTACGCGGCCACTGAATACTCGTGGTGTGCCTGGTCGAGCAACCGACGGCCTTCAATGTGCTTGGTCGAGGACGTGGCCGCCGGTAACCACGTTGGCGTTCGAACCTGGATCGGTATGAAACGCGAATCTTGGGTTGGTTCTGGTAGGAGTTCAGTGGCGACATGATCGACGAGAGTTGTCGGAGGAAGTCGCAGTGGCTCAGACCTTCTGTTTGGTTTACTGGCCGGTTCGTTGTGATTCGGCGAGTCGCTGGCACTCAGTAAATTTGCTGCGATAGATGCCGTCGCAATTCCATCACGATGGTTTGCTTTGAGATTTACTTGGACATTCGCCGGATACGCGGACTCCGCGTAGGGATTGATCAGTTGTGCAGAAGCCTTAGCTCCTGGTTCAAGGGTTAAAACGGCAAGGAGCGAAAACGTAGCAGAAATGAACCTTCTTTTCCGACGAGACGCCAGTTGATTCCGTCCAGCTTGATGTGATCCGAGCACGCTTGCATCCCTGCGGTTACTGGTTTTTTCGACTGGGGTAAATCCGCAATTCACTATGAACGGAGTCGGCAAAGACTCGGTCCAACGTCAGAGGGATCGTATTGCCCTTGGTGCGACAGTCAAAAAACAACTACGCCGTTTACATCGGACGATCGTTACGACCGGTCGCGACCAAACCTAGGCGGTTGCGGTAGTCGACGACGGAGCCATCGGAGCAATTGGTACAACCGTCAAATATTAACGTGAGCATTCGCTAGCTCTGGAGCAACTTCAAGTTTCACGGCTCGCATGCGTGAGGCTATGCGGGAGATGGACGCCCGTAAAAGTATCCTTGGCCAAGTTCGAAGCCGAGTTCTTGACAAACTTCAGCCTCGCCAGCGGTTTCGATTCCCTCAGCGAGCGAGCGAATGTCGAGGTCACGGACCATTTGGACGAGCGTTCGAAGCATTCGCAATCGGTTCTCATCTGCGGTATCAATTCCGCGAATCAAGGAAATGTCAAATTTGACACAGTCGGGTCGGGCTTCGATTAATTCAGCCAAACGAGCTTGGCCTGAACCGAAATCGTCGTAGGCCAAACCGATTTCGAGGTCCTGTAGGCAGGCACAGATTTTCTGCATCATCGCGGGTTGCGTTACGGCAGACTCATGGATTTCCAGTACCAAACGAGTGTTTCCAGTTAATTCGCGTACTCGACGAAGTGAATCAATGAGTCCAATCGTATCGTCAAGCTCCTTCGGATGTGTATTGACGAAGAGAGTCGGTGATTCCGGAAGGTCTCGTCCAACGCGAATACCCTCCCAACGAAGCAACTGACTCAATTCAACTTCGAGATTGAGTTGCTCAGCGGCTTGGAACATTGCTCCGACTGATTCAAGGCCGTATACGCTTCCGCGACCCAGGACTTCGTGACCTTGGAGCGAACGGTCCGACATTTTGACAATCGGTTGGAAGTGTGGTTTGACGAGTCGCTGGCTCATCAATCGATCAAACTGCACCAGAGCCAAAGCTTGGTCACAAACATTTTCGCAAACGGTACCGGCTGTGAAACCAGATGCCGACTGGCGGCGGACGCGGAACGGAGCTTCCGCAAAGTGAATCAGGTCTTCATCGTTGACGACAGTTGAGCCTTCGAGCCTGGTTCCATTAATGAACGTACCGTTTGTACTGCCCAAATCGCGAAGATTTAGCTTCCCTTCTTCGACCCACAGGGAAGCATGGTTACCGCTGACGGTGCGAAACTGGAGCTTCATCGAGACGCCCGATTTACGTCCAACAACGTACGGATTGGCATCGACCGGCGTGTGCTGAACGACGTCACCTGGACTCGTGGGGCCACTAAGGAAGAAGACATCCTCAGTTGCATGAGAGCTGCGGCGGAGTCGTTCCAATGTGGCGTTGTCAATTGAGGGCATAGCGGGCTGACTTCGTCGTTTGCGAACCAACAGTGAGGTAAAGAGGAGCTCTTATTCGAGTCACCATGCCAAAGGTAGGTTGTGAAATGCGTGATGGGCAAAGAACCTCGACAAAAAACATTTGCGAAAAAGCAATTCGGCAAATTTGCTTCGGGTGCTGAAACGCGAGCTAGCTTTGTGCGGTCGCCGAAGCCTACGAGCGACGAATTGCTCCCTATAGTCCTTACCAGCCGCAACATCGTTATGACTACGCTCACAAGCGACACGCACACGATAGAATCCGGAATGCTCGGAGGTCTGCTCACCGACGACACGTTCTGGCCTACTCAACCAAGCAACTTGCATGAGACGGGGCTTTCCGAGTCGTTTGTTGAAGCCCTCTTGCTTAAAACGCTACTAACCGGCGGAACATTAAGTGGACGTGGCACTGCGGAAAAGGTTGGCTTGCCGTTTCGTGTCCTTGAGTCGATGATCGAGGCTCTGCGGACTAGAAAGCTGGTTGTCCACGTTCGACCTGCGTCATTTAATGACTATTACTACTCACTTACCGAGGCCGGCCAGAAACGTGCTCACGGGCACATGCAACAGTGCAGCTATGTAGGTGTTGCGCCAGTACCTTTGAGCGACTATGTCATCAGTGTCGAGGCTCAGGCAGCGGGCTTGGATCCGATCGACCGTGACGAGTTGCGACGTGCTCTTTCAAACATTTCATATAAAGATGAGTTGCTCGACTTAATTGGCCCAGCCGTGAATGCCAACGCAGGAATGTTCTTGTTTGGCCCTCCCGGAAATGGGAAAACTACCATTGCACAATGCTTAACTCGCTGTCTGGGTCAAGAAATCTGGATTCCTGCAGCCCTCTATGACGATGGAAATCTAATCAAGCTCCAGGACGACGCTTATCACCACCCGATGCCGATCCCAGAGGCCGATGGTCAACTCTTGAAAATTCAAGAGTGGGATCGACGCTGGACCCGCATCCAACGTCCCACCGTAATCGTTGGTGGTGAGTTGGTGATGGAGAACCTCGAAGTTCGGCACGATCCTCGTTCCAACATATGCGAAGCCCCGCTCCAGATGAAAAGCAATTGCGGTTGTCTGCTCATTGACGACTTTGGACGGCAACGCATCGCGCCTGAGGCTCTCTTGAATCGTTGGATCATTCCGCTCGAAAACCGACTCGACTATCTAACGTTGCCAACGGGCAAGAAGATTCAAATTCCGTTCGAGCAGTTGATCTTGTTTTCGACCAACATCGAACCGAGCACGCTTGTTGACGAGGCGTTCTTGCGTCGAGTGCCCTACAAGGTATTCGTTGATGATCCGTCGCCCGACGAATTCCGCAAGATCATGCAAATGGTCAGTCGCCAATTAGGCTTCCCGGACACACCAGCTGCGGCCGAACACATGTTGGCATTTTATCAACGAACAGGTCGAGCGATACGTCGTTGCCATCCCCGAGATTTGCTCAATCAGGTCGCGAACTTTTGTAAGTATCGCAAATTGGCGCTCGTCATTCGGCCTGAGTTTATTGATCAAGCTTGCCGTAGCTATTTTGGAAAAATCTAGTCGCGACATGAGTCACGCTGTTGATTGATCAACCCACACCTATGACTGTGCCTGAGAAACCGATGACGACCACCAATTCAAGGAAAATCCAAGCGGGTTACGAACCGATCGCTGGCTATACGCTTGAGGCACTCATCGGCCAGGGCGGATTCGGCGAGGTTTGGCGCGCCGATGCACCAGGCGGAATCAAGAAAGCGGTCAAGTTTGTCTTCGGCGGAACCGAACAGCATCGTGCGACGCGCGAGCTGCGCTCGCTTGAACGCATTAAAGGGGTTCAACACCCGTTTCTGTTGACACTCGAACGTTTCGAAATCGTTGACGATCAACTCATTATCATCACTGAGTTAGCCGACGGATCTCTCGAAGACGTCTACAACCGTCACCGTGACCGCGGATCATGCGGCATTCCTCGCGCGGCCATGTTGGCATACCTGCACGACGCCGCTGACGCGTTGGACTACTTGCACGGTAGCTACAATCTCCAGCACTTGGACATCAAGCCAGGCAATTTGCTCTTGGTCGGTGGTCACGTGAAGGTTGCCGACTTTGGATTGCTCAAAGACTTGCGAGATGAAGATTGTAGCATGATTGGCGGGCTAACGCCGATCTATGCGCCACCCGAAGTCTTTGACGGGCGACCGAGTATGCACAGCGACCAATACTCGCTGGCTATTATGTATCAGGAGTTATTGACGGGGACTCGGCCCTTTAGCGGACGCACTATTGCACAGCTGGCAAGTCAACACGTCAGCAGCTCGCCGGATCTCGAACCGCTGCCCCCAAGTGATCGTCCTGTCGTCGCTAAGGCCCTCGAAAAGAATCCGGATCGACGATTTTCTAGCTGCATCGAATTTGTCGAAGCTTTGCGGAGCCCCAAAGGCAGAACTTCGGTTTCTGGTGGCGGCAACGGAGAGATCGGTGGCGATACCGTTCATCGAAACACGGACATTGGTGGCTGTCCAGACAATGTCGTTGTGCAGGATTTACCGCAGCTTAAAACGGACCTTCCTCGTCATCTGATGCGTGTGACTGGGCATGCCCTCGTCATTGCGCTTGGTGGTGTTGGGGCAGATTGCTTGCATCAACTTCGCAGCCGCGTTAGCAAACTGTATGCGGCAAGTCCATTAGATCTGCATTCCGTCTTAATCGACACCGATGCCGAAACTATCTATGCTTCGTCGCTTTCAGAATCTTCTGGCATTGTCCCACCTTGCCAAAAGATTCATACGCCTTTACGAACAGCGAACGAATATCGCACCGAAGGCTCCTCTCATCTCTCAAGCGTTTCGCGACGTTGGATTTATAACATTCCGCGTAGTAAAACGACGGAAGGGATGCGGCCACTTGGTCGCCTGGCATTGGTTGACCATTCAAACGAAGTACTCAAGAAATTGCGCGAGTCAATTTCGCACCTCGCCGCTGTTTGTGGTGATCGCACTCCTCATATCTATGTCGTTGGTTCGATCTCTGGCGGAACTGCTAGCGGTATGTTTCTCGACGTGACTCACGTGGTGCGGCACTTGCTTGATGAAACTGGGCTCGAGAAGGCTTCAGTCCTTCCAGTGCTCGCGATGCAAGCACTTCGGCCCGATTCGAATCGCCCACTTGGCATCCACGATTCATGTGCCGCACTCATGGAGATGCGACACTTCATGCAACCTGGCAATAGCTACCCTGGTGACACTGGAGCGAACCTACCAAGCTTGCCAGCCGCACGCAGTCCACTGCGTGGTGCCTACGTCATTGCCAGTGCTCCACAGCAACCAATTTCCGCAACTGTCGATTCGATTGTCGACTATATTTGGGCCGATACGACGGGTGCTGGCGATTTATTAGCTGCGTCACGACGAACAGATGGTGATGAACAAAGCACGCAGCTCGGAGCGGCGTCACTTCGTAGTTTCGGGGTGGCTAGGCTTGGTTGCCTACGTGCGTTAGAAGAAAACATGCTTGCTCCGGCAACGATGCGTACTCTCTTCTTGAGATGGCTAGGGCGCCCTGTCGAAGCCAAGCAAATGGCGCTGCCGCTTGCGGATCGTCTGTTCCGTCGCTGCGGTTTAGATGAGGACACACTTCGTGAAGTGATTCAAAACGTCCTCGGAGGCGATATTAAGGCGATTGTGCTTGAGCAGTTGCAAAATATACCTCGAGAATTGTTAGCGGAATCGTCAGCGATCCGGTCGCATTTCGAACACTTCGCTCGTCAGAAACTCACTGAAAAGAGTAAGGATCTGCTGGCTGCAAATGTTGTGGTTTCGCTTCAGCGAGAGTTGTCGGCGCGACTCCAAGATCGTCGCGTGGATGTGACTTCTTCGGTTGAGGCACTGCGTTTGATCATTGAACGCTTGAAACTCCATGCGGAGCAAATTATATCGAACTTATCACAAAGCGATGTCGAAACGAGATTTTCTTCAAGCACAACTGCGTCTGGTCAACCCGTGAGCAGCCTTGGTCGTGCATGCGAGCTGGGCGAAGTAATGCTCGAAGAAATCCTTTCTCGCTATATCGTTGAGCGATCGCACTTGATTGAAGCCGAACTTTCAAGGCTGAGGTCACGTTTCGAAGACTTGGCAACGCTTCTTGCGCAAGCCATTCAGAAACTAAATCAAGATGAGAATCTGAAAGTCAATCCTTGGGATCATATGCCTGCTGAAATTGCGAGTCGGTTCGAAGCAACGCTCGGGCACTTGCATAACCAAGTCGCTGCGCAGTGGTTGATGCGGTACATCCTGCAGAGTGATAGCGAGATGAACACATCTGAACTCGTCAGCCAAGTGAGTGTGGTTGCACTGAAACTTGTAAAAACAACACTCGAATCCGCGGCGCCAACGGCTGATGCGGATGTTGATACTCGTGAAGCTACCAACCAGTTCGCCAGCCAATCGCCTTCTGGAAATTCGCGTCAGGTTGAGATCTCGACCACCATTGACTCCAAGAAAGTCAAGCCTCTATCGTCAATTGAGATGTCGCTTGCGAAAGCACGTCCGGCGATGCTGGCGTGTGGCGGTCGCCAACGATTGATCCTGATCGTGGGAAGCGATGCTGAACGATTGAAATTGGAACAGGAGGTTCGCAGGGTTCACACCGGAGCACTCACGGTTGCGGTGCTGCCTGGAACGACACCGATGCTGATTCACGAAGCCCAGCAAATTAAAATGGATGATGTCATTAACCGAATTACAATGATGGCCGCTGGATCGCACCAAGTGACCCAGCGACTTCATTCTCGCAGTGACATTGATTGGTCATAGCCGCAAATGCGGTGAAGCACTGTGCGTATGACGATGAAACTGGGCGCCAGCTATGATCTTGCTAGTTAGTTGCCGTTGCATTTGTCGCCGTTGAACACGCCGAGGCGACAGAGCATCCGGCGCAACTTCCTCCACATCCTTTGGAAGAGCTGGTCCCACACCCTTCGCCACAGCCTTCGCTGAGCAACTTTGCCAGCGGCCCTTTTCGGACAATCGACTCATAGTCCGATGCTAATTCGCGCACAAAGGCCTCCGTCTCTGCATCGACGCTGCCAATAAAGTGGAGCACGATCGAGGAGCCGTCGAAAAGATGGTCAATGTCCAAGAGCGTTGCCGTACTTTTTCGCGCCTCCAAGCCCTTCCGACACTTCTCGATCGCTTTTCGCTTGTGTCGTTGAAGCCTCGCGAGCAACATCGCGTCTTGGTCGCTAAAAAGACGCAAAATGCGAATTGAGGGCATTTGCGGGCCCTGTGTTCCCACGACAGGCGAAATGATTTCGCCCAGCTCCACGCCTCGGACGGATCGGATCACCACTCTCGCGCCGCGTGGCAAGGGTTGGTCCGCCCCAGCGATCTGGATTTCCGAGAAAACGCCGAGGCGGACGTAGTAATGGTACATCAGTCACAAATCAATTTTGGGGTCTCTTGTCGATTCTTTGCCAGCGATTCACTATGGTGTCCGATTCGCAGCTCCAATGCAAAGACCGAAACGCAAGAAACATCCAGCCAGAGCAGAGCAGGCATCGTTTTCGCCGCGAAAATGCTGTGAATTTTGTATTTCCAAGAATTCGACCGCCTTTTACCGGCGGTTCGGCACCTTTTTTTGAACGGTTAGCGACGTTTTGCCATGACGCTTGAACTCGAAACGCCATCGGGAACCCACGTTTCCGAATCTGAATCCTCCCGTACGACCATGCAATCGGCCGACGTCAATCGCTTCAATCGGATGGCGGATGCGGTTTTGGCTGGTGAAGCCCTGTCGCGGGAAGACGCCATGGCGATTCTTGACGCATCCAACGACGAGGTGCTCGATATTCTTGCCGCTGGCTTCCGTGTCCGCCAAAAATATTTCGGTCGAACGGTTCAGCTTTACTTCTTAATGAACGCCAAGAGCGGCCTTTGTCCGGAGGATTGTCATTACTGCAGCCAGTCCAAGGTCTCGGAAGCTCCTGTCGCCAAATACAACATTCTCCAACGCGACAAGTTGATGGATGCCGCCGCGATCGCTGCCGAGCGTGGAGCCAAGACTTACTGTCTCGTTATCTCCGCTCGCGGCCCCAACGAGCGTGAAATGCGTGCGGTGGAGGAAGTGGTTCCCGAGATCAAAAAGAAGCACGGTTTGGATATCTGTGCGTGTTTAGGTTTACTCTCTCGCGAACAAGCCGATCGTCTCAAGGCCTGTGGTGTGGATCGCGTCAACCACAACTTGAACACGAGCGAGACGCACTACGCCGACATCTGCACAACGCACACTTACGCTGACCGAGTTCAAACGCTTCGACACGTTCGCGACGCCGGGATGGAGATGTGCAGCGGCGGAATCATCGGCATGGGCGAGAAGCGTGAAGACATTGTCTCGATGGCATTTGATCTTCGTGAACTTGGCGTGCATTCAATACCACTGAACTTTCTCAATGCGATTGAAGGGACTCCGCTCGAGGGTGTACAGAGTTTGACGCCACAAGATTGCTTGCGTGCCCTTGCCATGTTCCGCTTTGTCAATCCAACGCGAGAGTTGAGAATCTCTGGCGGACGCGAGATTCACTTGCGATCACTCCAGCCACTCGGCTTGTATGTCGCCAACAGTCTTTTCGTTGGTGATTACTTGACGACCAAGGGCCAGGCTCCAGAGGCCGACTACGAGATGATTCGAGATCTAGGCTTCGACATCACAACGTCGATGAATTCGAGTAAGCTTGATTGCGAATAAGCTTGATATTTCGCAGCGATTGATTCGGGGAAGTGTCCGCAATGAAAATTAAGTGCCCAAGTTGCCAGACCCTATTGCAGGTCCCCGATACTGCCGCAGGCAAAGTCATCAAATGCACTTGCGGCAAGCAGATGCGTTTGCCCGCTGCTTCGGCGCCGAAAGCCAGTGCGGCCTATACCGTTTCAGCTAGCCCGGTGACTCGGCCGGTCGCCAATGCAGCGGGTACGGCGCTTGATGCATCCGCTTTTGATGAACTGACAACAAACGATATGAAGCCGATTCGCGGTGTTAGCGCGGTGAAGTCAACATCAAGCTCGGGTTCGTCGAATCAACCTTCAGGAATGGAGCGAAAGCCAAAACGCACGGGCGCGATCGTTTGCTTGGTCTTTGCGGGCCTATTTTTGGTTTCTGGAACTGGTGTGATAGTCTCAAAGGTTAGGCCGAATCCAGACGCGGAGGCCGGTGAAGTTCGCCAAGCTAACCTCGTTGGATATGCGGTCGGTGCGATGCTTCCATCAGTGTTGCTTCTTGCTTTGGGTATCTACCTGTGGAAGCGTGGTTCACGAACGGCAGTAATCGGTGCTTAGGATCGCAATCTTGGATTGGAATGAGTTCGGAGTCCGGTAGGTCGGTTCGTCGTTGGCTTGCTCTAAGTCACACTCGAGCTTCCTTCAAACGGTTAACTTTCCCGATTGGTGGGATTGCGTGGATTCTAGGAGTGGAGCTTTCGCACTTTTGATGACATCTTTTCGGCTGGAAAATCGACACCCCCGTAAGAAGTAGTACAATGAGGGCCCGAGCGCAACCGTGCAGCGTTGTGTTTGGCTACCTCCTTGGACTCGATGTCGAAAATGGCTTCTAACGAACCATCCAACCAAGCTTCCCAGCCTGAGATTCAGTTGGAAAACGGCACCCTAGGCGGTGATATCGAGCAAATCTGTCGTCGCTTTGAGATGGATTTGCGGCATGGGCAAAACGTCGCGATCAAGGATATTTTGGAAGGCTGGGACGAGCCTGAGCGTTCACGCTTGCTGTGCGAGCTTGTTGGGATCGAGATTCAATCGCGACGCAGCGCCGGGTTGTCGGCAGAGCCCAATGAGTTTCTCGATCAGTTCCCCGATGACCGCCTCGCAATCAACGAGGCGTTTCTCAATCATCGGGACGAACAAACGATCATGCTTGGAACGCAAGATGATCATTTGAAGACTCAATCGAACCTGCGGCATATGCGATTTTTGGCCGAGGGCGGGCTGGGCCAAGTTTTTATTGCCGAGGACGAACAGCTCCGACGTGACGCGGCGGTGAAGCTGATTCGCGAAGATCTGACGTCGGACGTTGATAGCTGCAACCAGTTTCGACTTGAAGCCGAAGTCACCGGTCGTCTTGATCACCCTGGGATTCCCGTTGTCTATGCGATTGGCGAGACAAGTAAGGGGCGGTTGTTCTACGCGATGCAATACGTGCGTGGAACCATGCTCGATAAGTTGATTCGCCGGCACCATGAAGCGTATTCGCACAATCATGGAACCCAATGGTTTGGGCTACGTCGAATGCATTCGCACAGTATTCGAAAAGAGTCGTCGCTCGATAGCGGACCAAAGAATCCTCGGGAATCGAAAAGCTCCGACGCTTCACCGGCACCTGCATTGGATCTTCGAGAGATGCTCGAGGTATTCATCTCCGTCTGTCATACGATCGGGTACGCGCACCGCCGCGGTATCCTGCACCGTGACATCAAGCCGAGTAACATCATTCACGGCAAGTTTGGTGAAACCGTCGTGATCGACTGGGGCTTGGCGTTGCCGGTTGCTCGCCAAGGAGTCTTCAAGGACGTCGGCGAACAAACACTCGCACCGCGTTCTGGACGCAGCTCTCGTCATAGTGTCGGCTGCATTGGCACTCCGGCTTTCATGAGTCCTGAGCAAGCCTTAGGCAATGTTCCTTTGACTCCAGCAAGCGATATTTTCAGTCTCGGTGCGACACTGTATTGCATCTTGACTGGAGCACCACCGTTTCAAGGGCAATCGATTCGCGAAGTCCGACAACGAGCGATTGACTGTAATTTTCCGAAGCCAAGCTCGGTGATCGAGCACTTACCGGCGCCGCTCGAATCGATCTGCATGAAGGCGATGCACGAAACGATTAGTGACCGTTACCGTACAACACAGGATCTGATCACCGACCTAAGAAACTACTTGGCGGATCGCCCCGTCGACGCACATCTGGACACTCCTTACCGTCGCCTTGCTCGGTGGACTCGGCACAATACGAACGCGGTACTGGGGACTCTGCTCGCGATGTTACTTCTCGTGTCATCGATTGGTTTTGTTGCATTGTCGAAAATGGCCGCACTGAGCGATGAGCAACGCACCAGCCAAGCACGAACCAATTGGGCGTCGCAAGAAAAATCGCTTCGAGAAAAAAGTCTCGTCATGGCGGCTGATTTGGCGGCGAGGACGTTGGCGAACAAGCTCGACGTGATTTACCGGACGCTTGAATTGCACGCGATCGATAAGGAACTGCAAGCGGCAGTGAAAGGGTACAATGAGGCGTCGTTGCCGACTGGCAAGGAAGATGCTGGCGACCTTCAACAAGCGATGCTAAGGATCCAAACATGGATCGATTCGGTTGTGTCGAAGCAGTCACAGAGCATGCAATTCAGGTCCTGGTACGTGATGTCAGGTGACGGGACGTTTGTAGCGAGGGCCCCAGAGTTTGATTCGCAACAGAATCGTAGCAGCTCCATCGGCCGTAACTTTGCATTTCGCGACTATTTCCATGGCCTGGGCCAGGATTTGCCGCCGACATCGCCAGCTAATTTGCCACTTGATTGTCCACACAACTCCTCTGCGATCTTTAGCACCATGGACGGAAAGATGACGGTGAATTTCAGCGTTCCGATTTCTGACGAGAGCGGAACTCGCATCGGTGCCATCGCTGTTTGTGTTGAGTGCAGCGATTTTGGCGATTTGAAATTACAGCAGGGCGACGACCAACACTTGTTGCTTGTTGAGAGTCGTGGCTATCCCATGATGAACATGGATTGGAGCGACCGACTTGGCCGTTACATGACAAAGGGCTCGCCCCAATGGTCCGCCGGGATCCTGCTGCATCACCAAAGCGATCTCTACGAGCCCGAGTTTGAAGAGCTGCCTCGCGTCAATGTAAAAACACTTCGCCTGATGACCAGCGATGATCAAAAGGCCGATTCAGAATCGCTCGGGGTTTTTGGTGCCAAGCTGTTCCCAGAGGGCATTTACCAAGATCCAATCACACCGCAAACGAGTGACCGATGGATGGCGGCATATTGTCCGGTCCGCATCGAATCACGCACGAATCCGATGGTCGGTAACACGGGTTGGTACGTTATCGTTCAGCAAAAAATGCTGCGATCCGATAACTGAGGTTCAACGAGGGCACTAAGCCGCTCGTTTGTTGCCATGGATCCGGCGACTGGCGGATTCAATTCGCTCTCGAACTTGAGCATGAGGGCCCGTTTCAGTGCTTGACGCTTCGGCATACCAAGCTCGTTGCTTGATCGACTCGAGTACTCCGTCAGCAACCACAACGGCACGAGCTCCGTCCGCACCGTTGACGGTTGGTGAAATGCCCGTTTGCACGCTAATCACAAAGTCATGCAACTCATCAAGAATTGCATTTCGCGGTTCAAGCGTCATGGTTTCGCAACGCAACCGTTGGCTAAATAGCGTGTCGGCGTATTTCAGTGGATTCGTCGTCTCACTGGCCAGATCGAATGAGCGGTTCTGGAGCGTGCTGCAGGCGCGAACGACATTCAGCGATGGTGCACCAAAATCGATCTCCGCAAATCCGTTGACTCCGTACACTTGCATGGATCGAGCGGCTGTGGGGCTGATGCGCGACGCCTTCAAGTTGGCGACCATACCGCATTCAAACTCGATTCGAGCTTCGGCAATGTCTTCGTGAGCGCTCACGACGCTGAGTCCACTCGCGGAAATGCTTCGCACGTTGGCATGGGTCATTGCCAGCACGAGATCGATGTCGTGAATCATCAAATCCATAACGACGCCCACATCAAGGCAACGTCCTGGAAAACGCGACGCTCTTACGGCTTCGATGTATTTGACGTCAACCGCCAAGTCGCCCAACGCGGTGAAAGCTGGATTGAATCGTTCGACATGTCCTACTTGCAGCGTCAAGCGGCGTGACTCAGCGAGCATTGCTAATCGTTGGGCATCGGCACTGTTGACCGTCAGCGGTTTTTCAACAAACAGGTGCTTGCCTGCTTTGAGAAACTCCGTCGCAATTTCGGAGTGGGCATCGGTGGGGGCCGCAATGACCGCCGCGTCGACATGCGGAATGACGTCGTGATAATCGGCGAACGTTGCAACACCAAACTGAGTCTCGGCCTGGGTTCTTGCTGCTTCAAACGGATCGCTGATAGCAACTAATTCGGCCCCGTCAACTTGGCCAATGAGCTTGGCGTGAATTCGTCCAAGGTGCCCAGCACCCACAACTGCAATACGTAATCGACTCACGCTGCCATCCTCCGTCGGTCTCGCCCACGGCCGTGTCGACCGCCGTTGGAGAGTTCGAGAAAATCAAATAGATGCTTAATCACAGGGCGAATAGGGCCGCTATTGAGCAAGATGTCTTTCGCATGGTCAAGTCCAACGCGTTGGCGATAAAGCAATTTGAATGCTTCGCCAAGAACCTTAATATCGTCGGTCGGAAAATCATGCCGCTTCAGTCCAACGACGTTGCTGCAGCGTGGTCGTGTCGGACGTCCCTCGACGATCATGTACGGCGGAACGTCATGAAGCACTAGGCTCATTGCGCCGACAAAGCTCAGTCGACCGACAGATGCGAAATGGTGAATGCCGACACCGCCAGCGATGGTGACGTCGTTTTCGACACGCACATGTCCGCCCAACATGCCATTGTTAGCGATTACAATACGATCGCCAAGTTTGCAGTCGTGAGCGATGTGAGTATTCACCATGAAGTAGTTATTGTTACCAACTTCGGTGAGTCCGTCTTCTTTCTCGGTTCCACGATTCACGGTGCAGTGTTCACGAAACACATTGCCGTCGCCGATCGAAACACGCGTCGGAGCACCCTTGTAACTGATGTCTTGAGGATGCGCTCCAATCACACAACCAGGGAAGAAGTGGTTGTCGTCTCCGATATTGGTAACGCCCGATACGACAACATGATCTTCGAGCAGCGTGTTGTCTCCAATGGTGACATCGGGACCGATAACACAAAAGTGTCCGATGCGAACGTTATGGCCTAATCGAGCCCGAGGGTCGACAACAGCGGTCTGAGCGATATTCGCACTCATTTTGACTCCGACAATCCTTTGACGGTTTTGATGTTCGCTTGGCGTCCTGCCGCGAGCGGTTGAGTTTATAGCGTTTTTAGGCAGCCCGACGCCAGTTCGTCTTTTGCGATGACTTTTGGATTTGGGAATGTGCCATTTCGGCTAAACGTTTTGCCATTTTTCCATTCAGGTTGTGTCCGCCACGAAATGAAACGAAACGCCCCACGAGGTCAACGCCAGAAAGGGCGAGGTCACCGATTAGGTCAAGCGTTTTGTGTCGAGCACACTCGTCCGGATAATGAAGCGTATTGTCGATGGGACCGTTGGAACCGATCACCAATAACTCTTGATTCGTCACATGTGCGGCTAAGCCGCTAGATCGAATCTGAGATGCTTGGCTTTCTGTAACAAACGTCCGTGCTCGCGAGACTTCTCGAATGAACTGGTACGGCGTCAAGGCGAGACCAAAGGTTTGAGGAACGATGGGGGTCGCATCATCGAAGCTCAAACGGTACTCGTAGTAGGCGCGTCCGTCCGTTGCTGGAGACGCCTCGATCCAGCTTCCCCGCTCTTCGATTCGAATCGTTTCCGTAACAACCAACCGATTTCTCGCGCGAGCTTGAACAATCAAGCCTGCGCCACGAAGAGCGTTGACATAGGCAGAACTGCTGCCATCTAGCCCAGGAAACTCTTCACCGTCAATCGAGACGATGCAGTTGTCGATTTCCATCGCTGCCAAAGCGGCAAGCAGATGTTCGACCATTTGGAAACTTGCGTCACCGTGGGCCAGGTTGGTTCTTAGTGCAGCGTCGAGTCGATACTCGATCGTTGCTGGACAAGTTGGAGCCTCAGGCAGGTCGTCTCGAACGAGTTGAATACCCGTACCAGCCGAAGCTGGATCGATGCAAACACGGACTTCACGTCCGCTCCAATAGCCTCGGCCTGATATTTCACAGGATGCGGCAATGGTATGTTCGTTGCGTGAAGTGTTCACGCTTTGGCCTCCCTGCCAAACCACGGTTCGTATAACGCGAACCGCGGTATTGCGAAACTAGTTGAATGAGGCCGTGACAATCCGGTTGCCACGACCTGAACGTGTCGACAGTGACTACTTGAGTTGAGTTCCAGGACCTTCAGCGACTTTCATCGTTTGGTCCAAGTACTGCATCACACCTTTGGTCATGTCGAGAGCTTCGTCGTGATAAACGATGCTCTTCATCACACCACGGATGACGGATTCACCTCTTTCAAGATCCATCTCTTCGCTGTTGTAACGAAGTACAATGTTGATCTTGTAGTGCTGGGCAAGGAACTTGACGCCCGCCGCAATCCGTTGGTAGTTGTCGAAGTAAATCCGTGCTTCTGCATCAGCAAGTTCTTTGCGTTTGCGCGCCATGTCCAAACGAAGCTTGGACTCGAGTGAGGCGACCAACTCTTCTTGGCGAGTGTAGTCGGGTGTGCCAACCTTGAATGTCTTCAATTGCTCAGCGGAATTCTTGAGCTCATCCCGCTTGCCGGTCAATTCAACGTCATAGTTTTTCAGGTCGGTTTCGACCTTTTCAACTTGTGACTTGATGCCCGCATGCTCTTTGAAAATGTAGGCGACGTCGACCACGGCGATCCGATGTCCAGTGTCTTCGGCCTTCGCCGGTGCTGGGGTAAAGGTCGTGGTTGTGCTAACGATGGCCATGACGATGGCCGCTTTGCCGAAAAATCGCACGTTCGCTCTCCTTGCGTAGTGGGTGCGCCTGTGAGTGTCACCGACGCTCGGTGCGAAAAAGCCCGAGGTCAATTACGCCGAATATCCGTTCGACGCTTCGTATCTGTGGCCGGATTGTGTCAACGGGGCCTTATCGAGTAAAGATTGAAATAGGCTTCTTTGCGAGTTCCTGGATAAATCTTTTTTTCTCTAAGTCCCGCTTCATCCATCCGGTCTTGCTTGCAATCGGACGCGTTTTTCGAGCCTTTGGTTGCCTCGAATCAGCAAAACATCCAGTGTTTCCCCGGGTGAACGTGTGCGAAGTAATTCAAGTATGTCGGTAGCCGTCCGAATGGAACTCTTGCCAATTCGGTCAATTCGATCGCCGACTTCTAGCCCACCAGTCGCGGCCGGGCCTCCATCGGCAACACCGGACAATACAACATGATCGCCGCGATTCGATAGTGTTACACCCAAATACGCCGTCATTTGGCGTCGAATCGTGACGCCTTTGTCGGTTTCAAATCGCCGTGGACGTGACGTCGCAATCGCAAGCTGGGACGTGACATCGCAAACCATTTCCGTGATGCGAAACGTTCCGGCGAAATTGATTCGCTCGAAATCGTCACTGGGGCGGTGGTAGTCGTTGTGAAGCCCCGTAAAAAAGAACAGAACTGGTACGCCAGCTTCGTAAAACGACTGGTGGTCACTCGGGCCGTAGCCTGATGCGACTTTGAAAAGATTAAATTGGTGCTTAAAGTTTGCTTGTTCGAGGACTTGGTCCAAGGAATCGCCGCTACCGGTGCCGTAAACCATGAGCTCGTTGTCACGCAATCGTCCGACCATATCCAAGTTCACCATAGCAACGGTGTTGCTCAAAGGAAATCTTGGGTTTCGTACGTAATGTGCGCTACCCAGTAAACCTCGTTCTTCCGCGGTGAAGGCGATGAACACGACTCGACGGTGAGTGTCGAATGCCTTGAGCCGCTCTTTCAGCAACGCAGCGCATGCGATGAGCGTTGATGTTCCGCTCGCATTGTCGTCAGCCCCGTTATGGATCGCGATGGTGCCTGGTGCAAGTGAACCGTAGCCGCCAGTCCCAACATGGTCATAGTGAGCCCCAATCACGACGGTCTCTTCGGCAAGAACGCCACGCCCAGGCAGTACGGCAATTACGTTGTCGCTCAGACGCACATTCGATTTTAGTTCAACGTCGATTTCGGCTTCGACTCCAGTTACTTCGAAGCTAAAAGGTGCCTGTTGGCTATCCAGTTGCCTTTCGATGTCGTCAATCGTGGAGCGACTTTGTGGTTTCAGCAACTCATCGAGCTTCGATCGCGCCAGACACAAGACGGGAATGTTCGTAGATGAATCGGCTCGATCGCCCGCTTCGCCAATCGCTAAGACTCCATCGGAAACTCGCTTCAAATCGTTTTCATATCCAGTAACAATGGAGTCGATACCCAAGAGTGTTGAGTGAAGCGATTCGCGTGTATTTTTTGCTTCCGGAGGTAATTCTGCCAAACGTTCTTGGATCTGTACCTTCCGTCGCTGCTCACGCCGGATCATGTCCGTTAGCTTGTCGGCAGACTCCGCAACACTGGCTCGATCATTGACAATGATGATCGCAGCCGCACCGTGGCGCATCGCGTTGGTTACTTTCGTCGAGAAGTACGCATGCGATGTCGTCTTGGTGCCATCGAAACGACTTTGGGGATCCGCGTTGCGAGGCTCCTTGCGAAGTACGATCACGATCGCGCCACGTACATCCACGTTTGTGTAGTCGTCGTAGCCAAACTCGGGGGCGGTGATGCCATAGCCAGCGAATACGACGCGTTCCTTGATTTTCGCCTTGCCGACACCGATCGCCAGCGGATTCATCGATTCGCCCAAGATGGTTTCAACTGTCTCGGTCGATTCGGAGGTACCAGAGCCGCGGGCACGTCGAAAGCGCAATCGATTGTTGTCGATCGCACCAGCTTCCGTACCGACAAACGTTTCAACTCGCTGGAAAGGAATTCCAGAGAACAGCTTGGTATCTAAGCCAGTTTCCTGGAATCGCTCGGCAATGTAATTGGCCGCGACGTAAATCGACTCGTCGGTGACGCTACGGCCTTGCAGCTGGTCACTGCACAAGTACGCCAGATCCGCTTCCAAACGCTGCTGCCATGGTAGCAGCGCGTCATTTTCCAGCCCTGTTTTTCCGGTTGTCGAAGGTGCCTCAGGGTTCACTTCAACTGCTTGGGATCTGTCAAGAGCTAGAAAGTTCGTGGCAAACCAGACAGCCAAGAAAGCGATCCGCAAATCAATCTGTGCAAGACTCGCCATCTTCTTCAGTCCATCTAGATTGGATGCCACCCATGCTGTAAATCGCAATTCGGATGACGATGAACATCGACCAGACAATCCGCCGACGCTGGACCCTAGCATATCGCTGAAATAAAACCGATTCCAGCCGGAGTTCTTCACAAGAACTCCGGCAATCACGCCAGCAATGTCTTCAAGAATTAAGCGGCTTTGGTACGCTGCTCGCGATCAAGCAGCCACAGCAATATTGGGCTCGCAACAAACACGCTGCTGTAAGTTCCAACGATCACGCCAACAACCAAAGAGAACGCAAACGCGTGAATCCCTTCACCGCCGAAAGCATAAAGAAGAACCACTACGATCAACGTCGTGATCGAAGTCAACATCGTTCGGCTGAGTGTTTGGTTGATACTGCTGTTGATCATGTCACTTGTCAGTCGAACAGCTTTGCCCTTGGTTTCGCGAATACGGTCAAACACAACGATGGTATCGTTCAACGAGTAACCGATGATCGTCAGAATCGCAGCCACAACAGTCAAGCTGATCTTGAACGGATCGATCAACAGGAATCCTAAAGCATCAGCAACCCAGTAGCTGATTGCAATCGCACCGAGTGTGATGACAACGTCGTGGACAAGTGCAGCCACAGCTGCCAATCCATAAAACACGCGTTGGAATCGGAACCAAATGTAGCCCACGATACAGAGCAAGCTGGCAAACAAGGCTCCGAAGGCACGTCCAACCATGTCACCAGCAACTTGGCCGCCCACACTGCTGCTGCTGATCCAAACAGGATCGCTTCCGAGAGTTTCTTTGAACTTGTTGACCACCAAATCGGCTTGTTCAGCGGCCAGTGGCAATTGGATTGTCCAGCTCGAGAAAGGAAGCGACGAGCCAACTTCCCAAGCTTCGGAACCAGCACCCGATGGCATCAAGTCAATCACGCGTTCGTTGAGCGGTACCGAAACATCATTGGCTGCTTTCACCAACTCATCAATCAAAGTTGGTCCGTTCATGGTCGCCGCACTCGATTGGCCTTCGATGCTGAACTCGATCACTCGGCGAGTTGATACCGCCTTGTCGGGAGCTGTCAAAGAACCGTTGTCATTTGCTGTTGCAGCGTCTGTCGCTGGTGCATCTGCTGCATCAGTGGCTGGTGCATCCTGTGCCCGTGCTGAGGTGAGCATCACGCCGTTGGAAGCACCGACTGCATTCGGACGTGAATCAGGACGATAACTCGCGCCGCCCTCTGATTTGACGTTGACTTCGTACGTCACCAATCCAACTGAGCTTTCATTGGCAAAGCCCTTGGCAAGAGCGTCCTTTAGGTCGTCAACTTCTGCGACAGATGAATCGACCTTGTAAACAGTGTTGTCTGGGCTATCTCCGACGCTCACGGCCGTAACCGTGTATTGAACTTGCTCGGCGGAGTCGGTATTTAGCGACGACTTTACAATTCGTCGAATTTCGTCGGCTGGAGTGGGCTTATCGATTCGGAACTGGACCGAGGATCCGCCAGCAAAATCGATGTCTAAAATGCTGCTTCCGCGAGCGATTAGCGCTGCCAAACCAACAACCATAAGCAAACCGGAAACAGCCAAAGCAAATTTTCCTTTGCCCATAAAATCGATTTGGCCGCTGCTCGTGGCACCACGGCGAATCGAATTCACCATGTCGGACATCGAAAGTGACAAGAATCCATGACGCTCAGCCACATCGAAGATTGTTCGTGACATGTAGATCGCGGTGAACATCGAGTAAAGGATGCCGAGGATCAACGTCACCGCAAATCCGCGAATTTGGTCCGTTCCGATCGCGTACAAAACGATCGCCGTGATCAACGTCGTCAAGTTGGCGTCAACGATCGTTGTTGTCGCACGAGCGAAGCCATTGCGAATCGCCATGCGAGGCGCCGCGCCTTTTGCAAGCTCTTCGCGGAGTCTCTCAAAAATCAAAACGTTCGCGTCAACGGACATACCCACGGTGAGCACCAAACCGGCAAGGCCAGGCAATGTCAACGGTTGGTTGATCAACACCATGGTTGCCAAAATCATTGCCAAGTTGAGCAGCAATGCGATGCAGGCGACGATGCCTGAAAAACGGTAGTAGAACAAAATGAACACGAGAACGAGAATCAGCGAAGTGACAATCGCGTAGACACCTTTCGTGATGGTGTCTGAGCCGAGTGTCGCGGCAATTTGGTTCTCGGCGATTGGTTGCTTGGTCAAAGCGGCTGGCAATTGTCCAGCCTTCAAGATCGCGACCAATCCATCGACTTCTTCGCGGGTGAAGTTGCCCGTGATGCGGCCTTCAGTGCGAATCGGTTGAAGAATGTTTGGAGCCGACAGCAAATCGTCATCGAGGATGATGCCGAGTTGTCGCTGGCGATTACCGACAGGTGAGTTATTGGTGGTGAGTGCGAAAAAGCGTCCTGAGCCTGAGTCGGTTAAATTGAACGCAACAGCCGGATTGCCGTTTTGGTCAAACGTACTGGCTGCGAACGCCAAATCTTCGCCTTTAATATCCAAGTCGGGGTCAACGATCATCAAGACTTCGAGATCATTGATCCCTTGATCCTGTAACCAACGAGCCGTCATGAATTCGCCGTTCTCGCCGCGAACTTCGAAGGGAATGTTGAGGAACTGGCCTGTCGTTGGATTGCGAGCGATCGCGTCACCGACATTCATCCTCAACGGGCGAACCCCATTGATCGCTTTGGACTCATCTTCGCGGTCAACTCTTGCCCAGCGACCGATGATCTCTTTGTTGACATCCAAAACGACGTCGCTTGTGCGGATGCTTTGGCTATCGGACTCCGACTGCTCGGCGGCCAAGTCGATCGTTCGCTGGTGGTCGGCGCGATTGGCGAGAATCGCAAACCGAAGAATCCCAGCTTCCTCGATTCGGCTCTTGATTCGACGAACTTCGGTGTCTTGAGTTTCCGGAATGATGATTTCAATTTGTGTATCGCCGTAGGGACGAATCACGATTTCTTGAGTACCGCTCGGATTGATTCGGCGGCTGAGCGGTTCGATCAAGTCTTCGGAAACAATCTTTTGATGATCTTCGCCTTCAGATACGCGGTTCTTGCCAGGATCAATTTCGTAAACCAGGATCGTGCCGCCGCGAAGGTCGACGCCGAGACCAGGCAACTTGTTGACGAGGATGACGACGCTTGAGACTAGCGCCAACAGCACAAAGCCGAAGCGTGTCGAATAGTTCGGCATCTTGAGCGACTTGGCGACGAATCCACCCAAGATGAACGGCAAGACGATGACGGCAACTGCAATGGCGAGCGTCGCCAGCTGTTGCCATGAAATGCCTTGTTCAACCATCTCGCCTGTGGCACCGTCAGCCAGAAGCGTCGAAACACTTGCAGCCGAAAACTGGAGGGCTGAAACCAATGGATCGAGAGCGGTCCAATCGCACGAAAAAAGAGAGTCCATCGTCGTTTTCAAATGTCGGGGATTCGTCGGGCCGCCACGGCTTAGTTGGCGGCATCTTGGTTAAATGGAGTTTTGGTTCATGGATGGGGACTTTTTGGATCCATCGATAACCAACTATTTAGCGGAATCGTCCGCTGTCGCGTCCTTATCACTTGAGGCTGGATCGGTCACGATTCGAGCAATCGCAGATCGATTCACGCGAATACGCGTTCCAGAACTCTCGTCTACCTTGAGGGTCACAATATCACTGTCACTGGTCACATTGGCGACGGTACCGTGGATACCACCAATCGTGACCACTCGGTCGTTTTTCTTTAGGCCGGCCATTAACTTGGTCTCTTCAGCCTTGCGACGTCGTTCTGGTGCCAAGAAAATGGCATAAAACAACACAACAACGCCAACCGGCAGGATAATCCCGCTTGCAAAAATTCGCTCAACTAGCGTCATATCTTCCGGGCGTTTAGCACCAACCGCGTTGGGCACTGGGGCCGCCGGAGCTTGTACCGCTGGGGTTGGTGCTGCTGGTGATTCGGGCGCGGCCGCTTCCCCTTGGGCAAGAAGGCCGATCTTTGACCAGTAATTTGCCTGGGATACCGATTCCAGCAACGAAATCTCGGCTATCGGCGCGGCTTCCACCAGCGAGTTGGCTGTCGGAGCCACCCCGAGTGAAAAAATCGCTACCAAACCCACAAATAAAGAAGTCAAAGAACCAGAACCCTAAAAACACAGTCAGAACGCGATATAACGAATGCGGCATGATATGGAAGCAAAAAAACCGTCACAAGCCCATCCGCTCCTGACTGGACATGAGTTCGCAAGGAAATCAGCGGATTCCCACCCAAGATCGTCCAGCTTGTTGCAAGAATACCCTTTCCCTGCCCAAAGATCCGACTCACCCGAACAGCTATTGATATTGCAACCGTCTGCCTTGTTCTCACCATCATCGAATCTCATGTCGCGAAATCCAGCCGCGGGATCGCGTTTTGCAACAAAACAAGACTTGTGAAATTTGATCGACGCTGTTGTTTGTCGACTCTCTGTCCACCCGGTGCGGCTTGCGGCTGGGTAAATTGCACACAGGCCACGAATTCATGGAAAACTAAGGCCATTGGTCGATTCGACTGGATGAAAAAGCCCGAATTGCTATCTAGGTCGATTTCATCAGGCTCGGTTGCTGTGGATTCACTTGCTTTTACGGGCACTCTCGTGCCCCAACGAACGCTGATGCCCAATAAAACGCTGGTGCCCGATAAAAAGTCATGACATTTTTGAACCCCTGGCCGCCTCAGTGGCCGGAAATTGAATCAGCGATCCGAGATTCGCTCGCATCGGGTGATTGGGCAAATTACTTTTCTCAAGCCCATGAAAATCTGGCGCACATTCTCGCAGTGAAATTTGGTGCCAAGTTCGTGCGTCTTTGTTGCAGCGGAACGGCTGCTGTTGAGATGGCACTTCGCGCGTCGAGGATAGCCTCTGGCGATGAGGTGCTCACCGCTGCGTTCGACTACCCAGGCAACGTCCGCTGTATCGAAGCCGTTGGCGCAATGCCAGTGTTGTTGGATGTGAAGCCGCGCGGTGTCTGTGTTGATGTTGACCAGATCGCGGGAGCGTCGGGCTCGAAAATACGCGCCGTGATTGTTTCGCATCTTTACGGTCATGCCGCCGAGGTCGCCGCGATCCGTGAGATCTGTGACACGCGCGGCTGGACGCTCATCGAGGATGCGTGCCAAGTTCCCGGCATGAGTCTAGAAACCGCTGGCGGTCCGAAACTCGCAGGCAGCTTTGGGCATGTTTCGACGTTGAGTTTTGGTGGAAGCAAACCGCTCACGGCTGGAAACGGAGGCGCGATTCTAACGAGCGACGAACGCATCAACGCGAGACTAAAGCGATTCTATGATCGCCCGAGCGATACATTGCCACTCTCCGCACTCCAGGCCGCTGTGCTGGTGCCACAACTCAGCCGCCTCGACGAGTTGAATCGTATACGCTCCGACACTGCAGCCATGCTTTTCGCGTTCATGCGAGAGAATTTGCCAACTTGGGGTTCCGTCAACTCGCATGGAGACTTTGTGAATTCATGCTTCTATAAATTCGCATTCCTTGCTCCATCTGCTGAGCATCGCGCACAGATTGTCGATCAAGCAAAACGGCGAGGGCTTCCGATTGGCGAGGGCTTTCGATCACTGCATCGGATGAGCGACGCGAGGTGCCGAAAGCCCTTTTCGCTCGACTGTGCGGCGGACATCGGCGACCGATGCTGTGTACTTGACCATCGCGCGCTCATGATCGAGCCTACCTGCCATGCCGAGCTTTGCGATTGGATCCACGAAATTCATAAGCTCTCACAATAAGTGAAACCGCTCGCTTCCGCTTTCCGAGTTTGGGAACCGCAGATTGAAAATCCTGTTAGTGAATGACGACGGAATCGACGCACCAGGTCTGCAAGCATTGCATGATGCAGTCTCGTTTGCTTTGGCTCAGCGTGCTAGCGAAACACACCAACTCGTTGTGGTCGCGCCACATTGTGGGCGGAGTGAATGCGGCCACAGCGTGACGACTGGGCGTGCGTTGATTGTCGAAGAGACTCGACCGGGATGGCACAGTGTCGATGGGACGCCCGTGGATTGCGTTCGAGTCGCGCTCGGGAAAATCTTGCCGGATGCACAGTGCGTGATCTCGGGAATTAATGCTGGCGCCAATCTTGGAGTGGACTTACTCGTCAGCGGTACATTTGCCGCGGCGCGAGAAGCTGCGATTCAAGGCGTGCCGGCACTTGCCGTGTCGCATTACAGACGACCTGAGATTCCCAAGACGTGGGAGCACGCGACTCAGTGGCTTGAGCCAGTCTTTGATGAGTTTTTGGAAATCGCTCACGCAAAACGATCCAACACGCCACCATTGTGGAACGTGAATCTACCTGCGATTGATCCCAATTCTGGGCCAGCAATCGTTTGCGAGTGCGGCGTCGATCCGATGCCAATGAAAAGACAATACGTGCAAGAGTCCAATTCGGTCGTCTCACAAACAGACTTCCATGGTCGCCCAAGGGTTCCTGGTTCTGATGTCTCGCTTTGTTTCAGCGGTCACTTGACCATCAGCAAACTCACTGTGAATTGGTGGTAGCGCAAATTCGTGTAAGTAAAGAGTGCTGAGACGATTGACCGGGTCGGGCTCATTCGAGGCCCTCTCGGCCTGAATGAATCAAATGGTAACGTTGCACCGACCCGGTGGGTTGACGTCTTAGTTCATTGCTTGGCTAGCAATCGCAACGTTGGGATCGTGCATCGCCGCGGCGTTGGGGGCGATGCCTCCACGGCCGATTTCCTTGCGATCCAATTCTCCACGAACAATTCGAACATCCCGCGGTGCTTCGATTCCGATCGCAACGCGGTTGCCTGAGATTCGTGTGATGGTGAGCACAACGTTGTCACCGATCATCAATTGCTCGCCTTCTTTTCGACTTAGAACCAACATGGTCTTTTTCCCTGTCATTTTGGTAGTGTGATGAATTAACAATCCACATAAGTACAAAGTACGTGCCAATCGGTACTTTGTGCATCTGTTTTTCGAATCGAAGGCCGTGAACTTGAGCGAAAATTTGTGGTTTTCGCGTAATTCAGCAAACTTCTCTGCAAAATCCAGACTCGCGAACCGTGGACAGGTTCGCTGGAATTGGCATCTTGAAGCTGTCGCGAAACCGTTTGTTCTGAGCAACCGGTCTCGCTTTGAGATTCTCAACTCGCCGCTTCTGAAGTAAGTATCGCTTCGGTCTGTGACACGTCTGGTCACGCTCTGGAGTAGATTTCAAAAAGTTTCAAAACTATTTGCCTTGCTAGCAAACTCCTGTGCAGCGGCGATCCATGGCCGATCGGTCAGCGCGCATTTGTTGATCAATGTGCAACCAAATGGAACTCAACGAGCGCGCGCAAGCTGCTTGACGATTCAGTGAGCCGAGACGCGTAAGCGGCCGGGCCTTACGTACTGCCCGGGGCCTTCCGTACTGCCTGGGGCCTTACGTCCCTCGGCTCACTCATGCTCCAACGATTCGATCGACTCCCGCAAACCCTAATTCTTTGCGGTGACACAGCACTAGCTTGCGAAGTGCTCAGCGATTGACGGCGTCGACGGAGACTGGATCACGCCGAGCTGGGTAATGATCGCCGTCACCAGTTCTGCTGGCGTGACGTCGAACGCTGGATTCGTCACAGCAACACCATCAGGAACGACGCGGTTGGCAAATGGGCCGACACCGAATGGCCCAGCAACTTCGCTGGCGGATCGTTGCTCGATCGGAATCAAGTCGCCACTGGCAAGCGTTAAGTCGAACGTGTTTGTGGGAGCAGCCACATAGAACGGAATGTTGTGGTAACGCGCCAGCACCGCTAACGGGTACGTCCCGATCTTGTTGGCAACATCGCCGTTGCTTGCGATTCGATCAGCGCCCACGATGACTGCGTTGATTTCGCCAGCCCGCATCAAACTTCCCGCCATCGAATCGGTGCACACGGTTACTGGAACTCCAGCCTGATTCAGCTCCCAAGCGGTTAGCCGAGCGCCTTGCAAAAGCGGCCGCGTCTCGTCGGCATAAACTCGAAGCACCTTTCCTTTTTCTTGCAGGCAATAGATCGGTGCCAGCGCGGTGCCCCAAGTCGATGCTGCCAAGCCGCCAGCATTGCAGTGCGTTAAAACGCATTCGCAATCTTGCAGAAGTGTCGCTCCGTTCTCGCCGATTTGGTGACACATCACACGGTCTTCGTCATGAATCTGCTTCGCTTCAGTCACCAATCGCTCATGAAGAACTGGGCCTTCGAGCAAGCACCCATCGATTACCGCTCGCATGCGATCGAGTGCCCAGAACAAGTTCACCGCCGTTGGTCGACTGGTTGCGAGATACTCGGCCGCATGAATCGCGGCTGTGCGATCGAACTCTCCGTCAGCATTTTGAGCTAAGCAAACGCCATAGGCCGCCGCGATTCCGATTGCTGGAGCGCCGCGTACCACGAGTCGCTGAATCGCGTCATAGGTTTGCTCCACGTTGGCGCAATCCAAATACACCAGCTCGCGGGGCAACCGCGTTTGATCAACGAGCCGCAAGGCAGTGCCAATCCACTGCAATGTTTCTGGTGCACTCATCGTTATCAATACTTAAACGCTTCTGCGTCTTGTTTGGGTGCGGGCTGGTACGTCAACGGCTCCATACTTCCGGCCGCGCGACCTTGGCTCAAACTTCGAACCGCACTTGAGTAACCAAACAATTCTTTGAGAGGTGCATGTGCCGTGATGACGGTCATCATGCCGCGCGTCTCTGTCGCCGAGATAATCGCTCGTCGCTGTTGCAAGTCGCCAACGAGTTCACCCATGTATTCTTCTGGCGTGGTGACTTCGACTTTCATCACAGGCTCAAGCAGCACGGGTCCAGCTTCTTCGAGGCCGCGATCGAACGCATCGCCCGCAGCGATTCGGAATGCGACCTCGTCGCTGCCTTCTTCATGGGCTTCAGCATCATAGAATTCGATCTTTACGCCGGACAACGGGAACCCGGCGATCATTCCACCGCCTTCGGCCCGCGCTCGCAGCTCATCCATCGTCGCTTGTCGAAGTGCTGGCGCAAGCGAAGTTTCTGGAGGCAATCGATCGAACACGAGGACTGGCGCCGACCGGTCATCCAGCGGCGACACACGAACTTTCACTCGAGCAAACATTTGGGTCGCGCCCATTTGGCGATTACACTGGCCGACAATATCCGACTTGCCACCGATCGTTTCGCGATAGTTGACTCGAGGCTTGTAGAACTTGACGTTCAAACCAAAGTCGCGAGTCAATCGGTGTTGGATCACTTCGAGGTGCAACTCACCCATGCCACTGATCAGCGTCTGGCCAATCTCTTGATTCTCGACAGCTTTAAATGTTGGATCTTGGCGACGAAGCATCTCGAGTGTTTCCTCAAGCTTCTTGCGGTCCGCCGTGCTCTCCGGCTCGATTGCCATCGAGATGACCGTGTCGGCGAACTTGATGCTCGGTAGCTCGATCACGCTCTTCGTATCGCAAACTGTATCGCCCGTGATAGCAAAACGCGGCCCGATTACGCAGCAGATATCACCGGCACCCACAGACTCGACTTGTCCATCGCGTTCTTTTTTCGAAGCGTGGATTTGCCATAGCTGCGCGATGTTTTCTTTCTTGTCGCGATTAGGGACTTGGACGCGAGAGTTCTGTTTCAGCTCGCCGGAGTAGACTCGGATCCAATAATTGTCGCCCGTCTTCGCTGGAAGAATCTTGAACACCAATCCGCAGAAAGGCTCGCTCGAATCGGGTTTGCGAAAAAGCTTCTTGTCGGGATTGCCGGGGTCAACGCCTTCCACTGGTGGTCGATCCAGCGGGCTGGGGAGAAAGTTGCCAACGCCGGTCATCAAGGGCTGGACACCGATACCGTGAAGTGCCGAGCCACAGAACACGGGCTGGATCGTGCGGTCGATGCATCCTTTGCGAAGTGCCGCAATGATCATCTCACGCGGTACTGGCTTTTCCTCCATCGCAAGTTGCATTGCTTCGTCGCTCAGTTCGTAAACGACGTCGAGCATTTGCTCTCGCCAGAACATTGCGTCGTCGGCAATCTCTTCTGGGAGTTCTGTTTCGGTGACCTGCTTACCGTCGGTTGCCGGATCGAACTCGAGCAACTTCATGTCGACGAGATCGACGACACCGCGAAAAGGATTCTTGGTGTGCGGCGGCCCAATGCCGAGCGGAATTTCCACAGCGACTGGTCGACCGCCCAATCGCGGCTCGATGTCGTTGAAGACGGCTTCGAAGTCAGCACCTTCACGGTCGAGTTTATTGATAAATACGATCCGTGGCACGCCATAGCGGTCTGCTTGTCGCCAAACCGTTTCGCTTTGAGCTTCCACGCCTTCTCGCGCCGAGAACACGACGACAGCGCCGTCGAGCACCCGCAAGCATCGTTCGACTTCGGCGGTAAAGTCGACGTGGCCAGGCGTATCGAGCAGGTTGATGCTGTAGTCTTGCCAGCGATATTTCACGCAAGCGCTAAAGATCGTGATCCCGCGCTCTTGTTCTTCGGGGTCATCGTCTGTGTCGGTCGTGCCGTGATCGACACGACCGACGCGGTGCTTCTCGCCGCTGAGGAACAGCATCCGTTCGGTAACGGTAGTCTTGCCCGCATCGATGTGGGCGATGATGCCGATGTTACGAATCTTGGATATGTCAGTGGCCATGGCGGGTTCTGCAGAGAACGGACTACGAAAAAACCGCGATTCGTGCGTGGGCAACGAATCGCGGTTCTTTGTGATTTCAAAGGTGACACGTTTGCGTCACCGATACGGTCATTACCAAGCGAAGTGAGCAAATGCCTTGTTTGCATCCGCCATGCGGTGTGTGTTTTCTCGCTTGGTGTAAGCGACGCCTTCCTTCTTGAATGCAGCTGTCAACTCGTCAGCGAGCTTGATGTGCATTGGACGACCCTTCTTTTCACGAACAGCGCCAAGCAGCCAGCGAATCGCGAGGCTTTGTTGACGAACGCGGTTGACTTGCATCGGAACTTGGTAGCTCGCACCACCAACCCGCTTGCTGCGGACTTCGATGTACGGCTTGATGTTATCAACCGCAGTTTCGAAAACTTGGATCGGCTCAGTGCCGAGATTGCGTTTTTCGATCTCAGCCAAAGCGTCATAAAACACTTTGGTTGCAACAGTTTTTTTGCCGTCGTACATCAAGCAATTGATGAACTTACCAGCGAGCATCGAGTTGTGTCGCGGGTCGCCCTTGAGTTGCGTGCGGCTGGAAGTAATTCGTCCCATCGTTGACTTCAGAAATCCGGTAGAGTTTTTTGGCTTGTAATTTATTTGCTACTCAACGCCCGTCACAATTCGGCGAGCGTCTGTCATCAACTGCCTTTACGGCTTCTTCACACCGTAGCGGCTGCGAGCTTGCTTACGTCCATCGACACCCAATGCGTCGCGTGAACCGCGGACAACTTGGTATCGAACGCCTGGCAAGTCGCGGATACGACCACCACGAATCAGAACGATCGAGTGTTCTTGGAGGTTGTGACCTTCGCCTGGGATGTAAACGGTGACTTCTTTACCGTTGCTCAAGCGAACCCGCGTGATCTTTCGGAGAGCCGAGTTCGGCTTCTTCGGCGTCATCGTACGAACCTGCAAGCAAACACCCTGCTTTTGAGGGCATTTCTCGAGAACCGGTGACTTACTGGTTCGCTTCTTGAATGTCCGCCGCTTGCGGACGAGCTGATTGATCGTGGGCATCGAAGGTGTCGTTAGGAAATCCGTTTGTCTATGGTCAGTATCGAATCAGACGAGATGTCCGCTCGCTAAATACTGCCACGTGCCGCGGGCAGAATGTCCGCCGCAGTAAACGGGCAAGTATCGGGATAGGGGCATTTCTGTCAAGAGCTACACGAAAGATTCTGACATCAATGCGGATGGTTTTGGTGCTTTGTCCCAGCGGAATTCGCCGCCAAGCGTGCAGAATATTCGCCGCCACACGCACAGAATCACTATTTTGCTGTCAAATCCGCTTCCCAGAGCCCCAGGGCGGGGTTCTGGATGAAGTAAAACTCGCTGCCATCGATGTCGGTGTGGTAGCCGTCGTCGAGCTGGTTGACATCGTAACGCTTCATCAGAGCATCTAAATCGCCGGGAATATAGCCAACCGAGCGGACTTCCTCGTCCGCCAAATGCCCAGCGGCATAGATCACTTCAAAGCGGTTTTCGGCGCTTCCGTGGATCAGGTGGGCCGCCGCAGACATGTTCGCGGCTAGGTCCTCGTTTTCTTCAAACAACCGCATGACTTCCGCTTTCGGGCGATATCCGTACTTGCGAATCAGCCGATCGATTTCCTTGTCTTCGCCGAATTCTTCGACCGCCGGGCCGAGCACGGTCAGTCGCCCGCCGGTCGCAACAGCCAGTCGAGTCCGATAAATCGACTTGTTTCCCAGCCAAGTGCTCTTGAACTCGGAGGGGTCCAGGTACGCGACAACATGTTTTGGGGCCCGCGGCAACTGGGTGATGTTGACTTCGCGGGACAGCGCTGCGGCCTGCCAGAACGTGTCGTGGTCGTCGCCGATATACAGCCCTCGCGTGTGTAACGTGCCATCCTTCATCTGCTGGACCACGGTCAATGCGTACAGCACCGGCATGTCTTTGCAGAAAGCGTCTTGCGCATAATTCAGTATTTTCCGCAGTGGCGTGTCAGCTCGACCCAGCACTCGTTCCTGGCCATACGCGGCACTGAGGAAGTGACTTTCGTTGATCCCGCGGGCCCCGCCAGTGCCGACAAACACGTTTTTGTTGTAGTTCGCCATCCCGATGACTTCGTGCGGAACGACCTGGCCGATCGAAAAAATCAGATCGTGGCCGCCGTCGCGAAGCATCTGGTTGACTTGAGCCGGCCAAGCCTTGGTGTAGATCCCTTCTGTCACCTCAGAAACGAATTCCGAGGGGACTTCGCCCAAGGTCACGACGTCTTCTCGCCAACGATGCGGGCGGAATAAATCGTGTGGAATCCCTGGAAACATGTGGTCCAGTTGGGCCGGTTTCATCGGCGTGTGCGTCCCCAGCGCCGGCATGATGTCTGTGACGCGGTCGCCCAGAAGCTCACGTGTTAAAACCGTCAGCTCCCCAGCACGGCTGAAGAATCGCGTCGCGTCCGGCGGCAAAATCAGCGCTCGGCTCGGCAATCCGATCGAGTCGAACGTTTGCTGCAAAGCGTCGCGGAAATCATCGCTCGTGAGCGATTCGTCTTTCGAGCCACGGGCGTAATAGATCGTCATAGTAATTTGCTGCGAGGGAGCGGTTTGATTGCTAAGAAAGACTGATCATGCGAGAGCGAAGCGCTCTTGGCAAGCTACCAGGATGCGGCGGCAGGACAAATGACTTTTTCAAACTGCGAAACGTAGGGTGCCGTGCTTGCACGCACCAGACTCAGCAAAAGATGCGTGCCAGCGCGGCACCCTACAAAAAGACAATAGCCCTAATTTGCGAAAGTGAGTTGGCCTGCGTTGGCGTCCTGTGAAGTTGTGATCGGGGACGAGGCCAGCCATACTGCGGTATCCCTGACGATCCCACCGCAATGCAAAGCGACACATCATGAGAACAGTTGCAGCGACGTTGTTTCTTTTGGTTTCAACTACGGTGTTGGCTCAGCACGCTGACCTTGTGGTGCGTGGCGGCAAGATCGTGACCGTCGATGCCGATTTCCAGATCGTTGATGCGATGGCAATAAATGACGGACGCGTCGTAGCCATCGGAACGACAGCGGATATCGAAGCCAAGATCGGACCTGATACTCGCATCGTCGAATTGAATGGCCGAATGGTATTGCCGGGGCTGATCGATTCACACGTTCATCCAACGGCAGCGAGTACGTTCGAGGCCGATCACGAAATACCGCAGATGGATTCGATTGCGGATGTCCTGGATTATGTTCGCGAGCGAGCCAAGGTGGTTCCTCAAGGTGAATGGATCAACTTGTCGCAAGTCTTCATCACACGACTTCGTGAGCAACGGTATCCAACTCGTGCGGAATTAGATTCGGCGGCCCCCGAACACCCCGTTTCGTTTCGCACCGGGCCTGATGGGAGCACGAACTCGTTAGGGCTCAAGGAGAACGGAATCGATAAAGCATTCGCCGCCAAGCATCCCGACAATGTCATGGTGGATCCGGCCACAGGCGAACCGACTGGCGTGTTGCGGAAAGCCTCAGCAGTCTTTCAGTCAAAGCCGGATCCGTCCGCTAAGAAGCTTTCGGAGTCCGAAAACGACGACCGCCTGGTGATGCTGTTGGATGACTACAACCGCTGGGGCATCACCGGCATCATCGATCGCAATTGCAGTGACACGGCGCGAGCCCAGTATGCTCGACTGCTGAAGTCGAATCGCTTGCAAATCCGCGTGCGTCTGTCGCGCAGCTTGAATCCCGAAGGTGACTTAGCCGAGATTGAAGAGAAGCTGGATGCGATTGTTTCCGATCGTTACTTTACCGAGCCGGATCCGAGGCTCGCGGTGATTGGCGTAAAAGTATTTGAAGACGGCGGCATGTTGACTGGCAGTGCATTCTTCAACCAGCCCTGGGGCATCAGCACGATCTACGGCATCGAGGATCCGCGTTATCGTGGTATGCAGTACATCGACGATCGGCGAGTAGAGTCGCTTGTGCGGGCTTGTGTCCAACGCAACCTCGCGTTCACGGCGCATTGCCAAGGAGACGCCGCTGTTGAAACGCTAGTTGGTGCCTATGAAAAGGTGAACCAGGAGATACCGGTTGAGCCCACTCGATCGACATTGACTCACTCCAGCTTCATGAGCAAGCAAGCGATTGAAAGTGCCGCAAAGATCGGGATTGGTGTCGACCTCCAGCCGGCTTGGTTGTATCTGGATGCTCGCACTTTAGTCGCTCAGTTCGGCGAAAAAAGATTAGAGTACTTCATTCCGCTGCGCAGCCTCTTGGATGCTGGCGTGAAGGCCGGTGGTGGTAGCGACCACATGCAAAAGATTGGTTCGCTTCGCAGCGTCAATCCTTACAATCCGTTTCTCGGGATGTGGATTGCAGTCACGCGGACAGCTCGCTGGCACGACCAGCCAATCCACCCCGAGCAGGCGCTGACGCGCGAGCAAATGATTCGCTTCTACACGATCAACAACGCATGGATGATGCGTGCCGAACAAGAAATCGGATCACTGGAATCCGGTAAACGAGCCGACTTCATCGTCATCGACACGGACTTACTGTCATGTTCGGACGATGAGATCCGCGAGACACAGGTCGTGTCAACTTGGTTGGACGGGATACAGATCTTCGGGGCCAACTAACGTGTTATGTTCCAATGGCGTGGCTAACGAATTTGCAAGTAGGGCAGGCTGCCAGCCTGTTATTTTACCGGGGACAGGCTGGCAGCCTGCCCTACTTGTTGATCACGCGACCCTAAACAGCGCGAGCGTACTGCACCGGTAGAATCGTTTTCTGTTTGTCGTCACCCAGTGCCTTAGCAGCGTGGAACGGCCAGTAGGGATCACGCAGAAGCTCTCGAGCGAGCACGATCAAGTCGGCTTGCTCGTTGACGAGTATCTCTTCCGCTTGCGCTGGTTCAGTAATCAACCAACCGACACTGACGGGGATGTCCGCTTCTTTTCGAATACGACTCGCATGCGGAACCATGAATCCTGGTTCCGTTAGAACGTTGGCGTGATCTGGTGTGATCATGCCGTGGCTAACGTCCAGCAGATCCAATCCTGCGTCCTTCATTTGACGCGTCAAGTTGATCGAATCGTTCACCGTCACTCCGCCGTCGATCCAATCGGTCACGGATAATCTCGCGGTGAGTGGTAAGTTTTCTGGCCACACCTCACGAACAGCATGGAGCGTCTCCATCAAAAAACGAGTTCGATTATCGAAACTTCCGCCGTAGCTGTCGTCGCGTTTATTCGCCAGCGGAGAATAGAATTCGTGCATCAAATAGCCGTGTGCGAAATGCAACTCGAGCCATTCAAACCCAGCGGCGAGTGCACGTTTCGCGGCATCCACAAAGTCTTGCTTTGTCTTTGCGATATCCTGCACCGTCATCGCTTTCGGGACTTTATCGAGTTTCTGACCGAACGCGATCGCTGAGGGTGCAATCGTATCCCAGCCACCTTCGCTGTTTGGCAATTGAGCGTTCCCCACCCACGGAACGCTTGCGCTCGCTTTTCGACCTGCGTGCGCGATTTGCATCCCTGGAACAGCTCCCATCGCTTTCATGAACTTTGCGATGCGAGAAAACGGTTCGATGTGATCGTCGGACCAAATCCCGCTGTCCATCGGGCTGATGCGTCCTTCCGGCGAAACCGCGGTTGCTTCGACGATGACCAAGCCCGCTCCGCCAACGGCTCGCGATCCAAGGTGCACCATGTGCCAATCGTTGGGAAACCCGTCCTCAGAACAGTATTGGCACATCGGCGAAACGACAATGCGATTCCGCAGCTTCACATCTTTGAGCTGATATTCTTCGAACAACTTCGTCATTGCCTAATCTTTCTCGGGAGTCTTGTTCCGTATCAGCGTGCATTGTCAAAGCTAGGCAAGTGATTCGGTCGGCGCTTGGTGATGGTGGCGGACGCAGTAATTTTTTTTGCCACGATCGCCAACCGAAAACGAAATTCTTCGTGACACAATTGTCAAAGCAATTGCTGTGCCGCAACGCTCGCGTTGGGCGAGAAGATTTCTATAGACGATGGCAAATGCCGCTGCGGCGCTCCGTCGCCGTTTCGCGTGCATTGAAAGAGACCTTCGTTCGTTTGTGAACACGTCGTGTTGGTCACCAAACTGGGGCCGAGCGGTGCCTATCTATTGACCACTCTATCTATTGACCACGCAAAGATGCTTCGGCCTATTTTGCGGCGGGTTTGTCTTGGAACACACTTTGTGAAAACCAATACAAGCTGCTGCTCCAATGCGCGGGATCATGGCCATGTCCGTCGACGTGCCAAACGTGATCAATTCCCTTGGACTTCAAGAACTGATGCATGTTTTGGCTGATTCGGATCAGCCCGTCTTTGTTGCCGCATGAAATCCAAAGCAAGCTGAGTTTCTTCTTCGCTTTCTCGACGTCTGGAATCAACTCTTCAGCCGGCTTTGTGTTCGGAGCTGCCGAGAATGGTCCAACCCAAGCGAATGTATCGAGGTTGCCGAGCCCGAAATTGAACGACTGGCCGCCACCCATCGAAAGCCCAGCGATCGCACGCTTCTCGCGGCTCGTGTCGACCGAATACTTCGACTCGATCTTCGGAATCACGTCATCGAGCAAATCCCGCTCAAAGACGGCGAACGCTGGAGCACTCGCCATCACGTTGCCTTCTGCTCGATCGTTTTTCTGGGCGCGGCCGTTGGGCATCACCACGATCATCGGTACCGCTTTTCCTTCCGCAAGTAGATTGTCGAGTATCAAATTTGGCGAAGCAAAGCGTTGCCATTCGGTTTCGTCGCCACCGATACCGTGCAAGAGATAGAGCACGGGGTACTTCTTATCTGCGGTGTAATTCGGTGGCGTGTACACCTGCATCTTGCGCGTCGTGCCCACGGTCTTGGATTCATACTCGACCATCTCCAGCTTGCCATGCGGCACATCTCGCTCCGACATAAACCCTTCTGGCGGTGCCGGATAAACAGCCACATCGTCTGGGCCGAGTTCAATCGGACCACCGAATCCACCTCGACGACGTGGAGGTGCTTGCGGCGCGGGCTGGGGCTTGTCGTCGCTGGTCACCGTCTTGTGCGCCTCGTCGCCCTCGGCGGATTCCACTGTAACCGCAAAGACCAACGGAGTTGAACGATTCTCGCCTTTGACAAAATCGATGCTCTTGAGCGGCTTGCTCGCATCGACAGGGATCTTCAGGTATCGAATTTGCTTGCCATTGGCATCGATCGCGAATTTAGATTCGGGGACATCCACTTTCTCTTGATAACTAGCGATTTGCTTGCCGTTGATCAAGTTGTGATCGACTGAGGTGCCATCCTCGTATTGGCAACGAACAATCAGGCTCGTTGTTTCTTCACGATTGATTGGATACGCGAACCCAGCGACACCGCCGAGCAAGTGAATCGCGGAAACATTGCCGCTGCACGGAACCGAGACTGAACTTGGCAAAGTACTCGGGAATCGACCGCCCGAAGATTGCAATGCGACAATGTTCGCGGTGCGACCCTCTTGCGGATCTTGCAACTCGAATGGAACGCCTTCGATTTCTACGTTGCCATAGGTTTTCAGCTCGAATTTGTCGCCGGGTCCGCCACGGAAGCCC
>JBGTAI010000136.1:0-4263 GCA_041749955.1 Pirellulaceae bacterium | reverse complement strand
GGCCACGGCACCCTACGCTTCGCAGTTTGAAAAACTGATTTGTCCTGGGCACCGCACCCTGCGACTGGAACCGACAACTTTTGCCGGTGTAGAATGGTGAACTCTATTCCATTGAGTTCACATTCTATTCTAAGGCGTTCATCATTCATGCGATTGCTATTCCGTATGTTTGGAGCCGTTCATGCATGACGATGAGACGTTCGCGGATCCGCTCATCACCGTCTCGAATGGATCCGCGTTTGTGCGTATCCCTGAGTCGAAACTGTCCACCGCCCAGACAGATGGCTTTTATCGCCCAGGCGACCTCGGTTTGTTGATCGTCGCCAGCGGCGATTTGCTGTTTGAGGTTCCCATCGCCGACGCGAAGCGTGCAGTCGCAAGTGGCAATTGCGCTTTGCTGGATGATGAATCCGCGTCGGTGGTCGGCTTGAGCAAGACGAGCCCATCAAATGACGACATCGATTCGTTCTTATTGCTTGACGGACTCAGCCAGGCGGAACGCGAAGCCGAGCAAGCACAGCTAGAAAGAGAGCAACTGATTTCAGAAACTTCCGGGTGGCGGAAGCACACAATGCGGCTGAAGTTTTGGTTCGAATCGCGGCGATCGAACTTACTACAGCAACTCGGGGGCAGCGGCATCAGCATCCTGGTGCATGTTACGCTGCTGTTGATCTTGGCAAGTCTCGTGTTGGTGCAAAGTGAACCCGAGAAATTGGTATTGATGGCGTCACCATCGACGTCAGAAGACGTGTTGGAAGAAATCGTCATCGACCCGATGCCGATGGAAATCACCGAGCCGACGGAGGAGATGCAGTCGGAGGCGCCGCCCGAAGCCCAGCAAGAAGTCGCAATCGAGATTCCCGACGCGACACCAGATTTCCTTGGTGCGGTCAGTGGCGATGCGGTGAAACCGCCAGCGATGCCGTCGATTGAGACTGGACAGGGCGACGATGCGCCGAGCAAGAAGCCGACGTTTTTTGGAAGTAAGTTTGCTGCGATCAACTATGTCTTCGTGATCGACAACTCCAACAGCATGACAGGAGGCCGTTTCGAAACGGCGATCAATGAGTTGATGATCACCGTCAATCGACTGACGCCGAAACAACGTTTCTATGTGATCTTCTATAGCGACACCGCGTATCCGATGATGCACCCGCGGCCAGCCAAGGAATTGGTTTCGGCGACGCCCCAGAACAAACAGCTGTTGTTTCGTTGGCTGCAAACTGTGGAACTCTGTTTGAAGACGAACGGCCGCGAGGCGATTCAGGCGGCATTCGATTTGGACCCCGATGTGATCTATGTGCTTGGCGACGGTGCGTTTACGGATAAAGCAGCTGAAGTCTTTGCGAAGAAGCCGCATCCGCGGATCATCGTGAATACTCGTGGCATGGAAGTGAAAGAGAAAGACGCTATCGCGTTCAAGTTGCTCGCCGAGACCCATCGCGGCGATTACATGGACGTTGGCGTGGCTCCGCAAGGTGCACTGATGGCAAAGCAATACCCGCGTCGCCGGAACAACACACGCGGTCCGATCTGGGGTCTTACACTGCCATTGGACCAAAAGTGACGGGGCGAGTTGAATGAGTCGCCATGGGCAATGTCCTGCTTGCTTGAAAACGCACGCTCTCGATGACAGCCAAATCGCAACGGTGATGCGATGTGATTGTGGTGTGAGTCTGTTTGTTTCGAACGCGACCTCATTCACGCGAGTGCCGGTTTCGTGCCACGCTTGCAAGCAAACGTACCGGGTCTCGCCGAAACAGATTGGCAAGACGCTCAAGTGCAAGTGTGGCGAAAAAGTCGAAGTCTTTGACACGATCCTGGCTTTGCCGATCACTCGCGGACAAGACCCGGCTCAGCAGCACATCCCTGACGTGTTGCTAACGACGGAGGCGATCGCGGATACCGAAACTGCGACCGAATCCCCAATTGCCTCGCGTCCGAAAAAATTAAAGTGGTTGAGTACGTTAGGGATCGGCGTCGTCGTGCTTGGCTTCTTGGGTGCGCTCGCGATGTTCTTGATAAGTGACCGCGACGGATTGCGCAGCTCCGACGTTGCTGGAACCGGCATTGCCGAACAAGTCGCTCCGAGTTCAAAATCGAAGACGCAAGTTGCGCATCAACCCAGTCTCATCGCACCAGGCTTGCTCAAGAAGCTGATGGCAGAATTGCCCGTTCCCGTGCCAGTGGAGGTTCAAGCTGAGGATGAACAGGTTTCGTCCGAGCGAGTCATTCGAACGAAGTCATCCAGTGCCAAAGACACGTCCGAGACGAAACGCTCGCCGTTTGGTGGTCGCACGACATCGCGATCATTCCAGCTGCCTGAACCAAAGCCAGAACGTGAGCAGATTCCGATCGTTCCGGTCGAGCGAGCACCGCGGGTGTTTTTGAATGCGTACCAAGAAGCATTCGAGAGCTACGAAGCTTTCAATGCACTCAGGGTTGATTCGGATAAGTCCAAGTCTGGCCAACCCGTGTCGGTTGAGTACCGCACGAAACTTGGCGAAACGATCTCGCTCACGAAGAACGCGTTTGCTTTATCGCTGAGGGAAGACGACCCCCAACGGCGAACAGAACTCTGTTATCTGTTGGCGTACCTTTCGTACACAGCGGGCTATGTCATGGAGGCAAGCATCTATGGTGAGATGGCGGCGCGTTGGGGTGACAAAGAGGACGCGGCGACGCATGAAGCGGTCATGATTTCGCTAGCCGCAGCTCAAGAAGCGAACGAGACGCAGTGGGGTATCGCAGGCGAGGTTGGTGAGTTGACACAAATGGAGACACTCGCGGAGTTGATCGACTCCAAGTGGCCGGATGATGACCAGCGTGATGCAGTGTGGCTCAATCTCGCACGGTCGTATTCAGAGTTTGGCAAACCGCTGCAAGCAGCTGAGGCTTATCTTCGTGTTCCGCCGTCCGCGAAAGAATACGATTCCGCGAAGTTGGCGGCCGGCGGTGCTTATTGGAGTCACTTCCTGGACCAAGCGAGTGCCGATTCGCCCGATCCGAAAGAAATGGTTGCGCTACTGAAGACGGCGTCGAAACATCTCAGCGACGGCGTGAAAGCGGCGGAGAAGAAAAACGGCAAGGCGACAGCGCAAGTGATGTCGGCCAGGCTGACGCTAGCGACCATCGCCGAGCGGCTCGGCGAATCAAAAGAGGCAATCGATTGGTTAGCCAAAGGCACGCAACCACTTGTGCCAGCTCCGGCTACGGCCAAACGAGGCAAGTCGCCAAAGCCCACGACAAAGATCGACGACAGTTTGATGCGATCGGCGTACTCGTTGTTGTACCGAGTCAAACGAGAGCAAAACGATCTCGTGGGTGCCGAGCAAGCGATTGCGCAACTCGCCAAGCTGCTCGGTCCCAAGGGCGCCGACGACATCGGTCGCATGCAACTGGGCGTGGCTGTGGCGCAAATGGAAAAGACACTCGACAAGCCATCGGTTACGGAAAAGGACATCGAGGTGCTCACGCGGTTACTCAAGCCGTTGGAATCCAAAGATTCAAATCTCAGTGTCGCGAACCGCCTGTGGCTGGCTGAATCGTGGGCAAAGTTGGCCACTCGCGCCGCGCCCCTGAAGCTTGCAAGTGATTGCATCAGCCAAGCGGCTGATGTGTACGCCGCTGCGATGAACAAGAAGGACTTCCCATCCAAATCCGTTCAGTCCGCGATGCTCCGTCGCGCCGAGCTACTACGGCGCTGCGACAGAAATCGAGAATCACTCGACATGATTACCGGCGTCCTGGCGAAGACGCCAAACATTATCGAGCTCCAATTCCAAGCAGCGTTGGCGCTCGAGCAACTTGCCTTCAACGACAAAACCGACGCCGGATTACGAACCACCATCTCAGGCAGCACCGACGCAGCAATCTGGGGCTGGGCCAAGCTCACCACCGCGCTTCACCAATTGAAGTTCTCCTCCAAGGGAACCCCCAAACACGCCGAGCAACTACTCGAGGCCAGCTATCACTACGCCAGATGCCAGTGGCTACTAGCCAACGTCACCACCGATCCAGATGAGAGCAAAGAACTGTTGGCGAAAACCAAGACCCACGTCACCCGATTGCTCGCAACAACGTCCAAGGACGGTCCATCAACCGACCTCTGGCGAGTGTACTTTGAGCCCGAGTTATTCACCACGAACGTAACGGGTGGAGTTTTTCGAGTTAGCCGCGTAAATAGTGGCTTGAATTTAGTTTTGATGCGTCATTGCGGCCGTCAGCGCAGAACGGCCCCCTCCCCAAATTCGATTTTCGTTC
>JBGTAI010000135.1:0-6825 GCA_041749955.1 Pirellulaceae bacterium | reverse complement strand
ATGTTCAATGACATCGTTGGGGCTCCTTCGTTAAGAGAATCAGGGAGGCGTTAACCGTTTTGGACAGTCAGCCCTGAACTCGACGAAGACTCAAGCCGAGAGTCGCCACCGTCGCCAGATTCTGGCAAGGAAGTTTGCGCCTCCGTATTGGTTAGGCGAAGTGTTCCGCGACGTTGCATGCGGACGAGGCCGCAAGCCAAGATGTCGACAACGCGAGCCCGCCGCTCGATCGCCGTGAGTTCCAACGATTGATCCTGTTTCGCCACCGATCCACCTCCGCAAGAGAACGAGAGACCGTGCTCGTGCCTGCGAAAGATCGCCTAGCAACCAACCCCGGAAAAATTGACAAGAGACTTGTCACCGAGATACATCTACCCGGTTCACGTCCGGGGTGACGAAAGAAATCGGCCGTCGAGGCTGAACAGTCACCGGTTTCGTTCCGTTTCTGCGAACGTGAACGGTCTGTTAACTATTTGTCTCTGTTAATCAGAGAGACAGAGAAGTTTTGGCAAAAAAGCGGGCTGACGAACGAGAACAGGCCGGTTACATTCGTCTCTCGAACGAACTAGGTTCGGAAAGAGAACCGCTGGAGGCCTGAGAGAGAATCGCGAAAGACCGCGAAAACTGGGGCCGGAAACGAAAAAACGCCCGTGTGTCATCTCTGACATACGGGCGTTAACTGCGGTGTCGAAAAGGTCGAACCTTTTCAACGAGCTCCCCGTACAGGACGTTCTCCGGCAATTGTCTCTCGAAAAGTCAAACTGTTTGGTTAACAGAAAGCGTTGTGGGCGAAATGACGAAGCGTTTCAGCAGAATGTTAGGAATAGTTTGCAATGGAAGAATCCGCGCCAAAGGCAGGGCAGAAGGGCGCTCAAAAAGTCCCCGTACAGGACTCTCTCTGCAAAAGCTCTCGGCTGTTGCATTGAATTTGCAGGCTTTTGGACAGCGTTTGAGCGTTTCTTGTCCTGCCGCGTTGCCACTTCGGTCGATGCGGACCACCGCGTGCTGCTCGCGCATCGGGTTAACTTGAATGTGTTAACCGGCGGCGACTTCTTCGCCCGTGAAATTCTTGGCGTCGCTGGTTAACAGCAAGAGCTTCATGCCGCGTCTTGACAGGACCGAGGCGACGTTGGCTTTGGCGATTGCATCGGTCTTGCGATATCGCAGCGTCTGATTCGGTTGCAAACTCGCCGGATCAATTCGCCGGAAGTTGCGGGAATCGGATCGCTGCGTAGGCTCATCGCTTCGGCGGGGTACAAATACTCTGCCACTCCGATTGTCCCAGGATTTGCAAGGCTTTTGGTCGCACGATGGCGAACATTGTCCACCCGCTTTTGACACTCCTGGCTTCGCTGACGCGGCAGGAACTAGCCCAGCAAATTCGTTACCTGAAGGCGGAGAACGAGATCCTTCGGTCCAAGTTACTCGGCCGCGTCACGTTGGACAATCGTGAAAGAAACACGCTGGTCAAACACGGCAAGAAGCTTGGCGGGAAGATCAAGGACGTGATGACGATCGTCTCGTATTCAACATTCCGGCGATGGGTTCGCGAGATGGAAGATGACTCGCCAAAGCCAGCGAAGACATCGGCGAAGAAGGGTTCGGGACGGCCGCAGATTGTTGAAGACGTTCGCGAAACCATCCTCCGGATTCGTAAAGAGACCGGGTTTGGCTACACGAAGATCCTGCAAGAGCTGCGGCGGATGGGCGTTCATGTTTCTCGTCAAACGGTGAAGAACGTGATTGTGGACGCCGGCTTCGCACCAACGCCAGGCGACCACCCGGACACATGGCACAAGTTTCTCAAACGCCACGCCGACACGCTCTGGCAGTGCGATTTCGCGTGCAAGAAGAAGTGGACGTTGAAAGGTCTGGTCGATGTGTACTTCATGGTCTTCCTTCACATTGGCACACGGCAGATTTGGATCTCGCCATGTACCGAGAACCCGACCGGCGAGTGGACGACACAGCAAGGACGCAACTTTCAAATGCACATCGACGACAACGAACTGAAGTGCGAGATCTTGATGCGGGACCGCGATCGAAAGTATGTCGACTCGTTCGACGATGTTTTCAAGACTTCGGAATGCGAGATCAAGCTCACACCGATCCGCTCGCCCAACTTGCAAGCCCACGTTGAGCGTGTCATTCAAACGATCAAACACGAAGTGCTCAACGCGTTCTGCATCGTGACCAACGAACACCTCGATGGAATTCTTCGCACGACGCAGAGTTGGTACAACCAGCGTCGAGGCCATTCATCCCGCGATCATCTGCCGCCAATCCGCGATGACGCTGTCACGGTGCCGATCAAGTTCAGCAAAGACAACGTCGTCTGCGATTCGGAACTCGGCGGTCACCTGCTGTCGTACCGGCACGTGGCGTAGACGGTCGTGATTCTTCTTCGAGTAGGCTCGACGGGTCAGTTGCATTGGTCCTCAAACGGGCGGCTGTGCCTCGCCGTGAGCATTGTTGTGCTGCGGAGTTTTGTAGCGGTTACTGATTCTGGTTGGCATGGTGTTGCTCGGTCTGATCGAACTTCCGATGAGTTCAGGCCAAGGGATGCAGAAGTTACGCGAGAAGTTTGAGAAGCTCGGCATGGTCGGAGCTGGATTGTTAGGGCTGCTATTCGCGTTGAGCTTTTGCCCGGTGTCGGCCGCACTCTTCTTTGGCAGCCTGATTCCGCTTGCTGTGAAGAACGATTCGAGCGTCTTCCTTCCGGCGCTGTACGGCATCGGCACGGGCGTCCCCGTCTTGGTCTTTGCTCTGCTGCTCGTCTTTGGCAAGCAATCGTTCTCAGCATTCTTCAAGAAGGTTACGAGCGCTGAAACCTGGCTACGCCGAATTACGGGCGGCAGCATTTTGGCAGTGGGCATCTACATCACTGTCCAGCAGATCTACTTGAGCTAACAAGAAACGCATCATGAGCCAACCTTCCTTAATCACCAAATTGACCCGAGTACTACGGACACTCAAATATCCACTGGTCATTGCGATCATCGCAGGCATTGTCTGGTATATCCGCAGTCAGCCGATTCCGGTCGCAAGCCATACGGTCAGCACTGGTCCTGTCGTTCGCAGCGTGATGGGGACCGGCACTCTCGAAGCACGCATTCGCACCACGATCAGTCCGAAGATTCAAGGTCGCATTGCGGAAGTGCTAGTCGACCAAGGCTCGGTGGTTAAAGCTGGGCAACTACTCGTTCGCTTGGACGATGAAGACCTGGCTCAGCAGGTGCGCATGGCTACCGCTGGAATAAGTTCAGCAGAAGCAACCTTGGGTCGCTTTCGAGCCGAGATTGCGCAGGCCAAGTCGACATTCGCCAAGACCGAAGCAGATCTTGGTCGAACGCAGAAACTGATCGCCGCGAACTCGATCAGCCAATCGGAATTTGATCAAACGCAGGAAGCCTTCGAGCTTTCAAAGTCAGGGCTCCTCAGGGCAGAAGCGAACCTACTCGAGGCCGAGCAAAAAGTCACGCTCAATCGCGAAACACTCAAGTTCCAAGAGGCACGGCTGGCTGATGCCAAGCTGATGGCTCCCTTTGATGGTTTAGTCATTGAAAGAGAACGCGATGCTGGCGCAATCGTTGTTCCCGGTTCACCTATTCTGCAGTTGATTTCACTCGATGAGCTGTGGGTTTCCGCCTGGGTGGATGAAACTGAGATGGACCAGCTCAAAGACCAACAGCCTGCCAAGATCGTCTTTCGATCTCAGCCAAGCGTTCCCTTCGATGGAATCGTCGCGAGATTAGGAAAACAATCCGATCGCGAAACACGTGAGTTCACGGTCGACGTGCGAGCTTTAAAGCTTCCTGAGACTTGGGCCATTGGTCAGCGAGCCGAAGTCTTCATCGAAACGGGGCGAGTCGATGATTGTGTTTGGATTCCAACTTCGTTCCTAACCAAGCAAGGTGACGAGCAAGGTGTTTTCGTCCACAGCGGCGGCGTCGCAAGATGGCGGGCCCTGAAGTTGGGCATTGAAGGTCGCGATACCGTTGCCATTGTTGACGGCTTGTCGAGCGGCGAAGTCATCATCAAACCATCGCAGCCTAATGCAAAGCTAACCGATGGCAGAAAGGTCTTGGTCCCATGAACCTCGCCTTCAAAGACATTCGCAAGAACCTTGGACGTTTTGTGATGACCACCATTGGCATCGGCATGTTGCTGATGATTGTCATGGGTATGGCGGGCATCTACCGTGGACTACTCGAAGACGCCACGTTTCTGATCAACAAGATCGGTGCCGATCTGTGGATCGTTCAGCAAGACACACGCGGGCCGTTCGCTGAGCTTTCTCGGGTACCGACGAGCCTGGTTTATCGCGCCCAAGCAGTCCCCGGCGTTGAGTCAGCAAGAGAGTTCGTCTTTCACACCATCCAGCGTGAGCATCGCGGTGCACTGCTACGCATGTCCATCTTGGGATTGAGTTGGCCTGAAGACAAGGGGGATTGGTTGCAGTTGGTAGCTGGGCGTCCGCTGCGCGAGAATCACTATGAGATGATTGCCGACAAGTCGCTTGGGCTTGAGCTCGGAGAAAAGCTGCGATTGGGCAAGGACGAATACACGATCGTCGGCATTACCGCCGGCATGGTCAGCACCGGAGGTGATGGGATGGCCTTCACGACGCTGCTCGATTCCCAAGCCATCCAGTTCGACTCGCCGTCCGAAGCGATTCGATTGGAAAGAGCAGCTCGCGACAATCGCGGTCAAGTCAGCGAAGTCTTTCTGCAACAACCGCAGCTTACCGAACGCCTCGCTCTACCCGCGTCACAAATACCAGCGATCGCCGCTCCTTCACTCAGCGCGGTCCTAGTCCGCATCAAACCCGGCGCAGATCTCGACAAGGTTCAATCACTCATCCAAGGCTGGCCCGATGTTTCTGTCTACACCAGAGACGGCCAAGAGGAACTTTTGGTACAGGGCCTTGTCGATAAGGCCCGCAAGCAACTATTTATGTTCCGCGTGCTGCTCACGATCATCGCTGCCATCATCATGGCCCTAATCATTTACACGCTTACGCTCGACAAGATCTACGCCATCGCGTTGTTGAAACTGATCGGTGCACCGAACCGTGTCATCCTGGGCATGATCCTGCAACAAGCTCTTCTGCTGGGCGGACTCGGATACTTAGTCGCCTATACCGTGGGTATGCAGCTATTTCCAAAGTTCCCGCGCCGCGTTGTGCTCACCAACGAAGACCTAATTCAACTGGCGATCGTTGTTTTCGTGATCTCAATACTCTCAAGCTTGATGGGTATTTGGAAAGCACTCAAGGTCGAACCTAACGATGTGCTGATGAGCTAACCCAGGATCAACTATGACTACTACCGCTACTGTACTCACCGAAACAGCCGAACCAACGTCATCGAAGCTTGCCATTCAGACACGTGGACTTCGCAAAGTGTATGGCGAAGGCAACACGGAAGTGATCGCCATGCAAGATGCCTCCGTTTCGGTTCGCCAAGGTGAAGTGGTCGCTTTACTTGGTCCGAGTGGTTCTGGGAAGTCAACGTTTCTCACGGCGATCGGACTGATCAATCCGCCTACCAGCGGCCAAATTTGGATCGGCGGCGAGTTGGTTATGGATGGTCCCGACGCGCAGACCGATGTGCGTGCATTTCGACGGAAGCATATTGGATTTGTATTTCAGAAGTCCAACTTGATCGACTTCTTGAACGCTCGCGAGAACGTGCAGATTGCAATGGAGCTCAATGGTCTGACGCACCGAGCTGCTGGCAAGCGTGCTCAAGAACTGCTCGAGTCACTCGGCGTTGGCGATCGAGGGAATCATGAAGTCTCAATGCTTTCCGGTGGCCAACAACAACGCGTCGCTGTCGCCCGAGCACTAGCAAATCATCCCAGCGTACTGCTTGCTGACGAACCGACTGCAGCGCTCGATAGCTTTCGCGGACGCCAAGTGATGGAGCTATTCCGCGACGTCGCCAGGCAACACGGAGCAGGCGTCATTGTCGTCACTCACGACCATCGAACACTCGATGTCTTTGACACGATCTACGAAATGGAAGACGGCGTCATTCGAGTCTCAACGGCTCAATCCAGTCATTAACCCAGTTCTTTTATAGGAGGGACTACCATGTCCGAAACACCCCACAAACCTTGCTATGGCACCATGTTTCCACATGGCCAGCGTCATCACATTGAAGGAAAGGTATTCAAGCTCAGCGAAGTCGGGCCAGTTGGAATGATGGTTCGCTCACGCGTCCTCGAGACCGACCTCGCCGAGTGGGACGATTGCCGATCTTGCGAAGAATTTTCCCACTGCTATCAGCTCTGCATGGCAAGAATCGCTCTGGAGACAATCGCGAATCATGAATGATCGGCGAGAGCAATCGCTTTGAGCGCTGTTCTACAGGTCACCACTGGTTTCAAATTTCGAGAACGAACCCGTGGTTCTGTTTGCGTAGGCGACCAAGGCCAGCATGACGGGGACTTCTACGAGCACCCCCACAATCGTCGCCAATACGACGGGCGAAGAAGCTCCGAAGAGCGTGATGGCGACGGCAACCGAAAGTTCAAAGAAGTTCGATGCACCGATCATTCCTGCAGGAGCTGCGATGTCGTGACGACAGTGCAGTCGGTAGCAGGCTCCATAAGCCAGGAAGAAGATCAACACCGTTTGGATAATCAGCGGTACGGCGATCAGCACGATGTGCAACGGATTGTTAACCCGAGTTATTCACCACGAACGTAACGGGTGGAGTTTTTCGAGTTAGCCGCGTAAATAGTGGCTTGAATTTAGTTTTGATGCGTCATTGCGGCCGTCAGCGCAGAACGGCCCCCTCCCCAAATTCGATTTTCGTT
>JBGTAI010000134.1:0-15096 GCA_041749955.1 Pirellulaceae bacterium | reverse complement strand
CAAATACCGCAAGCATAAACGAGGGGCAAAAAAACAGCCGACCCCACGCACGCGATTTCGTAACACACCTCACGTTTCAACCAAGCGACTTCTCGACGAAGCAAAACAAACAGCAAAATCATGACCTTCAAAGCACTGGTTTCGGGGCGTCACGCCAACGGTGCTGGGGATGGTATGATGCCGGTCAGATTTGTTTGATGTTGATGCTTGCTTGGAGATTTTTGTGGTTGATCGAAGCTTATTGAGTCGTCGCCAGTTTTCTGGGCTGGCGGGGGCTTTGGCCGCGTCAGCGATGACGCATCGTTGGGACTGGAGCGGCAAAGTCTTGAGGGCGGAGGAAGTGGCCAAGCCAGCCTCGCCGATGGCGTCGTCGCATATCGCGTTCCTTTCCGATACGCATATCGCGGGTGATGCGTCGACGGAAGCTCGCGGTGTGAAGATGGCGGAGCATTTGACGCAGGTGGTGAAGGAATGCTTGGACCAGTTGCCTGCGTCGAGTCATGTGATCGTCAACGGTGACTGTGCCTATTTGAAAGGCGAGCCAGAAGACTACAAGACGTTTGCAACGTTGGTGCGACCGCTCAAGGAAGCTGGGCATACGCTTCATGTCACGATGGGGAATCATGACGATCGGGCACCGATGTATGCGGCGCTCAGTGAGCAGCAAGATTTTGATGTGGCGGTGGACGACAAGCACGTGGGTTTGATATCGCTTGACGGTGTCGACCTAGTGTTGCTGGATTCACTTTGGGAAGTGAACGTCGTGACAGGACGGATCGGAAATGCGCAACGTGAGTGGTTGGCGAAGTTCTTAAGTTCCGACAGTTCCAAGCCGGTGATTGTTGTCGGTCATCACAATCTTCAAGCTGGCCCCGTTGCGAAGGGGGCAAAGCCCAGTGGGTTGGCCGATTCAGAAGCGTTTAGTCAACTGCTGTTGAATCATCCGCGTGTGCGAGCGTACTTCTATGGGCACACGCATCATTGGAACGTCAGCCAATTGTCGTCGGACGTTCCATCGTCGCAGCTCCAGTTGGTGAATTTGCCTCCAGTGGCATACGTGTTTGACAAAGCTCAGCCGAGCGGTTGGGTGCATGGCGAAGTCGCTGGCGATTTATTGAAGTTGAAACTGAACACGCTCGACGAATCTCACTCGCAGAACGGCGAGACCGCTGAGATCGACATCGCGGCTTAAGGATGACATGATGACAGGGAAAACACTGCCTCGAAACGTCATCCTTGGATTGTGGCCAATCGCTGGGGTGACAACCATTGGTGTGACTGACGCAGACGCTCGCGGCACGATCCAAACCGCGCTGGACATGGGGATTCGCGCGTTCGATACGGCATACGGCTATGGGCACGATGGCGAGAGCGACCGTTACCTTGGCGATGCGATACGATCGCGGCGCGATGAGTGTTACGTGATCGGCAAAGTCGGCCAACGTTGGAGCGACGACCGAAAACGCGTTATCGATTGCTCTCCAGCTACGCTGGTTGCGGATGCGGAAGAGTCACTCGCGCGGATGGGCATCGACCGGTTTGATTTGTTGATGTTGCATAGTATCGATGAGCGAGTTTCGCTTGAGGAATCGGCACGAGCAATCGAGTCGATGAGAACACGTGGGCTTTGTGATTCGATTGGGGTTTGCAACGTCGACGTGAGCCAGTGGCAAGTGTTCCACGACACGGTTTGTTGCGATGCGATCCAGTGTCCGCTGAATATGGTTCAACCGGATACGCTCAAGACGCTTGTGCCAGCTTGTCGCGAGGTGGACTGTGGCGTGTACGTGTTCTGGACGTTGATGAAAGGATTGCTCGCGGGAAAGATCACTCGTGATCATGTATTCGCGACCGGTGACAGCCGACCGAACTATCCGATCTTTCAAGGCGAAGCACGTCGCCAGGTGCATGATTTGATTGACAAGCTTGATCCGTTGGCTAAGTCGTTTGGCATGACAATGTCACAACTCGCGATCGGTTGGACGCTGTCCCAGCCCGGTGTGACAGGGGCACTCGTGGGCGCTCGCCGACCCGACCAGATCGCGGAGTTTGCTTCCGTGACGCCGCTTGAGGATGAGTTGCTCGCGGCGGTTGAAACGGTGCTGACAGAGACTCGCTGAGTGAATTGAAAAGACGACGAGTGAACCGCATTCATCTCTTAGTCTTAATCTTAATCCTACTCTTAATCCTAATTTCAAGACGGCCGTCGTGGTTACTGCGCAAGCGTCGGGTTACGACTCCATTTGCATCAATCGCCACGTTCGACTCCGAGAGTGATTCGAGGAGAGCGTGATTATGATTATGAGTAGGATTAAGATTAAGAAGAGGAGGAGAGAAAGACGCTTCGCATCAACTTGTCATTTGAATTCTTCATCGAAGGCGGCGAAGTCATCGACGACGGCTTCTTCGACTTGCATCGGAACTTCCTCGAATGCAGCCTCAGCTTGCGATTCTTCTTCGACTGGCGCGTCTTCGAATGCAGCTTCGTCCATACTGTCGACAGGCGCGGCGATCGCTTTGGGTCGCTTGGGTTTATCCATGACCATCGTGACGAAAAACGCAATGATCACGCCGACAAGTAATACGGCCCACAGAATGAAGTAGATCATGTCGTTTGTTCAGCAGTGCGTGTATCAAGAAGTGACAGGTGAGTCGGCAATGGAAAGGCAACGGGAACTCAAGCTTCACAAGAACTGAAACCCGCTGACTCCAGAGTTTAATCAGGAACCGAGCGGGTGACAATTTTTAACTCGACCCTGGTTTTAACTCGACCTTGGTGCCAGCAAACGTGAGGGAGCGAATCACTCTACAGGATGCCGTATTTCGGAACCGTGCCAGGACGTGTTCTTGGCTACTTGGCGGACCAGTAGTCGATCACGACGACCTTTTCTAGGTGCGGCTTGAGGACGTCAACGAACGCCATGTGGGCGGCGTGCGGGAGGTAGGCGGCACGGTCTTCTTCGCTCTTGAACGATACGAGGAAGCAATGGGTCAGCCCGTCAGCGAGGCCTTCGGGGCTGTTGTCGGTGCCGTACTCGAAGTCCGCGATTGCGGTGATTTGCTTGGGCAGTTCGCGGAACGCATCGACGACTTTCTGGACGTCCGCTTCGCTGCTTGTGGACTTGAATTGGAACATCACGACGTGACGTAGCATTTTCGAGTCGGCCGATTCTTCTGCGGTCGATGGTGTGTACAAAACGGCTCCGGCCAAGACGACGAGTAGAGCAAACGGGGTGAAACGACGGAACATAATGATGGTCTTTCAAAAGTTGGGGTAAAGGAGTCGGTTGATGGAAACTGGCTTTGAAGCACCAGTTGGTTGATTGCGGGTGTGCAACATTCTGGGTGTGGTGATTCGGCAAAGTACCGTGGCGTTTTGAGGAGGCTGACGCACGTCGCGTCCGATACTTGGTTCTGGGCGAGTGGTTATGTGGTTTCGCCACCGACGCAGCGCAGCTCATCATCGACGCGGATGATCAAGTTGCCTTCAGCATAGACTGGAGTGGCGCCGACGGGGCCACCTAGGTCGACTTGTCCAAGTTCCTTGAACTCGTCACCGGTGCTGAGGATCGTCGCTTTGCCCTCGAGGCTGATGATGAGCAACTTGTCGCCGACGGCAATGGGTGACGCACCGAAGTTACCGCCGATCCGTTTGCTCCAAATGGTCTCGCCGGTTTGTGCGTCAACGCTCGAAGCGATCCCGCTGTCGGCGACCAAGTACAGTCGACCGTTCTTGAGGACTGGCGTTGGCACGTACGGTGCAAAGCGATCGATCGAATAGACTTCTTCGGGTTTCGCGCCGGGTTGGTCAGGAATGCGTACGGCAATGAGTCGGTTTCCACCACCACCGCTTCCGCAGGTTCCGATGGCGAGATTGCCAGCGACGATCGGACAGCTGCAACATCGCTTGTCAAAGACTTCGAGATTCCATAGCAACTTGCCGCTGGTCGCATCGATGCCAAAGAGCCCATTACCCGTGTTCGCGTCGATGATCTGTGTTTGGCCGCTGGCTGAGTTGTAGACAGCGGGCACACCATAGCAAGCGCGTGTTGCGCTGAGCGGTGTCGTCCAGATGTCTGCGCCTGTTAAACGATTGACGGCAATCATTCTGCTTTCACCAGGAGTCTCGCCAGCGGGAAGCTCGTCGGCTTGTTGGTCGTTCAGCAAAAGCACCATATCGCCGACAATGCGTGGCGACGTGCCGAAACCGTGTTGGCTGATCCAGCGACCGAAATCGCGTGACCAAATTTCTTCGCCATCGATGGTCAAGCATTTGAGGTAGGTGTGTTCTGGTTCGCTCCAGGCAACATACACGTGCGTTTCGTTCGCGGTTGGGGTGCTCGATGCGAGCGTGTTTCGCTTGTGCAGATGATGTGGTTGTTGAGCGTATTCTCGCGACCACAGAAGCTTGCCGGTGGTGAGGCCGATTGCTTCGACGGAAATCTCTTGGCTCGCTGGTTTGGAGACGAGCAAGAAGACTTTGTCGCCAGCAACAACGGGCGAGCCGACATCACGCGATCCGAGGGTGCGTCGCCATCGATAATCGGAATCTGTCCACGTGGATGGCATCGAGCCTTCATCGATGTTCCCGCTGCCGTCGATGCCACGAAAAGCGGACGAGGCAAGTGCGGACGAGGCAAGTGTGGAAGCTGCCTGCGGTGTTTCAGCGGTGGCGGGTTGCGCCAAAGCGGCGGAACCGAAGGTCAATAAGCTGGCAATGACGCCTGCAATCAACATGCGGACTTGAACGATTCGGGGCAAGCGTTTCATCACGGTTCGTGGTTACGAGGGTGGGATTAGGAAACCGGTTGGTGGACACATTCGCATCGCAGCGGACTGGATGGCCGATCACAGGCCAGGTTGTCGTCGCTGCCTAAGTCTAATCATAGCGACTGTGCGGATCAGCCGGTGTGGGGCGGTCATACCCGGACGAACATTGTAGACGAAAGCGATCGCTCCGCCGCAGCGGCTTGGGATTCGGCGTAAGTTTGACTGAGGTCGCGATATTCGTGGGACTTCCATGCCGGATTCGGCGCTTCCTCGCGTCCTTTGGCCAACATCGCAAAACCTCGGTAAAAATCGATGTACTCGATCGAAATCACGTCCCAAATTGAATCTTGGTTCGACCAACCTGAGATCTGGGATTCACTCGCAGGGGGCGTTCCATTTCGCCAAGTCGCTTGGCTCGGATCGTGGTGGAAACATCTTTCGGAAGGACGCGAAGCCTATCTGGTTGTCGCCCGAGACTCGAGCGGGAACGTGCAGGGATTGTTGCCGCTCTATCGGGCCGGGAGCGGGACGCGCGGTCGAACGCTCCATTTCATTGGTGACGGAAGCGCGTGTACGGACGACATATCAGTGCTTGCGACTGACGAGCACGCAGCCACGGTGTCGGAAGCGATTGGCCGACATTTGGCGGAGATGGCATCGCACCATCAAGATGGTTGGGATGTTCTCGATCTCGATGGCATTGTCGAAGGCAACGAAGCCTGCCGCGCACTCGCTCGTGGCTTGCGACTTGGTGGTGCAACGTTGCATTCTATGTCTCGCATGAAGACCTGGTTCAAGAAGTGTGAAGGCACGTGGGAAGAAAGCCTCAAGCAATCCAGCAAATCGTCGCGTCGTGCGATTGGCCAACTGACGAAGCGTTTAGCATCGATACCGGAGCTCCGCTATTGTGTCACCGAAGGCGAGGACGTTGAACTCGCAATGGCTCAGATGATTCAATTGCATCAAGCACGTTGGATTGCTGCCGGTGAGACGGGCACATACGCCGAACCGCAATTCCGCGATTTTATCGAGGCGGCGGTGCGAGCGTTTGAAGCAAACGGTCAACTGTACTTGCCCACCTTGTATCATGGCTCCGACGTTATCGCAGCCGAGTTGCACTTCATCGGTCAAAACGGGCGATCGTATTGCTACAGCACGGGTTACGACATTAACCAGATGGAACTGGAACCAGGCCGCTTGCTTAACGTCTGCGTCCTCCAGCATGTGCACGAATCGACGTGGCTTGGCGTGGACTTGCTGCGTGGCGACGAACCGTACAAGCAACGAATGAAAGCGGAGCCGCGCAAGTTGATTCGCATGCGAGCGGTTGCCCCAGCAATCGTGCCTCGTTTGTTCGACGCAGCGTGGCGAACCCAGTTTGTATTGAAACAGTGGATGCGTGGAAAAACAGGACGCAAGCTCATCGAAGTCATCGAACTTGTCGGCGCAAAGTAGATGCTGCAGGGTAAAAAGTAGATGCTGCAGGGTAAGCGGTGCAGTCGGCGTTGCCGCTTGCGATTAGCATTTGACTGGTAATCGCAAGGGCGCGTCATCAGCGAAGATTTTGTTACTTTGCCGAGAACTTAAAAATGGTTTGCGTCTCGTGAACTTCGCCTGGCTTCAAGGTTGTGGACGGGAAGTTTGGCTGATTGGGGCTGTCGGGATAGTGCTGGGTTTCCAAGCAGAAGCCGCCACGATGAACGTAGCTCTTGCCGGATTTGCCTTTGAGTCGACCATCGAGGAAATTGCCGCAATAGAACTGGATGCCAGGTTCAGTCGTGTGGATCTCCAACAAACGGCCGGTTGTTGGCTCGTGAACGCGTGCGGCCAACGTTAGCTCGCCGTCTTTGCCGCCTTTGTCGAGCACCCAGTTGTGATCGTAACCGAGGCCGAACTTCAATTGCTCGTTTTCTTGTCCGATGTCACGACCAATTGCCTTGGCCGTATTGAAATCGAAAGGTGTTCCAGAGACGTTCGGCATCTCACCCGTTGGAATCAGCGTATCGTCCACTGGCGTGTACTTCTTAGCGTTGAGCATCAATTCATGATCGAGAATCGTGCCTTCGCCTTCGCCCTTGAGATTAAAGTAAGTGTGCTGAGTCACGTTGACTGGTGTCGCCTTGTCCGTCGTGGCGTAGTAGTCAACGACGAGTGCATTCTCGTCGGTTAGCGTATACGTCACTTTGAGTTGCAAATTTCCTGGGTAGCCTTCTTCTTTGTCTTTTGCCAAGTAAGACAGCCCGAGCGTGTTTTTCGCTTGGTCGTACTTTGCATCCCAGACAACTTTATCGAAGCCGATAGCGCCGCCGTGAAGGTGGTTGGGGCCGTTGTTTTTCAGCAGCGAGTAGGTTTCGCCATCGAGCGTGAATTCGCCGTTCGCGATACGGTTTCCGTAACGGCCGACGACCGCGCCGAAGTACGGCTTGTCGACTGCGTTGATGTAATTTTCGACATGGTGATAACCGAGTGCCACATCGGCCATTTTGCCATCGCGATCAGGCACAATGATGGAGGTGATGATGGCACCGTAATTGGTTGCCTTGACCGTCATGCCATTGCTGTTTTTCAGCGTATATAGTTGGATCGAGTCAAAATCTTCGATTTGAGCTTGCGCGACGGAGACGTGTAGCGTAACGAGCAGGGCGATAGCGAGCGGTTTCATTAGGGGGCTCCTGTTGTTGGGGTGCAAACGCCAAGAAATCGGCGAACCAAAAGGCGATTAGTCAGTAAGAGGAAACGTACGATACTCGCGGAAATTGCACGACGCTATGGCTTACCCCGAATTGGCTTAATTCTACGCGTTACTTGTATGGCGGTTCTCGGCCAGCCTGACTTTAACTGGACACGGATGAAAGGAAGAATTTCGTCAATCGGCTGTAAAAGAAGATGGGGCTTGTCGCGTCAGTCATTGTGCGGTTGCTGGTAGAGGTGGCCCAATGTACTGTGCTCCGCGAGTAAACTGCGTGACGAAACAAACAACGGAATCAAGGAAAGCTGATGGGACAACTCAACGATATTGGTGACGCTGATGGATGGCGGTGTTGGCTGTGCGACGAGCCGGTTGACCGCGACATGCCACCCAACGACCCTCGGGGTGCGAGTGTCGATACACGTCTGACCAAAGCACGTGCGAAGAAGTTAAAGCAAGACAAGTTGGGTGTTCCTCCGGAGCGATTGGCTCATAAAGGTTGCAACACAGGAAAAGGGGCGATCGATCCCGTGATTGCTTGGCCCGATCATCTAATCGTTGTCGACCCAGCACCCATCATCGCAGCCACGGAGCGACTTGAACGAAAAGGTGGACGTGAAGCCATGGCTCGTTGCCCAACCCGCCAGGACGCTGAGGCAACAGCCGACTGGCTCGTTGATCGGCTCTCACGACTCGCACCAAACTTGTCGGTGCGCAGCGAAATTTCCTCGACCGGCGGTCAGTACCTTGTCAGCTTGGGAGCCAGCGGCAAATAGATTTCGAGCATGAATTTTTGTATGTTGGCTGTTGCTTTGTCTTTGACGATCATGGAGTTCAGAGAATCAAGGACTCCGTTATGAACTTCGTGCAGTGCGCCGCCGCCATAGGACCAGTCATGCCAAACCGCACGCCCGTATTGAATCTGTTGGTCGTAGTTGCATTGGGTTGTCTCGTTGGCTCGACGGTTGCGTTGGCTCAGAACGAGTTGGCCCAGAACACGGCAGCACCGTCAGGAAAGATTGAACTCGCTCAATTGCCTGCGCCGCCAAGTGAGATTGCTGAGTTGCTTCGTCGCGCGAATGTCCAGTTCACGTACGGGGCACAGGAGATGCCATCAGCGACGTCGATGACAAGTGGGCGGCGTCATGATGCGTTGACAGATTACAAGTTGACGTATCGCTATCAAACCCAGGATCGCTTGCAGGTTGCGGGCAATCGCCAAGAGGTTGTAACGACGTATCGTGCTGGCAGTGCCAAGCTCGCCAACAAACACGTCGTGTGGTTTCGCAAGCTTCCGGAGTTCGAAACGTTTTGGACGAATCGGTTGGTGTTGCATGAATTGGATCATGTGATCATTTCAAGTGATCCCCGACTTGAAAAGCGGCTTCGAGAATTGCTTTCGGCTGTTGAGTTGCCTTCACGACCAGCAAACCAAGTGGTCAAGGATCGTGCTGAGGAATGCTTTCAGCAGGTCTCCTCGTTGGTCGCAATTCGCTACAAAGAATTGGATCGATTGACCAACCACGGTTCGATAAACTTGCCCGAAGGCTCAAGCCTTGACGGGCTGCTGCGGCCAACGAAACATAGCGGCCAACGAGTCGTAGCGGATTGATTTACGTTCGCTCGGCTGAGTAAGTTAAACGGGTGCCACGGAGGGTTCTGATACTTCGCAAAATGCCCCTTTGGTGTGAGTATTGAAATTGTCCACCACGATGGTCACTTGTTTGCAGCTTGCATCCCGCGTGTTGAGAAAGTGGGCGACTTCAAACGCCCAATCCTACCTGGTTGGATGTTCTCTCGTCGTGGCTTGCCGAAACCTGGAGAGCGGCTCGGGAAACTAAAGATACTCGCCGTGCCATTGCAATCGTATGCGCCGTCGACTTGCTTTCTTCGTTTAGTCGACGCGCTAGGGCGTTGGCGTTACTCTTCCCCATTTTGTGAGAGGAGTGGCTTGTGGTGGTATTTGGACACTCGATCAGCAGGGAAGCACGGTTACCGGAAATGAGACGGACAAGTTTTCGATCGACAATGTTGCAGGAGCAATGAATGGCAACACGTTCACATTCACTTACTTTCAAAAAAACGGTCAAACTGCCACTGGCACACTGACCGCTAACAGTGCATTAACAACAATGACAAGCATGATCCGCTGGCCGACCGGAACTAGCTAACGCTGAGGTCACGATGAGATTGAATTCATAGTGTGACGCTCAGCGCTTTCCGGCGAGTTGCCCTGCCGACAGTTACGAAGTCGGCGTGGAAGAGGGTGAACGCTACCAGAACGGATAAAACGATCGTTGAGATCGTTGCCGGAATTATCTGAGGCGTCACAGATTGCTTGGTCTTCTTAATTAACCGACGTTGCATCCGCTGGCTTTTGAAACATTCGCCAGAGGGCGAGCATGTTGTCTCGGAAACGAACGCCATCCTTGGTGGCTCGGCACACGATGATCGTACTGTCTTCTTCCACGGTGCCATCTCCCAGAATTAACCCGATCAAATGAGCGAGGCGTGATTCGGGCGGTGCGTGTGGAGCGTCTTGTAATGCCTCGATCAGTCGTGAGTGGTTGACGATGCCACCATTTGGGAACTTGGAGCGAGCGAACCCGTTTCCATACAGCACCAAAACATCGCCGAGCTCAAGCTTGGTGTTGATGTGCCGGTAGTCGCTCGCGCTGTACAAGCCTTCGACTTCTTCGCCGTGTCCAACCGAGTCGTCGGTTTCACCATGAATCACCTCCCACTTTCGTTCGCGGGCACGAAAGACGATCGGCGGCGGATTGCCGATGTTGCACATGACGAAGCTTCGTGTAGGCGCGAAGTAAGTTGCCACGGACGCCGTGCCGCACCCACCTTGCTTGGCAAACTCTCGGAACTGGCAACTCAAATCGTCGACAACTCGACTTTGCCAAATCGAGTTGATGTTTCGAATCAGTCCGTCGCGGATCGTGCAGGAAAGTTGTCGAAAGGTTGCCTCCGACCCACAGATATCGGCGATCATCATCCGCGTGATTCGACCGGACGCACACGATGATACGTAATGGACTTCGCCACCGCCCTCCAGGCAATGGTTCGATTGGCGGCTATAAATTTGCATCGCCAAACCTGGCATGGAATAAGCCGCGTCATAGGTCAGCCGGCCGCCGGATACTTCCAGGCAACGTTTTCGTTTCGGAGTCTGTATTTGCACGCTCACCTCACTCATTGGAACCAACCTGGCTTATTATAGAACAGCGGCAAGCGGATCGTCTTTGAACGGACTATCCAGAAACTTCCCTAAACACTCGTCTCTGCTTGCTCCACCCTGGGCAGCCAAGGAACGAATGCACTGGTGCGACGGACATAGTCTCGGTACTCACTTGAACGGCTCGCCAAACTCCGCTCCAAAAGAGCTACCCCCGAGACCTTCAATAGCAGAAAAGTCATCAGAATCGGACTGATCGCTAACCAAAGCGTCGACAACGAGACCGACACCAGAAAGATACCCCACCAAATGACGGCGTTGCCAAAGTAGTTCGGATGACGAGTGTATCGCCACAGTCCCTTGTCCATGACTTGCCCTTTCATCGCCGGATTCATTTTGAATCTTGCCAATTGGAAATCGCCTACGGATTCAAACAGGAACCCAACTGCCCAGACCACGACGCCAAGGTAGTTCAGCACACCGAGCGGGGACTCGTCCGTTAATCCCACTTGAACGGGCAACGCCACCAGCCACATGACGGCTCCCTGCAATCCGAACACACTGATCAGACTGAACCACCAAAACGACTCACTGCGATGGTCCCGCATGGCTTTGTAGCGAGAATCTTCGCCCTTGCCGTGGTTTCGCCAAGCAAGGTAAGCCGCTAGCCGCACGCCCCAGATCGTCGTCATCGCCACCAAGAGAATCGAACGCAAGTCGATCGGCGTGAACGCAAGCGTCGCCCAAGCAATGAGTACAAAGCCAACGCCCCAAAAGATGTCGACGATGCTCGCGTCCTTCAATCGCAGACTGACCAACCACAGCGTCACCATAGTGACACCAATCAGGCCTGCGTTCAACAACAAGACTTGAGTGATGCTCATTCGGATCGACCAGCCACGTCATTGACGCCAAATAGGTAGTGACCCACGCCCCATTGGTTGCCATTCTCGTACTTGAACAACTCCGCACACGCCATGAAAAACATTCTCCAACGTTGAACCAAGATGTTTGGTGCTTCACTACCCGCGGCGTTCATCAAAGCCTGTTTCACTGCCGGTTCTTGTTTGTCCAATCGAGTCAACCACGATTCACACGTCTTGGCGTACTGCAGTCCGTTGATCCACCATTGTTCTTGCACCGACATGTCTCTTTGGTACCGCAAGAACAAGTCCTCCGCCGGCATGATGCCGCCTGAGAAGAAATGACGCCCCATCCAGTTCTCTTCTCCTTCAGTCTCGAACGTGTACGCCAGATTTCGGTGACAGAAGATATGCACAAACAGTTTTCCGTCGGGCACCAGCCAACGTCCAATCCGCGCCAACAAGTCTTCGTGGTTGCGAACATGCTCGAACATTTCCACCGACACCACGCGATCAAACTGGTGGGGTGTATCGAACGTCCCAACGTCCGCCGTGATCACGTTGACGTTGCTGAAACCACGCTGCTCGCACTTTCCGTCAATGAATTGCTTCTGGCTCGACGAGTTCGAAAGCGATGTGATTTGACAGTCTGGGAAATGCTCAGCGATCCACAGCGAGAGCGAACCCCAGCCGCAACCGAGCTCCAACACTCGCATTCCGTTTTCAATGCCAGCACGTTCGCAGGTCAAACGCAACATCGCCTCTTCGGACTCGTCCAGCGATGTTGTCGCGTCGTCCCACCAACCGCAACTGTATTTGAGTCTTGAGCCCAGCACGAGTTCAAAGAACTCCGCAGGCACTTCGTAGTGTTGTTCGTTTGCACGGTGTGTTTCGATCGTGACCACGCTTTGTCGCTGGCGATCGGCGAAACGATCAAGAGCTTCCTCGTATTGTCCGCCGGCGAGCGATCGTTCTTGCTCCAACCGATCCTTTAACATTCTTCGCATGCCAAAGCGGATCAATGGATCCGGGAGCCAGCGTTTCTCAGCTAATTGAATTAGAGACATGATGAATCAACCTAAAATATTTCGTGTCGCCTTTAGCGGACAGGCGGTAAAAATGTAGAACAGGCTGCTTGCCTGTTATCGATCTCGTTCTTTCGACAGGCTGGCAGCCTGTGCTACTTATGTGACACTCGTCGCCTGGTCACGGCGAAGCAACAGTGCCTCCCACGTGAAATTCTTGATCGTTGACAACTGCCAAAGCAAATATCCGGACATCGCAAAGTTGCCAAGCAGCAAGATCGCAACAAGCCAGGCACCCCGCGCCATCCAACTGGTTTCCTTGTAGGCAACCCAAGCAAAAAACGTCAGAAACGCAAAGTAGGCGTCCATCAGCGTAGCTGTGAACCAAGGGTCGGGCCAAAGTCCGCGACCGGCTTGCATTACATTGCGATCGAGTGATGCGGTGACCGTAATCCACGTCATGCAAGCGATCACAACGATGCACAACGACATGAGAATCCACTTCATCGGATTACCCTAGCGATGGAAAACGTGGACACAATCGATTGCCAGGCTTCTGTAACAAAACCTGTGCGACGCCGATTTGCTTTTCTCGGAACGCGCCTTCACAGTAGCACAGGTAATAATCCCACAACCGAAGAAACGAGTCCGTCATGCCGAGATCACGAATCGGATCCGAGTTCGCGAAGAATCGTTCTCTCCAACATTGAAGGGTTCGGGCGTAGTGTTCGGCAAAGTCTTCGATATGTGCGAATTGCATGTCGGTCACTCGTCCGACCGAACGTGTCATCGCGCCAAGCGACGGCAAGCAACCGCCCGGGAAAATGTATTTCTGGATGAAGTCAACGGACTTGCGATAGTTGTCGTAGCGTTGATCGGGGATCGTGATTGCTTGGAAAGCGAATAGTCCGTCTGGCTTGAGCAAGCTCGAACACTTGCCGAAGAACGTGTCGAAGTACTCGTGCCCAACAGCTTCGATCATCTCGATTGAAACGAGCTTGTCGTATTGCCCGGTAAGATCGCGATAGTCCGTGAGCAACAGCGTGACGCGGTCATCAATGCCTTTTGTCGCGAAGCGGTTTGCGGCGTAAGCATGCTGCTGTTTGGATATCGTGGTTGTCGTCACACGGCATCCGTACTGCGTGACGGCATGCTCGGCAAACCCACCCCATCCGGTGCCTATCTCCAGCACGGAGTCGCTTGGAGTGAGACGCAGCTTGCGGCAAATACGGTCATACTTTTCGATCGAAGCCTCTCGCATCGTGCTGTCGGATTCAGGAAACACGCCACTGGAGTAGGTCATCGTCTCGTCCAGAAACAACGAATAGAAATCGTTGCTCAGGTCATAGTGTGCGGCGATGTTGCGGCGGCTTCCGGTGCGCGAATTACGGTTCACTCGATGAGCGACCTTGCGACCGAGATCCAACAGCGAATTCCACAAGCCACCGAGATCCGAAGAGGCTTGCATGTTGCGAGAAAAGATCTGGATCAAGGCAACCAAGTTGTCACACTCCCAAAGTCCGTCTCGATACGACTCGCCGGCACCCATGCTGCCACCCAACGCAATCGCTCGATAGAACGCTGGATCGTTGACCTGGATGACTGCGTGAAGATCCGCATGGCGGTCACCGAACGTATCGCGGTTGTTCCCGTCGACGATGGTGATGCTTCCGCCGGTGATTCCGCTCAACTTTGCCAGCACCGCGCGACGAAGCGTCGACGCTAGGAAGCCTGATTTAGAAGTTCTTGGGCTTTCTGTGTTTTGGCTTTCGCTGTGGCCATGCCGTCGCTGTCCTGGGAGTTCGCGGGATGGGGATAGAACCGACATTTCTTCATCCAAAGTCTAAGAGCTTGATAATAGATAGCGCCAATGATGTGAGCGGCCGCAACTGGCCTTCGTAGCATGCTTCGCAAAATTTGTCCGTCGGTGATCTCCGAGCGACTCAAGTGCAGGTCCGCTTGGAAAATCCGATCGCCCTCGCGATCACAACCCAAGCACAGATGCAGCTTCTCGCTTGGCGGTTGAATCCGCCATTCATACTGTGAGTCCATTCCCATGAACGGTGACACATGAAATTCTTTGGGATGGGAGTAGCGACTTGCGGACTCCGTTCGTCGGTTGCCTTCCCAAAGCACGTAACAATGACGCTCGTTCCAAGGCGTGTTGCTGACTTCGGCAACCATCGCCAACAAACGCTCTTGCTTGTCGAAACAGTAGAACATGTTGATGGGGCTGAAGTAGATACCGAAATGTCGCAATTGCGTGAGCAAGCGCACCGGGCCGTCGAGCAGCATCCCCGTTTTCTGTTGAACGAACTCGTGAACGGCGTCAGTCATCGACACGGCTGAATCGCCAAAGTGGTCCACGCGGCGATACGACGCCGGTGCGAAACGCTTGCCACTCAAGCACCAACTCGTTCGCACCAATTCGTCAACTTCCGCGAGATCCAGGTAAGCCCAGGACGTGGAGTATCGAAACTTGTGCGCGGGCGCGCCGCGTTGATGCCGAACATGACCTCGATAAAGACAACTGTGCATTATGTCGACAGTGCCTTATCAAATTGA
>JBGTAI010000133.1:0-13662 GCA_041749955.1 Pirellulaceae bacterium | reverse complement strand
TGCCTTTCAACAAACCGATCGCATTGTGTCGTTGGCACGCAAGCATGACCTAGTCGTTTCCGCGATCGTACTGATTCATAACCCGAGTCGTGCGAGTCAGCGTTCGCCGCTGGTTCATCCCGACGCCGATGGCGGCGTTTACGCGATGCCTGATTTGGCGACCGCTCGCGGGACAGGGGTATATGCGTTCGTGCTTGATCGAATTGCAAAGCGGTATCGTGACCCGACGAGCGAGCAAGGAGGAATCACGAACTGGATCGCTCACAACGAAGTCGACTTTCACAGCGTTTGGACGAACATGGGGGAACAGCCTCGATCGATTGCAACGGAGACGTATTATCGTTCCCTTCGAATGATCCATAACGCTGCTCGAATGTACCAGCCGCACGCTCGGGTGTTTGCTTCGCTCACGCATCACTGGGTCGTTCCCAATGACGGGCTCGGACGACAGTTATCGCCACGCGAAGTCATCGAAACGCTGCATCGATACAGCCAGCTCGAGGGCGATTTTTCTTGGGGTGTCGCCTACCATCCGTATCCGGAATCCTTGTTCGCGGATATTGATTGGAATGACCCATCACCCACGGATGACTTCGACACGCCGCTGATCACGATCCAGAATCTGCCAGTGCTTGGTCGTTTTCTTGAGCAACATGGCCTGCGTGATTCGCGGGGTGCGGTGCGTCCGGTGTTGCTCAGTGAGCAAGGGTTCCATACTCCCGACGACAGCAGCACCTCGCAAGCGAATCAAGCCGCGTCATTGCTGTTCGCGATGGACCAAGTTCGCAAGCTCGAGATGGTTGAGTCGTTCCACTACCATCGCTGGATCGATCATCCCAACGAAGGCGGTTTGAATCTGGGATTGCGAACGGGCTCAACGCGAGAGAACCCTTTCGGTACCAAGAAGCAAGCTTGGAATGTTTATCGTGACATTGGGACACCGAACGAATCCAATTGGCGAGAGTCGCTCAAACGCCCTTAGACTCGTTGGAACAAGAACGGTTGCCGACGTGCGAGACCATCGGGCACTTCAAGAATGCCTTCGCTCGGCCCCACCACGAGGTAGCCGCCTGGACGAAGGCACTTGATCACGGCTTCGATCACTGAAGCTTTGCTTTTGCGGTCGAAATAGATCAGCACGTTCCGCACAAAAACGCAATCCAATCGGTTCAGCGGTGCTGGCTTCATCAGGTTGTGCGTTTGGAAATCGACCAGCTTCTTGACCGGCTCGATGACTTGCATGCCGCCGTCTTTCGCCTCGAAGTACTGTTTGAATTCTTCGGGCAGTTTATTGACGGCATCGTTGTTGTAGCGAGCTATGCGGGCACGTTCGACGACGGATGTGCTGATGTCGCTACCGAGAATCCGCATTTCGACGCCACGAAATTTGTCGCGATTACGGTAAAGCAGCATCGCGAGTGTGTACGCTTCTTCACCCGTGCTACTTGCCGCCGACCAAATCGTCAGCCGCTTGGGGCCGTTACTCTCGTTGAGCAACTCGGACTGTTCGGGCAAGAACGTGTTTTCGAACCAATCAAAATGCGTTTGTGTGCGGAAGAAGGATGTTTCGTTTGTCGACACGACATCAAGTAACGCGATGAGCTCAACGCCCGTACGGTCTGAGGCCAAAAACTTCAAATACGCGGCAAAACTATCGAGCGAAAGCGCTTTGAGCCGTTGGCGAACTCGGCCGCTGAGCAGTCGCCGTTTGCTATCCGCGATCGCAATCCCGGCGGCTTCGTAGACCGTCTTTTGAATGGTTGCAAATTCTTGATCGCTGAGTTGGATAAGTTCGTTCACGCTATCGATTTCCTCATTCCCGCCAACGGACTTTTCGTTCGCGGGTGTTTCCCAGGGCTTTTACCCCGTTTTTCTGTCTATGTGACGGACTGGCACGATCGTCACTCCGCCCGGAAAGGTCATTTCCCAAGTTGCCAAACGGCTGTCATACTAGTCGGCATGACTCAAACTGAATTCACAACCGACTCCGCTTCGACTTCAAATTTCGACTCTTCGCCTGAGGAATCCGAAAAATCGGTAGCGGCTCCCCACCGACTGATTCCTGAACTGCTCGCGCCGGCGGGCAACCGCGAGTGTGCGCTCGCCGCGATCGAAAACGGGGCCGACGCGATTTATTTTGGATTGGATTGCGGCTTCAACGCCCGATTTCGCGCCCAAAACTTTACGCTTGATGAGTTACCCGATCTTACACGGTTGCTGCGCCAGCGGGGAGTCCGGGGCTACGCGACGATGAACACGCTCGTGTTCCCATCGGAATTGCCTCGATTGGTGGATGTGATTTGCCGTGTCGCCGAGTCCGGCATCGATGCTGTCCTCGTTCAAGACTTTGGTGTGGCGAGACTCGTTCGGGAGATTTGTCCTGAATTGGAAGTCCACGCTTCGACCCAAATGAGTCTCACCAGCGCCGAGACGATCGCGGTCGCACGGCGGCTGGGGATCTCTCGCGTTGTCCTCGCACGAGAACTTTCCGTCGGCGAGATCACTCGCATAGCCAAGCACACCACGATGCCTTTGGAGGTGTTCATTCACGGTGCCTTGTGTGTCGCGTACTCGGGACAGTGCCTGACGAGTGAATCACTCGGCGGACGCAGTGCGAATCGTGGCCAGTGTGCCCAGGCATGTCGATTGCCCTATGAGTTGATCTGTGACGGCGTCGATCAAGACTTGGGGGATGTGAAGTACTTGCTTTCGCCGCAAGACCTAGCTGGTTATGCCGCAATCCCTGAACTTATCGATGCGGGCGTTGCGAGCGTGAAGATCGAAGGTCGTTTAAAGACACCTGAGTACGTTGCCAACATCACATCGCAATATCGCCGAGCGATCGACGACGCGATGGCGACGCGTGAGTGTTCCATCACCCGTGAACAGCATCGTGAAATGGAATTGTCGTTCTCGCGTGGACTGTCGCCCGGTTGGCTCGAAGGCAACGACCATAAACGACTCGTACCAGGAACCTTTAGCGCCAAACGCGGCATCCAACTCGGCGAAGTCCTCGATATTCGCCCAGCACAAATTCAAATCAAGCTCGAAGCTCCACTCGCGCTCGGTGACGGTTTGGCGATTCACACTTCCGGCCAACCCCAACCGCAAGGCGGACGCGTCTATGCAATCCGCACGACCTACGAATCGCTGAAACAGGCTCCCGAGGGCGAGACGGTTTGGCTCAGCTTCGGCCAAGGTGAAATCGATTTCTCAGTCATCGACCCCTCTTCGGTTGTGTTCAAGAACGACGACCCACAATTGAACAAGCGTCTTCGACACAGCTATTCCGGTGACGATCCACGCCAACGACAACGCGTCGATATCAACGTGACCGCGATCGCTGGACAACCGCTTCGCATCGAAGCCAAACTGAAATCAGGAATCTCCGCCAGCATTGTCGGTGATGACCCGCTGCCAGTCGCGAACAAGCATCCCGCCGACGAGGCGCTGTTGCGAGACAAACTTGGTCGAATGGGCGGCACGCCGCTGGAGCTGGGTCAGCTGACGTGCACGATCCAAGGCGGTCCAATGACACCTGCTGGCATGCTCAATAGTCTGCGGCGCGATCTCGTGGACAAGCTTGTCGCACAACTTGAACAACCGTTGCCTCGGGCTGTGAATCGTGATGCTGGGGTTCGCATGATCCAGCCGATCGCGAGTGATTCGACTTCGCCGACCAAGGACAAGCTGACGGTACTGTGTCGAACACTTGAGCAAGTCAAAGCCGCCGTCGCCGAGTCCATCGAAATGGTTTACGCCGATTTCCAAGACGTGCGCGAGTATCGAGACGCGGTGCACGTAGCTCGAGAAGCGAACGTACCCATCGCACTCGCCAGCATCCGTGTGCAGAAGCCTGGTGAGATGGGTTTGTTGAAGTTTCTGACACGTACCGAACCAGACGCCGTGCTCGCACGCAACCTCGCGGCGATTGATTACTTTGCCGAGCGCAATGTGCCGATCATCGCTGACTTTTCGCTCAACGTGGCCAACCATCGTTCCGCTGAGTGGATCCGAAGCTTGGGAGTCAACCGAGTCACGGCTTCCTATGACCTCAACCGCGACCAATTGATGGACCTCATTCGAATGACGCCAAGCGAATGGCTTGAGGTCGTCATTCACCAGCGGATGCCGATGTTCCACATGGAGCATTGTGTGTTCTGTGCGGTGCTCTCTCCTGGTACGAACAAGACGAATTGCGGTCGACCTTGTGATACGCATGTTGTCCAGCTTCGCGATCGCGTTGGTGCCGAACATCCGCTCCAAGCCGACATCGCGTGCCGCAATACGCTTTACAACGCGACACCACAGAGCGCGTCCGAAGTCGTTTCCGCTTTGCAATCCGCTGGCATTCGCCACTATCGGGTGGAGCTGTTAACCGAGACGGCGGATGAAAGTCGAATGACGATCCAAACTTATCAATCGCTGCTCTCCGGCAAGCTCACTGCCGAAGCGGTCCTGGACCAACTCCGAGCCGTCAACCGAGTCGGTGTCACCCGAGGCACCCTAGAAACTCGCCGAGACCCACTCGCGATCCTCTAGCGGAATATTGATTTATTCACGTGCGTAGGCCAGGAACGGTAGATGCAATCCTGGGATCTAAAGACTTAAGTCTTGATTCTCCGCCCCCCATCCAAAGAAACCAAATCATCGCCATCGTGCAACGACCAAAACTCTGACGCAGGCCTTTTTAGACACTTTGGCTACCTCGGCGTGTCGTCGTACCTACTCAGGAATGACTTCGCCGCGGATGAGATCGTCGAAGGTTTCTCGTTTGCGAATCAACTTCGCTTGGCCGTCTTCGATCAGGACTTCTGCGGCTCGTGTCTTGCTGTTGTAGTTGCTCGACATCACAAAGCCGTAGGCGCCTGCGTTTTCTAAGACGACATAATCGCCCACAGTGGCCATTGGCAATCGGCGGCTGTCGACGAATCCGCCTTCGCGTTGGGTAAAGATGTCGCCGGACTCACAGAGCGGACCGCCGACCACGGCATCCACTTCCTCGCGCGATGACGCGTCGCCCTTGGCACCGCAGACGGAGATCGGATGGTGGGCACCATACATGACTGGCCGAGCCAGGTCGTTGAAGCCAGCGTCCAACAAGAAGAACAGGTTCTCGCCGACTTGCTTCACGCTGCGAACTTCTGCGATCAAGAACCCGCTTTCCGCGGACAGATAACGACCCGGTTCAATCTCGAGCGTCAACCGATGTCCGAACGCTTCACTCAGCCGATTGCGAGTCGCGTCCCACAGCTCAAAGTACTTCTCGAGATCGACGTAGCTGTCGGTGCTCTTGTAGGGAACCGGCAAGCCACCTCCAGCACTGATCGTCGTCAACGTGCGACCCACTTCCTTGGCGGTCTTTTCCATCGCTGCACAGACTTCGCTCAAATGCTCCAAGTCCGTTCCCGAACCGATGTGCATGTGCAGTCCTGTGACCGTAACGCCGTACTGGTCCGCTCGCCGCAAGCAGTCGTCAATTTGCGTGTGCCAGATGCCGTGCTTGCTCTGTTGCCCGCCCGTGTTGGTCTTCTGGCTGTGACCGTGGCCGAAACCAGGGTTGATTCGGAGCGTTACATTGGCACCAGGCATCCGTTGGCCGAGTTGGCTGATCATGTCGGGCGAACCACAGTTCACACCAAGCCGATGTTCGACGATGAGGTCGAGGGCTTCCGCGTCAAAGATGTCGGCCGTGTAACAGATCTCATGTCGCGATGGGTCTGTCGAATAGCCCGCAGCGATCGCGCGGCGAATCTCGCCTGCGCTCACGGCATCGACGACCACGCCTTGCCGACGCATCCGATCGAGAATCGCGATATTGCCGCATGCTTTCTGGGCATAACGAATTACGTCAAACGCCGCCAAATCCGCGATTCGCTGGTCGATCAGGGTGCGATCATAAACATACAGCGGCGTGCCGTACTGGCGAGCTAATTCGGCGACCGACAAACCCGCAATGTCGTTGCGGGAGGTGGAGAATGTGGGCACAGTCAACATCGAGGTGAAGCTTTCGGTGAGAATATCGGAATACGCTGCCACTTTAGCGAGAAAACTCAATTTCGGAATACATGATGGCTCGAAATCGCAAGTCACGCCCCAAGGCAACGGTTCGCTCCAGAGGCGGCCGGGGCGAGTCGATTTTCAGTCGCGAGCCGAAGCTGGTGATCTTCTCGGCGCTGTACTTGGTGGCGGGGGCGATCGCAGTTGTCGCTACAGGCAACAGAGAGTTTGCGTTTTATCTGGTCTCGCTCGCTGTCATCATCGCGATCACCCTGTGGCTTGATCATCGGATTCGATTTTCCAGTATCGTACTGTGGTGTCTATCGATTTGGGCTGCCATGCACTTGGCCGGCGGGCTCGTTCCGTTGCCTGAGGGTTGGCCGTACAACGGCGACGTCGCCGTTCTTTACAGTGCTTGGATCATTCCGGACCTGTTGAAATACGACAAAATCGTCCACGCATTCGGGTTCGGCACGACCGCAGTCGCGGCACTGCAGGCGATGCGGCCGATTGAACAGCGAAAACTGCATCCAACGCTGGGTCAAATGACCGCGGCAACACTCGTCGCCTGTGGGCTCGGAAGCGTCAACGAGATCCTCGAATTCATCGCGACTCTGATTGCACCTGAAACCAACGTCGGTGGCTACTTCAACACGGCACTGGACTTAGTCGCCAATCTCGTCGGCGGCACCATCGCCATGCTCCTGGTTCGCTTCGTCCGTCGCTAAGAATTTTGCGGTTTCCAAGCGTCGAACTGTCGGCAGCCGCGCTGTTCTAGGCGGAGGCGGCGTGCAACGAATCAGTCTCTGTGAACCTCTTTTGATGCGAAGGTTTGCTGATTTACTGATCCAGCAAATCTAGTGATGCTCAGCCGGAGACGGTAGAATAAATCTCCGTAAAGTAGGAAATTCGCTTTTCGTATAAGGTGATGTCTGGTAGGTTCAGGCTAGGGGGCAGTTTACTTCTTTTCTTACTGGAGCCTCGTCGATGTCTTCTATTCTCTTTAGATCGATTGCTTTCGGGTCGGTTTTCTTGCTGATCAGTTTCGTTTGCGGGTGTGGCGAAACGACTGAGCCCACCGCACCAGCTCAAGATGAGCTAAGCGATTATCTGTCCGAAAACCCGGACGTCGCCAATGAAGCGGCGCCTGAAATGGAGCCTGATTCGGAATAGCGAATCAAGCCAGTGGAACTTGCCTAACAAGAAAGGCAAAGCATGCCTCGTGCCTGCGAGTACGAAGCTGCGAGATAGATCGATTCTCTTTTCTCTTCTCTTTCCTTTTCGAGGTGACTTAAATGTTGAGGCACAAAAAAACATTCGGCTTCACGCTTGTCGAATTACTTGTCGTGATCGCGATCATTGGTGTGTTGGTCGGTTTGCTGCTGCCGGCGGTTCAGGCGGCCCGCGAAGCGGCTCGGCGGATGAGTTGTAGTAACAACTTCAAGCAGATCGGATTGTCGATGCACAACTACCACGCGGCCTATGACCAGCTTCCGATGTTGATGGGTGGAACGGACTCGGCGACAAACGCGAACAACGCAGTTCCTGCGACGAGCAACGATGCGATGCAGTTAAGTATTTTCGTCGGGCTGCTTCCATTCATGGAGCAACAAGCCCTCTGGGAACAAATCAGCAACCCGTTCGATGCTGATGGGAACGCTGCAACGACTAACGACATTTACAATCCAATGGGTCCAGTTCCCAACATGAATCTTGCGAGCCATAACACGAACGGCGCTTACAGGCCGTGGCTCTCGGATATCCCATCGCTTCGATGCCCGAGTGACCCAGGCCAAGGTTTGCCTGCTCAGGGGCGAACGAACTACGCAGCTTCGATCGGTGATTCGATTCACCAGGCGAATGTCGGACTGTTGAATTACATTGCCGCGCAAGGCAAGTTTGGACCAAGCAGCGGACGAGCGCAACGAGCCAGAGAATCGCTGCGTGGGTTTTTTGTGCCGCGAAAGGACATCCAGTTTCGTGACATTCTCGATGGGCTGTCCAACACGATCGCCGCCGCCGAAATCCAAACGGATCTAGGCGACCGAAAGACGACGACCATGGCGAAGCAGGACAATCTCATTGCGGTCTATGACAACCCGTCCGTCTGCGAATTAGATGTGGATCCGAATCGACCAAGGTTCTGGAGCCCTACCGCAACCAACCTCAACACGGGCGCACAGAATGGACGCGGATTTAAATGGGCGTTTGGGTATCCGTTTTGGACCCAAGTCACCACCATTACTCCACCGAATAGCCCAATTTGTTTGCGAAATGGAATTAACTCCCCAGGAATTGTTCCGCCAAGTAGTCATCACCAAGGTGGCGTTCACGTTTTGATGGGCGATGGGGCGGTGAAGTTCATCACGGATTCGATCGAGGCCGGCAATTCCCAAGCTCAAACGATCTACGTCAATTACACGGGTAGTTCAAGCGTTGCTCCCGCGATTGCCGGGTCTCAAAGTCGTTACGGTTTGTGGGGGGCGATGGGAACCCGAGCATCGAGCGAGACGGTCTCCATCCCATAGGCCTCCATCCCATAGGCCCGAGGACGACGCACACATCGCATCTATCAATATCGAATCCAGCGAATTCGTACGCGTGTCAGCCATCGGTTGGTTGGCACGCGTTTTTCGTTTCGCGGCGGTCATTGCTTGTCGCGATCAGCTATACTGGAGGCCCCGCCCACTATCCTTCCGTTTGACGCTGTCGCCATGATGAAAATCAATTCTTCGATCATTTTGGTTTTGATCGCCATCCATTGCCCGGCTTTTACCATTGCTGAAGAAGCCGTTTCGTTCACTCGAGACATTCGCCCGATTCTTTCCGACAACTGCTTCGCTTGTCACGGACCAGATGAAGAAACTCGCGAAGCGGATTTGCGGCTCGATATGGCGGACGATGCTGTCTCGAGCGGCGCGATTGTCCCTGGTGAACTCGAGGCGAGTAGCCTTTGGAAACGCATCACGAGTTCGGATGAGTCCGAAGTGATGCCGCCACCCGAATCACACAAGGAACTCAACGCGACTCAACGCGATCTGATCCGTCGCTGGATTGAATCTGGCGCACAGTATGAACAACACTGGTCCTTTGTCGCGCCAACAAAACCGACTGTGCCGACGCTGGATACCGTCGCTGAGCAACCTTCCAATCCGATCGACGCGTTCTTGCAACAGCGACTCGCTCGCGAAGGCCTCACGCCATCGCCGCTGGCCGATCGCGAAACACTCATTCGTCGCGTCACACTGGACTTAACTGGATTGCCGCCGACACCTGAGGAAGTTCGTGCGTTTGTCGCTGATGATTCTGCGGGAGCATACGAGAAGTTAATTGACGAGCTGATGAACCGTGTGACGTACAGCGAACACATGGCGAGGTATTGGCTTGATCTCGCACGCTACGCCGACACGCACGGTTTGCACTTGGACAACGAACGATCCATGTGGCCTTACCGTGATTGGGTCGTGAGAGCCTTTCAAGAAAACTTGCCCTTCGACGAATTCACGCGATGGCAATTGGCTGGTGACTTGTTGGAGAATCCGACGCGAGAACAACTCATCGCCTCAGGCTTCAATCGTTGCAACGTGTCGACAAGCGAAGGCGGAAGTATCAACGAAGAGTGGGTGTTCCGCTACGCCGTCGATCGCACGACAACGGCTGCGGAAGTCTGGATGGGACTCACGGCCGGCTGTGCCGTTTGCCATGACCATAAGTTCGATCCGATCTCGGCCAAAGATTACTATTCGATGTACGCGTTCTTCCACAGCGCCGCGGATCCGGCCATGGATGGAAACAAAATCGACACGCCGCCGATCTTGAAGCTGTATACCGAAGAGCAAGAGACGGGGATTGCGTCACTCAACGAGCAACTTGCGAGTATCGAAACGGAGATTCAAGAGAAGATCTCGTCAATCCAGTACGCCGATCCGGCTGAGCAAGAACCACCTCCCTCGCCTCTCGAAACAGAGACCATTTGGTTCGAAGACGGGTTCCCGGAAAATGCCAAGGTCGAGCATTCGGGTGCTCCGTCAACGCTGGTGACCGAATCCGATGGAGAAGTCTTCAGCGGTGAAGTTGCCTTGCGTCGCACAGCCGCCGCCGTCGAACAAGATTATTACAGTAGCGGTGCCGCTGAGTTCTTGGTGCCAGCAAACGGCAAAGTCTTTGTGCATTGCTTCCTCGATCCGGAGGACACCCCCGAAGCGATCATGATCCAATTCCACAGCGACGCGTGGAAGCATCGCGCGATCTGGGGCACGCACGAAAAAATTCCATTCGGCAAATCAGACTCCTCCGAAAAAGTCCTCATGGGCGATCTGCCGGAGACGGGGAAATGGGTTCGCTTGGAAGTCGACGCCAAGAAGATGGGCTTGAAAGCCAACGACAAGATCAAAGGCTATGCGTTCACCCAGTTCGCTGGGACGGTGACGTGGGATCATCTCGGCGTTCACTCCACCGTGGATACCGCGAAAGACGATTCTTGGTCTTGGGCCGTTTGGCAAGAAAAGAACGCGGGTAAGCGAAACAATGATCTGCCCGATGGCCTGCGTGAACTCGTTCGCGGGAAACAGCCCAAGCAATGGAGCGAAGACGAAACGAAACAAGTTTTCGATTTCTGGCTTCGTACGTTCTATGCCGGCTCCGAAGAATTGCTTCGCGAGTCAAAAGCTCAAAAGTCCAAGGTCGAGAATGCGAAAGCGAAAATCGAAAAGGAAGTTCCGATCACCTTCGTGATGGCTGATTTGCCAACGCCTCGCGAGAGCTTTGTGATGCTTCGCGGTGCGTACGACAAGCCGGGGGAGAAGGTCACTCGTGCGGTGCCTGAGTTCCTGCCGCCGCTTCCCAAGCTTGAACAAGACCGCGATTACAACCGACTCGACTTCGCGAATTGGCTTGTCAGCAAAGAGCATCCATTGACCTCACGCGTCACGGTCAACCGCGTGTGGCAACAATTCTTCGGTACAGGAATTGTCCTCACCAGCGCTGACTTTGGCTCGCAAGGTGACCCACCAAGTCATCCCGAATTACTGGATTGGTTGGCGGTCGATTTCATCGAGCAAGGCTGGGACATTCGCAAGCTGGTGAAGCTCATTCTGACAAGCCACGCGTATCGCCAAAGTTCGAAAGTGACAACCAAGCATCTTGAGATCGATCCGGAGAATCGGTTGCTCGCCCGAGCACCCAGATTGCGATTGGACGCCGAAGTGTTGCGTGATCAGGCTCTCTTCGTAAGCGGCTTACTTGTCCGCACCGTTGGCGGCAAGGCAGTGAAACCCTACCAACCGCCAGACATTTGGGAGCCTGTCGCGTTCGGTGGAAGCAACACCAAGGACTATGCACAAGACTCGGGTGATGCGTTGTATCGCCGCAGTCTCTACACGTTCCTGAAACGCACCGCACCGCCTCCGTTCATGTCATCGTTTGACGCGCCGAATCGTGAACAAAGTTGCTCGCGTCGCGAACGCAGCAACACGCCGCTGCAAGCTTTACAACTGCTCAATGATATCCAGCATGTGGAAGCAGCGAGACAATTCGCCACACGCATCATTCGCGAAGGCGGCGAAGATTCACGCGATCGAATCCGTTGGGCGTGGAGCATTGTCACCGGCCGTGAGCCAAATGAAACAGAATTAGAAATAGCGATGGAGTCTCTCGGCCACCATCAAGTGAGTTTCGAAAAGGACTTAGACGCTGCCAAAGAATTGATCGGTTACGGCGAGAGTGTTGCCGACGAAAAGATCGCGGTCTGTGATTTGGCGGCGTACACGATGCTCGCCAATCTCTTGCTCAATCTCGATGAAACTGTGACGAAGAACTAGACCCATATTTGTTGCCTGTGCCTTGTTGCCTACGCCTTGTTGCCTACGCCCCGAAACGACGAACTGTTATGCATCCACTGATTCAACAAAACCTGCTCGCAACGCGACGCCAATTCTTTAATGGTGTTGGTTTGAGTGTTGGCGGCTTAGCGTTATCCGGACTGCTTGAATCCGAAGCGAGCGGAGCCTCGGCGGCGGTTGGCGAGCGTGTTCATCCGCCGCTACCGGGTTTGCCGCACTTCGCCCAGCGGGCCAAGCGGTTGATCTATCTGCACATGAATGGAGCCCCGTCCCAGCTGGATTTGTTTGACTACAAACCCAACTTGAAGGACTACTTCGACAAGGAGTTGCCTGACTCGGTTCGCAATGGCCAACGCATCACTACGATGACGAGCGGCCAAGCTCGATTCCCTGTCGCGCCGAGCAAGTTCTTGTTCAAGGCGTGCGGCCAAAGCGGCATCATGATGAGCGAATTGGTGCCGCACATGCAAGGAATTGCTGACGACATCACGATGATCAAGACCGTTAGCACCGACGCGATCAATCACGACCCGGCGTGTACGTTTGTGATGACCGGCAGCGAGGTTCCTGGGAAGCCGAGTCTCGGTTCGTGGCTCAGCTACGGACTCGGAAGCGAATGCAATGACTTGCCGGCTTTCGTGGTGTTCACACCAACATTCCCCGCGGCGAGCCAAGCACAGGCATTGTTCACTCGCATGTGGAGCAGCGGATTTTTGCCAAGCAGCTTCGACGGCGTCGCGCTTCGTGGCTCTGGCGATCCAGTACTTTACATCAAGAATCCGCCAGGCGTTTCGTCCACCGATCGACGCACCATGCTTGATGCGCTCAACAAGTTGAACGAACAGAACTACGGACGATTCGGTGACCCAGAAACACAGACGCGAATCGCTCAGTACGAAATGGCGTTTCGGATGCAGACCAGTGTGCCCGAGCTAACGGACCTGTCGTCGGAAACTCGTGAAACGCTAGATATGTATGGTCCTGATGTGGAGAAGAAAGGGACGTTTGCATCGAGTGCGATTCATGCGCGCCGGTTGATCGAACGCGGCGTACGTTGTGTCCAGATTCTGCATCGCGGTTGGGACCAACACGGCAACTTGCCTAAGTTGATCAAGGGCCAATGCATGGACGTCGATCAACCCACCGCCGCATTGCTCAAAGATTTAAAACAGCGTGGGCTACTCGATGAGACTCTTGTCGTGTTCGGTGGCGAGTTTGGACGAACGGTCTATTCGCAAGGCACGTTGAACAACGAGACCTATGGGCGCGATCACCATCCACGAAACTTCTGCATGTGGATGGCTGGTGGCGGTATCAAGGCGGGGATGACTTACGGTGAAACGGATGACTTCAGCTACAACGTTGTCGACAAACCCGTGCACCTGAACGACCTCAATGCCACGATTCTGCATTGCATGGGAATCGACGACCGCCGACTCAGCTTCAAGTTCCAAGGGCTCGAGCAACGACTCACCGGCGTCGAAGCACCGAGCGTCGTACACGACATTCTTGCGTAGCATTCTTGTGTCGTCGTTTGAGCCTCGCTAACTACTAATCGATTTCTTCATCGTCCGAGCATGACTTTCAATGTTTCATCGCAATCATCTAGGCTCTGTCCCTAAACTGCCATTTCAAGAAATCAGCTAATGCGACAAACTTGGTTGAATTCAACTTCGTTCCATGTTTCATCGGTGGCCACGGATGGCACGACATCGTCTAACGGACGCCCAATGGGCCTTGATCGCGGATATCTTTCCTCCACCGGCTGCCACCGGTCGTCCTCCAGTGAACCCTCGCGACATGGTCGATGCGATCTTGTGGC
>JBGTAI010000132.1:0-7925 GCA_041749955.1 Pirellulaceae bacterium | reverse complement strand
CGGGCTCAAAAAGGTTACTCTGGCTTTCACCCATTGCGTGATCCTCGTTGCGGTTTTGAAGTCGTTGAATAACTCCTTAAACGCAACGAATCACGCGATGGGTCTCTAAAATGCTATCGGTCTTGGTGAATAGTCCGGGATCAAATCGCCGAACACCTGAAAGGGATTCTCGCCATACTCAAACGTCGAACCGGGGGCATGTTTTGATGTTGCTTGCACCGCTTCTTTGTAGGTAACAGCAATTCCCGACTTTCCGGTCTCAGTGCCGCTGGTCAGGTTGAGTAGCTGTCGAATTGTTACCTTGGACAGCTTTGGGTCGTTGGCCCATTCCAATATTGTCTGACAAACCGGTTCATCAAGTGTCAATAACCCATCCTGTACTGCCATCAGACTAACAATACCAGCGAAGCTTTCGCTGGCGTTGGCGAGGCGATGTTCCTTCCAACGCGACCACCCTGGCTCATATCGCTCATAGGCAAGCGTCCCGTTGATCATCACGACGAGTGCGTCACCGTCGGTTCTTGACGAGTATTCCGCTGCAGCACGACATGACTCTAGGGTCACGGGAGCGTTGCTTGGTATTTCGCCAACAAATTCGGTCGGTTGCGGTTGCTTAGATCGCGTCGGTCCACGATCAATGTTGTTTAGTTGTTGCATGGCTTCAATCACGGACGTTGGAGTCCGGTCGATCGGCGGCGACTGTCCATACGAAACAGAAATCGTTGCCACCAACATGAACACGATGCTTTGCCAACCAAAACGAATTTGTCTAGCAGCGGACATTATTGGTCATCTACAGTGTGGAGTGTGGCGTGGAGTCGGAGAACAGAACAAGACAATTTATCACTGTAGCGTGCCACACGGACCGAATGTAAAGACGAGCATGCGAACGTGTTAATCTCTTGCGAAGGAGATTCGATCGCAATCGTGGAACGTCGATATAAGACGGTGCACCATGGCTTGGGCGTGTTGAACGACTCCGGCGTGGCGTGCTGATCACTATCGCTCGATCTATCGACGACATGTAACGAACTCATTGCTGCAGGTGCTCAAGCAACACTCGCGGTCGCGGGAGCCGTGTATGTCATCGAGTCGTTGTCGGATGGGGCTAGAAGCGAAGGCGATTCGCCAAGCGGGGATTCAACATCGATATCGATCAACTGAAGCGAACCGTCGAAATGTTCAACTAGCGCAGTTCCGTTCTCGACCCAGTCACCTAAGTTGATATAGAGCACATCGTCTGACTGGATCAGCGTTGGGTAATGAATGTGTCCGCAAGCCACGATATCGCAACCATTTTGACGGGCATAGTTAACGGCACGCTCCTCAAATCCGCTGACGAATTGCACCACCAACTTGACTTGTTGCTTTATGGCTTGGCTGATTCGACGGCGACGAAATCCAAGAAAGCCCAGCAATCTATTGCACCAATGGTCAATACGCATAAGCAGCTCGTAGCCCGCACCTCCAATCCAGGACAACCAAGGTGCATTTCGCTCGACCGTGTCGAATGTGTCACCATGCAACACGAGCAACTTTCTTGAATCAGCGACCTCGTGGACAAATTCATTGCTAATCGTGACAAGGTCGTTACTTAATAGAAAACGACGTAGAAAATCATCGTGATTCCCCGGTGTCAGTCGAATGATCGTGCCTTCATTTGCTAGCTCAAGCAGGCGAGCGAGCAGTCTGTCGTAACTTTCCGGCCAATGCCACCGCCGCTTCAGGCACCATCCATCGACGATATCGCCTACTAAGTATAGATAAGTGGGTGTGTGATCAACAAGCAAATCAAGTAGTCGGTCGACGCGAGCAAATCGGCTTCCAAGATGGATGTCACTCACAAAAAGACTACGTACTGGCTTTATCGATGATGAAGTGGCAACAACGTCAAAAGGTATCGAAGACTTCACTCGCACCTCCTCCGTTCAAACGTCTTGGCCGACGGACCTATGTCTCTGTCGTTTAGGATGATCGTACATCGCTGTGAAAATATGCTGAGGTTTGCTGTGAATAGCCAGAGAATCTGTATTTCGTTTACGACCGTCGAACGCTGCGAATTCAACATGCATTCCTTCGGTTCGTCGAAAGTACTGCAAAGGGTCCCATCGGATCAAAATGAATGGGCGTCTTCTTTGGTTCCCGCCAACATGCAGGCCTGCTCCTTTAGGTTCTCAAAGACACCTGATTGAATGCGTCACAAATACCGTTGGCAACTTGCGGAAGATTGGAGTTGCGGGCAAAGCGATGGAGCAGACGCTGTTTGATCTCTAAGAAAGCGCCCTGGCCGAGATCGTTTCCTTCGCGATCAACAGTCGCATTCGCAAGAATCTGTATCGAGAAATCGACATCGGGAAGAGCGACAACTTCAGAAAGCCACACACCGTCGCTGCCGTTGTGCGTGAGCACGGTTCCAAAAGAAGAGTCCAGGCCAGCGGACTCAGCCGGCAACACAACCCAACCCGCTGCATACCCGACAGGGGCTCCAGCGTCCTCGAGTTCGACCGATTGGTGTAACCGCGCGAGCGTTCCTGGTTGCAGCAGACGCCTTCCGTTGACGGACTCACCCAAATGTACGCGTACAAACTTGGACCAATCTCCCGCGTTCATTCTTAGTATCGAACCAGCCGGGCTCGCCAGCGCGGAAAGATAGTCAAAAGGCGATCGATCACCCGGAGCAGGAGTGCCGTCGGGCAAGTGACCAATCGGTTGTTTCGGATGGAGTGGATCCGATACTGGTGGATTGACAGTTGCTGATTTCATACCCAGTGGATTGAATATATAGCGCTGCATCAGAGTCTCATAAGATCGATGTGACGCCCGCTCTAACATCGCACCAGCCACGGCGTAACCAGCGTTCGAATAGCGGAACTCGCCGACACGGCCCGGCATTGGTTCCTTCAAGATCTCTGGCAGTAACGTCAGTCGCGAAAGATTGGTGGGACCGGCGTATTCAGCGATCTTTTGCCCCAGAGCTTCGCTGCCATCTTCGTCGGCAATCATGCCGCCACGATGTTGCAGCAACTGTTCGAGCGTCACGTCTTGGTAGCCAGTCTGCATCGTGTCGCGCAGCTCGGGGAATAGTTCCACGATCGTGCTATCCCATCGCAGGATACCTTTTTCAATCAGAACTCCTGCAAGCGTTGCCGTCATCGCTTTGGTCACGGATCCCATTCCAAATCGATCATTGACGTTGACGGCCACCTGTGCCCCAGCTGCTCGCACACCCGCAGCACCTGAAATGACTTTGTCACCGATGTTCACGCTTGCTGTCATACCCGGCACGCCGTACTTCGCAATCACATCGGCAAGAATTCCGGATACTTCAGTTTTTCGAACCATCGCGTCGATCGCATCGATCACTGCTTGCGGCTTATCTGCGTGCAGAAAGTGCCCCGCGTCTTCAATAACTTGTAGTGATCCAGGTGAACCTAGATCCGCGAGCGCTTGCGCAAGTGCCAACTGCTCATCGGGTAATGCTTGACTGAGTGCAATCACGGGAATAGCTGGAAAGTCGGGTGCATCGAGTGGTGCGTTGATCGTGTCGGCGATGGAGTCGAGTTCGGCTTGAATACCGGCTGGGTAGACTCGGAACACAGGCGTCATAAATTCAGCCGCGATCTCCGCGCGGTCGACGCGTTGTTGTTGAGTCGCATCTTCAAAAACGACGCCCGCAACTTCGTCGGGATGCAAGCGAGCGAATAAGTTTGCATAAGCACCTCCCAACGAGTGTCCGACCAGGATAACTTGGCGTCCTGGCGCAAGTTTCGACACAACGGAGCGAACGTCTTCGATGACCGCTAATGCATAGTCTGGACTGGCGCTAGCGATTGCGGATGTTCGTCCAAAACCGGGTTTATTGACGGCGATGACTTGTCCAACACCATTGAGCTTGTCGGCGATCGGCAGCCAACTATCGATCGATCCGCCGGCTCCAGTTAACAGCACAACGACCGGTGCAAAATTGTCAGTGCTTCGTCCCTTTGTCCAGTACTCGATTGTCCGCGAATCTAGACGTAGAGTCGATGTGCGGAGGATTGGATCAAAAGGTTCATTTGGCGAGGCGGCAACTTGCCGATTGATCGGCAACGCGTTTTCAACACCATTGACTATCGTATGGCCGGGCGTAAAGGCGGTATCCTCACCGGCTCCACCATTGACCAACTCGCGAACCGAGTAGGACGGAGCGGCGTTGGAACGGATGTCAGAAATAATCACGTCGTCGCCGGTGTCACCACGCAGGCTGGACGAGAGGCTTCCACGGCCAGAGCCGTCTATTACGGACGAGGAAAACAAGTCGTTGCCGTCGCCACCCAATAGAAGTTCCGAGAGCGCGCCGTCGATTTGGCCTTGATTGGAGAACTCGATACTATCATCGCCAGTGTTGCCGTTCATCAATACGTCAACTCTGGCGCCCCAGCCGATTTTACCCGATGCAAAGTATTGTAATTCGTCGTCGCCCCCGTCTCCGAACGCATTGATTCGCAATTGCGATCGAGACGCCATTGGGTTGAGCGTCTGGGCAACAAAGCCATCGTCGCCTTCGCCAAGTTCGATATTCAGCTCGGCAGCGACATTGGCACTCAGTCGTCCGATGCGTGCTCCGACTGCATCGCTGCCATCATCGCCGTTGATCATGAGATCCAAGTTGGCAAAGGACGTTCCACCATTGTCGGCCCATCCGATCTTGGCTGTGTCGTTACCCGTTCCAAGATGAACCTCGATCGTCTTGTTTTTCAAGACACTGCGAACCGTTTGGTATTGGAACTGGTCATCACCATCGCCCAATTGGACGACGATTCGATTAACGAGATGTGCTGGGAATTGCTGATCCGTCGCGGTCTCATTCGCTGTCCGTGTCGTTACGGTCAGTCGATTAGCAGAATCATTTTGTGTGATCGAAACTACGTCCGCGGCGTCGGACCCAGCAATGGTCAGCGTGCGGGTGATTCGATCGAAATTCGTAGTAATGCCCGCCATCAATTGACGATCTTCGAGCGATTCGATGCGTAGAGCCTTTCGAAGATTGCGGTGAGGCCGTTGGCTACGACGATTCATGATTTAACTCCGTTTTTAAGTTGCAACACACGTTATGTCCGCGCAGACCGGTAGCGCAGAACGTCTCTTTGGAAAAAAGTCAATCGAGAGATATAGAGTCGCTTGCGAGTGTTTTACGAGACTGCGAGGCTACTCATGGCTGTTTGAGCCGTCAGATTCCATGTTTGAAGCATCCGTTTCTTCTTGTTCAAGCTCAGTTTCATCGCGAAACTCCAACAAGTCACCCGGCTGGCAATCCAGTACACGACAGATAGCTTCTAACGTACTAAAACGAATCGCTTTAGCTTTTCCTGTCTTCAAAATCGATAGGTTAGGGACGTTAACGCCTACCGCAGCAGACAGATCATTCAATCTCATCTTCCGCTTCGCTAACATGACATCCAGATTCACGATGATTGCGATACCAATACTCCAGCCATCAAATAGTCAGATCCGCGTCCTCGCGAAGTCTAATTCCAAGTCGAAAAATCTTGGCGATGACCATCACCAACACTGCTGCCATCATCGAGGTAAGCGTCCCGCTACCGATGGCGGCCGCCGTCACATCTTTAATAGGATCAATCAACTCTTGCCCGACAAGATAAACATTCAACGTCGGGAACAACGCAACCTCGGCAATCCCTACAGCGAATAACCCCCATCCGAATCGTTGCAAACACGCAACCACTCCGCGCGTCAAAATCTCGCCTTTGGCAAACCTGCGTGCTAGCAACACGATTTGCAGCATAGCAGCAACCATGCAAACGTCCGACGAGGCGGCAATGAGCACGACCGTCATGTACTGCGGCAAGGAAAAGTCCGCACGCGTTAAGATGCGTATTCCAGTTGTAGTGTCTAGGCCGATCTTGAAGTCGTCACTAAGCAACGCGTCGCTGATTGCGTAAGTCGAAAACGCCATACTCGCCAAGGCCAGTAGCATGAGCACGCCGCTCCATCGCTCTATGCCCTTGTCCACGGGGCCTGTCGTTTCTTCGTCAGTCATTCCTCGTCCTCCATTGAATAATCAATAATATCGACCATCAGATTGTTTAGCAATATCCAGTTATCGTTTTTCGATAAATATTTGCCTTTTCGTTGGCCGTGCTCGAAGGAATGTCGATAGAGGATCTACCACCGTGCTTCCGGTAGTGAAGTGCAGTGAAGTATTTGAAGCCTGGAGAAAATAATGACAAGCTCTCGATATTTGACGCCTGTATTCTTTGCCATTGTTTCAGCGACGGCATTCTCTGTGGCAAATGCCCAAGAGCCAAGATTCGGCGAATCTCGTGCCACAAGCTGCGACACTAACGGCTGTGATTTCGTGCAAGTGGAGCGAGGAAAACCAAGACCGGTGATTGACTCAGTAGGTTGGGTGTTCGGAATTCCCGCCAAGTTGTTGCTTTGGGATCGCCGCGCCGAGAACCATGCCGTTTCCGAGACGACAGTGGGGGAAGTAACTGGCTATCTGCAACATCGCGGGTTGACCGATACGGTGGTGCGAGTGAACCAGTACGCGCCTGCAAAAGAATGGCGAAGGTTGGTCGAGAACGAACGCGTCGGCGCAGGCTGGCGATACACCGTGGGTTCTCTGAAATGGTTGCAATACACGTTGCTACCCGGGCGCGTGTTCGGCAGCGACGAATACAATCCCTACACAAATTCGTTGTACCTCTACTCGGACATGCCGATGCTCGGCCTAGCGGAGGCTGCGTATGCCAGGGATGTTCGCGGGCAAGCTCGACCGGGTGCCTATGCTACGGTTCAAACATTGCCACTAGTGGCAATGTGGCATGAAACAAAAGCAACCGATGAAGTTCTGACCTACGTGTCTATCCACGGCAGCAGCGAACAGATCGAAGACGTTCGCCACGACTTGTACGCTCGATACGGCATTGCCACCGCTGGCGAGATATCGCGAGTCTTGCCTGATGGTACTGGACTGTTCCAAGTCATTGGTGCAGCCGCAGGTCATAGCTCTGCGGCGTACGAGAATCACTGAAAATCTGTACTGCTTCAGCATCAGTATTAGGTCGTCGTTGAACGTGTTATCGGAAACACATTTCGATGTGGTCACGCGACTGCCGCTGCCCTCCTGTATTCGTCCAAGGTGTCGCTGGTATTTGGGCAAGCGTTTCGCTCAGTTGCAAGTTGCCCTCGAGAGGTGCCTCGTTAATTTTTGATGAAGGCAGTGCTGGCGTGGTTTTCAGACTCTCATCCAGGCAGGATGTTCCTATGTTGATCATAAACGAGTCGCCTGATTTACGAGTCTTGCACTTCAACGGACAACGATCCGGATACCAATGCGAATCAATCCATACGAAAGCCCGTCGGTCTCAATTGTGGATCTCGACTCGGCACTGCCTCTCGGCCGAAGTAGTGAAGTGGATCGCGAGCTCTCCACTAAGTTGCTACGCAAACTAGCGGTCGTTCGCATGGGCGATGGCGTTCTTACAATGTCGATAGCCTCGCTCGGACTCGTACTGTTTTTCAAGGAGCCGGGCGCCAAATCGCTAGCAACGTCACCCTCGCTGGCGGCACTTACATTGATCGCCCTTGCGATGGCGATGGTATATGTCGGCCTCGTTCTAGTTGTGGCAGTTCCACTCGTTCAAGGCAAACTAGCGATATTTGCATTGGTCCTGCAAACGATGGCAACCATCGGCGTCGTGAGCTTCGTGCTGGCAGTTATCCAGCGTCAATTCGTTGGTGGTTTACTACCGCTCTTCGGTGCGGCGGCCTTTGCGATCTTACTCACGTCGCAAGCAATCGTTGCCCTGGTGATACGAAGTCTGGCATCGTCCTATCGAATCGTCGATTCAGTTCCTGGAGCTACTGTGCCGTGATTGGATATGCTCTATGTGCGACGGTCACGTCGGCTTGGTCTCTGC
>JBGTAI010000131.1:0-62426 GCA_041749955.1 Pirellulaceae bacterium | reverse complement strand
GGACGAAGCTCTGGTGTACCAGTTGTCACGCTAGTGGCACGGCTGGATAGCTAACTTCGGAACGGATAAACGCTGAAAGCATCTAAGCGTGAAGCCCAACCCGAGATTAGGATTCGTAGTCTATATGACGAGAGCCCCCTGAAAGACGATCAGGTTGATAGGCTGGACGTGTAAGCACAGTAATGTGTTAAGCTTACCAGTACTAACGGGCAAAAGTTTGGCCATCGATATCCCGCACTCAAGATCTTCTTAGGAAGAACTTGGTCCTTGTGGAATACGATCACTGACATCCTCGGATGTCACGGCCTTTGAGGTATGCTCAGCCAATTACTACCAAACAACAAACGGTCAAATGGCTTGCGAGCGGCGAAATATTCGCTTGCAAGTCTTTCCGGTGACCATATCAGAAAGGTTCCACCTGTTCCCATCCCGAACACAGCAGTTAAGCTTTCTGAGCCGATGATAGTGCCTACCAGTGCGAAAGTAGGTAGCGCCGGATTTTAAAAAACCCATCCAGGGCTTGCTCTGGGTGGGTTTTTTTGTGCGCTGATCGCATCTCATATGCACGCACTTTTGATTGCTCATGATTGATGAGCCGCTGCCATGGATTCGGCTTGTGCTGAAGCCTTAACAAGTACTGAAGTTGGGGATCGTTTCGGACTACAATCGCTTCCGAAGTTGCCAGAGTTCCATTTTTCAGTGGCTAACGGAAGTCTGGCGAATCCATCGCTAGAATTAGAACTTATTGAACCACCAGTGCTTTGTCAAAGACAAGTTTTAGGGTAGTGGGATTCGCCAGAATTCGATTTGCGCCAATGCCAGAGAAGGCAGTTCTGGCGAATCCCACTACACCTCGGAAGATCCTCGACCCTAATTCGTTAAGTTGACAAAGTGCTAGCTGTCGCAGCAACAAATGGCGGCGATAGCAGCAGCTGCGGTTTCAATTCGGAGTATCCGAGAACCGAGACTCACCGACTCGTAGCCTGCTTCGTGTGAAATGCGAAGGTCATCTTCCGTCCATCCGCCTTCTGGACCAATGAGTGCGGTGACTCTTTCGCTTTTTGTTTCGAGTTTCTTTGGCTGGTGCCCCAAACGCGTATGCAAGATCCATCGTGTTTCACCAGGCTCAGGCGGAAGGCTGAGAAATTCCAGAAGGTTTTTTGGCTCATGCAGCTGCATGAGACGGTTCCTCCCACACTGCTTGCTGGCTTCGATCACGACTCGAGACAATTTTTCGGTCGCATTTTCACCAATTGGACGTTGCGATCGGGAGGATGTGATCGGAGTTACTTCCGAAACCCCGAGTTCGGTCAACCGCATAATCATCTCTTTTGCCCGATCGCCTTTGGGAATAGCGATTGCTAAGTGCAAATGAACAGCGGATTCTTTCGAAATCTGCTGGGCGGGTTGCGAATCACAAACGCATTCGTTGCGATTGATTTGCAAAATAGTTGCGTTGGCCTCGTTTCCCAGCCCATCAAAGAGCACTAACTCGCTTCCCACAGCCAGTCGCATGACGCGAAACGCGTGTTGGGCTTCGCTAGGCGACAGCATTGCGAGCCCGCCCGAAAACGAAAGGCGATCAACAAAATAACGTTGGGTCATTCCGATCCCGACTGAAGTTGGGCTAAGTGATGAGACGATTAAACCGATAGCCTAAATTTTACCGCAGAATCGGAGCATTCCGATAACGTCGATCGGGATTGGAGCTTGGTATGGACTATTTACGCTACTGGTCGTTACTCGAAAAGCCGTTCGCGCGTGATGCGGCGAAGCGATTTTTCCTGGGTCCACCTCAAAGAGAGGCGCTCGCTCGCTTGCACTACACAGTCGCTGGCGGAATGAGCTGCGCGGTTTTGACCAGCTCGGCTGGGTGCGGAATGACTAGTTTGTTGCGTCACGTCAGCCGAAGCAGTGGTTTTGGCGACTGTGCGGTCGAAATGATGCTAACTCAGGGCGATGCTGATTCGCCAATGGAGGTTTTCCAAGCTCTAGCGAAATCGCTTCGGATTACTTGGTCGCCGGAATCCGTCGAAACAGACGTTCGCTCGGCGATTTCCGCGACAACGCGGCAAGAAGTGCGAACGGTGTGGTTGATCGACGGAGCTCGCGAGACGGCAGCAAAGATCGCAAGGTCACTGATCGACAGCGATGATTTGTTTACGGTGATCCTTGGAACGGCTCCTGAGTCAGCAATGCGTATGGCGTTGAGTCTAGGAGCGTGCCCGTTGCGTATCGAACTCCCAGCATTGGGTCTCGAAGACACGGGAAGATTCCTGATTCACTCGCTGTATACCGCAGGTTGCTCCAAGCCCGTTTTCGCTGACGCTGCGATCGTTCGGCTGCATGAAATTAGTGGTGGCAAAGTCAAGCAACTCAGCCAGTTGGCGGAGCTTGCCTTGCTCGTCGGTGCCGCCAACCGCGTCACGCAAATCCATTCGGAATTGCTTGAAGCCGTCCACGAAGAATTGGTGCAAGCGGCGTAGGCAAAACAGCGCTTTCGCAACGTTATTCTTGCATCGAAAACGAATTATTCGATTCGATAAAGGGCCTTGTCGGTTCGCCAGATCATTGCGTTGGCGATTACCGCTGGAGACGCCATGATTTGGCCATCGAGCTGGTTCTCAGCGACGAGTTTGAATTCCTCGCCTGGCTCAATCACGGTGACTTTTCCGTCTTGGTTTGCGAAGTAAATCCGGCCACCGGCAAGCAACGGCGACGCGGAGTAGTTTCCGCCGATACGTTCCTTCCAAACGAGCTCACCGTCAGTTGCATTGAGGCAACTGGCAACACCATTGTCATCCACGATGTAAATGCGATCTTGGAACAATAGCGGTGAAGGTTTCGCTGGAATGCCTTGAAGCATTTGCCAAACAGCATGAGTGTCGGTGACATCGCCGGAACCATCGACTCGAACGGCCCACAATTGCGGTTTGCCAAATCCCGTCGAGAAATAGACGACGTCCTTATCGAACACGGGCCGCGGAACGACGGAGAAGCCTTTGCCATGGTAAAGCCGCCAAATTTCTTGCCCAGTCTTTGGCTCGTAAGAAACAATCCACTGCGATCCCATGCAGATCAACTGTTCACGGCCTTTGGAATCAGTGATTGAAATGGGCGTGCAATACGACTTCTTTTGATCGCCGCTTGGCGCCTCCATTTCTGGCCGATCCGTTTCCCAAACCGTTGCGCCAGTCGTCTGGTCAAGAGCGGCGACATATTGGCGTTCCATTCCGTCTTGGATCAAAACAAGCAGATTTCCCTGGATAAAAGGCGAGCTTCCAGGACCAACGGCATGTTGAAGAGGGAGGACGCGTTGCCAAACAATTTCTTGAGTTGAACGGTTCAAAGCAAACGTGCCGAACGTCCCGAAGTGACAGAAAATCTTGTCGCCGGAGATCACGGGTGTCGGCGACGCGTAACTGTTCAATGCGTGGATTGCGTCGGGTTCATCGATCGTCACGAGATCTTTGGTGTGCAGCAATTCGCCACTCTTCAGATCCACACAGAGCAATTTCAACTCAATGGCCTTGGCGATCGCAAGCTGTTTGAATTTCTTCTCGTCATTGTCCGTTTTGCGAAGCAAAGCATCCCGTTCCTCATCGCTCGGGATCCGTTCAATCGCCGTCGTGAGCCACACCAAGCCATCGGCGATGACTGGAGACGACCATGCCCGACCAGGCAACTCCGTTTTCCAGGCGACGTTTTTGTCTTCGCCAAATGAGAGCGGCGGGTTTTGGTCCAGAACGATTCCATCGCCCCCGGGACCGCGGAACTGTGGCCAAGGGGCATCAGCATTCGCGAAAGCAAAACACATCGTCGCTATGACGCTGAAAACTAAACAAGAACGCAGCATGGCACGATTTCTTCGCAAGTGGAGGCGGGGAAAATCCGGAGGTGGGAAATCAATAGTTACCCGAAGATTCGACGCGAGCAACATGGATCGGTTCTAAACCGAGTCGCATTCTCGCATCATCCAGAATCGCTGCCGTTGCACTGGCTCCGACCCGGGTCACTCCCAATGATTTTACTTCAAGAAGCGTGTCCAAGTCACGTACTCCGCCCGCTGCTTTGACTTGGGTTGCTCCGGTCGCCCGATCCAGCATCAATTTCAGGTCGTCAATTGTCGCACCACCGGTGCCAAAACCAGTCGAAGTTTTGATCCAATCCGCTCCGGCCTGGCACGAAATATCCGACAATTGTTCCTTGTGAGACGTCTGGAGGTAGCAATTTTCGAAGATCACCTTCACCTTTCGGTTGGCTGTGTGAGCCACATCAACGATCGCCTTGATTTCGTCGCCAACCAAGTCGTATCGGCCGCTGAGAACGGCAGAAATATTGACGACCATATCCAATTCAATGGCGCCATCGGCAACCGCTGTTTTAGCTTCGGCGACCTTCGTCGACGTCGCTTGCCCACCGTGCGGGAATCCGATCACGGTGCTCGGCAGAACTGTCGAACCGGCGAGCAATTCACAACAACGACGGACGTAGTACGGCATAATGCAGACACTTGCCACCTCATACGCAGCAGCCATGCGGCACCCTTCATCCAAGACGTCGGATGCAAGCGTTGGCGAGAGTAACGCGTGGTCAATCATCTTGGCGACGTCGAGATAACCGTAGTCCGGTTTTGCTGGTGAGTTCATATTGGGCTCTTTGGATTTGTCTCTGTATTTTGCACGTTGGACTTGATAGTCGCTGCTTGACGGCAGCTCAACACTTTCGGGATTGGACTGTTCCCACAAACGTTTCAAATAGGGTCTGCACCAACCGCAACCGGTACCGGCTCCATAGCACTCGGACAATTGGCTTGCCAAAGCAGGACGGTTGACCCGCAAAAACTGGACGACTTTGCGTTTCGTGACGTGAAAACACAAGCACAACTCATCGTCGTCTTTCATGCCACGTTTTCTGGTTCGGTAACAGGTTCGGTAATCAGTCGCGTTGCGAGTTCACACGCCGTTCGGAACTCAGGCAAGTCGAGCCATTCGTCCGCAGTATGGATTTGTCGCTGGCCACAACCGAGCGTCACTGCTTGGATACCATGTTTGAACAGCCAATTTGCATCGAGACCACCGTTGGAAACTTCCTTGAACGGCGTCCGGCCAAGTTCCACCAGCACCTTCTCGGCCGCAGCAATCGATGGGTGGTCATCGGGTATACGGAACGAGTCATAGTCGACTCGGGATTCGAATTCGATTCTTCCCGGTCGTCCATCTTGCGTTTGGACTGAGGCTGCGGCGGATTCGAATGCTTTGCGGATTTCTTCCACGATCCGTTCTCGCATCACTGAATCATGACTTCGAGCTTCGGCGCGAAGATCGACTCGCGGCGTGATGACGTTCGTCGCGTCTCCGCCAGTGATCACGCCAACGTTCGCAGTTCCAACACCTTCCGGTTTTTCAACGCGTCCGAGCCAGCCACCTCGAGCAAGCTCACTGATGGCGTGGGCACACATCACAATGGCGCTCGCACCGTCTTGGGGCGCCACACCAGCATGTGATGGATGACCGAAAACTCGAATCGTCATTCGTTGGCCGCCGATGGCACCGATCGTTATCTTTTCGACGGAGCCTCCATCGAAGTTGAACGCCCTGGTGACCTTGCCAACGGAAGCCACATCGAGGTGTCGAGCACCGAACAAGCCAACTTCTTCTTGGACAAAAAACCCCAGCACGGCAGGTGCAAAATTCTCGTCACCACGACGCAAGCGTTCGAGTGCTGCCGTGAGCACGACAGCGCACCCGCTTCGATCGTCTGCACCTAGCCCCGTTGGAGCTGAACTGCTCACTCGTTCGCCGTCCACCACCGGTTGGCTGCCTAAGCAAATCGGCACCGTGTCCATGTGGGCGGACAAAAGCGTCACTGGGCCTCGACCGTTTCCTGGAAGCCGAACGATCAAATTGCCACAGTCACCCCCGCCTGGGATTCGAGATTCGGCGCCGTCGAAGCTGATTTGGTCCGGCGGCACGCCAGCTTCGGTCAGATAGGCAATGATTTTCTTGGCAACTGCACTTTCTTCGCCGCTCTTCCCAGGGATTTCGGCGATCGCCAGAAATCGGTTGAGAGCTTCTTCGTGATTGACTTCGACATCAGCCATGGTGCGGGTACACTGCATAGAAAGGTTTTGTGATTCGTTGCTACAGGTTTTAGCGTATTTGATCGGCTCGACGTTGCCGACCCAGCCCCCTCTGACTGAGTTTTTCACCACCGTGACACTGCCGATCGTCGACCCCTCCGAAAACGATGCCGCTCCCGGCGAACCCGAATCGCGGGACCGACGCCGGCATTTGCTCGATGTGACCTACAAACAGCTCGTCGAGTGGCTCAGCGAAAACAGCCAGCCAACGTTTCGGGCCAAGCAAATTTTGAAGTGGGTCTACGCACGCCGCTGCAGTGATTTCCAGCTGATGAGCGATTTGCCGCAAGCCCTTCGCGACACGCTCGATCAACACTTCGTCATCTTCAAGGCTGCGGAAGCTGAAGCAGTCCACAGCAGCGACGGAACCGACAAGTTACTTGTGAAATTGGCCGATGGTGGCGAAGTCGAATGCGTGCTGCTTCGCGATGGCGACCGCCGCAGTATCTGTGTGAGCAGCCAAGTTGGCTGTGCGATGGGATGCGTGTTCTGTGCCAGCGGGCTGGATGGCGTTGATCGCAATCTGACTCGCGGCGAAATTCTGGAACAGATGCTGCGTTTGCAAACGTACCTCGAGGAAGGCGAGCGACTCAGCCACATCGTGATGATGGGAATGGGCGAACCGCTCGCAAACTTACAGAACGTCTTGGCTGCTTTGGACATCGCCCGCAGCCCCGAAGGTCTCGGGATCAGTCCGCGTCGAATCACGATCAGCACCGTGGGACTTCCGCCGGCCATGGATCGCTTGGCGAAATGCGAAGTCCCTTACAACCTCGCCGTCAGCCTTCATGCGCCAACTGAAAAGTTGCGGACTGAGCTTGTCCCCGTCAACAAGAAAGTAGGTATCGAAGCCGTGATGGCTGCGGCCGATCGATACTTTGACGCAACCGGACGCCGACTGACCTTTGAATATGTGCTGCTTGGTGGCATCAATGATTCACGCGATTGTGCAATCGAGCTGGCAAGGCTGTTGCGTGGCCGATGTGCACTACTCAATGTGATTCCCTACAACCCGGTAGCTGGACTTCCGTATCGAACTCCCACCGACGGCGCGGTGGAGATGTTTCGCGGTACGCTCGAAACCGGCGGGATCAACGTCCAGTTCCGCCAACGAAAAGGCAGCGAAATTGACGCTGCGTGCGGCCAACTCCGCCGCAACCGAGGCAAACTCGCCCAGGCAACGGACAGCCTGTAGCGATCATTCCGATTCCCAAAGAATGCTTGCATTCTGAGTCCGGCCCTTACCGATGAGTTGAGAACGGTATCTCCGAAACGTAGTGGAGCATCCGGTTTACCTCCCTCACGACAGCTACGGGACTTGCACAGCCATGTGGCGATCTTTCTTTATGGCCTTAGGCATCATGGCGGTAATCGTCGGTGCCGAATCATTGCTGATTGACAACGCGAATCTTTACGCGTCCGGCGAAACTCAGCCGAGCTCCTTCGTCAATCCCAGCGCGGCGGCATCGAGTGGCACCCGCGTTTGGACACCCGGCGAAGCATTCCCGTGGGTGCTACTGGCCACTGGCGGAGTCGTGATTCTGTATGCGATTACGTTGCCAAAACGCTGGGGCTACGCTCAGGGGTAGAGCCTTACGGTGATTGTCCGGCTGGGAATAAGCTCCAACATGGAAGCTAAACTCTTTGAATTGAAGGGCTGAAAAAAACCAGCCCTTCCGTTGGTTCTTGCGTTAACTGTTTTGGCGCGTCACACCACGTTATCTTGGTGGCTCCATCCCCATCAGGTGGTGCTTTTTCAGTAAAAACCCCAGGAACCGTAGGAACCAGTTTATGAGCGACTTTAATCCGTATCAGCCAACCAGTGATGTGACAAGCGATCCGTTTGCGTTCCAAGGCGGTGGCGCACCACTGGCAACAAGAGGCGAACGCTTCGCTGGCGCGTTCATTGATGGCATCATTCAAATGATCATCATCGTTCCATTAGCCGTCGGAATGGGATTCATTGTCGGCACCCAAATGGGAGACAACTTTGCTGCCCAAGCGGTCGCACAAGTCGGCGGCGCACTCATCGGTGTCCTTGGGTTTCTGGCGGTGAACGGCTACCTGCTTGCGAGCCAAGGTCGCACCGTTGGCAAATTGGTCATGAAGACTCGCATCGTGGATCGCAACACCAACCAAATCCTTCCGTTCTGGCCGCTGATTGGCAAACGCTATTCCTGGCTTTGGGCAGCGGGTCTGGTTCCGGTCGTCGGTAACTTCCTGCCTCTAGTCGATGCGCTCATGATCTTTCGAGAAAGCCTCGCATGTCTGCACGATGACATTGCTAATACTAAGGTCATTAAGGAATAGCCCCGGATTACGTAAAGATGCTGCAAACCAACGGAAATTGGGTTGACGAAGTCCGCCCCCCTCTTTAACGTCTATAAATAACTTTGTGGGCAGAGAGCCCCTATCATTAAGTTAACTTATAATCTTTGCGTTAATTTTGCAGCTTCGAGCACTTGAGCTTTTTTGTAGCGTGGCCGACCACCGCAGCTTTTCCAAGGCTGCGGCCGATCACCGCTTGACTCAGAGTGCTGTCAGCCAGGCGATGCACCAGCTCGAAGAATCTCTCGGTGTCCAGCTGATCGATCGCTCCAAACGCCCGTTGCTGCTCACCAAAGCGGGGGGCGCGTATTACAAGGGCCTTCGGGGGATCGTCCGCGATTATCGCAATCTCGAGCAGGAAGTGCGTGGCGTTTCAGAACAGCTTCGCGGTCGTGTCACGATCGGTGCGATCTATTCCGTGGGGCTGAGCTATATGCCAGAAGCGACCGCGGAATTTGCGAAAGTGCATCCGGATGTCCAAGTTCGAACTGAGTTTGGGCACAGTCAACGGGTTGTCGAAATGACCTTGGACGGTCAAGTTGACTTCGGTTTGGTGAGCTTCCCACGAAGCACCAAACAGTTGAGATACGTGCTGTGGCAGCAAGAACCGATGCGATTGATCTGTTCCGACAAGCATCCGTTGGCCAGCCGCGTGGAAATTTCTCTGTCGGAGTTACAGGGAATGGAAATGATCGGTTTTGACCGTAATCTAGTTTTGCGGACTGAGATCGATCATTGCCTTGCCAAGGCAGGCGTCACGGTGGACGTACGAATGGAGTTCGATAATGCGGACTCCATGGTGCGCGCGATTCAAGCTAATCGTGGAATTGGGATTGTTCCCGAAGCTTCAGTGCGTCGCGAGACGGCAAATGGCTCTCTAAAGGTGGTTGCCTGTCGCGAACTTCGAATGGTTCGACCACTGGGAATTATCTTTCGGCGAAGCGGCGCGCTCAGTCGTGCAGCGGACGAGTTTGGCTCACTGTTATTAGGGCGACCGCTTGGAGCGGAAAAGAAAAGCAAATCCGGCAGCGGTGGCGCTGGCGTGGACGGTACTCCTCGAAGTCCGAAAAGCGGCGTTTCAGTAGTTGCTTGACGGCCGACTGTTGTGGCCACAGCAAACAGGCTTCAAAACCTTTTTTGCTAGCGGACTCAGCAGGTTACTTAGATTCCGAACGGGAAAAAAATCATGACTCCGACGAACGATCAATTCCATTTGCCACCCTCTCAAGGTCTTTACGATCCTGAGCTCGAAAAAGATTCGTGCGGTGTTGGATTTGTTGCCCACATCAAAGGTAAACCGAGCCACCAAATCGTTGTCGATGCTGACACGATTCTCCAAAACATGGACCACCGTGGTGGGTGCGGTTGCGAAACGAATACGGGCGATGGCTCAGGCATCCTTTGTGGACTGCCTCACAAGTTTCTGACTAAAGTCGCCAAGCGTGACCTCGGCGTGGAACTCCCTCCCCCCGGCCAGTTTTCTGCGGGCTTGGTTTTCTTGCCACGAGACGAGGCTGAGCGTGCGCATTGCAAATCAACCATCGAAAAACTGATTGGCGAAACGGGCCAAACGTTGATTGGTTGGCGTGATGTGCCACAAGAAGCCAAACTTGCTGACATCGGCCCGTCAGCACTTCGAAGCGAACCCGTCATCGAAATGCTCTTTGTCGGCGCAGCGAGTGGCGTCGAAGGCGAAGCATTCGAGCGGCAACTCTATCTCGTTCGTAAACAAGCCAGCCATCTGCTTCGTGGCAGCAAAGAGCTGAAGCAAGCACTGATGTTTTACGTGTGCTCGCTCAGCACCAAAGTGATCATTTACAAGGGCATGCTCACTCCAGCTCAAGTGATGCCGTACTTCCCGGATCTTCGTGACGAGGATTTCGAGACGCACTTGGCGATGGTCCACAGCCGGTTTTCGACGAATACGTTCCCAAGTTGGGACCGTGCGCAACCGCTGCGTTTCATGAGCCACAACGGTGAAATCAACACACTTCGCGGTAATGCGAACTGGATGCGTGCTCGTCAAGGTAACGCAGCCAGCGAACTGTACGGCGATGAACTGAAGAAGTTGTTCCCCGTCATCGAACCGAATTTGAGCGACTCCGGAACGTTCGACAACGTGCTCGAGTTCCTGCTCATGAACGGTCGCACACTTCAGGAAGCCATCATGATGATGGTCCCAGAAGCATGGCAAAAACACGAAACAATGCCGGAAGAAAAACGTGCATTTTACGAGTACTTCTCGTGCTTGATGGAACCGTGGGACGGTCCGGCCTCGATCGTATTCACCGACGGTCATTACATCGGTGCCACACTCGACCGAAACGGATTGCGTCCGAGTCGCTACTACATCACACACGATGACCGTGTGATCATGGCGAGCGAAGTGGGCGTGCTACCGGTCGACCCGATGATCGTCAAAGAGAAGGGTCGCTTGCAGCCGGGCAAGATGTTCTTGATCGATTTCGAACAGGGCCGCTTGATCCCAGACGAAGAGCTCAAGAGCGAGTTTGCGCACCGCATGCCCTACGGTGACTGGCTCCGCGAACAACGCATTCGGCTTTCAGACTTGAATCCAAGCTCCGAGCCGCATGGTTTCGATAGCGACACCTTGCTCGCTCGAATGCAGGCGTTCGGCTACACGGCGGAGACGATGAACTTCATGCTTCGTCCGCTCGTGCAAGAACTGCGAGACCCCGTCGGCTCGATGGGCAACGACAGTGCGTTGGCTTGCTTGAGCGACACGCCGCGGATGCTCTACGACTATTTCAAGCAACTGTTCGCACAAGTGACCAACCCGCCAATCGATTCGATTCGCGAAGAGGTCATCATGTCACTGGAGTGCTACATCGGACCGGAGCAAAACTTGCTCGCGGCAACCCCGATGCACTGCCATCGGCTGTTGGTCGATCATCCGATTCTAACCAACGAAGAACTCGCGGCGCTTGCGCACATCGATTACACGGGATGGCACAGCAAGGTCATCGACATCACGTTTGATCGCAGCGAAGGCAAAGAAGGGCTGATTCGAACGCTCGATCGCATCGCGATCGAAGCGGAAGAAGCAGCCGATGCTGGGATTCAGTTAGTGATCCTGAGTGACCGCAAAGTTTCGAAAGATCGTGTGCCAGTGAGCACACTCCTTGCGACGGGAGCGGTACACCATCACCTGGTCAAGCAAACCAAGCGGACTCAGATTGGCCTTGTCGTCGAAACTGGCGAAGCTCGCGAAGTGCATCACCATTGTTTGCTGATCGGCTACGGTGCGGATGCAATTAACCCGTACTTGGCGTTCGAGGCGCTCTGGCAAACTCGTGTGGATGGGCTGTTACCCGCAAAGTTTGACGACGACGACAAGGTTGTTGCCGCGTACCGCAAGGGCGTCGCCAAAGGCATCTTGAAGGTCATGGCCAAGATGGGCATCAGCACGCTGCAAAGCTACAAGGGCGCCCAAATCTTTGAAGCGCTCGGGCTGAAATCGGAGATCATCAACAAGTGCTTTGTTGGCACAGCGAGCCGAATTCAGGGCGTTTCGTTTGACGTTGTGGCGGAAGAAACGCTTCGTCGACACAGCCTCGGATATCCAGAACGAGTTGATAATCGGTTGCCACAACTTCCGAATCTTGGTGAGTATCACTGGCGTGCGGAAGGCGAGAAACACGCGTGGAGTCCACAAGCGATCTCGTCTCTGCAAGTCGCTGCGAGAAACAATAACGAAGACGCGTACTGGAAGTTCGCTCAGACGATTAACGAGGACAGCCGCAATCGATGCTTCCTTCGTGGATTGCTCGATTTCCACGAGGATGCCAACCAAGCGATTCCTTTGGATGAAGTTCAACCGGCAAAAGAAATCGTTAAGCGATTCTGCACGGGTGCGATGAGCTTTGGCAGCATCAGCGCCGAGTCGCACGAGACGCTCGCGATTGCAATGAACCGCATCGGCGGCAAGAGCAACACCGGCGAAGGCGGCGAGGATCCAGAACGGTTCAAGTCTCTCGAGAACGGTGACAGCAAGCGTTCGGCCATCAAGCAGGTCGCCTCAGGCCGCTTCGGTGTCACGATCGAGTATTTGACCAATGCCGATGAAATTCAAATCAAGATTTCACAGGGAGCGAAACCAGGCGAAGGCGGTGAACTTCCCGGCAAAAAGGTCGACAAAAATATTGCGAGAATCCGATACAGCACGCCTGGAGTTGGTCTGATCAGTCCACCACCGCACCACGACATCTATTCCATCGAGGACTTGGCGCAGCTGATTCATGACTTGAAGAACAGCAATCCATCCGCTCGCATCAGCGTCAAGTTGGTGAGTGAAGTTGGCGTTGGTGTTGTTGCTTCGGGCGTAGCGAAGGCTCACGCGGACCACATCGTTATCGCTGGTGATACCGGTGGAACAGGAGCTTCGCCGCTGACAAGCATCAAGCATGCTGGCTTGCCATGGGAACTCGGTATCGCCGAAGCTCACCAAGTCCTCGTGCTCAACGATCTCCGCAGCCGAGTCGTGCTTCAAACCGACGGAGGCCTCAAGACTGGCCGTGACGTCGTCATCGCAGCGTTGCTGGGAGCGGAGGAGTTCGGTTTTGCGACCGCACCGCTGATCACGTTGGGTTGCATCATGATGCGAAAGTGTCACCTCAACACATGCCCCGTTGGTATCGCGACCCAGGATCCTGAACTTCGAAAGATGTTCACTGGCAAGCCCGAGCACGTCACGAACTACCTGTTCATGGTTGCCGAGGAAGCTCGTCGCATCATGGCGAAACTCGGCTTCCGAACGCTTGATGAAATGGTCGGACGCAGCGACATGCTGCAAACCGACGCAGCCATCAAGCACTGGAAGGCGGACGGACTGGACCTAACGTCGATGCTGAAACCAGCACACAAGATGCACGAAAATGTAGGAACGATTTGCACGCGTGCTCAAGATCACGGTTTGGAAAAGTCACTCGACATGACTGTTATCCTTCCGCAAGCCACCCCAGCATTGGAGCATGGCGAAAAGGTTCGAATCCAAACACCGATTGTGAATATCAATCGGACTGTCGGAACCATCCTCAGCCACGAAGTGGCGAAACGTTACGGCCAAGGTGGATTGCCGGACGATACGATTCGCATCGAAATGACAGGCTCCGCCGGACAGAGTCTCGGTGCTTTCTTAGCTCACGGTGTGACCATCGAACTCGAAGGCGATGCGAACGACTATGTCGGCAAGGGTCTGTCCGGTGGACGCGTCATTGTGTTCCCGCCTCGGGAAAGTAGTTTTGTGGCGCAAGACAACCTGATTGTCGGCAACGTGTGCTTGTACGGAGCAACAAGCGGCGAAGTGTATTTCCGCGGTCGCGCTGCGGAACGATTCTGTGTCCGAAACAGTGGTGCATACGCGGTCGTCGAAGGCGTCGGTGACCACGGTTGCGAATACATGACGGGAGGACGCGCGATCGTGCTCGGAACAACCGGTCGCAATTTCGCGGCCGGCATGTCAGGCGGTATTGCCTATGTTTGGGACCGAGTTGGCAACTTCAACTTGAATTGCAATTTGGCAACCGTTGAATTGGAAAAAGTCGAGACACCCGAGGAAGAGGAAGAGCTTCGCGAAATGATCCGCAAGCACGGCCAGTTCACGGGTAGCCAAGTCGCCGAAGCGATTCTCGAAAACTGGGGTGGCTTCCTCGAACAGTGCGTGAAGGTCATGCCAACCGACTACAAACGCGTCCTTCAAAACATGACCGTCGTGGAAGAAGTCGGGGTCTGATCTCCTTACCTCGTTCACTAAACAAAATACATTTCAACAAAACACTTCATTGAGACAAGATCATGGGAAAGCCAACCGGATTTAAAGAGTTTGACCGCAAAAAAGTGCCTTGGCGTTTGCCAGTTGTGCGGATCAACGACTACGACGAGATCTATACCAAACCACGTGTTGAGCAACTGCAAGAGCAAGGTGCGCGGTGCATGGATTGCGGTGTGCCGTTCTGTCAATCAGCGACGGGTTGCCCGATCGATAACCTGATCCCGGAATGGAACGACCTCGTTTACAACAATCGCTGGAAAGAAGCGATCGAGCGTCTACACAAGACCAATAACTTCCCAGAGTTCACCGGCCGTACTTGCCCGGCTCCGTGCGAAGGTTCTTGCGTGCTTGGCATCACCAACCCACCGGTGACGATCAAGAATATCGAAAACGCGATCGTTGACCGAGCTTGGGAAGAAGGCTGGATCGTTGCTGAACCGCCCGCCGAACGGACGGGAAAACGAGTTGCAATCGTTGGTAGTGGCCCTTCGGGACTCTCTGCTGCGGACCAGCTCAACAAGGCGGGCCACAAAGTAACGGTCTACGAACGAGCCAATCGGATTGGCGGTTTGCTGCAGTACGGCATTCCGAACATGAAGCTTGATAAGGATGTCGTTCAGCGTCGTGTCGACAAGATGACAGCCGAAGGCGTGACGTTCATTACTGGCGTTAATGTTGGTAAGGATATCGATCCGAAGCAACTGCAAGCCGAAAACGATGCCGTGTTGCTTGCCTGTGGTGCGACCAAGCCCCGCGACTTGCCGATCCCCAATCGGGATGCCAAGGGCGTTTATGTTGCAATGGAGTTCCTGACGGGGAATACTCGTCAAACCGTTCACGGAGACGCACTCGGTGATGACTTCATCAGTGCCGAAGGTAAAGATGTCATCGTGATCGGTGGTGGCGATACCGGAACAGACTGTATCGGCACCAGCATCCGTCATGGCTGCCGCAGCCTTGTAAACTTCGAGCTATTACCGCAGCCTCCGGTTGATCGAGCACCAGACAACCCGTGGCCAGAATGGCCGCGAACGTTCCGCGTCGACTATGGTCACGAAGAAGCCGAAGCCAAGTTTGGTCGCGACCCTCGCGAGTACCAAATCTTGAGCAAAGAATTCCTCAAAGATGAGAACGGCAATCTTCGCGGCATCAAGACAGTCAACGTCGCGTGGACGAAGGGCGATGATGGCGGTTGGAAAATGTCCGAAGTGGCTGGAAGCGAGAAAGATTGGCCAGCCCAATTGATCCTGCTGGCGATGGGTTTCCTTGGACCGGAGCAATATGTTCCCGAGGCCCTGGGGCTCCAGTGCGATCCGCGAAGTAATTTCCAAGCGATCCATGGAAAGTTCACGACCAACATCGACGGCGTCTTTGCCGCAGGCGATTGTCGTCGTGGACAGAGTCTTGTCGTGTGGGCGATTAACGAAGGCCGCGGCGCCGCCCGAGCCATCGATATTTACCTACAAGGCTCAAGTGAACTCCCTGCCCCAGGCACAACGATGGGAACGGCCATGTCGATGGCATAGCCAAAAGCGTGCTCGGCGGATACCGAACGAGGATACCGAAAGGGACACGCCAACCACTAGAACGCAAAAAGGACTCAAACGAAGAGCGAGGACATCGTCCTCAAGCTTCTCGCTTTGAGTCCTTTTTTATTTCGCTTTGCAATAATCGGCGTTAGCGGACAGCCTCTGCGGTGGCGTGAGCCACGTCGCGTGCGTGTCCAAGGGGTACCAGATGCGGTTTGTTGCACGGTTCTTTCTTGTCAGTTCGCATGGCTTTGCCATAGGACGATACGAACTTCTCGGGCGACTCGATCATGTCAGTCGTCATCTTGTGGTGGTGGTAGTGCATGGCGCACTTGATCGCATAGAAGAAGCATACGGGCGGATACGACATGCGTTTCCACATCGCGTTGAAGATGCGTGCGCGGTAGGTGCGGCGCAAGTTTGCATCCGGCACGCCTCGCATCAGCTTCCAAAAGATGTACAGAAAACCGACGAAGAAGAACGCGTAGTGACGCATTTTCAAGATTGGATGCTTGCGAAAGAACGGCGTCTCGAAGGTACGAAACCTAAAGTCGTTATTGACAAAAAGTTGATCGAGCCGATCGAAATAGGTCTCCGGTTCGTAGGCGTCACGCATCGTTTCCAGATAGCCGTCACGCAGTTCCTCTCGAGTCATCTGTTTTGGGATCACGTTTGTCCCATACTCGTGTTCGATCGCTAAGTCCAACCGACCTTCGCCTTTTAAACGATCATAGAGGGGTGTTTTGGGGATCGCGTGCAGCAACCCGATCATGGCGTGTGCAATGCGGGACTCCTTCAAGAATTTTTGTTGAGTCGCAAAGATCGCCGGTGTGTCATTGTCGAAGCCAACGATCAGCCCGCACCAGACTTCGATGCCGAAATCTTGAATTTGATGGATCTTCTCAAGAATCGTGCCGCCTTTCGCACGAACGTTTTGGAACTTCTTGGTTTCTTTGAGCGACTCTTCGTCGGGACTTTCAATCCCGATAAAAACGGACTGGATGTTCGCCCGAGCCATCAACTCCATCAGCTCGTCATCCTCGCACATATCCAGCGACGCTTCCGTGCTGAAGACGATCGGGTAGCCGTGTTTCTCTTGCCATTTCGCAACTTCCTCGAGCACGGGTTTGATTGCTCGTTTGTTACCAACCAGATTGTCGTCGACGATGAAAGCGATATGGATCTTTTGTTTACGCAAGCACTCCAGCTCATCGATGATCTGGGACGCTTGCTTGATCCGTGGTTTGCGGCCGAACGTGACGATGATGTCACAGAACTCGCATTGAAACGGACAACCTCGTGAGAATTGCAGGTTGCCGAACATGTAGTGCTTGTTCTTCAACAGGTCGTGCCTCGGGGTCGGCACCGTCGACATATCGGTCTTTTCCGATTGCTCGTAGCGACGCTTGTGAGTGCCGGCTTTCCAGTCTTCGAGAAACTGAGGCCACGTTGTCTCCGCTTCGCCAACGAATATCGCGTCCACGCGTGAATCGAAATATTCTTCTTCGACCGTGACCCACGGACCACCGACGACAACGAACGCACCTCGCGATTTCAGTTCGCTGACGATCTCGTCCATCCGAAATCGCTGGACGCTCATTCCGGTAAGCCCAACGATGTCGAACGTCGCCAACTCGTCGTAGTTCAGTGACTCGATGTTCTCATCAACGAGAGTGACCTCATGCTCGGCGGGTGTAAGCGCCGCTAGCAAAGGCAGACTTGCCACAGGCATGTTCGCCCGTTTGCCCATCATTTGCTGGGCGTGCTCTAGCCCCCAATAGGAAACTTCAAACGCTGGATTGATGATCGCTATCTTCGCCATCGCAAACCTTTCTCCGATAGAGTCACCCGAACTGCCCTGCTGTTGGAGAGTTTAAACGTTCTACGCGGGTGGATGTTGCAACGATTTTGCTTGGTCGTGGTTTTGCCTTGAAGCTAGCAATGCGGTGGCGTTTATCTGCTTGAGCGCGGATGGTGGTGCCTGCTTTGGCAACTTGGATATGCTCGCGAATTTCGCGGCTCAGATGACACGGACCAAATGAACCGGCTCAGATGACATTGACATCAGGCGTCGCAGCGTTTTAGGGTTCCATTTCGAAGTCGGCGAAAGCGAGTGTTGCGCACTTTGCGATAATGCTCGTTCTCTCGAAGAGGTTGTCTTTTGTGAAAATGGGACGATTCTCCCGATTTTGTTCATAACTCTTGATTTGACGTCCGAAGAAGCAGAATGGACTCTGCAAATTCGGTCCCAAAAATGTCGAAGGTTAGCACGGATGCTTAAGATTCTCAAAAATCGCCACGTTGTTGTGCTCGCCTTAAGTGCATGCACTACGTTCGCTAGCACGGGTTGCCGAAGCGGTATGCCGAAGATGAACATGTTTGGTTTCAAACGTGAGCCTTCACCGGACACGCTTGCTGGTGCGGGACCAACGACCACGTATCCGCTTCCGCCATCCACGGGTGCTTCACCGCAAGCGATTGCATCGGTCGCTGGTGGAACGGCACCGTCGAAAGCAGCCGGAACGACACAAATCGCTTCGTCGCTCGGACAACCCACTGCGACGCCCGCAGCGACTGCACCAAACACCAACTACGCAGCTGCCCAGGCCAACGGAGTTTACGCTCCTCCAGGTGCACCCAAGACAACCAACGCACAACCTGTGGGTTACAACACGCCTGCGTATGCTCAAACGGCTCCGGCCGCGAGTAAGCCAGCTACGGCACCAGCCTACGCAACAGCAACTCCGAGCGCTGTTCCGCCTGCCACTTCAGCATCGCCGCAACCATCGGGCTATGTGTTTGGACAAAAGGCGACTGCACCTGCCGCAGCTCCATCGACAACACCATCGTTCGCACTGCCAGCGTCTGCAACCACGCCAGCGTCCAATGCAACAGCTAGCGCACCATCGGCGAGTTCAGGCGGCGGCTTTGCGATGCCGCCAGGGGTTGCCCCTGCGGTACCAGCCGCGACAACTGCGACGGCAGCGATCTCGCCTCCAGCAGCAGCGGCTCCTTCGTTCTCAACGGCAAGTCAATCGAACGCGATTCCGTCAGGCGCAACGCCACCATCGTCGGTTTACACACCAGGAAGCACTGCTGGTGCGACGAGCTACCCAACAAGCGGAAGCTCAGTCCCAAGTTCCAGCGGCTCGATTTACCGCTAGGTCGTCGCTACGCTCGCTTTACCAACAAATCAAATCTGCGTCGAAGATCGGACCTTCGACGCAGGTTCGTTTGTAGTCCCAGCCGCTCGGCGTATCTTGGCGAACTTTTGCAACGCATGAGAAGCAGATGCCGATGCCGCATGCCATCGGCGTCTCCATCGAGACTTGGCAATCGACGCCGGCCGCCAAGCACACTTCGGCGACCTTCTCCATCATGATTTCGGGACCGCACGTCACCACGCGAACCGATTCACCAGGCGGCAGTGATTTCAATCGCTCGGCGAGAACATTGGGTACGAGTTCTTTCACGCCTTCGGATCCATCGTCCGTACACAACGTGACGCCAAATCCGGCAGCCCGAAAATCCTCGACACCAGCCAGTAAGCTCTTTCGTCTCGCACCATAGATCAGCTCAACGGACTTGGCCCACGGCTGAGCATGAGTCGCCGAGGTGGATCGATAAGTCCCCATCGCATCGCGGCCGAGAAGCAGCATTGGTGTTTGCCCGATACCGCCCGCGGCCATGATCAGTCGATCGCATGACGAAGTCCGAAACCCGTTTCCGAGCGGCCCCCACAGAGAAACCTCTGTTCCAACACGAGACTGGGCGAGAACCCGTGTCATTGCTCCTTTACGCAAATACACCAAATCGATGTGGCTTGCATTGCCGCTCGCATCTTGAATCACGTCGTACACCGCCAGTGCACGTCCAATCAACGGAGCGTCGACACCTTGCATCCGAATCATCACAAACTGGCCCGGAGCAACGCGAGAGGCGATCTCTGGTGTGTGAATTCGGATGCTGAATGTCGACTCAGCTATCTCTTCATTGAACTCAATCGGAGCCGTGACTTGCGACATCGCATCGGCGTAATAGTCAGCATGAAGTTTTGACATCGATCACTACCGTTTGCGTTTCTTTGTTGTTCTTGGACGCGAGCTAGTTGCCGACTTCCTTCCAGTCCTTGGCGTGGCTCGCGTGTCTTTGTTTGCCGTCGCCCCGACCGCTCGCTTGCCTGCTGGCTTGCGATCTGGCTTAGCCGAATTTGCCGTACTGGGCTTGGACTTGCTGGGCTTTGACTTACTGGGCTTTGACTTACTGGGTTTGGGTTTAGTCGGCTTGGGTCTCGGATCGCCACCGATCACGGCACCAGCGACATTCTCACGGTTCACACGAATGGTGAATTCGCCTGACTTGGGAGCACGAACGGCGGCAACCGGACTTTTCTTGCGTGGTGCCCGCGGCTCAGTCGCGTTAGCCTCAACGGCGGTTGAACGACTTGCTGACTTGGACGTCGACGACTTTGTTCTGCTTGGTGACGCGTTGGCGGATCGAGACGAGGACGTGGAACGCGAAGATGAACTTGGGCGCGAAGCACGAGGTGCTGATGACGCTGAACGGGGACCTTTGCTGAAACCAGACTTTTTCGTAGGACGTTTGCCGGTCGCAGCAACTTTCGAATCGTCTCCTTCGGGTTTCTCCCTCTTTTGCACTGGTGCCGCAGCAGCAGCTTGGAGCTTTCGAACTTCTTCTCGCGATAACGGACGATACGCTCCAGGCGGCATCTCTCCGAGTCGCAATGTCCCGATTGCAATGCGACGAAGCATTTGCACTTTGTGACCAAGTCGAGCAAGAATCCGCCGAATCTCGCGGTTCTTTCCTTCTCGAAGCGTGATCTCCATTTCAGTCGAGCGCGCCTTGGCCTTGAGCACTTTGGCTCCATCGACACTGACGTGGCCTTCGGCAATGTAGATACCTTCACGCATCTTTCGAAGCGCCTGGCTATCGACCTTTCCAGCCACAGTCACTCGATAGACTTTTTGGATGCCGTACTTCGGGTGCGCTAGATGCTGTGCCAGTTCGCCGTCGTTGGTCAGCAGGATTAGTCCTTCACTGCTCAAGTCCAATCGGCCGACGGGGAAGACGCGTTCGTTCGGCGGCACCAGATCGATCACCCGCGGTCGACCTTGCGGGTCGGCGTTCGTTGTCACCACGCCGACGGGTTTATTGACGGCGAAGTAGACGAGCTTCTGGCGTTTGAGAGGTTGGCCATCAACGAGAATTTTGACCTCGTTCGGATCCACAACAACGCCGAGCTTCTCGATCATCACACCGTCGACGTGCACTCGCCCGGCTTCGATCAGTTCTTCGCATTGACGGCGGCTGCCGAACCCGGCTGCGGCGAGAACGCGTTGCAGCCGTTGTGGCCCCTCGAGTCCTGAGGGCAGGGGCGGGGAAGCAGACTTGGACCGACGGGCCATGTGCGAGTACTCGGAAAAACGACCAACTGGAAGCGGAATGAACGTAGAGATTACCGGCAACAGGATTTTCCTGACACCTGCCTCCCAATTCCAGCCTTCAAGCTCGCTTTATCTGGGCTTCTCAATTCTGGGCTTCTCAATTCAGGGCGTCTCAGCCCACGTTGGTGCTTCCGAGCCCGAAACTAGCGTCCCAACCAGGGCATCGCGTCGGGCACGATTCGGTTGCGAACGGGCATTGGCAATGGCGTTTGGTAGCTCGGCGGACGTGCACCCAGATCATTCGGGCCGATATCCCCCTGCGGAAACGGGTCATGGATGACTGCGTTCGCTTGTTGGCCGGCAAGTGGACCGGCTGGCGGCAAAAATCCGCCTCCTCGACATCCCGAGGACACGACGGTCACCAATGAGGCAACGGCCAGCAACGAAAAAGTGATACGTGGGTGTCGCATGACGCCAGATCCATGGTTGGGGAGGGAGGCGAATCCGTTTGCCGGACAACCCTCGCAATCCAACACATTAGGCTTTTCGCCGCGTGCAAGCCTAGATGGATTCCAAGTCTAGACGGATTCGGGTGCCGACCGACCCATTGCGTCCGCTGGGGAGAGTAACGCAATCAGTCTGGGGCTTGTTATCGTCGACATTCCTCCACGGCGGTGAGCAGTTTCATACCCGTTGTCGCAAATGCTAGCTAATTCCGAGCACGAGGTCCGCTGTTAGCGATTAAGTCATTCGCGCGGCTGCATTTCCAGCAAACAGCTATTGGCAGCCACCTCGCATTCGACAGATCCGTAAGACGCAGGAATCAGCACCGTTTCGCCAAGCGAGAGCGTCATTTCACCATCGTCGGTCCTCACGCACGCCGAACCCTGTGGAACCGTCAGCAAGTGACAACGATCGTCGCCGCCGACACGATCTTTTCCGCCATCCAGCGTTCCGCCATGCAGGATCGAGAAACCGAATTTGTCACAATCCACAAGCGTTTGCCAACCGCCCGACTCAGCAGACAACCGAATCGGTTTCACTGGTCCGCTTGCAAAATCGATGACGTCCAACGATTGCTGAACATGCAACTGTCGCGAGTTGCCTTGAGCGTCCTTTCGGTTCCAATCAAAGATTCGAAACGTCGTATCGCTGGATTGTTGAATTTCCGCGACAAGAAGCCCCGCGCCGATCGCGTGCACCGTTCCGGCTGGGATAAAAACACAGTCACCGGGCTCTGGATGAAAACTGTGCAGCAACTCCTCCGTCCGACCGTCAGCAATCGCCTGCTCCATGTCCGCTTTCGTCACGCCGTCTTTCAGCCCCGCATAAATCAGGCTGCCCGGAGCCGAATCGATCACGTACCAAGCCTCCGTCTTGCCACGGTCGGGGACTGCCATGCGACTGCCGTACGCATCATCCGGATGCACCTGGACGGATAAGACACGTTCACAGTCCAGATATTTCAAGAGCAGCGGAAACGCTTTGACCTCCGATTGGCTCCCCATCAGCCAATCGCGATGCTCGGCAACGAGTTCGCCGAGCGATTTCCCAGCCAATGGCCCCCCGGTGACAATGGTCTGGTCGCTGCCATGGTCAACGATTTCCCAGCTTTCTGCGTAATCAGATTCATTGCCAATCGGCTTGCCGAGCAAGTCGCCTAGTCGCCGGCCGCCCCAAATCAATTGCTTGATCAGGGGCTGGAACCGCAAGATGGAAGGAGTCATGGCTGGTTTCAGCTTTGTTTTTTTGGTGCAAAAGATGGGGAGGCGAATTTCGACAAAGCAGTTACAATGGAAGCACTCAGCCGCAAACGCTAATGAAAGCGGGTTGCGATCTTACCGGTGACGGTGACTTTCGGCAAAACCTGATTTTTCGGGAATGCCCGATTCACACCGCGAGAGCGACGAACGTCTCACTCGTCGACAGCCTCGATTCGCCCCCCAGTTCGTGTTCGAATTCCCGTTTGAATTCCCCATCCAGTTTTGAGTTCTTCCATGGTTGCATTGGACCGCATGGCTCGCGCCAAAGACGATTTGTTCGACAATTCGACGATGACCTTTGGCGAACACCTCGAAGAACTTCGATCATCGCTTGTCAAAGCCTTGATGTGGCTCGCGATCGGGCTCGTGATTGGACTCGGCTTTTTCGCCAATCGCGTCATTCGCTACATCCAGGCACCGCTCAAGACTGCGATCCAGGAATTCAACGCCGACCGCGACCTGACTCGTTTTGGTTTTGATCCCACCGCACCAGAAACGCAACCGATTCGTAATTTCCTCAAACAAAGTGGTTTGATCTGGGAAGTCGTCTATGACATTCCCGACGAGCTCCAGGACCAATCACTCCAGCTTGCTCAAGCGGCTGCCAAAGACAAGGACGCGGCGTTCAACCCCAATGCTGAGATCGCCGACATCGGCAAGCTGGTTAAACAGTTGCCCGATCCAACCAAACTCGTCCCACGCGTTCAACTTCGTCGCAGCGAAATTGGGCTGTCGTCGCTGAAGATCGAAGAACCTTTCATGATTTGGTTCAAGGCTGGCTTAATCGTCGGCGCCGTCATCGCGTCTCCCATGATCTTTTATCATCTGTGGACCTTCATTGCGGCTGGACTTCACTCACACGAACGTAAGTACGTTTATGTCTATCTTCCCGTAAGCGTCACGCTTTTTGTAAGCGGCGTTGTTCTGGCGTTCTTTCTTGTGCTGCAATATGTCCTGTCGTTCCTGTTGACCTTCAACGACAGCATGGATGTGGCGGCCGAGCCTCAGCTGACCTATTACGTCAACTTCATTCTCTTGCTGCCGCTCGGATTCGGCATCGCGTTCCAATTGCCGCTCGTGATGTTGTTCTTGCAGCGAATCGGAATTATCGAGACTCAAGCATACGTCGATAGTTGGCGCATCGCGATTCTCGCCATCTCAGTCATTTCGATGCTACTTACGCCCGCGGACATCACCAGCATGATTGCCATGGCATTGCCATTGATCGTGCTGTATTTCCTCGGCATCTTGATGTGCAAGTTCATTCCACGAGGACGTGGACTAGGTAACGACGCCTACGACCCGGCATAGCAACGGAGCCAAGAGAAGCCAACACGATTGCGGCAACAAAAAACGCACGAAGAAATGACTTCGTGCGTGTCGTTGTCGAGGAAATCTAGGCGTCCAATGCTCAACCGCTTCGGCCTTGGCGGCGGCGATCGGACTCATTGAGCAGAGCCTTGCGAAGCCGAATAGAAACTGGCGTGACTTCCACAAGTTCGTCGTCTTCGATGTATTCCAAGGCGGCTTCGAGCGAGAGGTCACGAGGTGGCTTGAGCACGACATTCTCATCGCTTCCCGAAGCTCGCATGTTGGTTAGCTTCTTTTCGCGACACGGATTCACGACCATGTCATTATCACGGGCATTTTCGCCAACGATCATCCCAGAATAAATCTCGGCACCGCCCGATACGAATAAGTCGCTTCGGTCTTGAAGTGCGAACAAAGCAAAAGGCATCGCCTTGCCAGCCACCATCGAAATCAACACACCGTTGGCTCGACGCGGCACCTCGCCTTCAACCGGACGATAACTTTCAAATCGATGGTGGATGATAGCCGTGCCGCGAGTCGAATTGAGCAATCGCGTTCTCAAACCAATCAATCCACGTGATGGAATCAGGAAACGAAGCAGACTGTAATCGCCTCGCTGGGTTAACTCTTCGAGTTGACCACGGCGCAATCCGACAAGCTCCATCACTGGGCCCATCGCATCCGTTGGAACTTCGACCCGCAGAGTCTCGAACGGCTCATGCTTCTTCCCGTCGATCATCTTTGTGACGACGCGAGGTTTGCCCACACTTAACTCAAAGCCTTCGCGACGCATCGTTTCAATCAGAATCGCTAAGTGCAACACGCCTCGACCAGCAACCGCATAGGCCTCCGAACCCTCGATCATGTTGACACGCAAAGCGACGTTTCGCTCCAGCTCTTTATCGAGACGGTTCTTCAACTGGCGCGTCGTAACGTACTTGCCTTCGCGACCGACCATCGGCGAAGTGTTGATCGTAAACACCATCTCCAACGTCGGCTCATCGATCGTTAATCGAGGCAGAGGATTATTGGCATCAACGGCACCAATCGTGTCGCCAATCTCGACATCCTCAAGTCCTTCGATCGCGACAACGTCGCCAGCGGACGCTGACTCAGCAACAGCACGACCGAGATTATTGAACGTATAAAGCGCCGCGATCTTGGTTTTCTTGATGCCCGTTTTTTGGTGCAGATCAATCGTTTGACCTGCGAAAATCGTTCCCGCTTGAATTCGCCCCACCGCGATCCGTCCAACAAACTCGCTCCAATCGAGCGTCGTCACGAGCATTTGAAGCGGCGCATCGACTTCCACTTCTGGCCCTGGAAGAACATCGACGATCATGTCCAACAATGCCTTCATATCCGTTGTCGGATTCGCTGGGTCAGTCGTTGCGTATCCAGCTTTGGCACTCGTGAACACGAACGATGCTTCGTCAAGCATCCCTTCACCACCAAGATCAGCGAGCAACTCAAGTGCTTCGTCGAGAGCCTCATGCGGCCGCCCGTCCGGACGGTCCACTTTGTTCACAACAACAATCGGTCGCACGCCAGCTTCAAGTGCTTTCTCGAGCACAAAACGCGTTTGAGGCATCGGGCCTTCGGCTGCATCGACAAGGACAAGACAACCGTCAGCCATACGAACAACTCGCTCGACTTCACCACCAAAGTCCGCGTGGCCAGGGGTGTCGATCAAGTTGATTTTCACACCGCGGTAAGGAATCGCAATATTCTTAGCGAGAATGGTGATTCCGCGTTCTCGCTCAAGATCGTTTGAGTCGAGAATACAGTCGCCTTTGAGTTCGGTATCTCGGAATTGGCCGCTTTGTCGTAGCAAACAATCGACGAGTGTCGTTTTGCCGTGGTCAACGTGAGCGATGATGACGACGTTTCGGATGTCTTGGCGACGCAACGGAAAGCTTTCGAGTACGGGGGGGTGAAGTAGGGTCAGGTGACTTTGGCCCGGCAATGCTGCCGTGGAACGCATCTCACCCGTGGGCCAGTGGACTTGGAGCTACGCACCGACAACGGACTTCGGACCGCTGCGGAACAACTCGCCACGAAACAAAGAGAGTTCGCACTAAACCACAAACCTTGGCGTTAGAAAGACCGACCATTACGTTGCCGCAATGAACGCTCGAGAAACGCCTCCATAATGTTGCGTTTAAACGACGCAATTCCCAGCCCAAATAAAGCCCCCTTGCAGCCATCTAGCGGAAAACTACGACGCATTAACGAGTACAACGCTTTAAAGCAGAGGATTCCAGTTAAGAAAAGCTGCAAATCGGGTCGACGTCTGGCGTTGTCAGTTTTCGTGGGCTGTGCAATAGTACCAGAGCGCGAACTCTTTCTGCCGCGAAAGCCTCGCCCATTCTGACGCGTGATGTTCATGAGGAACTGGAGCATAGTCCGTTCTCATCGTTCCGCTAAGGATGATTGAGCCCACAGTGTTGTTGTGAATCGGTCCAAAAACTTGAACCGGTGACCAATCGCTGTTGCGACAACGACAGAAATACCAAATCCACCTCAAGCCTGAGCCTTTCAAAAGCTCGGGCTTTGACAAAAGATGAGTTTGTGATTTTTTTCACAAGCGGGCGTTTTTGCTTCGGGAGACTTCCCGTGGCGACTCGATTCAACAGGCCAGATTTTAAAAGCGATTGAGCAACACTCTGATGACGACCATCAAACGAGGCTTGGATCTGCCGATTTTGGGCGGTCCCGAACAACGAATCGAAGTCGCCAAGCCAGTGCGACAAGTTGCGTTGCTGGGCGATGACTATATCGGTATGAAACCGACGATGTTGGTTGCGGCCGGCGACCAAGTTCGCTGTGGCCAACCTATTTTCGAAGATAAAAAGACACCGGGCGTGATTTACACGGCCCCAGCTTCGGGGACAGTCGCCGAGGTGGTTCGCGGTGAGAAACGCAAATTCATTTCGCTGATTATCGACGTTGAGGGTGACGACCGAATCGAGTTCACCGGTGCTCGCGGAGCCGCTCCAGCAAGCCTCGGCCGAGAAAAGATAACCGAGATTTTGGCAATGAGCGGCCTTTGGACCGCACTACGAACTCGTCCGTATGGCAACGTCCCCACGCCAGGCACTCAGCCGCATTCGATCTTCGTCAATGCGATGGATACGAATCCTCTGGCCGCTGATCCGGTGGTTGTACTCAGTGATCGACGGGACCAATTCGTCTTGGGACTAGCTGCGATTGCTCAATTGACGGATGGCAAAGTTTTCGTTTGCAAGGGTGAACAATCTGCGATCCCAAGTGCCGATGCGAAGAACATTCAAGTCGAATCGTTTGCTGGTCCTCACCCAGCGGGTCTTGTTGGAACCCACATTCACTTTCTTGATCCAGTCGGTCCGACCAAGTCCGTTTGGTACATCGGTTATCAAGACGTCGTCGCGATCGGGTCGTTACTTACGACCGGAACGCTCGACACTCGCCGAGTCGTCTCATTGGCTGGCCCGATGGTTCGCCAGCCTCGTTTGCTTGAAACACGAATCGGTGCAGATATCACTGAGTTGACCGATGGCGAAGTCACCGACAACTCGACCAACGTCCGTGTAATCTCGGGAAGCATTTTGTGCGGCCGCGCCGCAGCTGCGTCGACCAACTTCCTAGGTCGCTATCACCAACAAATCTCAGTACTCGAAGAAGGCAACGGGCGAGAATTCTTGGGCTGGCAAATGCCAGGCTTTGATAAGTATTCCGTCACGAAGATCTACGCGTCGGCGATAGACCCAAACAAGCGATTCGCCTTGACGACGAGCACGGGTGGCAGCGAACGAGCGATGGTTCCAATGGGAACTTACGAGAAAGTGATGCCGCTGGACATTCTGCCAACACAATTGCTTCGCGCATTGATCGTACGCGATACTGAGAGTGCCCAGCAGTTGGGTGCATTAGAACTTGAGGAAGAAGACGTCGCGCTTTGCACATTTGTTTGCCCCGGCAAGTACGAGTACGGTTCGCTGCTTCGCAACAATCTGACCACGATCCAACGAGAGGGCTAATCAGCCTTCATCTACGTTCATTTGATATGAAAACCAATACACTAGCCGCATCTCTTCCTGAGACCATCGGGGACGACAAACGATGAAAGCACTTCGAGACGCACTTGATCGCGTCCACCCCTTCTTCGTGAAAGGTGCACTTTTAGAAAAAGCGTACCCGGTCTACGAAGCCCTGGACACGTTCCTCTACACGCCAGGTGAAACCACACGTGGTTTGACGCACGTGCGTGATGCGATCGACCTCAAACGCATGATGATCACTGTCGTGATGGCACTCGTGCCCGTGACCCTGTTCGGAATGTGGAATACTGGCTACCAGGCAAACACCGCGATTCAAGCGATGGCCGAGGCCGGTGAAACGTACAATCTTGATTGGCACTCGACCATTTTCACGACCATTGGCTTTGAGCATAACGCCGCAGACCATGTCGGGAACTTTGTCTTCGGTGCGATCTTTTTCTTACCGATCTACATTGTTTGCATGTTTGTCGGTGGGCACATCGAGTTGATCTTCAGCGTCCTCCGGGGACACGAAATCAACGAAGGTTTCCTCGTCACAGGACTGCTTTTCCCACTGACACTTCCGGCGTCCATTCCGCTGTGGCAGGTTGCTGTGGGAATTGCGTTCGGAGTGGTGGTTGCAAAAGAGGTGTTCGGCGGAACAGGCCGTAACTTCCTGAATGTGGCACTGACAAGTCGCGCGTTCTTGTACTTCGCTTATGCGGGTCAAATCAGCGGCGACAAGGTCTGGACTGCAGTCGACGGATATAGCGGTGCGACTGCCCTCGGTCAGATGGCAAGTACCAAAGGTGGTGCGATCGAATCCCTTTCGAGCATTCAAACTGTTTACGGAACCACATCGATCTCTTGGATGGATGCGTTTCTGGGAACGATTCAAGGTTGTGTTGGTGAAACGAGCACCTTGTTGTGCATTGTTGGTGCAGCAGTGTTAATCGGTTCCGGCGTCGGATCTTGGAAGATCATGGCTGGCGTTGTTGGCGGCGTGATTGGTACGGCATTGATGCTCAATGTTATCGGAAGCGACACCAATCCGATGTTTGCGATTCCACCACAATGGCACCTTGTGATTGGTGGCCTCGCGTTCGGTTTGGTGTTTATGGCAACTGACCCTGTCAGTGCGTCGATGACAGAAACCGGGAAGTGGGTTTATGGGGCACTGATCGGATTCATGACGGTGCTGATTCGCGTGATCAATCCAGCTTTCCCTGAAGGCATCATGCTCGCAATTTTGTTCGGAAACGTGTTCGCTCCGCTGATCGACTACTTTGTCGTCCAAGCGAACGTCAAACGGAGGTTAGCACGCTATGCAACGTCGTGACACTCTTTTTTCAACGCTCCGAGTCGCCGTAGTTCTGTGCGTGGTTTGCTCCGCGGCGGTGAGCGTTGCCGCAGTTCTTCTGCGACCGATGCAAGAGACGAATAAGACGCTCGATCGTCAACGCAACATTCTTGATGCAACGGGACTCGCGCTCGGTGAATTCGGCCGCCCTGCATCCAAACTGAGCCAAGCCGAAGTAGCAACGCTTTACAGTTGGATCAGCGAAAAGCTGGTGAATCTACAAACCGGCGAATATTCCACCGAATATGACATCGAAAAGTATGATCCGAAGGCTGCCGCTAAAGACATCGATCAGAGTGTCGAAATTGGTGCAACTGACTTCAGCATTGGCAAATTGCGACGAGAAAAAATTGCGAAGGTCTACTTCGTCAAGCGTCCGAACAGTGACCGCATTCAACAGGTCGTGCTGCCAGTTTACGGCCAGGGGCTGTGGTCAACGCTTTACGGATACTTGGCACTAAAGAGCGACCTCGAAACCGTTCAAGGGCTAACCTTTTACGAACACGCAGAAACGCCTGGGTTGGGTGGCGAAGTCGACAATGCGAACTGGAAAGCTCAATGGGTTGGCCGCGAGCTCTACGGACCAGACGGCGAACCAAAAGCCGAAGTCTTTAAGGGCACCGCGCCGTCAGACAACCCATACGCCGTGGACGGTTTGTCTGGAGCAACGATCACAAGTCGCGGCGTCACCAACTTGATCCGTTATTGGGCCAGCGATGATGGCTATGGCGTCTTTCTCGGCAAGCTCAAGCAAGAATTGACTAGCGAAAACAAAACTGCGGGAGCGAACTAATTATGGCTGCTTCGAAGACTCAAAAAGTCCTCTTCGGACCGCTGATCGATAACAACCCAATCGCCTTGCAAATTCTAGGAATTTGTTCGGCGCTTGCGGTGACGACAAGCATGAACACGGCACTCGTCATGAGTGTTGCTGTGATGGCAGTGACGGCTTGCAGCAACGCGGCCGTCAGTGCAATCCGTGATTACATCCCCAGCAGCATTCGAATCATTGTTCAGATGGTCGTGATTGCCTCGCTGGTGATTGTTGTCGACCAACTTTTAAAGGCTTACCTGTATGACATCAGCAAGCAGCTGTCAGTGTTTGTGGGCTTGATCATCACCAACTGCATCGTGATGGGTCGCGCCGAAGGCTTTGCGATGAAGAACGGTGTATGGATTAGCTTCCTAGACGGAATCGGTAACGGTTTGGGTTATGGGCTTGTCTTGATGTTCGTGGCCTTCTTTCGCGAACTGCTCGGTAACGGCTCACTGTTTGGAATCGAGCTGCTGGCGTTGGATCGAAACGGCGGATGGTACAACCCGAATGGGCTGATGCTCTTGCCGCCGAGTGCGTTTTTCTTGATCGGAATGCTCATATGGGCGATCCGAGCTTACAAGCCCGAACAAATCGAAGAGGCTTAAGGGAACATCATGAATATTTTTGAACATTACCTGAGCATCTTTCTGAAAGCCGTGTTCGTCGAGAACCTGGCGCTCGCATTCTTCCTCGGAATGTGTACGTTCATTGCCATTAGTAAGAACGTCAAAACGGCAATCCAGCTTGGTGGTGCAGTGATCTTGATTCAGTTCATCACAGTGCCAGCGAACCAGTTGATTTATGAGCATCTGCTCAAAAAGGGAGCATTGAGCTGGGTCTCAAAGATCACGGGTCCATCGACGCTTGATTTTTTTGCTGACTTGGATCTCACCTTCTTGGGCTTCATTAGCTACATCGGCGTGATCGCGGCCATGGTTCAAATCCTCGAAATGCTTCTCGATCGGTTTATGCCAGCACTCTACAACGCGCTAGGCATTTTCTTGCCGCTGATCACGGTGAACTGTGCGATCCTCGGTGCTTCGCTATTCATGGAACAACGTGAGTACAACTTCCCAGAGTCCGTTGTCTACGGACTTGGTTGCGGAGTTGGCTGGGCACTAGCAATCGCCGCACTAGCGGGCATTCGTGAAAAAATGAAATACAGCGATGTTCCGCCGCCACTTCGCGGTTTAGGAATCACGTTTATCACGGTTGGATTGATGGCGTTAGCTTTTATGTCCTTCAGCGGCATTTCGCTGTAGTCCAAAAAGACGAACAAGTTGCCTTTTGGAGAACCTCCAGAGGCCTGGATACTGAACACAGACTTTTTTCCTGAAGAGCGATCTCTCGATGGATGCAATTTCCTTCAATACCGTCCTGCTTGGCGTCGCGATGTTTACCATCGTCGTCGTCGCGTTGGTGCTTCTGATCCTTGCGTTCAAGAGCCAATTGGTTGCGACCGGTCCGGTCAAGATCATGGTCAACAACCAGAAAGAGATCGAAGTTCCTGCCGGCGGAAAGCTGTTAGGCGCTTTGGCTGACGCTGGGATTTTTGTATCCAGCGCATGCGGTGGCGGCGGTACTTGTGCCCAGTGCCGTGTCAAAATCTATGAAGGTGGTGGAGAAATTCTGGCGACGGAGAAAGGCCACATCAACAAGCGAGAAGCAGCCGAGGGTGAGCGATTGAGTTGCCAAGTGGCTGTGAAGCAAGACATGAAGGTCGAGGTTCCGCACGAAGCGTTCGAAACGAAGAAGTGGAATTGCACGGTCAAGAGCAACCACAACGTCGCCACGTTTATCAAAGAGTTCGTGCTGGAATTACCTGCCGGCGAAGAGGTTGACTTCCGTGCTGGAGGTTACATCCAAATCGAATGCCCTCCGCACGAGATTCATTACAAAGACTTCGTGATCGAAGAACGTTTCCACGAAGATTGGGATAAGTTCAATATTTGGCGGTACGTGTCGAAGGTCGATGAGCCTGTCGTTCGTGCCTATTCGATGGCCAACTATCCTGGCGAAAAGGGCATCATCATGCTCAATATTCGTGTCGCGTCGCCGCCGCCACGTGCCCCTGAAGGCACGCCGCCCGGCAAGATGAGCAGTTATATCTTTTCGCTCAAACCAGGCGACAAGGCGACGATTAGCGGACCTTACGGCGAGTTCTTCATCAAGGACACCGACGCTGAAATGGTTTACATCGGTGGTGGTGCGGGCATGGCTCCGCTTCGCAGTCACATTTTTGAATTGTTCAAACGCAAGAAAACCAACCGTAAGGTGACTTACTGGTACGGTGGTCGCAGTATGCGAGAACTATTCTATGTCGATCACTTCCGTAAGATCGAAGAAGAGTTCCCGAACTTCAAGTTCAATATCGCTCTCTCGGAACCTTTGCCCGAAGACAATTGGACTGGTTACAAGGGCTTCATTCACCAGGTGCTTTTGGAAAACTACCTCAAGAACCACCCAGCTCCCGAGGATATCGAGTACTACATTTGTGGACCGCCGATGATGAACGCGGCGGTGTTCAAGATGCTCGATGATTTGGGCGTCGAACCCGAGAATATTGCATATGACGACTTTGGCGGCTGATCCGACTCAAGATCGAATGTACCCATCGACAGCGCGGCGATCGTTGACGATTGCCGCGTTGTTCGTTGGTTGGTTGCTCTCGCAGCCCATCGCATCGTTGGCCCAATCACTCGATAACTCGATCATTGAGCTACGTGGCCAGACGATGGGAACGACGTACATGGTGAAGGTATTCGATCCGCCAAGCGATTTGGAGGAGACGATTACCGAAGCTGTCGATGCCGAGCTGCGTCGAGTCAATGACCAAATGTCGACTTACCTCAAGTCTTCCGAGATCAGCCGATTCAATAAATCGGATTCGACAGACTGGTTCGACGTCAGCCCAGAAACGGCTTCAGTCGTCGAGTACGCATTAGAGGTCTCAGGAAAAACCGATGGTGCGTTCGATCCCACTGTAGGGCCGCTCGTTAATCTTTGGAGCTTTGGCCCCGAAAAGCGGAACCAAACCGTTCCAAGTGACTCAGAGATCGAGACCACTCGAAAGCAAATTGGTTTCCAAAATTTGGAGGTGCGCAAAGACCCTCCAGCGATTCGCAAGAGTATCGCTGAGATCCAAATTGATTTGTCGGCAATCGCGAAGGGCCATGGCGTCGATCGTGTGATTGATCTACTCAGCGAGCGTGGGGCTAAGAATGTGTTCGTTGAGATTGGCGGCGAAGTTCGTGTTCTTGGCGACAAAGCTGGCGCGCCTTGGATGGTTGGCATTCAACGGCCTGATAGCGAACTGAACGCATTGCTTGTCCGACGTCCGCTGCGAGAAGCTGCGATGGCCACGTCCGGTGATTACCGCAATCGCTTTGAAATCGACGGACAATTGTTTTCGCATACGATCGACCCACGCACTGGACGACCTGTCACACACGATCTAGCATCGGTCACCGTGATTGCCCGTAACTGCATGCAAGCCGATGCGTGGGCAACAGCAATCAATGTGCTCGGCCCCGATGCGGGTCTTCAAGCGGCAAAAGACAATGGTCTCGATGCACTGTTGGTTTCGCGGATCGGCGACTCCTTCACGCTTGCCGGAACCGGCTCACTTGAATCAGTGCCCGTTGCCAGCGAGACCTCAGGAACGGCAAAGCAAGAACCATCAAGCGTCGCGTCGCGCGTCATTCCAATGTTGGCACTGACGCTCGTCGTTTTCACCGTGGTTGCAGCTTCGATGGCTGTGGGCGTGATCTTCGGACGCAAGCCAATCAGCGGCTCGTGCGGAGGCCTTGCTGGAACAACCAACGATAATGGCACAACTCGCTGTTCCGTGTGCAGCAATCCGGTTGATGGCTGCAAAGAGTTACGTGATCGGATGCAAAAACAAAGCTAAAAGTTGCTTGCCAAAATTAACAAGCTCTATCGTTGTTCGCGGTAGGTCGTCCAACTGAGAAAAATCATTGCACCGCTGAAAATGGCAAATGCAATGTCCATCATGAGGCTAGCAGCCCCCAGCGGAGCCATATCCTTCATACCAAACATTCCCATCGCCGCATCGGCACCAAATAGCACGAGCACCAGGATCGACGCCACAAGGCTGATGAGACAGAGCGCCTTGGGCATCAATGGACCTCAAAAAGATAAGCTGGGATGGGAAAGTTCGAACGGTGTCACATTGACGTACCGCCGAGGTGGGTCGCAGTATACTTGGAAACCACCACGTTTCCCAAGCCTACGCTGGATCGCTAAGTTAACAGACTAGTCGACCGGTTCAGGTTGTAACAAATAATCCAAGGATGACGAAATGCAAACAGGGGGAACGGGTCCTTTTGGGTCCACTGAAGGCATTTTTCGGGCAGAAAACTGCCGCGACACCTCCAAACCCGATGCGGTTTGGGACTGGTGGCGGTCCCAAATGCCGATTCACCGCGAGTGGACTTACCTGGATCACGCCGCAGTCGCGCCGCTGAGCCAACCGGCAGGTGATGCGATTCGGAAGCTGGCGACACAAGCCGAAACGCTTGGAGACACCGTTTGGCCTCAGTGGGCAGCCAACATCAGCCGCATGCGGACACAGTTCAGCGAGCTGCTCGGCGCTGAGGAAGACGACCTTTTCGTTGTCCCCAATACGAGTACCGGAATCAGCCTCGTTGCCGAAGGATTCCCCTGGAAAAACGGCGATAATGTGGTCATTCCCGAAGGCGAATTCCCCAGCAATCTGTTCCCCTGGTTGAACCAGCAGTACCGAGGCGTCAATGTCCGAATCGTTCCACGCCGCGGCTCGAGCGTCGCAGTAGACGACCTCATCGCACAGGTGGACGATCGAACACGCATCATCGCCGCTAGCTGGGTTGGCTACTCGAGTGGCTACCGAATCGATATCGCGGATCTTGTCCATCGAGCCCACAAAAAAGGCGTGCTCGTTTTCCTCGATGCGATTCAGGGACTCGGCGTTCACCCGCTCGATGTCAAAAAAATTCCTGTGGATTTTTTGGCTGCGGACGGCCACAAATGGCTGCTTGGTCCGGAAGGGGTTGGCATCGCAATGATTCGGCGTGAACATCGAGCCAACATGAGATGCCCAATCGTAGGCTGGAACAGCGTTCGGAACGCTCACCATTTCTCGCATGCGACGTTTGAACTACGCGAAGACGCAGCTCGTTACGAAGCTGGATCAGCCAACATGGTCGGTGTTGCAGGTCTTTCGGCAAGTGTCGAATTGTTCCTGCAAGTACTCCGCACCCTCGGTCCCAGCGCAATCGAAGAACGTGTTTTGGAACTTTCCAGCCATCTTGCGCAAGAGTTAGTTCAGCTCGGTGCCGTGGTCGAACGTGTCGCCAGTCGCCATCACCAAAGTGGGATCGTCACATTCAACATTCCTGGTCACGAGCCTGGGGCGGTTCGCGAGAGAGCACTCGCCAACCGCATCGTGCTAAGTTGCCGTGGCGGCAGTGTAAGAGCTAGCGTTCATGCGTACAACAATTGCGACGATATTGAACGACTCATCCTAACGTTACGAGAACTTCTGGCCGCCTAGCGCATCTCGGCGTTATCCTCGTGATAAACTGTGTCACACTCACCCCCACAACTGCGTATTCTTGTCGACTGATGAGCCGTACCATGCCAAAGCGGACCGCTGTTTATACCGGCTCCTTTGATCCGATTACCCTCGGACATTTGCACATCATCGAGCGTGCCGCGAAACTGTTCGACCACTTAGTCGTGGGAATCGGTATCAATGCGGAAAAGCGACCGTTGTTCGATATTGCCGATCGAGTCCAACTTGTTGAAAGCGTAACGAAGAATCTCTCGAACGTACGAGTCGAAATGTTCGACGGACTCGCGGTCGATTTCGTTCGTCAAATCAACTCGTCGGTGATGGTTCGAGGAATCCGCCCGCTTACCGACATCGCCGGCGAGTTCACCATGATGATGGCCAATCGCCAACTCGACTCAGAAATCGAGACTGTCTTCTTGATGGCGGATGAACGATTTGCACACGTGAGCAGCTCGCTGCTCAAGCAAATTGCGGTGCTTCAAGCCAACGACGAACGACTTGAAAAGTTCGTGCCTCACGAGATCATTCAACCGCTACGCAAACGACTGAGCCAGGAATCGTTGTAGCCGATTGTCTAGGACAACTACGCCGCGATCTTGTCGAGACTTTCATAGTCAGGTTTTTCCACAGGCTCGATCGTGATGGTTTCCTTGAGATCGCGGCGGCGGCGACGAGGCATCGTCTCAGGCTCCATTTTATCAAATAGATTTCCCAGCAAGCTTGGATGAAAGCACGCGTAGGCCCAGAGCAAACCACACGCGGCGCCACCGAACAGGTCGCTCACGAAGTGCGCTCCACTTGAAAGCCGCTGGAGTATCGTGCCGACACAAATCGCAACGAACAGCCACTTGCCTCGCGGTAGAACCATACAAAGCCCGACTGAAAGTGCGATAGCCGTCGCAACGTTGCCGCTAGGAAAGGCCCGCGTATTCGCGTCGAACATCGCAACCTGAGTGAGAGTCCAATCGAATTCCCAGAGCCAGGCATAGTCGTAGGGCGCCGTGCTCAAACTCGGCAGCCCCGACGGGCGTGGACGCAGAACAAACATTTTCGTGATCGTCGCAATGGCGCCGCCACCCATCGCAAGCGCCGCTAATCGCGGGACATACCAGCGACGTTTCGGAGCCATCATGATCAACCCGAGCAAAATCATGAAAACGCCGCTACCGTGCGAATAAACGCGACATAAGTCAAGGATATCCGACAACTCTTTGGGTAATCGATCCGAAGCGAACCAGCGTGCGGTGGGAATATCAACGAGTGTGAGAATCGGCACCATCAATACCGAGATGCCGGCCATCCACAACAAAGTAGAGGGCCGAAACAAAGCCAAGCCAGCGCGCGTATGAGCGCGATGAACCGTCAGTGTCTTGCGATGGGACGATTGATTTCCGAGCGACATAGCAAGCGCCATCGGTAACGTGAAACGTGCATTGGTGCTGGCGAAGCGTCACCCAGCACTTGGTTGCGACCGTACTTAATTAACTGCGACGATCGAAACACCAAATCCGTGATTAATGGGGCCATGAAACTGAATCGTATCGAACTCAAGTCCGTCCCAGCGAGTCATGCTACCGCGTTGTGCCACGCAGCGGGTATGGATTCGTTGCCACTCGACCCGCGGAGTAGTACGAAGGCGGCGCGACCGCGGTCGCCGGAATCCCTGGAGCAAGATTCGCCAAGTCAACCACGTTGGATGCCGTTTGAGGCATCGCGAATTGTTGTGGATCACTGCTCAACAATTGATTGACCACATACGACGAGATGTCCATTCGCATGGCCAGTGGTGGACCGGCAGCCGGGGACAACTGCAATTCGACTCGGTGCGGCAAAGCACAAAGTTGATCGGAATAGTAGCGATGGTTTGATGCGACACTTGTCGCCACGAGTCGTTGGTCCGGCGCGAACAAATACTGGTGCGTGACATAACCTGCCGTTGGTTCGACATAGCAAACGCGTTGATACTGTCCGTCGGGCATATTCATCATGCTGCGGACTTCGAGTTTGCCATCCTCTCGCTGAACGGGCCCATAAACCACTTGGCTTGGATCGATTCGCACCAGACCCAAAGCGTCGACGATCCAAGTTGGATCGACGGGCAGAATGCTGCGGTTGAGTTGCTGGCGATACTGGTCGTGCCTCGCGAAATACAATGTCTTGGACATGCCTTCGGGCACTTCGAACCAGAACACGTCGTTGTTACTACCCAGGTCGATTCCGGCGCCGAGCAAGACCGGGATATTCGCCCGCATTCTGAAATTCATCTCTCGCTGGACCGCCAAAGTCGTATTGAGTTTGGGTACCGCGGGCATGCTCAGCACTTCGACGCTCGCAGAGTTACTCGAAAGCTCGCGAATCGCATCCGTTCGATTAACAACTTCGGTAAGTTGCTCAAGCGTCGGAGTCGATGAGAAGACGATCGGCGGCGGCGGGAACGGAACCGTCACGTCTCGACGAAAACAGGTCGCTCCACCGGAGACGAAAAGCACATACGTCATGCCGATCCATACGGCGGTTCTCATCCGTAAGCCTTAGCGAGTCTGGCGTGGCAGTGGTGTAAACGTAAATCTGAGTTATGGAATGTGATGCCTGGAGTTTTCCGGCGACTTAACTGTCGGGATCTGCTTCGCAATACAGCAGTTCCTGCAACTCGTCACGGAGCGTGTCCTGCTCCTCCGAAGTAATCTCACAAACCGGGACCTCAATGCGAGACGAATCCACAAGAACTTCTAAGCACAATAATTCGGGAGCCGATTCTTCTTGATTCAGTGCGTCAGATGCCACTCGCGAGCGTGGCGGGGTCACATCACGAACAGCCTTTCGCCGCAGCAACGTCAACGCGAGCAGAAAACGGCTTTTTGCTTTCGCAGGCATCGACTCCATTTGTCGAAGCAAATCGACGAGCACTTCAACTGGCGCTGGCACAAGCTTTCGCTGGTCCGATGTTGGAATACGGTTCTTCCAGAAGCCAATGCCGCCTTCGGGCAAGCCTGTCCAGCTCTCGGCGGAGTAATCACGACGAAGGAAATCGTCCCCGTCCTCGAAAATGACGGAGTAGTACCATTCACCTTCGCGCAAGGGTCGGTCGAGCGTATGGCACCGGCGGGTGCAACGGCTGACTTTGTATTCACCAAGCATGAAAAAAAGGCGATCAGTATGGGTGACAATGCGAATCAACGAGACGCAGAATAAAGCGACAACCCGTTGAAGGTAGCAAAAGCCAGCCGTCGCTCGAAAGAGATGCTAGAGATTTAACCAGCAGAGAAGAATCGCTGGCCGGTGCCTCCAGATCCGATCGGCACTGATAGCAGCTTCCCGCATTTGGGGCAACGTCCTTCATAGGATGTACCCGACGACGTTCGATACAACCGTCCATACTGTTGACAGCATTTGTACTGGATACCGAGGAATGGTCGGATCGCACCCGCAGTCTGTTGCACTTGGCCGTGATCATGCGGATCACTGCTAGCACTAAATTGGCTTGTTGCCACGTTGGAACCCAATCTAGGAGGTAGGTGGGACGTGTTTCAAACACGCGTTTAGGACTCACCCTCCTCGGCACGTTGCATCGCTTCGAGCGTGACTTTGAGTTGTCGTCGCGCCCGGCTCAGTCGACTGCGAACCGTACCGATGGAGATTTCGAGTATTTCAGCGATGTTCTCGTACGACTGGTCCTCCATTTCTCGCAAGACCAAAATGGAGCGATGTTCCTCTGTGAGCTGGGCCAGCGCTTGGCGTACCAAGACAACTCGCTCTTGCCGCAGCATCGGTTCATCCACACCATCGCCATCGTCAGCGATCTCAAGCCCCACAGTTTCACGGGCGTGATCCAACGAGACACGATTCTTTCGCCGACGTCGCCGAGTGAGCGCACTGTTGAATGCGATTCGATAGAGCCAAGTAAAGAACTGGCTATTTCGCTGGAAGGTATCGAGCTTCACGAACGCTCGGATAAACGCGTCTTGGACAACTTCCTCAGCTTCATCAGGCGAACCCGTCACCTGTATCATCGAAGCAAACAAACGCCCCTGATTCAACTCGACCAATTGCGCAAAGGCCTCGCGATCGCCCCGTAGAGCTTGGTCAATTAACTGAATCTCGTCCGCCACTCCGGCATCTTCTTTGATGAGAACTATAAGTGCTGGGTGGCAAACCTATCCGCAGCACGACTTTCTTGTTGAGCACTAGTTTAACCACCCAAGTGCCTGGATGTCATAATCCTTTGGAACAGAGCTTACGGACTAAATCGCGACTTAGTTCAACTCGCCGCTGCCTGTCTGGCCGTTTAAATGCCTCTGCAGGTAGGTGGCTCGCTCCACGTTCCGATCGCTTGATCCAAGGATTCGGCCGTGCAATTTCTGTAAATGTGCTGGCTGGGTGTGGATGAACAGCTTGTTGATCATGCCAACGTGCAAGTTGTCGATCAGCCCCAAATTGATGCCCATCCGTACTTTCGAGAGATAGTGCATGGTCTCTTCGCTGCTAATCTTCTTGGCCGTGCTTAGAATCCCAAGTGCCCGGCTAACGTCATCGTGCAGGTCCTGCTGGTTTTGCCCCAGCAGAAACTGGCGTGCTTTTCGCTCGTACTCGATAATCCGCGGCACAACATCGTCACCGACGAGCGAAAGCAACTCACGTTCGCCGCGACCAAGCGTGATTTGATTGCTAACTTGATAAAAATCGCCTGTGTACTGAGATCCTTCGCCATACAGACCACGGACTGTGACGTTGATCCGCTGCATACTGCGGAACACTTTTTCAATCTGGCGGGTGATGACCAGCGCCGGCAAATGCAGCATCACACTGACTCGCAGCCCCGTCCCCACGTTGGTCGGACAAGCCGTTAGGTAACCGTACTTGGGGTGAAACGCATACAGGATCGCGCCTTCGAGTTTGTCATCTAGGGCATCGATCTGGGCCCAAGCCGACTCAAGATCCAGTCCGCTATGCATGACCTGGATCCGCAAATGATCTTCTTCATTGATCATCACGCTGTATTGTTCGCTGGGATCGATTGCGACTGCGCGAGAACCGTCCGCGTCGGCGATTTCACGGCTAATGAGCTGGCGTTCGACGAGGAATTGTCGGTCGACTTCGGAAAGCGGCTCCAAATCGATATAGCGAATTTGCTCCCAGTCAACGAGCGCCTCCATTCTGGCTCGCACCGTACGCTCGATGCTGACACGGTCTTCGTCGCTACAACGACGAATGAATGGGAAATCCGCAAGATTACGAGCCAGGCGAATTCGGCTACTGATCACGATGTCCGATTCTGGACCGGTCCCCTTGAGCCATTCGCCGCTGCTTTGGGCCAAGTCGCTAAAGTCCGAGTCTCGTCGCACGTCTAGCTATCTCCGCCAATGATGGGGTTAAAAAGATTCAATCGGGAAACGCACCGATTGCCGCAAAATAGGATTCACGTCTCCGACATGACAAGCAGCCATGGTTAGACGAACTGAGATCATAGGCTTTTCGGACCTGGAGGGCAGTATCCCAACACCGACAAATCCCCAAAGTGATTCGCGACGGATACTTATTCCTGAGGAACGCTGCCCTGGGTTTCGATGCGCCGAAGCTCGTCGCGAATCTCCGAAGCCCGTTCGTAGTCCTCGCGTTCCACGGCCTCTTCCATCTCGCGACGCATATGGATCAATTTGGCTTGCGAATCAGCCGTCGCCGCAGCCCGACGAGGATGTTTGCCTTTGTGCTCTGTCGCGTCATGGATATTGATCAGCAACGGCGTCAAATCAGCTTCAAAATGGGTGTAATCGTATGGACACCCGAGCCGCCCAGAATTTCGAAACTCAAAGAAACTGATTCCACAAACCGGACACTCTTTCTGGTCCAGCTCCGCCAATTCTTGTTTAGTCTGGCCGAGTTGCAGCTGCTTCGCGAGCGCACCAGCGATCGTCGCTGTCGGAGAGGAACTATCCTTTTGAAGAAATGTCCGGGCATGTTCCTCGCACAGATGCATGACCTGGGGCCCAGTCGGCTCGGTCAATTCCGTGATGTGGAACGTTGCGGGTTTTTCACAGTATTGGCACTTCATAATCGCTCGTTCCTTGGTTGCCGTCGTCGTAAATCTATAGGCTGCAACGACTAAGCATCTATCGACTTGATTCTATCGCTGGCCCCCGGAGTGTCAACGCGGAGCCGCATCGTACACGACCAGCCGCACTTGATCACAATACCCAACTCGCCCCTACACGAACTCGCGTTTGGGAGTGAGACTAGGACGATTGCTCAACCCGATGAATATGAATTTGAACTGATGCACACTCCCAACGCGTCCGATTTCGCTGAACTGGCTAGCGGTCATGATTTCGTCCCGGTTTATCGTCGATTGCTCAGCGACACGCTGACTCCGGTCACCGCATTCCGATTGCTCGACGACGGCGGCCCAGCATGCCTTTTTGAAAGCGTTATCGGCGGAGAAAAAGTCGGCCGCTACAGTTTTTTGGCATCCAACCCGCTGGGGCGGTTCCGCGCCCAAGGTGACAAGATCGATGTCACAGATCTAGTTAGCGGCGAAACCCAAAGCCAAACGTCTGCTGATCCACTGGATTCGTTTCGCAAGCACTTTCACTATCGCGTCGCCAACATCCCTGGTTTGCCACCGTTCGTTGGTGGCGCGATCGGCTACGCTGGCTATGACGTCGTGCGTTACGTCGAGAACTTGCCGAACGCACCGAATGATGATCGCGACTTGCCCGATCTCGACTTTGGCTTCTATCACACGCTGTGTGTGTTCGATCACGTCGCAAAAACGATCACGATCATCTCGCTCGCGGATTGTCGCTCAGCATCGAATCCGAGCGAACTCGAAGCCGCTTACCAAGTCGCAGCCTCACGCGTCGACGCGACAATCAAACAACTATCCCAACCGCTCACGTACCAACCCGCCGAGATACCGAGCGAAGTCAGCGACGAGCCTGTGCTCACGGTCGAATCGAACTTTGACCGCCAGTCGTTTGGCGACGCGGTGCGAACTTGTGTCGAATACATCCGAGCAGGCGATATTTTTCAAGTCGTTCCCAGCCAGCGATGGAGCATTCGCACCGACGTCGACCCCTTCGAGATCTACCGATCACTTCGAGTCGTCAATCCGAGTCCCTTCATGTTCTACGTTCGCACTCCCGAGTGCGAATTGGTCGGTTGCTCACCCGAGATCATGTGCCGTGTCCAGGACCGAAGGGTCACGGTACGTCCGTTGGCTGGCACACGTCCACGTGGCCGCACTGAAAAAGAGGATCGCCAACTCGAAGAAGAATTGCTTGCTGATCCGAAAGAACGTGCCGAACACGTAATGCTCGTCGACTTGGGCCGCAACGACATCGGACGCGTCGCAAAGTTTGGCACCGTCGAGCTCACTGAAATCATGGTCGTTGAACGATACAGCCACGTGATGCACATCAGCAGCGAAGTGCAGGGCGAATTACGTGAAGGACTAGACGCCTTTGACGCGCTCAAGGCTTGCGTCCCAGCGGGCACCGTGTCCGGCGCCCCCAAAGTTCGTGCAATGGAAGTCATCGACTCGATCGAACCGCACCGACGAGGCCCCTATGCCGGCGCGGTAGGCTATATCGACTATCGCGGCAACATGGATACGTGCATCGCACTGCGCACGATTGTTGTCAAAGACAACGTCGTCTACGTGCAAGCCGGTTGTGGCGTTGTCGCGGACAGCAATGCGGACGCCGAGTTCGATGAGACCGTGAACAAGAGCAAAGCAATGATCGCGGCAATCGAAATGAGCGTTCGCCGCCAAAAGGGCTTACAAAAAGGCTAAAAAGAAACCGCAGCAAGCACTTTGCTGCGGTATGCGTTCTAAGTCGATTGTTATGTCGCTTGCGTTTGCCTAGCGAAGTTTTTGCAGCGCTGCGCCGCGAAGCTTCCCAAGATACGTATCCGCGTCACCAACTTGGCTGAGCACTTTCTGACGCATCTCTTCGATGGTCTTGTCTGTGTTCGCCAGCAGCGACAAGGCTTCGTTTTGCTGGGAGCCTAACCACGAACGCAATTTTTCTGTCTGTTCCTGATGAACGGCGTTCACTTTCGCAGCCAACTTGGCTTGCGTCGCATTCGCTTGATCCACCATCGCGTCGTGTGTTGCTTGCTTGAACACCTTCGACAGGTTCGTGCTCAAGTTCACGTCCATGTCTTTCCAAGTACCTTGGAATTGGGCGTCAATCTCGATGCGATCCACATTGGCAAGGCTCGCTTTCAACGACTGTACAGCCGCCGATCGTTCGACTTTCGAATCCACCATCAAGTCCATGTTGACCTGAGTTTGCTTGCTGACCACTCGACCCTGAATCGAATCGTTTTCGTTTCGAAGCTGGACCCACAACTCTCGCTGTCCGCCACTGATGGCGATACCAAGGTTCTTGGAGTCACCGATACGAAGCGGACGAGCCCCCATTTCCGGGAAGTGCAATGTCAGCAAGTCGATGTCGCGTCCTTGACGTTGATCACGCACATACTCAAGTCGCACGATCTCTGGACCTTCCAAACGGACTCGCGCCCGCGTCGGTTCGTCAAGGATTTCCGGTGTGGGCGTGACATTTTCAAGCACACCGGTGAGCGAGTACACCTTGCCGTCCGCTCGCAAAACACCGCCGATTTCACAAGTTCGAACAAGGATCGATGGGCGTTGGTTGCCTCCGAACATGTCATACGAAACGCCACGCTCGCGGTCCGACTTGGGAGCAACAACCGTGTAATCCGCGATCGTTCGACCGCTTTCTAAGTAGCCCTTGATTCGCGTTACTTGCTCACGAATTGAAGCGACAAATAAATCAACAGCGACGTCGGCCCCTTGAGACACGTCGACAGGAATGACGTCCTTCAACTTTTCCAAGTCATGCTGTTTGGCTTCGTCTAAACGAGCGTAATCAAGCTGCAATTGAGCTGGCAACGAATCCATCTTTGCTCGCACCGACAGCAATTCGTCTCGCATTGCATTCATATCCGCCAAAGTCCGTTGAACTTCCGGCAGATCTCGCAATGGATTGCTGATGTCACGCGTACGATCGCGAATCTCTCGGATCTTTGTTTCGAGATCCTTGGCTCGTGTCGCTAGTTGGCGATACTCTTGCTCCCAGTGAGCGCGAATTTCTTCGCTGACTCGCTTGGTCTCCATCTCGGCAAGCAATTGATCCGCTTGACCTTCAAGGTCACCGCCGATGCCGCCAAAAAGTTTTCCGAGCATGGACGGTCCATCGCTAGCTTCGACGACGTCATCCGGTTCAACAGGCAAGTGACCGCTCGTCTCGCGATCCGATCCGATTTGAATGCCGGAGATTTTTGCGTCTCGCACGATGAATCGACGATGCAGAATCGAGTCGCCGTCGATGACAAAGTCAATCGAGTCAGCTCGAAACGCGTCCTTGAGATCTTTGTCGGCACGAGGATCGGCTACGCGGAAGTCTGTGTAAATCACTCGCGGTGGAAACAGACCGACTTGTGTTCGGCCAATCTCTGCGCGAGCGCCCACCGACGCTTCGATCGTTTGCACCGTTGCGTATTCGGTGACGGGACCCAGGCCCCAACGCAGAAGCATCACGACCGCAATAACAATAAGTAGTCGCGTGATAACAAATCGCCAGCGAATCATGCTGCTTTCCTTTGCTGTGTGTCACGCAATTGATGAAGCAGATATCGAAATGCTTCATCCATCGGTTCGCTATTATCCATAGTTGTGGAGTCGCTCGACTCGTCTTTGGCAGACTCCCGGTAATCCGCAATTCGGATCACATCGATTCGGGTTTCCACCGCAATATGGGGTTCTTGAAGTGAAGTAGCTGGCTTGCTTTCGTCCAACAACGCGGCGTCGTCGGCGATGGGCGTAAAGTCAGCAGCGGTTAAGCTGGCTGCTTTTTCTGTTGTGACTTTTTTCGCAGCCAAGTGAGGCCGCGAGACTCGAGCATGAGCCTTGTCAACGACAACGATGGGGTGTGTTTCGCTCGGTGCAGGTTCCGGTTTTGCCGTTTCCGGTTTTGCTGGATCAGATGCCACAGGGACGGCTGTTGCCGAGTCTTGATCCGCCACAGCTTCGCTCTCTGCCTTGCGAGCGTTGCGACCCAAGTATCGAAAAACCGGATAGGTCACGGCGAACACCGGAAACATCGCTGCCAAGGCAATCGTGAAGCTTCCGAGAACAATCGTGTTGTTCAGGTCCGTCCACGCAACGAGCGGCCATTGCCATGCGGTCACGAGGGTGTCGTGAAAACTCGGCTGGCTGAGAAAGTACTCGCCGACTTGGTGCGAGTACGGATCCAATCGTCCAGCAATAAAACTGCTGCCGATCGCTGTGATCGCCATCATCGAGTGATTAATATTCAGTGAAAGCACCACGAATAGCCATGCCAAGGCAACCAAGTTCCCGTGTGGAACGAGCCCCAGCACCAGACCGAATGCGACGGCCCAGGCAAGCTGGTGTGGATGGTTGCGCCCGGCGATCGCTTTTCGCACGTTGCTGAGCAGTTTGATTGTCCAAATGATCATCGTCGGTGCGCCTCCATGCGCACTTCGGTTGTGATACGAGCTCCCGCCAGTGCTTGCATCGGCAAACTTCCGGCGGAAGATTCAGTACAACCGGCAAAACTTACCTAGAAAGTACCGTCCAAGTCCGCAGCAATTTTTCGCACCCTCGCCCTGAGCCGATTTCCCGCGTGTTTCACGCGAATTTTGCAAAACGCCCGCAGCTCATCACCTGTTCCATCGTGGGTTCTTGCTCAAAACGCTCGTAACCCTGAGACTTGCCGTCTTTCCTTCCCGCCCGCAGCTCCCCCGATTCGATATTCATGAGCGATTCGCAACCCGATTCTCCCGACTCGCCCAGCGATTTGGAGACGAATCAGCCTGAACCTCGCAAAGCTGCGATCGCGTTTATTCTGTTGACACTGCTGATCGATATACTTGGGATTGGGATCATTATCCCCGTGCTGCCGGAATTGGTGAAGCAATTCGTTGGTGGTGACGTCTCAACCGCAGGATTTTTCGTCGGTGTCATCTCGTCCACGTATGCGTTAACACAATTTGTCTGTGCCCCGATCGTTGGAGCCTTGTCGGATCGATTTGGTCGACGCCCGATTCTCTTGGCCTGTATGTTCGGGCTCGGTGTGGACTACATCATCCAAGGCTTCTCGCCCAGCATCGGCTGGCTCTTCGCGGGACGTTTCATCGCTGGAATTATGGGAGCCAGTTTCACAACTGCGAACGCTTACATCGCGGACATATCCGATTCGAAAACACGTGCACGAAACTTCGGTCTTGTCGGTGTGATGTTCGGCATCGGCTTCATCATTGGACCGATGCTCGGCGGATGGCTTGGTGAATACAACTTACGATTACCATTCTTTGCCGCCGCCGGACTGGCTCTCATGAATTGGCTTTACGGCTTCTTTGTGCTTCCTGAGTCGCTGCCGCCCGAGTCGCGGAGTGTGTTCACATTGCGAAATGCGAATCCGCTCGGAACACTTCGCTTTCTCCGATCCTATCCCATGGTTTCTGGATTGGCACTTGCGGTCGGCTGCAGCTCACTCGCCCAACGCGGGCTAGAAAACGTGTGGGTTCTCCACGCGGGCTATCGCTACGATTGGGACAAGTTCACCAACGGCATGACGCTTGGCCTCGTTGGCGTCATGGCGGTGATTGTCCAAGGTGGAGTCGTTGGTCCAGCCGTGCGTCGCTTTGGCCCACGACGAACGGCTCTGTTCGCCACGATCATCTCATCGCTTGCGTTTATGGGCTACGGAATCGCGAATGAGGGCTGGATTGTTCCGATCGTGATCGTCTTCGGATCCCTCGGTGGTCTCGCGGGGCCTTCGATGCAGAGCCTTGTTGCCTCGCAAGTTCCTTCGGGCGATCAAGGCAAGATTCAAGGTGCATTGACCTCGGTTACGAGCCTGACAAGTATCGCCGCGCCGGTGCTATTCACGACCGGTTTGTTTGGTTATTTCACCTCCGATTCCGCACCGATCCTGTTGCCTGGGGCACCATTCTTTCTCGGCAGCGGATTACTCGTTCTTGCCGCAGTCATCCTCTCGCGAGTCTTCGCAAGATTCCCGAGTAGTACGCCGCTCAACGAAAGCCAAGAGTAAGCGTCTTACCCGCACGCAGGTGCCATGCTCGTTACTCGCCAGCATCTTCGCTGGAGCGGTCGAGCAAACGGGCTCGGATTCGGTTGCCGTGTTCTTGCGGATCACCGTTGGTCTTGTACAGCTCGATCGACTTTTCCGTTTGACCAAGCCGTTCGAGCGTACGAGCGAGATTGTACCGAGCGGCTGGTTCCCACTGGCTCCGCTGTTCATCGACGAGAACACGCGATGTCAGCCAGCTGTCGGCGGTGTCGAAGCGACCATCTTCGTACTGAACGAGGCTCAACCAATACGTCGCGGTGCGTTTTCCTTGCCGCATCAACGCTTGGATTTGTTGAACTTGGCGATCATAAACGTCGGGAGCGATCCCAAGGTCGCGGCGAATACCGTATTGAAACTGCAGCTCGACATCGATTCGCAAATCCTCGATCTCGAATTCCGGAGCACGCATCGCCAAGTACTGTGTTCTCGCACCTTTCTCGCCCTCGACGTCATCGTCATCGAATTGTCCTCGCAAGTGAGTCCAACGACCATTGGCAAGCTGGCGAGAGTTTCCGACGTTTGCATCAAGAATCGCCCAACGTGACATGTACCAGAACTGGAGCATCGGATCTCGCTCCGCAGCTTGCTCGAGAGTCGCTCGATAGACTTCCGCAAGCAGCGGCACATCCCACAATCGAACGCCGGAGACACCGCTGACCGCATCGAGTTCCTTTGCCATCGCCACAGCATCGACATACAACGTCATCCGTCGATCGCCAGTCAATCCTTGCTCGAGTCGCTGCATCCGCGGACACAAGCCTTCGGGCATGACATTCAACAATGCGACACATTGCTGGACGTCGTCTTTCGAATACGGATAGTCAAAGAAGCCAGCCACGTTCAACCGCCGCATCACCGATGCGTCGCGTCTCGCGTCACTCAGAGTTGCGATTCCAACTTGAGCAGGACCTGGGACATACATGCCCAATCCAGGCTCGAACAAATACAGCTCGCTTCCGATCATCACACCGACGCACCAAGGCCGCAACTCACCCGTATCGGCTTTCGGCAAAGACAACACGGCCGCTGGGATCGATGCTTGTCGACATAACTGAGTGAACACGCCCGCTCGTTTGAGTGCATCTCCGCTGCCATGCCATAACGCCTGGTAATCGCTTTGCCGATAGCCTGCCCCACGAAACGTCATGCCGAATGGAAACGACGGACCTGGGGGAGCCGGATCAATCGGCTCGAGCGGTTCGAAGGCAATGTTGCGAACGGTCCAATCGAACAGTCGAGTCGCAGTTCGAAGTTGGTCTGCGGATTCAGTGCCTTTATCCTCGGCGAATTGCTTCAACCAACCTTCAAGCAATGGTTCATCGCAACTCTCGCGATCGGCCCACTCAGAAATCTGGCGAAACAAATAGGCGTCTCGCAAATGGTTGATGTCGGATGTGAGAAACTGACGTTGCGATGTCAGCTCGAGAGACTTTTCAAGCGGCATCACATGCGAAAGCGTCTTCAGCATCTGGGCCGCATCAGGCGGAATCTCAAACACGTCGGATGCGTCGCCCTTCGATTCGCCAGTGGCGGATGCTCCAGCTGCGGAACCGCCACTCGCGACTGATCCCGCAACCATCTCGTCCCATCGATTTAAGTGATAAGCGATCTGGCGACGGGCCTTGTCCGGATTCAGCTCAACGTAGCGCTTGAGCAATCCAGTGACTTCACCGAGGTGATCCTGCTGGGCCTCGTTTTGCATCCGCACTTGGCGCTGAGCTTGGATTTGGCGGACGGTTTCCGAATCATCGCTACACCCAGCAACAAGCACCGACAAGGCGAGCACCGAGACTGTGATCAAGGGCATCAAGACACATCGACCGATCGCGTCCATGGCTGAACCAGACGATGTTTTGGCGAGGCGAGACCAGCGGAGACGAGACGTCAAACGAAGCGGCATAGCAATGCGGGATCAACGAGGTTTCGGGCAATGAGATTTCAAGCACAAGGTAGTTTCTAGGCACCGATTTCGGTCGCGGCTCGACGAAGCAGCAATAAACGCTCGATCATCTGCGTAAAGTCACCCAAAGGAATCATGTTTGGCCCGTCACTAGGAGACGTTGCTGGGTCCGGGTGCGTCTCGAAAAAGAGTCCGTCGATACCGATTGCTACGGCAGCCCGAGCTAAAGGTTCGACCATTTCCCGGTTCCCACCCGTGGCTCCACCGAGGCCCCCGGGACGCTGGACGCTGTGAGTGGCATCAAAAACGACCGGAGCACCGAGACTTCGCATGATCGGAAGCGATTGCATGTCATTGACGAGCCGCCCATAGCCAAAAAACGTGCCCCGTTCGCATAAAAGCACTCCCGACGCGTCGCTGCCGCGAAGTTTATCGACCACATATTTCATGTCGTCCGGCGACATGAATTGGCCTTTTTTGACATTCACGGGTTTTCCGGTCCGGGCCGCCGCGACCAATAAATCGGTCTGGCGTGCCAAGAACGCGGGGATTTGCAACAAATCACAAACGCTGGCAACCGCTGCGGCCTGGTCCGGCAAATGAACATCCGTTGTCGTTGGCAACCCGCTTTGGCGGCCAACGTCCTCGAGCATCCGAAGGCCTTCTTCGATGCCCGGCCCACGCTTGGACTCCAAACTTGTGCGGTTGGCCTTATCGAATGACGCCTTGAAAACCACGTTGATATCGCTGCGAGAATTCAACGCAGCAAGCACCTCCGCAATCTCGAGCGCAAGCTCGCGAGTCTGGAGCACACAGGGGCCAGCGATCAACAACAACGGATGGCCAGGGCCGCAAACATAGTCGCGGACAGAAACATGTTGGATATTCATGCCGAGAATCGTAACGAATTCCGGCATTCTACCCTATGCCCAACGAACTAAGCGGGCACTCGCAACCGAACTCGGCCAGGCAACGTCTCAATCGAAAGCGGCAAGCGTCCCACATAGTCACCATCGAGTTGGTACGGAACGCGAGTTTTCGAAGTGAGCTCGATGCGTTTTCCACGCTGGCGAACGACATCGCTCCAATTTCGATGCACACCACAAAAAACACCTCCGGCATATCGAAGCCCGCTGAGCACAGAGCCTCGCTTGAACCCGATCAAGTCCAACATTCCGTCGTCCCCACAAGCATCCGGTTCAATCGCCAAGCTCGCGGCGTACCGCGGCAAATTAAACAGCATCGCCCACTTCAGCGGCGACTCGTGATACCGCTCGCCATCCATTCGTATTTCTATGTCGGGAAAGGCGTAGCGGCGAATCGCGCGAAACATCGGACCGGCGTAGTCGATCCTGCGAATGTGACCGCGGCGAGTCAGATGCATGCCTCGGACGACTTCCGCGTCAAAACCGGCTGAAGCCACGACCAAAAACAGTTTGCCGTTGGCACGTCCAGCATCAATTTGAATGGTTCGACCCGAACGAATTGTGGCCAACAAGTGGTCGGCCGACGCCGTCAAACCGAAATAGCGTGCCAACAAGTTCTCTGTCCCCAACGGCATCGGAACGATCGTGATCTCTGGCGATACATGATCCGCCACAAGCGATAGCGTTCCGTCGCCCCCGGCCGTGACCACGACAAGTGAATCGACTTCGTTCGCCTCGCAGGCTTCGCCAATCCATCGCGTTAGTCTAGGAATCGAGTCGGTAAGTTCCACGCCAATGGAGTGCTGTTCAAGCATTGCAACTAGCTTGGGAATCTGGTCCCGCCCCAGCCCGCTGCCCGCCTTGGGACTGGTGACGATCACGACACGTCGAACACCGCACACGCTAGGCACCGCCCCATCTCGTGCTCCGATTATTCCGGTCATGCCGACGGTGTCGGGCGACGGCTGCGGCGGCAGTTTCATTTTCTGGCTTCAAAGGTGGTTATTTCGTCGGATCATCGTTGTGGCGGCAAATTCTAACCTAGCCTTGCTACGGTCCGGGAACTTCCTCGGGCTGTGAAACTTAATTTGCTAGGGCAAAATACCGTGAATGCTATCAAGCGTTACTGGGCGGTCGGACTGATTCTTTCAATGGTCGTGGTTCACGCGATCGTCATTGGTTATGTGCGAAGCCGCGTCGCCCGATTAACGACCGTCAAAAGCTCCGCTATCGAGATCGGTTCGTTTCGTTTTCAAACCGTAAGCGATCCGTCGGTCGTGTATCAGTTCCAATTGCACGCGATTGTCGATCCCATCAAACGCAACCACGGCGAAGAACGCTTGACACAAATGCGAATGGAAATTCGCGAAGCATCCGAGCAATTGCTGCGTCAAGTCGACACCGCTTGGCTGGAGGATCCCGCTCAAACAAATTTGCGTGATCGGCTGATGGATGTCGTTCTGACGCATCTCGACGAGCCTCTGGTTCAACGGGTCCTGATAACGGATTGGCTAAAAACCCCAGTTTCCAACCTCTCTTCGGAAATTTCCGAACCCAAAACGGATTTAGCAAGCCGCTAGCGAGTGCTCGTCGCCCTAACGTGCGCTCGCCCCGCTAACGTGCACTCGTCCGGCTTTGTAACGTAAAAGAGCCCGATCTTCACCGAAGCTGCGCTTCATCCCTAAATTCGCCTTGTGGCCGCGATGCGAGGGGTGGTAGTTACCGAAATGGCATCGGATTGCGATGCCCCAGCGGAACAACTACCTCAAGAACACCCCAGCTCTTTGGCCCCTCGGTATGCCTGATCGGCTCACACACATCGATCGACCAAGTCGCATAGCGAGGCAATTCAAGTGTCTCCGCTACTTGTGTCCGTATGCCAACGTTGGCTCTTTCAGTATTGCGCTGCTCGTCGTTTGCCTTGGCGTTGCGACAACCTCCGATGCAATCGCTCAAATGGGCGGCGGAAGTGCTGGCGGTGGACCGGGTGCTGGCGGTGGCGGCGGCGGCGCTCCACCACCCGACGAAAAACCAAAATTTCTCGAGCACATTCACTCCCGTGATGCGCTCCCCATCCATCGTGAAAACGGCGATGCAATTGTTCTCGGCGTCGACATTATCGGCAATCGTGCCGTTGGCCGGCATCGGATCGAGCAACAACTCGAAACTCGCAAAGACCGTTTCTACGACTACGAATCAGTCCTCGGTGACGTCCGCCGACTCAACGACATGGGATCGTTTGACCAAGTCACGTTCCGGCTCGAAGAGAAACCTGGCGGTGTCAAAGTAACCTTCATTGTTCACGAACGCCCCATCGTCACGCGAGTCGTGTTTCACGGCAATCGAGCACTCAACAACCGCGAGCTTTCGGGCCGTGGCGGCGTCAGCAAAGGTGACCCGCTGAGCGAGTTCGCGATCGAGTCCGCTCGACGCCGCTTGCTCGACTACTACCACGAAGAAGGCTTCAATCAAGTCAGCATTTCCGCATCCATTGGTTTGGCTGAAGGGGTCACGCAAGTCACGTTCTTGTCGTCGATCGGGTTATCCAGCCCTAAACCCACACCAGCAGATCCAGGCGCCGTCGTGTTCCGCATCAACGAAGGCCCCAAAGAACGCATCGCTGATATTACAATCGAAGGCAACACGATTGTGAACGAAGCTCGACTCAAGAAAATCATCAAGAGTCGTGGTCCGGCCGTCGGTATTTTGTCGAACGTCGGCAACACTGCGGACCTTAGAAAGATCGACGAAGACGTCAACGTGCTCGCGGCGTACTACCACAATCTCGGATTCCTCACCGCAACGGTCGGTCGACGAATCTCTTACGACGAATCGGGCAAATGGATGACCGTCGCGTTTGTCGTGAACGAAGGCCCTCGATTCAGCATCAACGAGATCCAGATCGTTGGGAATGAATACATCTCCGAAGAATCGATTCGCCAGCGGCTTTCCGTCAAGAGTGGCGACATGTTCGATGGAACTCTGATGCGAACCGATGTGGGCGAGATCGTCTACGGCTATGGCGAACTCGGTTTCATCTACGCCGAAGTCCAACCCAAGACTGTGATGAGAGACGAAGTGAACGTCGTCGACTTGGTCTACGAAATCAGTGAAGGTGACCGTTGGAAGGTCGGCGAGATCTTCGTCAACATCGAAGGCGAACCGCACTTGATGAAGGAATCAACGATGCTGAACCTGATCGACCTCCGTGAAGGTGACATCATCGATCGTCGGACACTGGAAACAAATCGTCGACGCATCGAGCGAAGCCAGTTGCTCGAGACCAATCCGTCGATTGCTGATCCGCCAGACATCAAAGTTGTTCCGCGCGATGCTGACTTGCCCTAGTAACTTGCTGTTTCCTAAACAGCTTGCCAACCGCTCCCCTTTGTCCTTTGAATCCTTGACGAAGCCGACCGTATGATGGAATCGACTTGCACACGACCGAGCCGCCAAACAGGCTGGGATGTACTGCGCGCTGTGGTTGCCGTAGCACCATTCCTTGTCGCGATGGCCCTGCTGACTGGTTGCGTGGGACTCAACGGATTGCCCAGCAGCAACTCATTGGTTTCCGATTCCACCCCGCCAACCGCGTTCCCTTTGCCATCGCAAAACCCAACGCAACCGTCCAATTCGGTGGCCCAAGATCAAACGCTCGATCAGGATGAAGTCGCTTTAGTAGCCGACGCAGGCACAGCTTCTCCGGATCGTTACACCGCTCGCCAGTTCCCAGACAACTATGGAGCCCCACAACCTTCCTACGGGGCACCTAGCACCTACTCGGTACAGCCAAGTGCGCCGCCAGCTGGTTATTCTGGACCACCGAGCTACACGGCTCCACCGAGTAACCCCGCGCCAACCTACGCACCGCCATCTGGCTACGGCGCATCGCAACCAAGCTACGGCGCACCCTCACCGTACGGAGATCCTGGGCTGACGTCAGCACCCGGCTACCCGCAGGTCATCCCTGAGTTTGACGGCTACTCGAATCCATCAGGATTACCGGCACCGCTCTTACCTGAGATGCGAACCGCGGATCTTGTCATCAACGGTTACCCAGCGCGAACCGGACGCATCATGTTCGGCGGTGCAGTGAACAGTGACGCGGGCGTCACCGGACAAATCACTGTCGATGAACGCAACTTTGACATCACCCGATTTCCGCGATCATTTCAGGACTTGTTCAGTGGCACGGCATTCCGCGGTGCAGGTCAAACATTTCGTCTCGAAGCCGTTCCCGGAAACCAGTTTCAACGTTACACAGCCCAATTCGCTGACCCGAACCTATTTGGTTACCTGCCGATCAGCATGTCGATCAGTGGTTTCTTGTACGACCGTCGCTTCAACGACTGGGACGAAGAACGCTTAGGCGGTCGATTGAGCTTTGGCTACCGAGTCACGCCTGACTTGTCAGTCGCCGCCGGAGTCAGCGGCCAAAACGTCAACATCAGCCGCCTGAGTTCAAACCAAGTGGCACTGCTAAATGCCGCCGAAGGTGATAACGCTCTTTTCAGTGGTGAACTGAAATTGATTCACGACACGCGCGACAGCCCGATCCAAGCCAGCCAAGGACATTACTTCGAGTTCAAATTCGAGGAAGCGTTTGGCGACTTCCAATACTCACGATTCGACACCGAGTACCGCAAGTATTTCTTGCTTTCTGAACGAGCCGACCGCTCCGGCAAGCAAACATTCTCGTATTCGACGAAGCTTGGCTTCAGCGGTGACGAAACCCCGATCTTCGAGAACTATTTCGCGGGCGGTTACGCCACAATGCGAGGTTTCGACTTTCGCGGCGCCAGCCCCGCGGTTCGAGTCCCTGACGGTTCCGGGATCGTCGAAACAGGCGGTCGCTTTCAGTGGCTCAACACGGCGGAATACATGTTCCCACTGACCGCCGACGACGCGTTCCGAGGAGTGGCCTTTGTGGACTTTGGAACTGTCGAAACCAGTGCCAAGCTGAACAAAGACGATTTTCGCGTCGCTCCAGGTCTAGGTCTCCGCGTCGCCATTCCCATGCTCGGCCCAGCCCCCCTCGCATTCGACTTTGCTTACCCCGTCGCCATGGCCGACACCGACCAAAGAAGAATCTTCAGCTTCTACATGAGCCTGGTTCGATAATTCTCTGAGGCGTGCTAGAGTCTATTTCTGCGGAATTTTCAAGAGCTCATCGGTTTACAAAACACGCGATCACGACTGGGCTGGTACCGTAAAGCAGACGGAGGGTACAGCGGCCCATCGAAGTGGTGACGTAGTCGTCGCTGGCGTTGTTCGTCCATGAACTTACTCGTCGCCGCATTCGTTAGAACAATCCCCTCAACTTGACCATGAGGCACGATCATTCACTTGTCTTTGCATGTTGCTGTTAATTATTTTCGTTCGATGTTGCAAACTGTCACACGACCAAGTGTTCGAACGAGGCTCATGTTAATCAGCCTCATGGGAGGTTGCTTCGCATTGGTTCTCGCGTGCAGGCGTCCCCCAAATTCGCCAGAAAAAGAACCAACAACGTTAAATAAAACTGACAATACACCTGAGAATCATGGCAGGTCGGCCGAGTCACTATTTTTAAAAGCAGACTATGAGAACGCCGCACAGTTCGCTCAACGCGAGTTAATCACCAATCCCGATGATGCTGACTTAATCCTACTCGCAGCAAAGATTGAAGCTGCCCGCGGCAACCCGAAGCTGGCCATTGAGATTTCCAACGACTTGGTTGGCAATCCGGCCAATGCAAAAGAAGTCGCAGTTCTGCGTTACAGCCAAAGCTTGCTCTCCAATGATGCCGAAACCGCCCAGGAGTCGCTGGAGTATTTGCGACGCATCGAGCCACAAGATTACCGATGGTTGCATGATCTTTGGATACTGATGAATCGTCGTGGCATGCGACATGAGGCATCGGAACTGGCTGATGCACTATGCCACGCTGGATTGGCGACGGACGAACATATGCTGTCGCTCGTTCGACGAACCGATGCTTTTCCACCGAACCTTGAATCAGACGAACGACTTAAGGATTTCTTTTTTCCGGGACTTGGTTTGGCGCGATGGTACTTCACACAACAGCAATACCCGCAAGCCATCGAGGAATTGCAAAATCAGCAGATTCTCACTCCCGACTTCAGTGGGCAATCCGAGGCACCCGCCGCGTTAGCGTTGTACGGCCGGCTACTCGCGGAATCTCAATTGCACGAAGAAATGCCGTCCTGGCATGCTCAGTGCGATGAGACCGTACAAGCATTTGGTGATTACTGGGCGGCTCTGGGTTTGTTCCTCATTGATCAAGGAAAAAATGACGCGGCGGCGAGAGCATTGTTGGAAGCGGTTTACCGAAACCCTACCGATCGTGTTTGTTTCCAAAGACTCGGCCGCGTTCTTGATGCACTCGACCGAGCAGAGGATGCCGTTTCGTTTCGAGCTGCCGGGATACTCATCTCCGAAACAGAAAGCTTGGCTGATTCACTTCGTAAGCGGCAAGTCGATCGCGAACGCAGGAGCACGATGGCCGAAAAGCTAATGCAACTCTATCGCCCGTTCGAGTCGCTGCAGTGGGCACAATCGCGAATCCCGCAAAACGACACTCGCTCACTCAACTTGATTCGATTGCAGCGACAAAAGCTCCAGTCAAACGCACTCGCTAGTACAATGGCTTTTCAAGCAGCGCTGATGGAACTAGATCGCAATGCCTTTTCCTTTGGCGATTCGATCGAAGTCGCCTTTGGTCAACTTGCGCTAAAGAAACCCCATGAAACGTCATCTCAAGTACTCGTGACACCACGACTGGTAAATGTCGCCTCACAAGTCGGGCTCGATTTCGAGTGGTTTGCAGATACCGAAAAGGACCTGAAATCCATCGCGATCTACCAGTCCATCGGTGGTGGAATCGCTGTCATTGACTATGACCTCGACGGATGGCCTGACGTTTACTTTGCACAGGGATCCGGTAAACCACCGACCGGTCGTAGCACACGCTCAAATCAACTGTTCCGCAACCTCGCTGGAACCTTTTCCGAGAGGACAGACGAAGCATCCGCCAACGACTGGAATTTTTCGTCAGGACTAGCCATTGGCGATGTCAATCAAGACGGATTTGCGGATATCTATATCGGAAATCTAGGTACCAACCGTCTGCTGATCAACCAAGGCGATGGAACGTTTCAAGATACGACTAGCTCAATGGGGCCGGCCCCAGACACTTTCACCACTTCACTAGCGATCGCTGACCTGGATGGCGATTCATTGCCCGACCTTTTTGAATGCAACTACATCGAAATGGTCGGTGCATTCGCTCGCCCGAAAATCGGCTCCGACGGCATGGAAGTGCAAACGTCTCCATTGGAGCACTTTGCCCAGCCCGATCGATGGTTTCGCAATCGTGGGGACGCGACGTTCGTCATGAACGAAATCGACGACGCAGTTGCTTCACCTGGCACTTCGCTCGGCGTCTTGGTTGTCGACTTTGATGGAGACCATACCAACGAAGTCTTTGTGGGAAATGACGAGCGGCCCAACCACTTTCTAAAGTCTGGTGAGGACGGTCGACTACGCAACGTGGCCGATCTCTTCGGCTGTGCGTATGGCTTCGCAGGTGCTGCCACAGGCTGTATGGGGATTGCCGCGGGAGATTTTAATCATGACGGTAAATTGGACATGCATGTCACAAATTTTTTAGACGAACCAGCCAATCTCTATCTGCAGAACTCGCATGCTGGATTCCAGGATGCGGCGAATCGCTATCACATCGACACGGCTAGTCGCCCCTATGTTGGATTTGGGACCAAAGCGATCGATTTGGATCGCGATCGATGGCTCGATTTGGCAGTCACCAACGGTCACATTTTTGATATGCGGCGTTTCAATTTACCCTACACAATGCCACCTCAATTATTGATGTCGCGAGGGGATCAGTTCGAACTGGTGACAGTCGAAGATCCGTCAGGGTACTGGCAGGGCAAGTACCTCGGTCGAACGATGAACACGATTGACTATGATCGCGATGGCGCCGTGGACTTGATTATCGGCAACTTAGATGCACCAACGGCACTGCTACACAACGAGACTCCGTCCACAGGTCATTGGGTGCAGTTCGAGGTAGTAGGTGTCCAGAGCGAACGTGACGCGATTGGCACAAAAATCACTGTCGTGACCGATCAGGGTGAATTGAGCCAATGGGTAACCGCAGGAGATGGCTACCTAAGCTCAGATGAGTCTTTTGTCGACTTTGGATTGGGCGACATTAACTCAATAAGAGCCGTATTCGCCGAATGGCCAGACGGCACAATGCAGACGTTTAAAAATGTCGAATTCGACCGTCGATACTTGATGACAGGGAATAATTCTCAATTGCACGATCGGCAACCTTAATCCCCCCCCACAAACATGCAACAAAGGCGGTGATTTTGACGCTCAAAGCGATGTAGGTCCATTTTTGAGCCTTGCAATGGTTCTAATTAGTGACAATAATTCTCTGTTTGCACAATCTACACTTACGTTACTGCTCGGAGAGTTTTATGAAGTTTTCCATGTTTAGTCTTTACGTTGCACTGGCTTGCTTCGCATGTTGCATGACCGGATGTGGCGGCGGGTCGGGCGAGAACACCGTGGTTCAACCCACAACCGAAAGCGGAACACTCCCCGCCGACCAGCAGCAGTCATACGAAGAAGCGATGAAAAACAGGCCAGCTAAATAACGTATTGCTGCGTTTTTTTCGCGGCCTGCTTGATGCGCCGAATGCTTGTCAATCCATGAGCTTGGGCGATTCTGTTGATTGTTCAGGTCCACCCAATTAACGATGCGGTTTCGCCAGGCTACTGACGCTCATCTTTCTTGTTAGCTGCGAAAATGCTTGGAACGTGCAAAATTGCTCCCTTCGAGTAATGCCGATTAAGTGCTAGGCATTAAGGCGACATCCTTGACGCCGAAAATGTTTCTAGCACACGACGCCAACTACTTTTGTGTTTCTTTATGTTTTTCTACCGGAGACTTCCATGTCAAATAGAAAGTTAAGTTCGAACGGTTTCACTCTAGTGGAACTATTGGTGGTTATCGCCATCATTGGTGTTCTTGTTGGATTGCTGCTACCCGCTGTGCAAGCTGCCCGTGAAGCGGCTCGCAGAATGAGTTGCAGCAACAACTTCAAGCAAATTGGTTTAGCAATTCACAACTATCACGCCGCATATGATGGCCTGCCTATTCACGGGAGCGGTACAGGAATTAGCTACAACCCAGTAATCAATACTTGGTGGGAAGACTCCAACACCACCAGCCAAAGCGAACTAAGTGCCCTTGTCGGATTGACACCCTTCATGGAGCAACAAGCGCTATGGGAACAAATCAGCAATCCAAGCCAAAAGCGAGTAGATGGTGCCACCCAAACTCCTGCTTGGCCAGCAATGGGGCCGAGCCCAGAGGATAATCAGTACATTCCTTGGATGACTGATATCCCAACACTTCGTTGCCCAAGCGACCCAGGAAAAGGCGCTCCAATGAGCGGACGCACGAATTATGGTTTATGCACGGGTGACTCTTGCAATCAGATTTTGCAAAACGGTCCCTTCAGGGACAACCTGACGGCACCCGAAAACTGGCGGGCAGAACAATACCAATCAGCAGCACGTGGATTCTTTGGCATTCGGGAACAGTCGAAATTCCGAGACATCCTCGACGGCTTGTCGAATACTATCTGTATGGGCGAGATTGCAACTGACTTAGGTGACGATGACAAGCGAACGTCACCTTCGATGAACAATGGAACGGATAAGGATGGGGCACCGCCAGCTAACACCACGCCAGGAGGTAACCCTCAAGATTGCCAAACCCAAGTTGACCCAAGTGCACCTCAGTTTTGGAGATCAGGCGCCGGCGGACCAGGCACCCGCTCGGGTGGATGGAACACTCGTGGTGGTATCTGGTGTCACTTCCAAGTCAACTCGACGATGGTCAATACAATCCTTCCGCCCAATCGCGAAGCGTGTATTGAAGGTCACCAGGACAGCAACGGCATTGTCCCACCAGCGAGCCGTCACCAAGGCGGCGTTCACGTCTTGATGGGAGACGGTGCGGTCAAGTTCGTTACCGATTCAATTGAAGCTGGTAACGGCAATGCAGCAGGCGTAAGCCTCTTCTGGCAGAAAGGCAAAAAGAGCCCCTATGGCCTGTGGGGATCGCTCGGCACTGCATCGTCAAAAGAAACAATTGACAACTTCTAGAAAGTCGTCTTCGTTGAAACACTAAAACTGAACTCCCGCCCAAAATTTGGGCGGGAGTTTTTTTGCCCTGCAGGAAACTCAACGGCTAAATGCGCTAGTACTGGTGGAGAAGAAATGGCATGCGATTGCCCTGTACCAAGAGGTATTCAGCATTTGCGGGAAGAGTCCCAAGATTCTCAACGCTACCATCAGGCCAAGTGACTGTAACGTCAGTAAGTTCAGTTGAGTTCCCAACCCCAGCTCGGAGAACTCGTTCGTTTGAGCATAAATAACCGTTCCCAGATAGCGACCAAAGCGTTCGCCTGCGATTGTTTAATTTGAATTTAATCACTGCACCGATTGCATCTCGACTTGACTGGGTACCGACGATCTGAAATCCGATTACCGCGTTTGCGGATTGATCGTTGTTGAGAAGTAACGCAATTGGCTCCTTGGTATTGGTCAAAATGACGTCGTTCCGTCCATCGCTGTTGACGTCCATCGTCCACAGAGCACGACCGGAATGACGCCCAGCAAAGTAGTCGCCCCAACCACTGATATCGACCAACTTAAATGCGCCGGTTGAAATTCTGCTAAAGACCTGCAGCGGCTGTTCATATGGCGGCTCCTTCGGGTCACTGAACTGACCAATATGACCGTTAGCCACAATAATTTCGTCGAAGCCATCTGCATTTAAATCGATCGCTTGGGCTCCAAACCCAACCATATTCAAAGTTGGCTCAACCATCCCCAAGCGAGCCGTTGAGTCTCGCCAAAATCCCGGCGCAACTTGTTCATAGAAGATGTTGTATTCTCCCGAGAATCCGGTGACATAGAGATCCAGATCGCCATCGGCATCAAAGTCACTCGCAGCAACACCCATCGACCCCTGTGTTAAGGTGCGCTCGTCGACTGCGACTCCTCTCGCCACAGCGCTTTCGCTCCAGCCGTTTGCCGAATCGGTGTCGTTGGAATAAAAATCGTTCGCAGATATATCATTCGCGACGAATACACCAATCTTTGAGCCAACCAGAGCACCAGCTACAACTCCGAGCCCTCGCCGTGGAGATGGTGGAGCCGGCAAGACCGCAGTTGTCTAGCGACAATTAAATTTCCCTTTCCGCGACAATTAGAAATCCGCTGTTGAGTCGCTGGGTCGGGTTTCACGCGATTGCGTTCCCCGGCTCAGCGACAATTAGAATTCCCCTCCTCGGGGAGATCATCGCACC
>JBGTAI010000130.1:0-14372 GCA_041749955.1 Pirellulaceae bacterium | reverse complement strand
CCTGACAAACTTGGCGTTCTTCATCCGAGAGTCGGACGATATACTTTTTGATCATTGGAAACCTCCGTGTGTTGACGAAAGTTTCCGCTAATTTAAGCAAATCAACCAACCCCAATTCTTAGGCTGGATGACGCACTAGGTGCGATCCGCATCCGAATCGACGAGCGTGGCGAAATCCAAATCCGATCATGGCGAGACTCTACGTGGTGAGTATTTGTTAAGTCAACTCGGACGAATCCTTGTTACTCGGAGTCCGTGTTACCCAGAGATGGATCGCGGGTAGCCGGAATCGAGTCGCCTGGGCGGTCAACTTGCTAGGCTCGCGTCGATCCTCGCTGTCGATTTCTAATTTCGGCGCCTCGAAGTGACTCGAAGTGTGCCCTCACTTTAGGTCGCAGGGAGTCATGATCAAAGTAACGACTTCTACGTGAAGGAAAATTTATGAGAGACCACGAACGAATCAATCCTGGACACTCCGGCACTCGATCGCTGCTTCGAATCATCGGCCCGTCTGTGTTGGCGATCGGATCGTTGTTCATGGTGGTCGGACTGGGAAGCTTCTTCTCGTCATTCGGTACATTCGAGCCGCCGCGATACTTTTGGTGCTGCTTTGTCGGTATGCCGATGGTTGGCGTCGGTATGGCAATCAGCCGATTTGCGTTTCTCGGTGCCGTTTCACGCTACGTCGCCGGGGAAATCGCACCTGTCGGTAAAGACACATTCAATTACCTAGCAGGCGGCACAAAACAAGGAGTTCGTGATCTTGCCGGCGCGATCAGCGAAGGGTTCTCCGGAGGTGCTGATCAACAAGTCGAATGTCCAAAGTGCCAGCACGCCAATGATGCCGATGCAAAATTCTGTGACCAATGTGGCGGGCAAATGGCAACCGCCAAGAATTGTCGCTCCTGTTCAACCACGAACGATGGATCCGCAAGATTCTGTAACAAATGCGGCACCGAGTTTTAGCGTGGTTGCAACAATTTCAGTTCGCTGGCGATCTGTTTCGCCGTCGCCTCGTCGCCGATGCGGATGGCAGACTCACGTCGCTTGATCAATGCCGCGACGTGACGCTTGGCCTTGGCGAGCAATCGGAGGTCAGCACCACAGCGACGACAGGTGTCCTGCAGTGGTTGACTTGCTCGACATGCAGGACACTGGAACTTAGGTTCCTGAGTTACTGGGCCCTGAGACGCTTGCCCGTGCGATGCGGGCTCATTGGACATAGAACAACACGTCGTCCAGTTCTTCGCACAGCGCGGTAATGGACTCTTGGTCGTCCGCCTCCAATGACGCCTTCAGCTTCTTGACCAATTCTTGAATCTCCTCAGCGTCATCGCCTTCGAGCCGGCTCAACGTTTTCTCTGCGTTAGCGAGAATCGCTTCAGCCTTGGAAGTGGGTTGTGAATCCATTTTGGGTTTCTTCACCGTGGATTCATCCTTGTCAGCCCAATGCAGCGTTTGCCATGATCGGGGATTGAGCGAGTCCGTGTCCTGTATCTCGTCTGAGTCATCGAACAACTGTTCCAAACGGGCTCTCGCTTCCTCACGCCCCTGTTCGCGAAACCGGCTCAGCGCATTGTCGATTTTGAGTTCGCCACTCTTGCCTGTTGCTGGCTGAGTCGCGGTGACCTTTAAGGTACCGTCGAGTGTCAGCTCAAATCGCACGACGACTTTTCCGCGATCACCGCGTGCGTCCTCCAAATCGAGCTTGAACTTGCCGATAGACAAATTGCGTTCGATGTCCGCGTGTTCGCCTTGCAAAACATGAATCTCAGCCGATTCTTGTTCATCGTGAACTGCTTGATAGGCCTCTTCATACCGAGCTGGAAGAGGCGTTCCGCGGTGAATGATGGGCGAAAACACGAGGTTCGCACCTCGATAATCAAAATCATCGAGGACTTCGATACCGAGTGTATGCGTGACGACATCCACAAGCACGGGACCGACCGCCATTCCGTTGAACATCGCCGCTTGGGTCGCCGCGCCGAGCGCCACCGCTAAATCGGGATCAACAGCTCGACTTGGTTCTCGCAAGAACTCTTCTCGAAGCCGCTGTGCGACGAGCGGCGTGCGAGTGGAACCGCCAACGAGAAGCAAATCGTCGATCTGGTTAATGCTCAGCTTGGCATCGCGGAGCGCTTCGTCAACGCACTCGACCGTGCGATCAACCATGGCTCGAATTAGTCCTTCGTAGGTCTCCCGCGTAATCGCGATATCCAAGTGCAATGGCTGGCCGTCTTTCTCGGCGATGAATTCTTCGCGAATCTGGACTGTTTGATCGCTCGAAAGTTGGCACTTCGCATGTTCACACGCTTGCAGCAATCGCCATCGAGTCGTCGCTGTTTTTAGCAGATCGATCTCGTGCTTGTCCGCAAAATCGTCGGCGACGTACTTCATCAGTGCCGCGTCGAGATCATCACCGCCCAAGCGAGTGTCACCCTTGCTACTGAGCACTTCGACGACGCCCGCCTCCATCCGCACAATGGAGACGTCGAATGTGCCACCACCGAAGTCATAGACGACTAAGTGCATGCGATCGGTTGTGCCGACATGGTACACGAGAGCGGCGGCTGTCGGTTCATTGATGATTCGTTCAACGGTGAAACCCGCAAGCTCCCCAGCCTCACGCGTCGCTTGACGTTGGTTTTCGTCAAAGAATGCTGGAACGGTGATCACCGCTCGCGAAACAGGCTCACCAAGTTTAACGCTGGCTCGCTCACGCAGTCGTCGCAAGATCATCGCGCTGATCTCCGGCGGCGTGTACTCTTGCTCGCCAAGTTTCAAGCTGACCATCGATCCCATCTGGCGTTTGACGGAAACGATCGTGGACTCCGGAAAGGCCACTTGTTGGTTACGGGCGACAACACCCGTAATCAACTTACCGGAAGGGTCGATCCCGACGACGGATGGAAGCAATGATTCGCCATCCTCGACGATGACCTCGACGCGACCGTCGATCACGGCGGCAACGACACTGTTCGTCGTTCCCAAGTCAATGCCCACAATCGGGCCAGATTTCGATTCAGTCATCCTGCTCGCTCCCAGTTCGAGTTCTTGGTTCATTTTGCTATCCGCACTTGTGCATAGCGAATCAGTTTGCCACGCCAGGCGTACGCTGGTGACAACTGTTCAACAACCGTGCCGCTTGGCGCAGTCGATATTTGTACCGCTTCGATCGCATTCATCGTCTCAGCATCAAAGGTCTTGCCGAGAGTTTCCAGTCGTTGAATCTGTTGTTCGTTCATCAGCCTCTGCACACGGTCGACAAGCATTTGAAGCCCCTGTTGGGACGGATCATCGCTGCGGCTCGATTGCGTTTCGACCCATCGATTCACGGCCGCATCAATTTGGCTTTGCAACGGTCGGGTCAACCAACGTCTGATGAAGCCCAACCCATGCCCAGCCTTTGCGATTTCCGTTTTGAGCGAGTCCGTATCGATTCGAATTTGGTTCGCCAGCGTCGTACGTGATGTGGCGTTGACAACGCGCACGATGTGTTGGTCGATTTCAGCGATCGTCTCGGCCAATCGTCGTGACGCGTCATCGCTCGTCGCTTCCGCTGCAACGTCTTGAATCTTTGCCAAAGCACCGACGAGCCGTTGTTCTAATTGCGAAAGATCGCCGCGAGAAGCTTCTAAGGACTGGGCCATCGTTCGCGTTTCGCGACTTTGGTTTCGCCATTCTTGGCGCATCGCGGTGAAGGCTTCGATCACGTCGATCAAGCCGAACTGTGGCTCGTCCGTGAACGGCGGCTCGTCCGTAAGCTGCGGCTCATTCACGGCCGACGGTTCATCGTTAACCGAGACCTGATCGTTTCGTGGAAAATCATTCATCCGACATTTCGCTTGTGATTGGTTGCTTCGCAGATGTTTGATTACCGAGGCTCAACAGCACCTCCACACTCAACCGGGGTGGCTTCGCTTTCTGTTCGTTCAAGATGTCGTCCCAGTTTCGTGGGGGATCGTCGTCCTGAATCAGCAACCGATTCGCAAGCATCAGCGGATCTTCGATGGACTTGTAGGCGGCATAAATTTGTTGAAAACGAACTGGATCTCGCTCGGGCGGAAACTCGCGAACCAACTCCAAATACCTTTGGCGAACTTGTTGTTCCGTGGCGTTTCGCGGCAAACCAAGCACTTGGAGCGGATCATCGCTGCTCGCTACTTCTTTTTCATTGCTCATCACCGGCCCTTCTTTCGCTTGGTGTCCATTGGATTCTTGGGGCGAGTCCGACGGAAGTCTGGGTCAATGGGTGGATCGATACGTGGTGTGGAAGGTTTGGGAGGGTCCAAATCCAGTGGTAGATCCATCTGGTCATTCATCGGTCGACGTGCAGCAAACGACCGATTCGATTCATCTTTGTTCGTTGAACGACTAGGCAATGGAATACCGGCTCGCTCGCGAGCTGCCGTGCAACTGGGGCAATCACATTCAGGATCGAACGAATCCTCGTCGTCATCGCTCCAGTCATCATCTTCTTCTTCGTCGTCTTCGTCGTCTGAGGCACTCCAACCAAACGGATCTATCGATCCGAAACGACCCATCCCAAACGGATTTTTCGCCGCCTCTTCACTTGCTCGTTCGGCGAGCGATTGGTACCAGTACCGATAGTATGGATCGGTTTCCTTCGCACCTGCCTCACGCACCAAACTGATTTGAGCGTTATAGTTCTGTAGCTGGCCGCGCATCATCCGATGCGATAGCAACAAACACTGCACAGTAGTAACAGCGACGAGCAAAGGCTCGTCGAGCGAAATCAACGATCTCGGTAACGTGAGTTTGTAACCGTCCGAAAAGACTCGGCGTTGGCTCAACCAATAAATAGCATCACGCAAATTCGACCTTCGCTCGGGCGTCACGTCGGCTGGCTTCAGTTTGGATTGAAGACGTCGATGCAATTCGGTAGCGAACTTTCCGCCGTGCATGCGATACGCTGGGTATTGCATGTTCGTCCGATAAAGATCCCAGAAAAAACTTGCAACTTGAACGAGATGATTGAAGTCGAGATTTGCAACCGACTTAACCGCGGCATCAATCGGCTCGCGCAGCGACTTTAGCTCGGCGGCTGGAACACGCATGTGTTGGGCAGCACCAAGCATCATCACGGCGTCCGTTAATTCACATATTGGACGTCCACTGGCCAAGCGTTGTTGCCGAATGTCGATGCGAGCGGCCTCGTACGCTTGCATTTTATTTTGTCGCAACATCAATGCGGCGCGGAGGTACGCCAGCCAATCGCGACTCAGCCACGTCGGCCACAGTTGTTCCGCCGCATCCAATTTTTCTTGGGCATGCGAAAGCCATGTCTTACGACGACACAATCGCATCGCTTCGAGCAGCTCCCATTTCCATGGCGTCGCGCGGACCCTTGGATCCGAGTGTCGCGAGCCGGCTAACCACTGCACATGCGGCTTGGCTTCTTCGAGTTGTTCGTTCTCGAGATAGTGATCCACTAACCACAACCGCGGCTCGATTTCATCAGGAACTCCATCTGACCAAGCTTTCATCGCTGGTTGTATCAGCTTCTCAAACGGTTCTCGTAGCGACTTTCGCATCCGCTCGTCATCCAAGTGTTCGCGAATCCAGTCGACGTATTCGCGATGCGCTTCCGCATTCGCGGGATAAGCTTCCAGCGCGAGTTTGTAGCTCTTAATGACCGCCTTTTCGTCAACGGGCGGCGCCAGGAATCTGCCGAATATAGTATCGCCGTAAGAAGGTCTCGCTTCGTTTCGAGCGTCTTCGAGATGCAGTAAGCTTTCGATCGCCGAGCGAAGCTTGGGGGATATCATCTCATTGTTCGGCAGACTTTTGGTCAGGTACTGTGATAGGAACGACTCGGCTTTGATCTCTCCGCCCTCGAATTTGCCATAATAGATGGACTGGCTTAAGAGATTCTTGGGGTCATGAGGCGGGCCAGAGATCTTTGCGGTCGCGATTTGGTTGATGTCCGCGAATGGTTGCTTCATCGCCCGATCGAGCGCGGCTTGCTTAAGCGCGTCAACAAGTTGCGGTTCGACTTGGCGGTACTGGGCACAAAAATCAATGATCCACTCCAGCCGCTCGGGGCCCAACAAACTGATTCGGGCCAATTCAGACGGTATTCGTTCGCGGCGGTTGAGTTCCCGCGCTGCCTCGGCGATAGCGGGCCGAGCAACTCGAACGCTGTGAACCAAATTTGCTGCTGCGAGTAGGTCACTATCGAGCAGTTTGTCGTTGGCGTCTGGAGTGTCCGTTTGCTCAAGAACTGTCTTTTTTGAAGCCGTTAACGCTCTCGCGATACGGCTGGGACGACGCTGAAGGTCCAAACGTTTCCAATTTTCTTGTGCGTCGTCGAAACCCTCGTCATACCAAAGGACCAATCCACGCACAAACAACCGCCACTCGCTCAGGGGGCTACGTCGCGAAATTGACTCCAGCCGCTTGTTTGCATCGGATCCAAAGGAGTCTGTGACCAATTGCAGTGCTTCTCGCACCAAAGCGACTTCACTTGCGAGTTCTGGTGCCAAACCAGCGAACACCTGATCGTCAAAAACCGCAACATCCGCCTCAACCTCGCCGAGCCAAGCAATCGGACGAACGCGAGACATGCGACGCTGGAGTCGTCCAGGACTTTGAGCTAGCGTTGGTTGCGGCTTTCGTCGTTTGGGTGGCTTTCCCTTCTTTTGTTTGCGATTTTTGGCCACAATTCATCCCGGCTGGTACGCTCAAAACACCCATTGTGCCGATGAAAATCGCTTTGATCTAGTCTATGGATTTCCCTGATCGGCATGCAAACTGGCGTTCTTGGAGCGAGTTCAACCGGCAGTAGGGCAATAGGACGGTTCAACTAGACCTTGTCGTGGGCACACGAATAAGATCTGGCGTCGATTTGCCGTGTTATTATGTTCGTTTTCCGAGATTTGTCGGCCACTTCCTCCTACCCACCCAATCGCATGCTCGCCGTGTTTCGCGAGATCAGTATCACGTGCTTTTTCACTAGCTACCTGGTGGTGCTGGTGTTGGAGTTACTGCGACTGCTCGGTCGTATTCCCGGTCGCGGTCTCGCAGTGATCGCGATGACAGGAATCGGTTTGTTTACGCACATTGCGTACATCGCTCTCCGCGCGTTTTCGCACGAATTGGGCGGTGACGTCGGCTTGCTCGCCTCCTGGTCGGATTGGTCGTTGCTGCTTGCACTGGGTTTGACCGTTTGCTTTTTGATCTCGTATTTGCGGCGACCTGACACGATCGTCAGCTTCTTCTACCTTCCGACGGTGCTCGCTTTGATCGGTTTGGCCGTTGCGATGCGGAATCGAGCACCCTTCACGCGAACGGAAGCAGTCGAGGTATGGCGAAATGTTCACGCTCTTGCCATGGTCATTGGTGCTGGAGCTGTGATGATCGGGTTTCTCGCTGGCTTGATGTACCTTCTTCAATCCTGGCGATTGAAAAGCAAACTCGCTGGCTCGTCGCTCCGACTTCCGACACTGGAGTCACTGCAACGATTGAATCGGATTTGTTTGATCACCAGCACAACGGCTGTGGGTGTCGGTTTAGTCGCTGGCGTCGTGATGAACCTGAACCGCTGGGGAAACGTCGGTTGGACCGAAGGCGGTGTGTTGTTCAGCGGATTGTTGTTCTTGTGGTTGGTCGCTGCGAGCTTTGTTGAGTTTTTCTATGCACCAGCTCGACGCGGTCGCAAAGTGGCCTACCTGACGCTCGCCAGTTTCGGGTTCTTGATTCTCGCAATGTTTGCTGTGCTGGGTTCATCCCACGGCCAAACGAACAGCGACTTGAAGAATTCATCGATTGGCGAGGTTGAAGCAGCAAGCGTCGCTTTTGTTGGAGACTCGCCATGACACTGCAAATGATCGGTTGCAGTCACCAAACGGCAGCGGTGGAGTTTCGTGAGCGGATTGCGTTTTCGAACGAGCAAGTCGCGTCCGCACTGACGGCCTTTCGCGAGCGGTTTCCGCAGAATGAATTGGTGCTGCTGAGCACTTGCAATCGTGTCGAACTGTATGCGGCTACGAGTGACGATTCATTACTGGATCGTGACGCGTTTGTCGCCTTCCTTGCTGAGCAACATGAGTTATCGATTGAAGAAGTACTCGACCAAATGATCTATCGCGTGGGTAGCGACGCGGTCGAGCATCTGTTTACGGTCGCCGCCAGCTTGGACAGCATGGTACTTGGCGAAGCTCAGATCCTGTCACAGGTGAAACAGGCCTACGATTTGGCGTGTGTCTCTGGATCCGCAGGCCCACTCGCTCACAGCGTCTTTCAAGCAGCAAACCGGGCTGCGAAACGCGTCCAGGTTGAAACCTCGATTCATCGACGGCGCGTCAGTGTCCCCAGCGTAGCGGTCGGCGAAGTTGTTCCAGAAGTCTTTGATTCGCTCGCGGGTAAACGAGTTGTGCTGTGCGGCGCCGGCGAGATGGGCGAAGAAACGCTTCGCTATCTCAAACAAGCCAACGCCACGGATTTGTGCATCATCAACCGCAGCCCCGAACGCGCAGCCTCTTTAGCGGCGACGTTTGACGCCACAACCGCTCCGTGGGAATCACTCCATGAAGCCGTCGTGCGAGCCGACCTACTGATCGGCACGACATCGTCACCCGAACCGATTCTCGATGCAAACCAATTCGGTCCTTTGCATGCTCGCCGAAAAGGACGAGTCCTCTTGATACTCGACTTGGCTGTTCCGCGTGACTTTGATCCGGCAATCGGCGAATTCTCGGGTGTGTATCTGTACCAGATCGATGACCTGCAAGCCGCGTGTGAAAAGAATCGGCGCGAGCGGGAGAAGGAGTGGCCCAAGGCGAAACGGATCATCGCCGAAGAAACTGAACGATTCTTGAGTGATCTCAATCACCGTGCGACTGGACCGGTGATTCGTCGCTTGCGTGAACAAGCGGAGGAACTCAAAGCCGAAGAACTCAAGCGGCTGATTTCAAAGCTCGGCCCAGACGACTTGCAGCGTGGTGTGGAGAAAGAGATCGAGAAGTCGTTTGATCGGCTGATCAATAAACTTCTGCATCCACCACTAGCGTCACTCAAAAGCGACGCTGCTGAAGGGCACCGTCGAGGATTGGTGGACGCCCTTCGCCATCTGTTCAATCTCGGTGATGATTGATTTGTTCCGGTGGGAAAACGACTGTTCTCGATTTTAACGTACTCGTTTCAACGAAACGAGCGAGGTTATCGATAACAACCACACAATGAGCTAAAGACTAGTCCCACTCGTCTTCGTCGTCATCATCTTCATCATCATCATCATCTTCATCATCATCATCGAGGGCGTCGAGATCGTCCTCATCATCGAAGTCGTCTTCCTCTTCTTCTTCGTCTGCATCCTCTTCTGCATCCTCGTCATCTTCTTCGGCGTCGTCTGCATCTACGTCTGCATCGTCGACTTCTTCCCATTCGTCAACGTCGTCGTCTTCCTCTTCGGAATCGTCGTCGTCCTCTTCTTCTTCATCGTCGTCGTCATCCCAGTCGTCCTCGAAGTCATCTTCTTCTTCGAGATCGTCATCCTCTTCATCGTCGTCATCAAAGTCATCGTCTTCATCACTGAGCACAGGCGCGTGCTGAGGCGAGACGATCCCCGTGGCGAATTCACCTGAGGCAAATTCGGGATCGATTTCGGGATAGAGTGTTGAATCGGTTGGGTGATGAACCGACACGAAAGCTGTACTCACGACAGACTCCTTCATTGACGTCGTTAATTCGTTGGGGTGGGAATCAGTTTGCTCGTCGTTTTCGCGAGCATCAGGTTTTGACTGAAACGATTGCCACCGGATAGGCGGCAACGCCTCAATCGACGAAAGTCCAAAGAGTTGTAAGAAACGTTTAGTGGTACCGTAAAGGTAGGGTCGGCCAAGCTCTTCGCCGCGACCCGCTATTCGGACCAAATCACGCTCCATCAACTGTCGAAGTATCTCTCCACAGGCCACTCCCCGCACTGCTTCGACATCAGCACGAGAAACGTTTTGACGATAGGCAACTACCGCGAGCGTCTCCATCATCGGCGAGGACAACCGAACCGCTGTAGGCAAATGTCCCAGTCGAGCCAACCATGGCGCAAACGCCGGTCGAGTCAACAGTCGATATCCGCCAGCAACCTGTTCAATTCTCATCGCACGACCGGCTTGGTCGTAACAACGGTTGAGGTGGCGGACAAGTGTACGAGCCTCGGTACCGTCCGCCAAGTGAGCCAACTGTGCAAGTTTTCGGGTCGAGAGCGGGGTCTTCGCCAACAATAAAATCGCTTCTAGCCGCATCCGACGGACTTCGATGTCTTCTTCGGGTTCAGAATGCTCATTTGCTGTCGACGAGTGAGCGCCCGCACCCCCGAAATCTCGCTCTTTTCCCTCGGTGAGTGTGCCAAATTCACTCGCCACAGTCGGCGAAATGCAACGAGTCACTTGGTACGGACGCCACAAACGCGAACTTGTCGCACTCGATGTGAGTGTCGACCACCCGCCATCGCGCTCAAACCCAGCGGTAGCGGCGGACGATCCGCTTGCGAGCGGATTTCCAGTCGGGGAGCTGCCACTAAAGTTATTCATCGCCATCGAAACACTGTCTGGCCGCTTGAAACAAACACGTCATCTTCGCGTACATTATGAGTTAATCGTGTCAGGTCGATACGGGCCGATTTATATCTTCCGTGTTTACAAGGCCCGTGTTGAATTCGCCCACGCGGATTGTTAACGCTATCGAACCGTTTTCGGATTCACCTTCTTCCCGCAAGCTTGCCAGCGTGTCTACGTCGATTTCAAACTCTCCGTCCACAACAACCTCGAAAACGTCAAACTCTGGCTCGTCCCGTGGTTTGGGTTCGTGGTTTCGCGGCTTAAGAATGTGGGTGATCGTCGTATCAAGCCTGGGTGTGGCATTGATCCTTTTTCTCGTCATTCGCACCCAGGGGCGTGTTTCGGGCGTTGAATTCTCGCCCAGCCATTTCCAGCAGCGAAAGTTCGAGTTCTTCGAAATTCCATGGATTCACCTCCAAGTCACTCCGATTCAACGTTCCTCATCGACATCCGACGCGGCTCAGTACATTCGCCAAAACGGGCTGATCACCATGCCCCAGGGCCAACCCGCTCAGTGGCATTTGGTCTCGATCTCCCGCGGACTGACCGGTTCCACGCCAGCGGACGGCAACTTGTTGGCTCGTCATCTTTCGCTAAACAATGGCACGAGTTTCTGGCGAACATGGAGCGAAGACCATCCGCAATCTGCTGCGATTCTCTGGCCAATCGTCCAGCGGATCGCATCGCGAGAGCTCTACGTGCTGCTGCCGAGAACCCTCGAGCTGGCTCACCAGCTTGGCGATTCCGCCGATTTCAGCGACTTGGTGAATCAACAAGTTCGATCAGATTACCTTGCGATCGCCCGCGAATCACGAGCTGCGGGAAAAGTGGAACTTGCCCAAGACTTTCTCAACGAGGCACTCGGCGATTACCCCAACGACCCGGACCTATTGGCTCTACGTGCCGAATTCGATGCCAAGCCGTGACGGACAGATCGCTTGATTTACCTCGATAACAACGCAACCACCCAGCTCGATCCGCTCGTCATCGACGCCATGCTCGTCGAAATGCGCGGGGGCCCGAGTAATCCATCAAGCCAACACGCCGCTGGCCAGCAAGCTCGTCGACGGATGGACGAAGCGATTGAACAAATCGGTCGAGTGCTGGGAACGCGCCTCAACGAACCTGGATCCGCTCGCGTGATCCTGACCAGCGGCGGAACTGAAGCCAACAACCTGGCTCTGCAAGGCCTGCGTGGCGGCCAGGGACCGCTCATCGTCAGCCACATCGAGCATCCCAGTGTCCTCGCAGTGGCACAAAACGAAGAACTTCGTGGTCGTCCAGTTCGCTATTTGCCGGTGGATCAACACGGTGTCGTCGACTGTGACTTGCTCCAAGAGTGGCTCAAGCAATCTCCCGATCCGCTCACCGTCGTCTCGATCATGTCCGCCAACAATGAGACTGGCGTGATCCAGCCCATCGATCGCATCAGCAAGATATGCCAGCAAGCTCGCGTCGCTTTGCACATCGATGCGACTCAATCGATCACGAAACAATTGTTCCAGCTCGATGAACTCGGCGCCGCTGCGGTAACACTCACCCCACACAAGTTTCACGGACCTGTTGGCATCGGTGCTCTGTGGATCGCAGCGAACGAAAAAATCGAGTCCCAATTGTTCGGTGGACAACAACAACTCGGCTCGCGTCCAGGCACCGAGCCGCTCGCTCTACTTGCTGGGATGTGCACCGCTATCACCTTGGGTGCTGACCAAATGGTGGCCGCTACCGCACACATGCGACTTCTGCGCGATCACCTGGAACACTCTTTGCTAGCTAAGTTTCCCGAGATCATCGTTCATGGAAGCGAAGTCGATCGGCTGCCCAATACAAGTTGCCTATCTTTTGTTGGCACAGACCGGCAATCGATGCTGATGGCATTGGATTTAGCTGGGATCGCCTGCAGTAGCGGCTCGGCCTGCACCAGCGGAAGCAGCCCCCCCAGTCACGTGCTGTTGGCGATGTCGGCGAGCGATGAAGCGGTGAAGTCCGCCATCCGGTTCGGCGTGTCGAGGCTTTCGACAATCATCGAACTCGACCAAGCGATTGAGATTATCTCCCGCTGCTACAACCGTTTACGCAAGTAGTGGCTGTGGAAAACTATCCTTGTGGTGTCGACTTTTCCACAGCTGATGGTTAAGCTTCCGAAACCGGTTTGGCTTTTTATAGCGTCACCGCCGTTGGTGCAAGTCAGTCCGATTGTCTCGAATTTCTGCGTGACGGTTTGTCTTCGAACCACGATTGGGCCGTTGAATCGTTCCCTCTCGAACGTCCCTCGATGCGTACGCGTCGGCGTGATGCGCTCGTGCCCGAACCGGCACTGCCATACTTCATTGCCGGCGAAGAAAACCGACTGGTTTCGTTCGTTTGCCGCTCGGATCCTAATTTCCTACGCGGTACCAACCCGATTCTTCTGGTAGGCCCATCGGGTGCCGGAAAAACTGTTTTGGCACTGCATTTAGCAGCCAAATTGAGTTTGGTCAGCGAGGAAGAACGCAACTCGACCGACTCGGAATCAACTTGGCTTGGTTATTGGGTGGCCTCGGAATTCGCCCGTCGATACGCCGAATGTGTCGATGCCGATGACCTCGAACCGTTTCGACGCCAAATCGATGAAGCCAGCGTGCTTGTCGTCGATGATTTGCATTCAATGTCAGATAAATCGGCTGCTCAAGAAGAACTGGCTGCCCGAATCAGTGCCCGTTTGGACCTCGGCCGGCCGACTGTGTTGACGTGTCGTCGGCTGCCTTCGGACGTACGTGGAATGCGACCTAGTCTGGTGAGTCGCTCGTTGCCGGGGCTGACAATTCCCGTGCGGCTGCCCAGCCCATCCACTCGCCGGCTGATCTTGCGTGAGCTGGCGATGGCTTTATCGCTTGATGTCGAGTCTCTCAATGCCGAGGACAACCTGCTGGACTTACTTTCGTTGGGCTTCAGCGAAGAAATCTCTGTTCGACAAATGCTGGCGAGTATCAAGCAATTGACGCTTTGGTGTCGGATGAATGATTCGCCCGTGACGACCAAAGCGATCCAGTCCGTTTTGGATCAATTGTGCGAGGATCGAAGCGTCTCGATCACCGAAATTACCCAGCGAGTTGCCCGTCACTTCCGTCTTCGCTCTAGCGATCTGAGAAGTGATTCACGGCGCCAAAACGTGGTCCGAGCCCGTTCGCTGGCGATGATGCTCGCTCGAAAGATCACGACGCTGAGCTTGAACCAGATCGGTGCTGAGTTCGGCGGTCGCGATCACACCACCGTGTTGCACGCGATCCGCAAGACCGAATCGCTTCTGGAAACGGATGCTGATCTTCGTCGTGCCGCCCAAGACGTCAGCGAAAAGTTGGCCTAATCGTTCCGGTCAGTGATTTCTTTTTGAAAAACTTCACCGCTCTTTTCGGTGGATAACTCGTCGAAACTGTGTCGTTCATCTGTGTCAGTTTCTGTTCACGATTTAGATACCCTCGATTGGGTGCGTCAAGCTTTGTCATCAAACGCCCTTTTTCATCACAAAACAATCACATTGGTATCACGACTTTTCCACAACCCCGCATTCTTCGTAACTCAATCTGCGATAACAACTTAGTTCTTCAAAAACGCAAACTGTCACCATCCAGCTGAACTGATTACGACGACGACGTTTTATAAAATTCAATACTCTCTAAGAGAGCCAAAGACCTTCGAGCACAAACCAGGATGGCTAACCGGATGCACGCTTGGGGAACAAGCGGTACAACATGCAAGTCATTCGACCGATCGTGATTCCCCTTCGTACGTTTTAGTTGATCCATGAAGATTACC
>JBGTAI010000129.1:0-102955 GCA_041749955.1 Pirellulaceae bacterium | reverse complement strand
AATTGCAAAGTGAAATCGCTGCGTGGGCCAAACGCACCAACGAAAAGCAACGCGGCGTCGACTGGCAATTCAAGATCGACGACGCTCGCACAAAGCTAAAGCGTCTCTACCCCCAAATTAAGACTGGATGACGCACTAGCCGACCGAGTAGGACAATTCGAGGTATGGAATCAGTCGCTTGGGCGAAGCAGGCTCGTGAGAGATCATGGTGTACGAAGCCCTGAGCGGTGAAACGTCCGAGCAAACGCTGAACGACACGCTGTTCCAAGTGCAAATGCACGACATCGTCGCCGACGAGTCCTGTGTCTTCGAAAACGACGGGACGAATGGGCGAGGTTCGCCGCCATTCCCATAGTTTTTGGTCCCGCTTGCGTGGCACACGCAATGTGTCCATGGTTTCCGCCCACGTCGGGTCTGCACCGGCTCGCTCGTCGATGGCTGGGAATTTGAAACACTCGGTGCCATTGTCGTTCTGGGTGGATCCGAGTTGCTCGGCGCCCATCAGACTCAGTGAACACGAGATGGCTGATTGAAAATGCGTTTCACTCAGTCCGATGCTCTCTCGTGATCTCTGTAGCAAGGTCTGCAGTCGGTTGATTTGCTCTCGCAAGGCGGACTGGCGCTCGCGAGAGGCTTCGAGTTCGTCTTCGATTACAGCACGCCGTGTATCGTCAAGGTCGGTCGATTTGATCTCACTCTCAAGGGCGTCGATAGATCGGTGCTGAATGCCACGGCTGAGTGCTTTGGCAAGCTTGGCGTCGATCACTTGAGACAGACTTCCGAGCTCTTCCTTGATCGTTTCTGTTTTCCGGACCAACACTTGCAGTATGCGGTCCTCGGGACGCTGCTGGTAGACAAAGTAGTGACAGAATACTTCGTCTTTGGGCTGGAGCTTGCGGTCGATGCGTCCATTTCGCTGCTCCATGCGACTGGGATTCCAGGGCACGTCGAAGTGAAACAGGTTGTAGCAATGAGCTTGCAGATTCAAGCCTTCTCGGGCGGCGTCTGTAGCGATCAGTATCCGAACGGGATGTTTACGTGGATCAGCATTGAATGCTTGCTTGATTTCTTCACGTTTCGGTGGTGGTGTGGGACCGTGGAAAACTTGGATACGTTGGTCGGCCAAATCGCTACTGTGAATGGCTGCTTCCAATCGACCCAGGAGATATCGTTTGGTGTCGTCATACTCAGTGAAAATCAGGACGCGGATGTCGTTCCACTTGGCGCCAGGCTTGCCAAGGTCGGGACACATTTTCTCGCGGATCCATTCGATAAGTCTTTCGGTCCGAGGGTCAGACTTGCCGCGAGCGTTTTCGGCGACGTCCGTCATCTCATCGAGTAATTGCTGTTCTTTGGCGAACAGGTCTTTTGAGGTGATGTCTTTCACCGGGCCGAGCGTCAGAGCGGATGCCGCCTCGAACTGAGCATCTTCTTCGGCACCTAATTCTGATTCCTCGAGTGAAGCTCGATCGTCGTCGTTGTCGACACTACCGGTGAGAAGGTCGAGAGATTGTGCTGGGACACTGTCATCGGACGCTTCGGACTCCATCTTTTCGCATTGACGCTTGACCGTATTGCGGTGAACTCTGAGCGTGCGTGCAAAAGCTTCGATCGATGATAGCAGTCGTTGCTGTAAACCAGTGATGAGCAAACCAGACGCTGCCTGCTTGCGTTTAGATTCGTCCTTGAGTCGTTCTTCGCGTGTTTGTCGATACTCGTCCAGTAGTCGCGACAGCTTTAACTCGGGCGCATCTAGCGATAGTCCGTCGATTGTGACTTGGACGACTTGTCGTTTCGGGAAGCCTCCCTGAATGGCACGGATGTCTTCTTTGATCCGGCGCACAATGACTTCGTCACGGTGTTTTGCTGACACCGAAACACCACGACAGAACCGTTGCGGATCTAGTATTTCTAGCAGTGCAGAGAAACTGTTTGAGTGACCGTTATGCGGAGTGGCGGACAAGAACAGGCGGTGTTCGAATCGGGGGGCGAGATCGCGTACCGATCGAGTGATTTGTGAATCGATCGCGTACTTTTGGCCGCTTGAGGGCGCGGCATGGTGGGCTTCATCGAGGATGAAGAGTGAACCGCTGCGGAATGTACCGAGGTGATCTCGGAGAGGACCGGCGTAGGTTTCATCGATGAGCAGTCGATGTGAAACCAAAAACCGTGTGTGCGTACTCCAAGGATTGACGCTGAATCCTCGTTCGCGACGGACTCGCTTCATGTACTCCTTGTCGAGGATCTCGAAGGTTAGTCCGAATCTGGCTTCAAGTTCCTCCTTCCATTGCAAGAGCATCGATGGCGGGCACGAGACGACGATCTCTCGAACCTTTTTACGCAGCAGCAACTCGCGTGCGATTAGGCCAGCTTCGATTGTCTTACCGAGGCCCACGTCGTCAGCGATGAACAGATTGACTCGTGGCAGACGCAGAGCCTTGCGAAGCGGTTCAAGCTGATAGGCGTCAAGCTGAATTCCAGCACGGAACGGCGACTGGAACAGATTCGGGTCGGTTGATGTGACACAGTTCCATTTGAGCGTGTTGAGATAGGCCGCGAACAACGTCGATTCGTCAAAGCCTTTCGCTGCGATCGCCTCCCATGCTTCGCTGGTCAGGACCTGTGGATCGAGTTCCTTTTCCCAAAGAACTTCGAGTGGTGCACCCTGATTGTCATCGTCAACACAAGAAAGCCGCACCAGCGTGCTGTCGGCAACTCGCTTCGGCTTAACGATTTGTTCGACAAGGTACGTCCGTTGCCGCACCCGGGCGATTTGCCCAGGCGCAAGCGTCTCGATTGATTGGTCCGTCATGCCGACCCTCGCCTATCAGTTTCCGTTGCCTGGCACTATCTGGTGTTCCCAACCCGGGATCACCGACGGGATACTCGCACACATCCCACTGGGGGTATGCTACCAAAGGCTCAAATCAGCTGGAACCAGTACAACTCTCCAGAGGCCACAATCGAAAGCCACTTAGAACGGTGAGCACCACCGGAAGAACAATCAAATGAACCAGCAGTTAACGGACGATGAATGGCGACTTCTTGGATTCTTTCGCTGTCTTTCTGACTTGGACAAAGATCAATGCCTCAACACAATAGGCGAAAAAGCCGTTTCGAGATGCTGCCCAAACTGGAGCGTTTGGGCACTGCTTCCTGCAATGCATTTCGGAGTCAGCTTGGAGCGTAGAGGTACATCTATTTGGGACCCTCAAAGCGGAGAAAGTTACTTCGAGCAGGTTCGTGAGGGGTTAATTGCATTGGGCGATGAGCCGTTTGAGTGGCTTCTGGGTTTGAGCCGGTGGGATAAAGACTACGCCATCCCAGCGTTCATGGCTGGTGCACGTTCCGTATCCCACAAAAACGGTTACTACGAGCCATTCAACCGAGACGTCACGCAGGCATTGATTACCGAGATTCGCGACGCTCTTGTTCGGTCTTGCCTAAGAGTCAGTTCTCGTATGGCCAAAACAGTCGACGAGGCGGAATCGCAAAACATCACCGTACCGACCGACGTCAACGATTGGATTGAGTACACACTCACGCTTGACGGCGAAGCAATTTGCGAGCAGTTGGGTTGGGACCAGCCCGGAGAAATGGATTCAGACCTTCTGTACCACACCCAGGAAAAAGAAGATTGCCTCAACGAAATAAACGAATTGTCCGTAACGGATGAAAAACGTCTTTCTCCAATTTTGAGTGCTCGACTCGATCTCTATTGCTTTCTTCGGTACCGAGAAAAACGCCACGAGATGCCACCTAGCACGGAAGAGTTGGCCGAGATTGGTGTTCTGCTCGATTGGATTCGAAAGCAGTCAAGTTGACACCGTTCACGAAAATCTAGCCGAACTATGAAGTTTCTCTCCTGGAACATCCTGCAAGGTGGCGGCACCCGTGCTGAGCTAATCGCCCAGCAAATCGAGGCATGGCGGCCCGATATCGTCGGACTCTCCGAGTTTCGTGGTACGAAACCAAGCCAGAGCATCGCAAAGGCGATGGCTGACACTGGCCTGGTCCATCAAGCCACTACGGTCAATCCCGACAATCCCAGCGAGTACCGTCTGTTACTTGCATCACGGCATCCATTCACACAGCAGCCCATTGAGGGCATTTTAAGCGATGCTGGACGGTGGCTGCACGTAAAGCTCGCTGACCCTCAGTCGCTCGACGTGATCGTGCTGCACGTCCCCACCCGCGATGCCGGCAACAAGTACCAGTTCCAGGACGCCGTGATCGATGCATTCTATTCGCTGAGCGACAGCGACGCCGTTGCATTCGGCGACACGAACACCGGCGAGCCAAACTTGGACGAAGAGGCAAAGTTCTTCAATGCCAGAGAGGCCGCCTGGTTCGACCAGATCCGCTCCACCGGTTGGGTCGACGTCTGGCGGCACCGCAACCCAGATGCTCGAGAGTACACGTGGTACTGGAACAAGAAGGCCGGGTTCCGTATCGACCAAGTCTTCGCCACGAAGTCGCTCGAACCTCAGATCTCAAGCGTCAGCTACGAATGGGACAAGATGGGCGGGGTCAACCTGTCCGATCACGCGGCTGTCTTATTCGCGATCAATGGCCTGTGATCACTGACAGACTTGCCGAAATCGACCAGAAATGAGTCTGGGTATTTACCCAGAAATGAATTCTTCGTACCCAGTTTCTTCGCGTTTTCCTGGGTATGTTTGCGGGTAATTGCAAGTGGCGAGAATTGTCGATATCGTGCGTAAACACCTATGAAAGTGTGATTTACAGAGCCACGAAATTCTAACTGTCGATCCGGAGGTTGCGGGTTCGAGCCCCGTCCGCGTCGCTTCTAAACCTCGTTCCAACAACATGTTGTGACGAGGTTTTCTTTTTGCACATTTCCAGAATGGTTGCTCCGCCTGCTGGCGGTTCGTTCTCTTTCTCGCGAAATGCACGCGAATGGGCGAAGTTCTTAAGCCGCCTCGCTTGCACGTTCTGGCAGGCTACCATGCTCGATATTGATCAATGGCATGCTTTTTGATTTGGAGCGGAGAAACGTGCGTTCGTGTTGAACTCAACTGTGAATCCTGTCGATCCGCCCAAATTGCTTGGTCCGTCGATCGGTGCGGCTGGTTTTAAGCAAAAGCCCGAGGACTTTCAGGTTGATGAAATTCTTGGTTTCGAACCGTCCGGCGAGGGCGAGCACTGTTTGGTCTGGGTCGAAAAGTCGGACCGGAATACTGGCGATGTCGCAGCCGCTATCGCTGACCAGCTCGGCATTCGTAAACGACTGGTCAGCCATTGTGGACTGAAGGACAAAAACGCGATCACGCGGCAGTGGTTCAGCCTGCATCTTCCTGGCAAAGAATCGCCGACTGCGGAAGATATCCAAATCGACGGTGTGCGAGTGCTACGGGTAACGCGTAACCTCCGCAAGCTGCATCGAGGTACGCACGCTGGCAATCGATTTCTCGTGCGTTTGCGAGACTGTACGTTTTCGAAACAAGCGACTGGCGAGCGTTGGCAGACGATCATTGAGCGTGGTGTTCCGAACTATTTCGGCCACCAGCGGTTCGGTTATGACGGCCGGAATGTGGACCAAGCGCTGCGACTGATCGCGGGCGAGATAGAGGTCCGCGATCGAACCGTTCGAGGGCTTCTGATTTCCGCAGCTCGCAGTTTTCTTTTCAATGCTTGTATCGCCGAACGTGTGTTGCACGGGAATTGGGATACGGCACTCGATGGTGATGTGTTTGGTTTTTCCCAGAATCGAAGTCTTGTGCTTCCAGGTAATCTGCATGGCGACGAATCGAGTCGCGTTCGTGAAGGAACCTTGGAGTTGACTGCGCCTCTTTGGGGCGATGGCGAATTGCTCAGCCAGCACGACGTTCGCGAGTTGGAGGAAAGAGTTGCTCAGCGATACCCCGAGATAACCAATGGGCTGGCTCAGTTTGCCTTGAAGCAAGAGCGACGCGTCATTCGGCTCAAACCAATTTCACCGGAGTTGTTCTGGGAATCGGAAACGACCCTGGTTGTGCTTTTCGATTTGCCCAAGGGCACTTATGCAACAACGTTGCTCAGGGAGCTTGCTGATTTGGACGAGTCGCGTGATCCGTTGATCTAACGAGTGAAACTCAATTCGCGATTCAAGGTGACTTTGCGGGTTGTATCGCGCGATACGTTCCGTTCGATCGTTGGGGTTGCTGAGGCGATTCCGGCGTATTCGTTCAGGCTGGTTGTGAGTCGCGAGTCGGTCGATCCTACGAATCAGGTGATGCTTGTTTTGTGCATCGCACTCGATAATCCCCTGGGTACGAAATGGCCGTCCGCATCAATTCTGCAGCCTGGCTTGTTGCGAGCTTGATAGGTGCCATGGCGGTGATGCTCGGTTGTAAGTCGCCTCAGGCATGTTGTGATCCGCAATTCGTAACGCGCCAGGTTTCTTGCCGTACTGGGGCGACGATGGAAGTGGCTGCGCCGTGCCAGACAGTTATTCCGGGCGGTGTGCTGATCGATGATGGGCTAAGTGAAGATGAAGCGGTTCTAACGGCACTGACGAATAACTCTGCGTTCCAAGCCACTTTGGCCCAGCTCGGTGCTGCTGGTGGTGATGCAGTCCAATCGACCATGTTGGCGAATCCACAATTCTTGACTTACTTTCCAACGGGTGCGAAAGAAGGACAGTACACGTTGTTCGCACCGATCGAGTCGTACTTGCTTCGCCCGACGCGTGTAAAGGTGGCCAATCGCGAGTATCGTCGAGTCGGTGAGCAACTGGTCCAGAACGGTTTGAACTTGGTGCGTGATGTGCGAGTTGCGTACGCTGATTGGGCGCTCGCCCAGCGGCAAGCCGAGTTGGCACTGGAAGCCGAGTCGATTCGCGATGCGATTTCCGAGCTTACCAACAAGCGGTTGGATGACGGTGACATCAGCGAGCTGGAAACGATTGCAGCGAAGGTGGATGCGCTGAATGCGAAGGCCGCCTTGGGTGTTCAGCGCAACGCGATCCATATCGCCGAAGCTCGCGTCGCCACCTTGATTGGGCTTCCGAATCTCGCGACACCGCTTGTGCCGAGCGATTTTGAGTTGCCGATTCCAACAGTGCCAAGCGAAGATGAGCTGGTCCAAGAAGCGCTCGCCTGTCGACCCGACTTGCATGCGGCCAAGTGGGCGGTTGCTGCGGCAAGTGAACGTTCCAGGCTTTCGCGATGGTTGTGGTTACGCATCGATGGCGTTACCGACATTCGGTCCACCAGCGATTACACACGAGCAAGTGGTGGACTCAGGTTTGACGTGCCAATCTTCAATCGCAACCAGGGCGGGATCTTGCGAGCTGATTGGGAGCTGAACGCGGCTCAGCACACTCGCGACGCGATTTCAGACCAAATTGTGGCGGATGTGCGAACCGCGTATCGCCAGCTCCAACAGGCGAACGAGAACCTTCAAATTCTTCAACAGGACGTCGAGCCGATCATCGAAGAGGCGTTAGGGATCGCAACCAAGGCGTTCGAGGACGGTGGTTCGGATTACCTGCTCGTGTTGCAGACCACGACCCAGTATTTGACGGTTCGCGGCCAGATTTTGACGCAAATCGCGGCCTGCAATCGCGCGGTTGCCGAGCTGGAACGCAGCGTCAGCCGGAGTTTGCTTGCGGCTCCGATGCAGGTCGAAGAAGTTGTGCTTGTGACGTCACCGCCAGTCGTTGTGGCCACGGATGTGCCGTAAGCACGTCGCGCCAAAGCTTGAAACCTGTGCTAATTGACATGTGCGTCACTGTCGTCGAATCTCTCGGCGACTAGACTTGGTCTAAGGCAGCTCGATAGTAGCTCATCAATGGCTTTTCGTTGCTTGTTGGTGGTTTCGCGTGCGATCCGACGATTGAAGATCGAAGATTTTATGAAGCTCGTGCATTTCTTCCCCGCCTTGTTGATCATAGCGGCGGCGTGTCTCGCGGGATGCGATCCGACCGCCTCGAAGAGCGGAGCGGTTAAAGCGACGCCCGCAAAAGTCGAGATGATGCCGCATGAAACGGAACTCGCAACCGTCACGTTGACGGCCGATGCGACCAAGCGGTTGGGCATCGCCACAGTCGCAGTCGAGAAGCGGCAAGTGTCTCGGCACCGCATGTTCGCTGGCGAAGCGATCGTGCCGTCGGGGCGGTCCATCACTGCCTTCGCGCCGGTGCCGGGAGTCATTGAATCGGCGGGTGCGGCGTTTCCGCAACCAGGCAGCCAAGTCGCCGTGGCAAAACCCTTGATGATCTTGAAGCCCATGCTCTCGCCTGAGCGTGATGTGCCAACGCCAGCTGAGTTGGTTCAAATGACGGGAGCGAAAGCCAACCTTGTCTCAGCTTTGGTGACGGCACAGGGTGACGTGCAGCGTGGTGAGTCAGAGATTGAGGGTTTGCGGATAGCACGTGACCGCGCGCAACAACTTTTCACGGATCGTGCCGGTAGCCGCCGGGCACTGGATGACGCAGTGGCACTGCTTGCGATCGCAGAGTCCGTACTCGAAGCGTCCAAGCAACGCGAGAGCGAACTTGCATCGATGCTCAAGTCGCTCGAAGCGAGTAACGCTGGCGGCAAGCCAGAACCCGCATCACCGCTGACATTGACCGCTCCCGTCGCAGGCGTCATTCGAAGTGTGAGCGTGTCGTCCGGGCAAACGGTTACCGCGGGGACGCCACTGTTTGAAGTGGTTGATCTCAGCACCATTTGGGTGCGGGTCCCCGTGTACGTGGATTTGCTCTCAACACTTTTGCGAGACAACAACGCGACCTTAGTTGCCCTCGACGGAGGATCGCTTGTCAAGGGAGAGTTGGTGACAGTGACCGCCAAGCCGATTGCTGCGCCACCCACTGCAGATGCGGCGACATCGTCCGCGGACTTGTATTACGAAGTCGACAATCGAACGCTTGGACTCCGGCCGGGACAACGCATCGGCGTCGACGTGCCGCTCAGCAGTGTTACCGAAGCCATGGTCATTCCCACCGCTTCAGTCCTCTACGACATTTACGGAGGCACTTGGGTTTACGTTCAAGAGTCATCAAGTGAAAGTGATTCGACCAAGTATGTTCGCCAGCGAGTGTTGCTCGAGTGGGTTGATGGCAAGGACGCGATCGTGTCTCAGGGACCAGCGGTCGGAGCAAACGTGGTGACGGATGGTGCTGCGGAATTGTTTGGGACTGAATTCGGAGCCGGCAAGTGAGCTGGCTCATTCGAACCTCTTTGCAGCTGCGGTTGCTCGTTGTCATCCTTGCTGTGGTGCTTGTCGTGGTCGGAATCCGCACAACGGATTCGGTACCGCTTGACGTATTCCCGGAGTTTGCACCGCCGCTCGTTGAAATACAAACTGAAGCACCAGGGATTTCCACCGAAGACGTTGAGAGTTTAATCAGCGTTCCGATCGAGAACGCGGTCAATGGAATACCCTTTGTCAAAACAGTGCGTTCCAAGTCGGTATTGGGGCTCTCCAGCGTTCGCATGATCTTTGAGCCTGGGACCGATTTGCTCGTCGCCAGGCAACTTGTTCAAGAGCGACTCGCTCTCGCGGCTACGACCTTGCCGATGGTGGCGCGGCCTCCGGTGATCCTGCCACCGCTTTCGTCGTTGAGTCGATGTTTGAAGATCGGATTGTGGTCTGACACGCAAAGCCAAATGCAGATGACGACGTTGACCAAATGGACAATACGTCCCAGGTTGATGGGGATTCCCGGCGTCGCAAATGTTGCTGTGTGGGGCGAGAAAGATCCTCAACTTCAAGTTGTCGCGGATCCGGTTCGACTCAACGCTCATGGCGTCAGCCTCGATGCAGTTCTGCAAACGGTGCGTGATGCGACCGCCGTCGGCTCAGGCGGTTTTGTCGACACGCCCAATCAACGACTCGCCCTTCGACATGTTCCCGCGGTCTATACGCCAGAACAATTAGGAGAGATTCCGATTCTTGGCAACAACGGACGAGGGCCCGCGAACTTGACGGGCGGCCTTGTCCCAGCAGCCAACGGTACGCCGTTGAGGATTCGCGACATTGCCGAGGTGCTATTCGATTACGCGCCGCCGATCGGTGACGCGATCATCAATAGCCGACCAGGCTTGTTGCTTATCGTCGAAAAACAACCCTGGGCAAACACGCTTGACGTGACTCAAAACGTTGAGAAAGCGATGGCGGAACTGAAGCCAGCGATGGGCGAAGTGGAATACGACACGACGATCTTTCGGCCAGCGACGTTTATCCAGCGATCGATCAGCAACTTGAGCCATTCGATGTTGGTGGGTTGTGTGCTTGTCGTTGTTGTGCTGTTGTTGTTTCTCTTCGATTGGCGGTGTGCGGTCATCAGCGCGACAGCGATTCCGCTTTCGCTTGTTGCCGCGATGTTAGTGCTCTACTATCGCGGCGGCACGATCAACACAATGGTTCTTGCGGGGCTTGTGATCGCACTTGGCGAAGTGGTCGATGACGCGATTATCGATGTTGAGAATATCATCCGTCGCTTGCGACTCAACGCGGTTCTCGAGAAGCCTCGCTCATCGTTCCAAGTGGTCTTGGAAGCGTCGATGGAAGTTCGCAGTGCGGTGGTCTACGCGACGATTATCGTTGTGCTGGCGTTCCTGCCCGTGTTTTTTCTTGAAGGACTTGCCGGTGCTTTCTTCAAACCGCTGGCCGCGTCGTACATTCTTGCAATTCTCGCATCGCTTGCCGTTGCTTTGACGGTGACGCCAGCGATGTCGCTCATTTTGCTGCCAAAATCAGCCCGCAAACGTCACATCGATGGACCGCTTGTGCGACTTGCCAAGTCGATTTATCGCAAGGTGCTCGGTGGGGCGATTCGATTTCGCTGGGCGACGCTGGTGGTGACGGCGCTGCTGTTGGTGACGATCGGCAGCACCGTGACGATGTTGGGCGAACAATTGATGCCCAAGTTTCGTGAGACCGACTTCTTGATGCACTGGGTCGAGAAGCCAGGAATTGGGATCGACGCCATGGATCGCATCACGTTGCGAGCAAGCGAAGAAATGATGGCAGTCGACGGCGTGTTGAACTTTGGTTCGCATATTGGCCGAGCGACTGTTGCCGATGAAGTCGTCGGCCCAAACTTCACGGAACTTTGGATCAGCATCGATGACAAGAAAGACTACGACAAAACGGTTGCTGAAGTGCAAACGATTGTCGATGGCTATCCGGGTTTGTATCGCGATTTGTTGACGTATCTGACGGAACGAATCAAGGAAGTCTTAACGGGGACGAGTGCGTCGATCGTGGTGCGTGTGTTTGGTCCCGAGATGGACGAGTTGCGCGCGACTGCGGATGCCGTTGCGGCACAGATCAAACCGATTGCTGGTGTGGCGACGTTGAAGGTCGAACCGCAAGTCCTCGTGCCACAGATCTCCGTGCGACGGCGTCCCGAAGCGGCGTCCCAGTTCAATCTGACGCCAGGGGCGCTGATGCGCGGTGTCACGACATTGGTGAATGGAACACAGGTCGGTGAGATCTATAAAGACCAGAATATCTTTGGCGTGATTGTTCGCGGCGAGACGGGTTTGCACAGTGACTTACAAACGCTCGGTGAGTTAATGATCGACACAACGTCTGGCGCTCAGGTGCCGCTGTCGAGTGTTGCCGAGTTGTCGATCGTTCCGGCGCCCAACGAGATTAAACGCGAGGCTGCATCGCGACGAATAGACATTACCTGCAACGTGGATGGACGCGACTTAGCCTCCGTCGCCACCGACATTGAGAAAGCGGTTCTCAGCAACGTCCAGTTCAAGACTGGATACCACCCGGAGTTCCTCGGCGAGTATGCGGAAGCCAAAGCGTCACGAAATCGCTTGCTGTTGTTATCGCTGGCGTCCATCCTTGCGATCGCCGTGATCTTGTACATCGATTTTCAATCTTGGAAGTTGGTGCTGTTGATCTTGCTCACGTTGCCGTTGGCACTGATCGGTGGCGTGCTTGGCGTGCATGCTGCTGGCGGGATCATCTCGCTCGGCTCGCTGGTAGGGTTCGTGACAGTGCTTGGGATTGCAGCACGCAACGCGATCATGTTGGTCAGCCACTATCGGCACTTGGCGACCGAAGAAGGTGTGACGGGTCAATGCGAGCTGATCATTCGTGGAGCCGAAGAACGTTTGGCGCCCATCTTGATGACTGCACTCACCACAGGTCTAGCGCTCGTTCCGTTGATCCTGACCGGCGAGATCCCTGGCCAAGAAATCGAGTACCCCATGGGTCTCGTGATCCTGTGCGGCCTAGCGACCGCCACCGTGGTTAATCTCGTGGTCTTGCCCGTCGTTTGCAGCTTTCCAGTCGTCGACAGGGTGCTTCGGCAAGCAAATCCTGTCGAGGTCTAGGCCATGCTGATTATCGATCCAGGTTTTCGGCAACAGTGCCTGGTTTCTTTGCAACGCGATCTGAATCGGCTGGGATGGGCTGGGTCAGGTGGACGTGGTTGCGGCCGCCGGTGGAAACCAGCTGTGTCGTTGCTGAAATCGCTTTCAATGCCGCTTCGATTGTTCCGTTGGATGTGACGACGATCGATTGCGGGTGCTGTTCGATGTAAGTTGCGAGAGCGATTGTGTCTTCGCTGCTGATTTGAACAATGCTCTCTTTCGGAAGCCGCATCTCAGCTCCATAGGATTCGCGACCGAAGTAGATGACCGGACGTGAGGCATCTTGATTGTGGGCTGTTGCAGCTTGCTTCAAAATGGATCGAGCGTTAGAGATGGCGGGTACGAGGCTGCTGAATACGAACAGCACCACTGCCGAGGAAACTGCGGCGGTATAGCCCCAGCCCGTCACGGATGACGTGATGTCTCGTTTCCAGAATCTGGCGAGCACGAGTCCAGCGACGACAAAGACTGCGAATGCAGCAATCGGAAGCAACGTGGAGGACTCGAGCAATTGCCAATTGACGACGGCAGCCACTAGGCCCATCGAGATAGCGATGGCACTGGCTCTTCGTGGAAACGCGGTAAGATAGCTCGTGATGTCGTTTGCCATGACGGGGCGAATGACACAGTGTTCGAACATGCTGCCCAGTAACAAGGACAGGAGCGGCAATGCTGGCAGGATGTATGTCGGCAACTTACTGCTCGAAAGCGAGAAGAAGCCGACGACCCAGACAGCAGCGACGACAAGAAAACCCAGATCTTTGGTGCGGTGTTGTCGGTACGCTTCGCTGCGACCGAGCAGGAATACGGCGAGCGTCGGGAGCAACATGGATGCTGGGAACATGCCAGCAAAGACGACCGGAATGTAAAACCAGAACGGTTGCACGTGATTGAAACCGCTGGCGAAACGTGACAAGTTGTGCTTCAGGAAGAAGTGGCTCACAAAGTCAGGATTCGCGTTGGAGACTGCAACAAACCAGGGAGCCGACATCAACACGGTCAAGGCACCCAGAGCCGCCCAATGACTTAGTCGAAGTGCTCGCTTGTCACTCGAAATCCACTGGATCGCGAAGAGCGGCGGAACACAGAGCACGAGCGCGACGGGACCTTTCGTGAGGACCCCGAAGCCGCAAGCCACTGATGCGAGTAACCACCAACGCCAGTTCACGCGATCATTTGCGATGGCAAGGTAGCCTGCGAGAAAACAAATCGTTGTGCAGCAAGTCAGTAGCGCGTCCATCACGACGAAGCGACCGGCGAGTACGAAACCGCCGCACAGCAAAAGCGAAATCGATCCGCACCAAGCCGCTCGGCTGCCGACCAATCGTTGACCCACGAGAAAACACATCAGCACAGTGAGCATTGCGGCGAACACCGTCGGCAAACGCGATGCCGTCTCGTTGACGCCGAGGACCGACATGCTGGTCGCCGTCATCCAGTACAGCAGCGGCGGTTTGTCTAAGTAGGCAACACCGTTGAGCTTGGGGGTAACCCAATCGCCGGTTTCGACCATCTCCATCGCAACTTGAACGTAACGAGATTCGTCAGGCTCAATGAGTGGATACGAAAGATTCGAAGCCAGCATGCCACAGCAAACGACGAGCAACACCAAAAACGCGACCATGGAATGACTCACGGACCAACGCGTCGAAGAGTCACTACTAGACGTAGCTGATGAATCGTTCGTTGCACTCAGTGCGGCTTGAGGAAACAGAATCGTATTCCACCAGAATTTCAGGATCGATCCCATCACAGGGATCGTGTGCAGCGCCGAGACGGTGCTCTCGCCAGCTGCTCGGGGGCGGTGGGTGACGCCGACTTCGACGACATCATGATTTTGGAGTCTGGCTTTGGTCAACACTTCGCTGTTGACAAAGAAGCCGCGAGTTTCGATCGGGATGCCTTGAATCACATCACGGTGAAAGACTTTCATGGCACAGTCCACGTCGCGAACGCGTGTGCCGAGTAATGTGCGGACAATCGTGTTGTAGACTCGCGAATAGAGCTTGCGGATCCACGGGTCTTGGCGATCGATTCGATAACCGCACACGATGTCATAGTCGCGTGAGAGAAACATCAACCGATCCAACTCTTTCAAGTCGAATTGGCAATCGGAATCGCTGAACGAGACGAGATCCTTGGTAGCTTCGCGAAAGCCTCGAGCGAGGGCTGCGCCATAACCAAGATTCTTGGGCTGGCGAAGCAATCGAACGGAGGGTCGCGACAACGCTTCGTGCTCAACGATACTAGCCGTGTTGTCCGTGCAACCGTCGTCGACCACGAGAATTTCGTAATCGGAAGTTAGTCCCGCGAGTGCTTCGTCCGCTTCACGGATGGATTGGGAAATCGTGTCCTCTTCATTGAATGCTGGGAGGACGAGAGTTAGGCTCGGTGTTTTTGTACCGGCGGAGAGCGGAAACCGTGGAGCGTCCATGCTTGTCTATATTTCGTGAGCAAAAATGCAGCGTTTTATGGGCCTTGCTGTTCATAGCAAACACTCTTCTCGCGTCACAATGCTGTTACTATCGAATTCAGACTACGCTTTGATAGCTTTACTCCTTCGCTGGTACCGCATTAATCGTCCAGTAGACTTCCTCAACAAACGAATTGCCTTGGGCGTCTTGCAAATTGACTTGCAAACGAAGTTGATTCACGGGACGGATCGCGGGGATGACAAGATGGACTCGCGTTTTGTCCTTGTTCTCAACGTTCGATTGAAACTCGACGTCTTCGATCTTCGCTAACTCCGTTCCCGGCTTGTCGTTGCTGGGTTTGTATTGATCGGAGCCATAGTTGTGACTCCAGTGGTAGTTCCATTGCTCGACGGTGTACGAGGCCGCGTCTTTCGCGGTGTCCAAATTCAATTCGAAGTTGAATTCCAACTCGAGCCCATCATGGACGACACGAGCATCCGTGATCATTCGTGGTGCGGTACCGGTGTAACGCAAACGTTGCACGCCGCCATCGACCAACCCCGCACGACCGCCACCGTTCCAACCTTGCAGTCCGGTTGCGTAAACTTGACCGTCCATCGGATTCACGTGGCCGCGCATGATGCCAGACGCGAAGTCGAATGGCAGTTTCACGATCGCCGCTTGCGATGTTTCACCAACGTCTTGAATCATCATGTAGGACATCCAGCCTTTACCGAAGCTGGTGTGCAGCAGGTGACCGGCGAGCGGCCCGAAGCGAGCATCATCGACCCAGATTTGGCCGCCGGACGAATTGTCGAACTCTTGCGGCATCCAAACGAGTGGCTGTTCGAACGACGTGGGGGGCGTGATTGCCTTGATGTCGATCTCGCCTCCGTCGGGAGACCACTTGCCAGGGATCGAGTACGTCGGAACCCAGCCGTAGAACTTACCTGGTTTTGTCAAGCAGATCTTCGACGCTGGGATCCATTGGCCTTGGTTATCGCTGACCGTGATTCGTCCGCCGGGCATGCTTCCCAGGCCGTTGGGCGAGCGGAATCCGGTACAGACAACTTCGCGGTACTTGCCATCGGGCGAGATCTTCCAGACCGCGCCGGGTAGAGCGAAGTCGGCTCCGTGGCCACTCTTGGCGTAATAGAAATTGCCTTCGTCATCGGTTTGGAGATCGAAGTTGAAGGCATGGAAGTTCGTCGAGACATCCGTGTCCGCATTAAAGCTCTCGTAGAAGTCGGCTTCGTCATCGCCATTCAAATCTTTCAATCGCGTGATGCGGTCCTTGCAAGTGACGTAGACGTCGCCGTTCACAACTCTCACGCCAAACGCTTCATACAGCCCACCCGCGAACCGCTTCCACTTGAGGTTGAGCAATTCATCATCGATCCCCGAGACGATCCAAATGTCACCGCCGTGAGTTGCCACCGCCATTCGGCCGTCTGGGAAAAAGTCGAGTGCTGAGGTTCGAAACCACGTGCTCCAAGGCGTCGAGTCGGGATGAGTAAGCGTGTCGAGTACATATCCGTCTTGCTCCAAACCAAGATAGCCAACCGTTTCAATCATCTCGGGCCATCGCGAGTCACCGCCTTGAGTCAACTTGCTCAGACTCTTTGCGCCATCAAGCGACTCGACTTGCGTTTGAAATTGTTTCAACTCATTCGAGGTGTTGCCCACACCCACGACCACTTGGATCGTGCGTGGTTTTTCATCCGCCGGAATGGTTAACTGCAATCGTTCTTTCGACGCTTGAGTGAACACCGCGCCGTCAATGTCGCCGATGATTTTTGCTGCCGTGAACGCGGACGTTGTTCCTGGGTTGGCGTCACGAGATTGCAATACCGCCACGCCGTTGATCGTTTCGAGCGTGCTTGCATTCGGGCCTCGGCCGACGGCGACGACCAATTCGTTGCCTGCGGCGATTTCGAGGTGGTGAATAAGCGTGCTGGAGCCGATCGCTTGCATGCGTTCGAGGATTTCTCGATGGTCAATTTGGTAGCTGAGAATGACGTCGGAACCGTTGACGTAGTAACCGTGATAATCCATCCACGTTTGCGGCAATGGCCCACGAGGCAGGAGGTCCTCACGCGGATAATCAAGCGTGCTGTTGTGTCCCCATTCCCAGGCAGCTAGTCCGGGGACAGAGTTGCCGCTCGGATTCGCAGTTCCTTCGCCGCGAGGGCGTATGTGTTGAGTCTCGCTCAGATCAAGAAAGCCACCCGTCCACACGTCAGCCAAATCCATCGTGTGCAAGTTCTTCGCGACCGTCATTTCTCCCAAGCGAATACTCAGCACGCTCGGGAAATCTCGTCTCAGTTGCGAGCCGAGAGCCAAACCGAAGTCTCGTTCGATCACGTCAATTCTCGTGCCATTTTCCGTGCCCTTGGGCAGCGAGTTGAGGTAGGCTTTGTCGACCTTGAAGTAATCCGGATTGCGATCCTTCATGAAGGCTTCGCGAATGTAGTGCACGACTTGATAACGTTCTTGCGGCGTCAAGTACGACATGGGTGCCATCAACCCGTTGCCTTTGGTCAGCGTCATGAACATTCGGTAAGGATCGGAACCGAACTTCAATTTCTGGGTTCCGAACGCTCGCGACGTTGCCAAGGATGGTGTGTCACCGTCGGTGCCGTGGCAATTCGAACAGTCTCCATGAAAGAGCAGTTTCCCCGCGTCAAAGTCACGCGTTTTCATGCCCGCAATGATGCCTGCGTGGTCGAGATTCTCGGAATCGTCTCGAACAGCGAGTTGTTCCGGTGTTGGACGAAGTTGTGTTGCGGCGTCGACTCCACCGCGAGCGACTTCGAGCACGTAGCGAACGAGATCGAGGAACTCTCGTTGTGTTTTGAGTGTGCCGATCAATCCGTCCGGCATCATCGACTTGGCACTCTTTCGCATGGCTTCGATCTCGTCACGAGAAATCACAAGCTCTTGATCGAGCGATTGCGCCAAACGCATGGTGACTGAGGTGTCGTCTTGTCGAGCGAGCAAGCCAACGTGGGCACTGCCGTCTACGGTGACCACAGAATAAGTTTCAAATCCTTCGCGAATGTGTTTTGAAGGCCGCAGCAGCGCGTCGACGAGATACTCGTCGGAAAGTTCACTGCCAAGCAACGCGAGATTCGGTCCGAGTGGCGATTGTTCGGAACCGCTGCTGTGGCAACCAACACAATTGGCGGCGGACTTGAAGAACACCAACGCGCCGCGTCGTGCGTCACCACGGGCGCGAGCTTGCTCGGCGAGATACGGCGAATCAGTTTGCTCGAGTTGCTGTACTAACGGCACAGCTTGCCGCAGCGTCTCGGCTTGAAGTGCGCCGGCGGAAAACAGGCTGCCAGAAAACACAACTACGGCACAGGCGATCAAGCAGGTCTTCATGGGTTTCTACAAACTGGCGGCGACAAAGTCGTAGGCCAGGACCTGTCCTGGCAAACTTAGTTGATCGCAATTCTGGTTGATCGCAAACCGCCAGGACAGGTCCTGGCCTACGAAATCAGCAGTTTGAGAAAAGACTCGCCCGATTAAATTTGGGCGTCGCCTGTTGGAGCGATGTCCATACCTTCTTTGGGCGGAATGCGTAGTTTGGCTCGCGGAAGTTCGTTCACAGTTCCCGGGACGAGCCACGGGCCGGTGCCGTTCTCGCGAATCAATCGCATCAACTCATCGTTGTCGATCGACTCGACTTCAAGCAATCGCTGTGTGATCGCTTCGAGGACTTCGCGGCGTTGTTCGAGAATGCTGCGGGTTTGCGACAGAGCGTCTTCGACAATTCGTGAGACTTCCTTGTCGATCAACTTCGCCATCTCTTCGCTGTGCATCATTTGGAAGCCGTCACCGCCTCCGCCGCCCAAGAATGGCGAACGGGTACTGCGACGCAAATTGATTCGGCCCAGTCGACTCATGCCGTAATCCATCACCATCCCGCGAGCAATTTCAGTGCATCGTTCGAGATCGTTTTGTGCTCCGGTGCTGATGTCTTGGAAAATCATTTCTTCGGTCAACGTACCGGCGAGTAGCACTCGCATCTGGCTTTCCAGTTCACTCTTGGTCATCAAGTAGCGTTCCGACGAAGGCCGCTGCATCGTGTATCCGAGAGCTGCGAAACCACGTGGGATGATACTGACTTTGTGAACTGGGTCAGTGTTGGGAAGAGCGGCTGCGACGAGCGCGTGGCCAGCTTCGTGATACGCGACCCGGATTTTCTCCTGCTCGTTCATCACGCGATTCTTCTTTTCCAAGCCCGCTGTGACGCGTTCAACGGCTTCGTTGAATTCGTTGATGCCAACCACTTCTTTCTCGCCGCGTGCAGCAAGCAGGGCCGCTTCGTTGACGAGGTTCGACAAGTCAGCACCGACAAAGCCGCTGGTGATCGAAGCGACCTCCTTCAAGTCAATGCTCTCGTCGAGCTTAACGTTCTTGACATGCACCTTGAGGATTTCTTCGCGGCCAGCCACATCGGGACGATCGACGAGCACGTGACGGTCGAAACGACCGGGTCGCATGAGTGCCGAGTCGAGTGTCTCGGGTCGGTTGGTTGCTGCGACAACGATGACGCCCGAGTTGGAATCGAATCCGTCCATCTCCACGAGCAATGCATTGAGCGTTTGCTCACGTTCGTCGTGGCCGCCAACAGCGTTCCCCGAACGGCTCTTGCCGAGCGCGTCGAGTTCGTCAATGAAGATGATGCACGGAGCGCGGTTCACGGCTTGTTGGAACATGTCGCGAACACGTGCGGCGCCGACGCCCACAAACATCTCGACAAAGTCGCTACCCGAGAGGCTGAAGAACGGCACACCGGCTTCGCCCGCGATGGCTTTGGCGAGCAAGGTCTTGCCAGTTCCTGGAGGTCCGACGAGCAAGACGCCTTTCGGAATGCGTCCGCCGAGTCGTTGATACTTTTCGCTGTTGCGGAGAAAGTCCACCACTTCGCGGACTTCTTCGACGGCTTCATTGATCCCGGCGACTTCGTCAAACGTGATTGGTAGTTCTTCTTGACCGTAGAGTTTGCCGCGGCTGTGCGAGAACGACATCGGCGAACCGACGCCACCGATCCGGCGTAGCATCATGATCCCGAGCATCACAAGCACACCGATCATGAGCAACTCTGGCCAGTGATTCTCCAAGAAACGATTCGGACGAGCGTTATCCCAAACCACTCCGGAAGCATCGAGCAGCTCGATTAGCTGTTGATCCTCGGCCTCATTGCGAATCGTGCGAAGGGTCTTGAATGACACTCGCGTGGCAGGCTTGATTGCATCACCGCCGCGGCCCAGCGAACGATAGATGACTGTGCCAGTAATCGAATCGTCGGCCACGTCAATATCGCGAGGCTGGCTGTACTCGATGATGACGTCGCTGTCCGTGGTCGATGAAACGCGGATATGCGGGAAAGTTTCTTCGGCGGAAGCTTTCGCGTCGGTGGCGGTTGCAGTCGAGCTAGTGGCCTGAGTTGCACTGGGCGTTTGGGTCGCACTGGGTGCCTGTGACGCGTCGTGCGTGTCCGCAGCGACTTCGCTCGTCGAGGTGATCTTTTCGCCCTTGCTGCGAGCCTCAGCCTCGACGCGTAAGAGCGAGATCAGATCGGGATAGCGGAGGCGGCGGTCAGCCGTCCCGAACAGAAAGGCACTCAGCAGGACCGCGGCGGTGATTGCGGCAAGCACCAACCAAACGTTTCCGTTACGGTTCTCGGGATTGTTGCTGCTGTTACCCTTGCGTTCTTTTTTATCGCTCATGCTGGTTTGCTTGGTACCGAGGCGTGGGTGTTGAGGATCGAGGTAAGCATATAGTGTTGTCAGGCATTCTTTGATGATGGCAACAGATCGACAAGTTGGCGATCAGAGTTTGCCAAGGTCGTTAGGATGATAACGAAGTTGTCGAATGTGACGCGGCTTTTGTGATGCGGCTTCCGTCACGCGGCTTCGCTTTGCCGGCTTGGTCCGGTATTTTGATGCAGTGACAAATGCTGACGAATTGAAGCGGAAGTCTGTTTTACATCCCCGACCACCGTGAGTTTGAGCACCGGGACCAACGTGGCTGACCAAAAAACAACGTTCCCGTCGCCCACGCCGCTGACTCCGCGTGACTCGTCTTCGGTACGCAACGTCGCGGTGCTTGGTGCGACAGGAAGCATCGGAACGGCAACAATCGACGTTTTACGGCATTTAGACGCCGTCGACCCCGACCACGCATGGCGACTTTGGGCTGCGTCCGGCCACCGAAACCTAGAATGCTTGGCCGAACAAATCGGCTCCGTCCGACTGGCCCCCGAGCGAATTGTGCTCTCGGATGACGGTCTCTCAGGTCACGCATCAGGCAGTCACAAGAACAGCTCAAGTCCCGTGTTTGCCGGGCCTTGGCAGGTTTTGCGCGGGGCCGATGCGTTGTGCGAAGTCGCCTCGGCCGCCGAAGTTGACTATGTCGTGGCCGCAATTGTTGGCCGCGCGGGACTCGAAAGCACGCTCGCAGCCGTCGATGCTGGAAAATCCGTTGCACTGGCGAATAAAGAGACACTCGTGGTCGCCGGATCGCTCGTTCGACGGAAAATGCTGACTTCGGCCGCAAAGTTGCTGCCCGTCGACAGCGAACATTCGGCGATTTTCCAGTGCATTTGTGACTGCGGCGCCAAACCACGGCGGCTGATTCTCACAGCAAGTGGCGGCCCATTTCGAACCTGGACGACCGACCAGATGCGTGAAGCGACGCCTGAATCCGCCCTCGCCCACCCAACATGGCAAATGGGCCGCAAAATTTCGATCGATTCCGCGACGATGATGAACAAGGCGCTGGAGATCATCGAAGCACGCTATTTGTTCGATATTCCCGCAGATTCGATCGAAGTCGTCGTGCATCGCCAGTCCATCATTCACTCCATGGTCGAGTTCGCCGACAACAGCGTGCTTGCCCAAATGAGCCCACCTGACATGCGAATGCCGATCCAACATGCATTGACGTATCCTCGGCGTTTACCGGGCCAGTCAGCGGCAATCGATCGCTCTGTCCCGTTGGAGTTGTCGTTGGAGCCAGCGGATACGGAGCGTTTTCCGGCTTTGGAGCTCGGTTTCGAGGTCGCTGGGGCGGGCGGAACGGCCGGAGTTGTCGTGAATGCAGCCAACGAAGAAGCGGTCGGTCTGTTCCTGGAGCGTCAAATTCGGTTTACTGACATTGTATTGGCATGCCGCGCGATGCTGGAAAATCACCATTACGAGCCCGATCCTTCGCTCTCCAGGTTGTTGGAACTGGACCGTTGGGCTCGTGCAGAGACTCGTCGCTGGTGCGGTTTAGAACCCGCCAGCCAAATTTCGTGAATTGAACCGCACTTTCGCAAACTGAATCTTCTCATCCCCACGTAGAAATCGTCGCCACTTCGAATTCGTGCACAAGTAGTATCTGTCCACACGTAGAATTTGGCAGCGACATTGAAACCTATCGACCTTCAAGGCACTTTCTCGATGACCAGCGAATTGTTCGCTTCCCTAACGCTCGACTTCATTCCGCTTGCGGCCGTCAGCGAATCCAACCTGATCCAGACCGTCTTTGGCGGGCTGATGTTGGGTGTTCGCGTTGCCCTCGGAATCGGCTTAGTGATCTTCGTCCATGAGCTTGGACACTTCCTCGCCGCGAAGCTGTTTGGCGTGAAGGTCGAAAAGTTCTACGTGGGCTTTGACGTCCCCATCAAAATTGGGCCCGTGAAGTTCCCACGCACCCTGGGCAAGTTCACTTACGGCGAAACCGAATATGGCATCGGCGTCGTACCGTTGGGCGGCTATGTGAAAATGCTCGGGCAAGACGACGACCCACGCAAACTCGAAGAAGAAGCTGAGCGAATCAAACTTTCCGCAGGCGACGAAGACACTGAAGCGAAACTCGACCCGCGAAGTTATCCGGCCAAGCCCGTGTGGCAACGCATGATCATCATCAGTTCTGGTGTCGTGATGAACTTGATCACTGGCGTGTTGTTCGCCGCGATCGCGTTTGGCTACGGAGTCAGCTACCTGCCCGCAGTCGTCGGTGGCGTTCTCGGCGGAGGCCCCGCCTGGGAAGCTGGGATTCAGCCGGGTGGACAAGTCGTTTCAGTCGCTTCGACCGAGCGCAACGACAAAATGCACTTCACCGACATGCAATTCGAGATCATCACCAGAGGTCTTGATGCGCCCGATCAACCCATTGACGTTGCGATTCGTTATGACAACGAAACCCGACAATACAATCTAAAGACGGCAGCGCGCGGTGGCGGACGACTGATTGGAATCTCCAGCCCCAACGCGGCCAAGATCAACAAGTCCTACTACGCCACTCCATACAGCAGCGCTTCGACGGTGTTAACCGAAGCCGACGCGGGTGCGAGCCTCGTTTCATTCGATGGTACAGCGATCAATAGCGACGCGATCGTTCCCTCGTCGCCGTTCTTGGATTACCTCTACAAGAACCCAAGCAAGCCCATTGAACTTTCGCTTCGCCTCAATGATGAGGCTGGCTCGATGCGATCGGTGACTTTGCCGCCACAAACCGCAAAGTGGATCGGCTTGCGATTCGCCGTCGGACCAATCATCGCGATCGTCAATGACGGCCCAGCAATGGCGGCAGGACTCAACGTCGGTGACGTCATCGAAGCAATCGACGGAGAAAAAGACCTCGACGCGTATGGCTTAGCTCTCAAAATGATCGAGAGCCATTCGTCAGTCTCGCTGACCGTGCGCCGTGGTGAAGGCGACGAGGCGAAGTCGATCGACGTCACCCTCAACGCATCCGGCATGTTGCAAACCATGTCGCCCACCGAAGGCACCTCCGCATGCCTCGCGATCAACGCCTATGGTCTCGCCTATGGTGTCGAAACCGCATTGACGAGCGATCCAGTCTTAGCATCATCGGGTAATGCCGAGCCTCAAGACGCTAGCGGAAATGCCACACTCATCGCGGGCGACAAAATCCAAAGCGTTACGGCGATTTGGCCCGGCGGAGTTGTTCCCGAAGAACTTCAAAAAGAAGACTTCCAGATTTTGGTGCAAACGCTCAGCAAGGGCTGGGAATTTTCCGAAAGCACCCCAGTGACCGAGTTAGTCGGTGTGCTTCAATACTTGCCAATTGGAACAAAGCTCAAGGTCTTGGCAACGCGTGCCCCGACAGGCCTCGTGATCGAAGCGGAAACGACGGTCCGCGAAGACGATCGAGTTTGGTTCCAGCGTGGTTTGGTGCTTGCACAAAGTGAAGCAATTCAAACGGCTGACTCTTGGTCCGAAGCGCTCGCACTCGGTTGGCGTCGCGGTTGGCTCGAGTTCTCCCGCGTCGGCCGAACGCTTGGGATGCTGTCGCGTGGCAGCGTCGAAGCCAAGCACATCGGCGGCCCGATCCGCATCGTGAAACTGGCTTGGTCCGAAGCGGAACGCGGCGTCTCAGCACAGCTGTTGTTCTTGACGATGCTGAGCATGAACCTCGCGATCTTGAACTTCTTGCCGATCCCAGCGCTCGACGGCGGACACATGGTTTTCCTTCTGTACGAAGGCATCCGTGGTCGGCGGGTCAACGAAGAAATTGAAATGCGACTGACACTCGCAGGCGTTTTCGCATTGCTCGCGCTGATGGTGTTCGTGCTGTTCAACGACGTCGTTCATTTCTAGCCGCTTGGCTGAATTTCACTAGGTTCGTTTCAAACAAAGCTCATTTCAACCAAGATTCGGCTCGTTTCAACCAAGAGGCGGGTGAGCGAGCAGGGTTTCACGAAGCCGGAAACGCACCTATGTCGCCAATCTATACACCTGTCCTACCCTGCGAATTCGCTTTCCATTCTGGCTAAGCCAGATTTGGCGTTGCATCCGTGGCCGACAAGGGTAAACTACCGGCCTCAAAGAAAAACTAGAGAAGACCTGAAAAGATAAAAAAGACGAATGACGATCTCGAAAGAACGAAAAACCGAGGTAATCAGCGAGTTCCGGCACCAGGCGAACGATACCGGATCGCCTGAAGTGCAAATCGCGATTTTGACTGAGCGTATTAATGGTTTGACCGAGCACATGCGGACGCACCGCAAAGACTTCGCCTCACGGCGTGGTTTGCTCGGATTGGTGAGCCGCCGACGTCGGTTGCTCGATTACGTGCGAGGCGAGGATCCACAGCGATACCTCGACATCATTGGGAAGCTGGGCATCCGCAAATAGCCCACTTCGAGCCGCAGCGAGCGATTGACTGGCCTTGGGAGGTTGGTCGCCCGAATGCGGGCGACACGGAATCCAGCCGGTTTCTCTTTCACCAGGCTGCGGCAGACTTGTTAGCGACTGCGCCGATTACGGCGAGCTACGTCTGCGTGGAGTTTTCAAAAGAGTCACAGCTATCCTAGCGATGCTGCGACTCTTCCCTGTTTGGCTCCCTCTCGTCTCTCACCGAGGTCTTCGGCACAGAATCGCCACTGGTGATTTTGTCTCTGACCCACGCCTGATATGTATGTTCGCGTGGGCTGTAATTGTAGTTGTATATGTAGGTTGTGAAGGAAGGTAAAATAAAGTGTCTCCGAACAAAATTCGAGTAGAGAAGCAAATTGGACGACAAGTGTTGTCGTTCGAAACCGGCCAATTGGCCAAGCAAGCCGCTGGGGCCGTGTTGGTCCAGTACGGTGAAACCGTTGTGCTCGTCGCCTGTGCGACCGGAGCCCCGCGCCCTGGAATCGATTTTTTCCCGCTCACGTGTGATTATCGCGAACGACTCGCCGCCGCCGGCAAGTTCCCTGGTGGATTCCTGAAACGAGAAGGCCGACCGAGCACCAAAGAAACGCTCAGCAGCCGATTGATGGACCGTCCGATTCGCCCGCTGTTCCCAGCTGGCTTCAATGACGAAGTTCAAGTTCAAGCCTGTGTCATTGCAAGTGACCAGCAAAACGATGGCGACGTGTTGGCAATGAACGGTGCTGCCGCAGCACTCCACATCAGCACCATGCCGTTCCATGGCCCACTCGGATCCGTCCGCGTTGGCAAGATCAATGGCGAACTTGTTGCTTTCCCAACTCACGCTGAGTTGGAAGAGAGCGAGTTGGATATGATCGTCAGCGGATCACGCGACATGGTTGCGATGATCGAAGGCTTCGCGCATGAAATGCCCGAAGACGAAATGATGGAAGCGATTCAATTCGCTCATAAGATCATCCGCGAAATCCTTGATCTTCAAGACGAGTTGCACCGCAAGGTTAACCCCGTCAAGACACCGTACGAAGCACCTGCGGACGACGGCTTGTTTGGCCGATTGAACGATGCTTACTACGACAGATTCCGAGCTGCAAAGCAAACCGGTAGCAAGCTCGAACGAGCTGCTGGCGTGCGTGCAATTCGTGACGAAGCGATGGCTGCCGTTATTCCTGATCCGACTGCTGACGGCGCGATCAACGTCAACCGCTTCAAGAAAGTTTGGCACGACCTCGAAGAAAAGGTCGTTCGCGACCTGATCCTCGCTGGCACTCGCCCCGACGGTCGTGATAGCACCAGCTTGCGTCCGATTTACTGTGAAACCGACTTGTTGCCAAAGGTACACGGCTCGGCCTTGTTCCAACGTGGCGAAACTCAAGCTCTCGTGACGATTGCTTTGGGTACCGCTCGTGACGAACAACGCGTGGACGGGTTGCAAGACGAGTACAGCAAAAAGTTCATGCTCGACTACAACTTCCCATCGTTCTCGGTGGGCGAATGTCGCCCAATCCGTGGACCAGGACGTCGTGAAATCGGTCACGGTGCATTGGCCGAACGCAGCGTTGCACCCGTGTTGCCAGCTGCCGAAGACTTCCCGTACACGATTCGCGTCATCAGCGACATCCTTGAGTCGAACGGTTCGAGCTCGATGGCTTCGATTTGCGGTGCGACCCTTGGCTTGATGGCTTCGGGCGTGCCAATCACGAACCCTGTTGCTGGGATCTCGGTGGGTCTCGTTCAAACCGGAAACGATTGGGTTCTGTTGACCGACATCCTTGGCGACGAAGACCACTTCGGCGACATGGACTTCAAGATCGCTGGAACGCAAAACGGTATCACTGGTATCCAGTTGGACTTGAAGGTCACTGGCGTCAGCGAAGAAATCATCCGTGCAACGCTCAAGCAATCACGCGAAGCTCGTATCGAGATCCTTCGCAAGATGCTGACAACGATTCCACGCCCACGTCGTGAAATCTCGTCGACAGCACCTCGTTTGCTCCGCACCAAGATTTCGCCCGACAAGATCGGTGCACTCATCGGTCCTGGCGGAAAGAACATCCGTGGCATCCAAGAGACGACCGGTGCGGTCATCGAAGTGGATGATGACGGAACCGTCTTGGTCGCCAGCGCGAACAAAGAGTCCGCACAAGAAGCCATGCGAATGGTCGAAGCTTGCACCGCCACCGTCCAGATCGGCAAGATCTATGACGGTGTCGTCAGCAGCATCAAAGAGTTCGGTGCGTTCGTTGAGATTTTGCCTGGCCGTGACGGATTGTGTCACATCAGCGAAATCAGCAGCGGCTACATCAGCAGCATCGACAAAGTTGTCGCCGTCGGCGATGCAATGAAGGTGCTCGTGATCGATGTCGACGAGCATGATCGCGTGAAGCTCAGCCGTCGTCGTGCTCTCGAAGAGCTCGGCGTCGAAGACGATTTGGCTGCTGCGATCGCCGAAGCCGGTGGTGGCGAAGAAGGCGGTGAAGGCGAAGACGGACGTCAACGTCGCGGCGGAAGCAGTGGCGGTCCACGTCGCGAAGGCGGCGGAGGTGGCGGCCGAGGCCGTGGTCCACGTCGTGAAGGCGGCGGAAGCGGTGGCAGTGGTGGTGGCGGACGTTACCGCGACTAATCGCTTTACGCGGTAGGCCAGGACGTGTCCTGGCAATTGCCGACGAAACGCCAGGACAGGCCCTGGCCTACAAAAATAAGCCGAGCTCGTTTGAAAAGACGAGCTCGGTTTTTTTACGGATGGGCTGGACTATTGAAACGATTCGGCACTGCCAGGAAACTCACCGCTTTTAACTTCAGCGTCAAAGCGGCGAGCGGTATCGCTCATGACCTCTCGGACGTTCGCCAGCTGTCGCACGAACTTGGGAAGATAGCCGCTCGTCAGCCCAATCAGGTCGTTCACGACGAGCACTTGGCCGTTCATGTGAGGCCCAGCACCAATGCCGATCGTCGGCACCGCGACGGACTCCGTAATCGCTTGTCCGATATCGATACTGACGCATTCCACAAGCACCGCGAACGCTCCGGCCGATTCAGCCGCTTTAGCATCAGCGACTAAACGCTCAAGGTCGCGTTGGACACGATAGCCACCGTCGACATGCACGTTTTGAGGGCGAAGTCCGACGTGGGCCATCACGGGGATCCCGGCCGTGACCAGTGTTTCAATGCGTGCTGCTTGTTCCGCTCCGCCTTCGAGCTTGACGGCGTGGCACTTGGTTTCTTTAAGAACGCGAGCGGCGCTGGAGACCGACCGGCCGATATCGCACTGGCCTTCGGGAAACGGCAAGTCGACGACGACCATGGCTCGCTTGGCCGCCCGCCCGACCATTTCCGCATGGTAGATCATTTGGTCCATCGTCACGGGCAAAGTCGTCTCGTGGCCTTGCACAACCATCGCGAGCGAATCGCCGACCAGCAGAATATCGATCCCCGCTTCGTCGAGGACCTGTGCCGTCGGAAAGTCATAGGCCGTGAGCATGCTGATCGCTCGTCCGGCACGACGCATGGCCAGCAATTCGCGAGTCGTGATACGAGCAGGTGGCTTCGTCGCAGTTGTTTTTGATCCGGTCATAAAGCTCAAGTTTGCCGTTTTCGCAGGCTCTGTATTTTGAATATCGAGTCCCTCATTCAATCTCCCCGCAACACCCTGGGCAAGGCGTCCGATGGCGGAAACTTTGAATTTACTCGTGAAGTCAACTGCCATGGGTCCCTGGCGTCCTTCGAATTACAATGCTCTCTCGAAACTTCCAAACTCACGCACTCTCTCGCATGCTGACAAAAATCCAAGGCGGACGACTCATCGATCCCTCGCTGGCGTCCACCAGCGGCGGGGTCGCGGACCTTTGGATTCTCGACGATCGAATTGTCTGTGACCCTGGTGACAGAAAACCCAATCGTGTGATCGACGCCAGCGGTTGTTTCGTGATGGCTGGCGCGATTGACATGCACACGCACATCGGCGGCGGCAAAGTCACGATCGCGAGAATGCTGCTGGAGAACGAGCTTTCTCAGTCGCGGACACCGTTCTTACCCACAGCCCCCGACACGGCTTCACTCTATCTGGACATGGGTTACACGACGTGTTTCGAGCCAGCCGTCATTCCCTGTAACGCTCGTTCGGCGCACGCGGAGATGGCGGATGTCGTGGGGCTGGACACCGGCGGCTACTGTCTTCTCGGCAACGACGATTGTTTGCTTCGCATGATTGCCGCGGGTTGCGAACAGCAAATCATCAACGACTACGTTGCCTGGATGGTGACGGCAACGCAATGCATCGCTGTGAAAGTCGTCAACGCGGGCGGCATCAATGCGTTCAAGTTCAATGTCGCGCACCTCGATGTCGACACACCGCATCCAAAGTACGGTGTCACCCCAGCGATGATTATCCGGATGCTGTGTCGGGCAGTTCACGAAATCGGACTTGTGCATCCGCTGCATGTTCACTGCAGCAATCTTGGGGCACCAGGAAACATTGAATCCACGCTCGCCACGATCAATGCCGCCAACGGATTACCGATCCATCTAACGCATGCCCAATTCCACTGTTACGGGAACGATGGCCCTCACGGCATTTCATCAGCCGCCCATCGTCTCGTTGACGCGATACAGCAGAACCCGAACGTCACGATCGACGTCGGCCAAGTCATGTTTGGTCAAACGGTGACGATCAGTGCCGATAGCCAGCACCAATTTGCCAATCGTAATCGAGCGAAACCACGACGCACGGCGCTTGTTGATGTCGAGTGCGAAGCAGGCTGTGGTGTGGTGCCGTTTCGTTATGAGAACCGACAATACGTGCACTCACTACAGTGGGCGATCGGTTTGGAATTGTTCCTGATGATCGACGACCCGTCTCGAGTGTTCCTGACGACCGACCATCCCAACGGTGCTCCGTTCACGACCTATCCACACTTGATCCGTTTGCTGGCAGATCGCAGTTTTCGCGAGACCGCTTTGGCTGAGATTCACACGGATGCACGAGCAAGCAGCTCACTCGGTGGTATCGATCGCGAATACTCATTAGATGACATCGCGATGATGACTCGTTACGCGCCAGCTAGAATCCTCGGCCTAGACGACATAGGGAATCTTCAGCCTGGATCGCTTGCGGATATTGCGATTTACAGCGAACTCGATGGTAAAAGCGAAGCGAGCATCGAGTCCGTTTTTGCCGTGCCCAAATATGTGATCCGCCGAGGCGAGATCGTTCGTGGTCCAGGTTGCGTTTCCACAATCACCAAGCCAAGCGTCACCAGGACAGCACGGCCATCGTTTGACGAATCCAGCGTGCTGCGTTCCGCCTCGAAGTATGACCACAACGCAACGCGATCGATGCAGCGACTGTGGATCGGCGACGACGAGATGGCCTCCGTGATTGGCTCCAGCGTCGAGCACAGCACGCTATCGGAGTCTCGCTAGTGACCAGCCCTTTGCAAATCAACGACATCCCAATCGAAGCCACGTTCGCCGAAGCGTTCGACATGAAGGCAACGCGGCTCATCATCACAGCCGATGATGCTCAATGGGCACGCGACGCGGCGGCAGCCATGACGGGCTATGGCACCAGCGTGATTGCGTGCGGCATCGAGATCGATGTCGAGAAAGAGTTGACCGAATCCGAGACGCCAGACGGGCGACCTGGCGTGGCGATTCTTGCGTTCGCGATGAGCGGCAGTGAACTGGAGAAACAGATCCCGCGCCGCGCCGGCCAATGCGTACTGACGTGCCCCACAACGGCGCTCTACGCAGGTCTCGACGGCGACAAAACGGTTTTTCCCAAACGAATCCCGTTGGGCAAGACACTGCGATACTTCGGTGACGGTCACCAAATCAGCAAAGTGCTCGGCTCCAAACGGTACTGGCGAATCCCTGTTATGGACGGCGAGTTCGTATGCGAGCACGACGTCGGCCGTATCGACGGTATCGGTGGCGGTAATTTTTTGTTGCTCGGTTCATCGATCGCGGCTGCGGCAAAAGCATGTCGAGCAGCCGTCGACGCGATGCGTCCACTCGATGGAATCATCACACCGTTTCCCGGTGGCGCAACACGAAGCGGATCGAAAGTGGGCTCGAAGTACAAAGCACTCTTCGCGTCAACGAACGAAGCGTTTTGCCCGACGTTGAAACACAACGCTTCGTCAATGCTCGACGGAGACGTCAACGCAGTTCTCGAAGTCGTCATTGATGGTATCGATTTCGACTCCATCTCGCGAGCGATGAAGGTTGGTATTCATGCTGCCTGTGAAGCGAGCGATCCGAAGGGTCTGCTCGGCGTGACTGCTGGTAACTACGGCGGCAAACTCGGGCGACATCACTTCAAGCTCGCAGAGGTGCTGGCGTGAGCACTTGGAAACTGGAGTTGCGACAATCGCCGTCGCATGATGTCGACGCTTCGCCGATTCGGTTGGATGTGTTTCGCGGACTCAGTCAACTCGAGATTGAGCGAGTGAGACTGGGCTCACAAGAGTTAGCAGAATTGTTCCGCGTGACTCGTGTGACGCAATCGCATCCGTCAACAGAACGAATAGTTCTCGCCGGTGATTTGAGACTCTTCAACAACGTGGCGGCACAACACCGCTTGGGCGAATTCATTGTCGAGGGCTCCGTTGGCAACGGACTCGGCGGACCGCGCGGAGCCAGCCAAATTGGTATGCGAGGTGGTTTGGTCCACGTTCACGGAGACGCTGGCGATTACCTTGGCCACCGAATGCGCCGCGGGACGCTGGTGGTTGAGGGAAGCGTAGGAGCACTGCTGGCTAGCCAAATGATTGCCGGGACGATCGTCGTGGGCGGAACCGTGGGGGCTCATCCTGCGTACTGTATGCGTCGTGGAACGTTAGTGCTGTCACAGGAACTCGACCTTTGCCCAGAACGATTTACGGCTGCAAATCCCAGTTTCACACCGTTCCTGACGCTGCTGGCTCGGTCGATTCGCACCCGGGTGGGTTCCGGGGCAGCCGTGTCGAAAATGCTGAATCAGCTCGAATTATCGGGGCTGAGTTCCCGTCGTGGCGATTTGGCGGTTGGTGGCCAGGGCGAGATAATCGCCCCCACAGACCACTAAAATCGCGTAGATTAATGGCTGGTACGGCGGTCGCTACGTATCGAACGGCATCTCTAAAAGAAAGCAGGCGAGGCACAGGATGCAACAAACATCGCTTCCCGCAAATCGCTAAATCCGCGACACTGGCGCCCAAGAAATTCGAATGAATTTGGGCATCCCTCACTTCCCACCCCTTAGATTAATCCATGAAACGAACGTTACTCGCCACTGCTCTGCTTGCTGGCTCGATGATTTTATGTCCAGCCGCATTTGCTGCTGAGACCTTTGGCATTGGATCGGCTGCACCTGCGTTAGATATCGAGCACTGGGTGACGCCGAGTGAAAAAGCTGGCGAACCAGTCACCAAGTTCGCTGGTGGAACGGTGTATGTGGTTGAGTTTTGGGCAACATGGTGTGGACCATGTATCAGTAGCATGCCGCACCTTGCCGAGGTGCAAGAGAAGTATCGCGACAAGAACGTCCGAATCGTCAGCATCTCGAATGAAGACCTCAAGACCGTTGACGCGTTCCTTCAACAAGAAGGTCCTGGCGGCAAGAAGTTCGCGGACATCACATCGGCGTACTCACTAACAACCGACCCAGACGGGTCCGTGTACGAAGCCTACATGGACGCTTCGGGCCAACAAGGCATCCCGACTGCGTTCATCGTAGGCAAAGACGGTTTCGTCGAGTGGGTCGGTCACCCGATGTCGATGGACGAGGCCGAAGAAGGTGATGTGCTAGGCAAGATCGTCGCTGGAAAATGGGATCGCGAAGCATTCAAGCAAGAGTACGAAGAACAAAATCGTATGCAGATGCTGATGCAGCAAGTCGGCCAACTGGCTCAAACGAATCGCATGGCCGAAGCCGTCAAGTTGGTCCAAGAAGAACTCGGAAAAACGAAGTCACCTGAGATCAAAGAACAGCTTGTCATGTTGGTTCAAAACCTGAAGTTGTCCGCTGGCATGGTCGATGACGAAGTCAAAGCGTACTTCAAAGGCCAACTGGACAGCATCAAGGGCAACCCACTCGAAGTCGGCCGTTTTGGATATTTGATTTACTCCGCAATCCAAAGCGGTGCCGATGTCGGCGATTTGTCCGCCGACGCGATCAAGGCGCTCGAGGATAACGCAGGCGATGCACCGGAGCAGTACAAAGCGTTTCTCTTCAACCAATTGGCACAGCTGCATGAAGTCACTGGCAATGTCGACAAAGCCATCGTGGCTCAGCAACAAGCCGTTGACCTGACCGAAGGCCAAGCGAAGAAGCGAATGCTTCTTTACCTCGAAGAACTCAAGGGCCCCGCAGAGAAAACTGACGCCGCAGAGAAAACCGACGCCCCAGCTGAAAAGTAATCGGCAGCTTCAATCCGATATTCGCAGCAACCTGGTTGCTGCGAATGTGCCGGGCATGCCCAAAGGCGAAGGCAATCGCTTGCTTTCACTTTGCCCCACGCTCGACCACGTGCAATTGATCGACGGCAATCGATCCCAATGCTTGGATCTCGCCGTCTGGCCACTTCACATTCACCGAGTCGACACTCTCGCTGTCCCCGAGACCGAACGTTACGGGCAACTCAACTTGCGAGAGATAGCTGCGAGTCGGCATGATTTGCTGGCGAAGCGTCTTGTCGCCTAGCGTCACCTCGACCCACGATCCGATCGCGTCTCGATTGCATTGCTTGCCGTCACCCACAAGCTTGATTCGCAACCAATGGCGACCTAGATCGAGGTCATTGCGCAGCATGTGGGCCTCGCGACCAGTCGTCGTGACCACCATGTCCAGGTCTCCATCGCCATCAAAGTCCGCGTACGCAGCGCCGCGGCCGACGATGGGAACTTGCAAGTCAGGCCCGCAATGTGCTTCATCGACTCGCACGAATTCCGTGCCTTGGTCCGCACCAGCATTCCAAAACAATTGAGGAGCCTGTTCGTAGTGCTGGCTCGGTTGGACACGGTTGATTTCTTCTTCGAGGTGCCCATTGCTACAGAACAAATCCAATCGCCCATCCAAGTCATAGTCAAAATAGAACACGCCGAACGTGAGTTCCAATCGCGTGCTTGGCCCGAGCCCCGTCGACACGGCTTCGTCAAAGAATTGCATGCTGCCGCGTTTGGAAACGTACAACGCCGTCATCTCGTTGGCAAAGTTTCCGATCGCAATCGCCATCGCACCACTGCCACGAAACGGCGCCACGTCGATACCCATCGCGCCGCGAGCGTTACCGCTGGAGTCAAAGGCAATCCCACAAAGCACGCCCATGTCAGCGAACGTGCCGTTGCCCATGTTCTTGAGCAACAAGTTTTGGACCGTGTCATTGGCAACCAAAATATCCACGTTCCCATCGTCATCCAAATCACAGATCGTCACGCCAAGCGACTTGGCCAGCGGTACGCCTGTGACAGCGTTCTTGATCTGAACGCCGGCGGCTTCTGAGACATCGGTGAACTTGCCGTCGCCTTCGTTGCGATAGAGATAGGGATACGTGCCTTCGAAATTTTGTGGGCGACCGTAGGCTCGTCCGCCGCCAACAAGTTGAAAGTTTTGTGCCAGGTCGTACTCACGAGTCCACTCGACGTAGTTGCAAACGAACAAGTCGAGGTCGCCATCGTTATCGTAATCGAGCCAGCCGGTTCCACTGCTCCACCGCGAGTCGTCCCCAGCGACACCAGCTGACGCGGTGACATTTTCAAACTTGCCATCGCCAAGATTTCGGAACAACGCATTCGGCCCCACGGCACTGATGAACACATCAACAAGTCCGTCGTTGTCAAAGTCACCTACGGCTGCCCCCATGCCATACATCGACACATCCAAGCCTGATCCAGCGGTGACGTCCTCGAATCGACCACCGTCATTGCGATAGAGCGTCATCGTGCTGGTCGTCTTCTTGTCTTCTACCCAGCTCGTCGAATTCACAAACAACAAATCAGGATCGTTGTCATTGTCGAAATCGAACACAGCACAACCGCCGCCCATTGTCTCGGGAAGCAATTTTTCGCCGGCCGCTCCATTGTTGTGCTTGAACGAGACGCCGACTTCTTTCGTCACGTCACGAAACATCACCACAGGCACTTCCACTGCGGATTGCTCACGAATCTGGACAGACGCCATCTTCGTCTCTTTCACAGGCGGCAACGGCTCAGGTCGTGAAAACCAGTACGCCGCGCCGCCTCCGCCAGCAACGATCAAGGCAATCGCAACCAGCGATCCTTTGAGCGCTCGCCCGATCACAGCATCGTCTCGTTCCTCCGCGTCAGTTTCGATATCGGGGGAAACTTGCTTCGTGTTGTGTTTCTTCATGGTTTCGCCTGCTGGGCAAGTTTCTTGGATTCACCCTGAATCGCCGGATCCAATTCTGGCGTTCCCTCACGATTCAGCGGATATTTCACAACCGCCTCAGCCGCATGATTGGCGGCTGGGTATTTTTCCCGAGCCAGTCGAATCGCGCGACCTTGAGCGTTGTCATCGGGTTTGTAGATCAAGTGCAATTTGCTGTGCTTGGCCGCCAACTCCGCATCACCAAGCCGCTCGTAAAGCAATTGCAAATTGTGATGCGCGGCGACGTCTTCAGGATCCACCTCAAGCGTTTTCTTGAAACGATCGACGGCCTCAATCCAAAAAGTTTTCGCTTCGTCAGGTCGCTGCTGCCGGTCGCGTTGGTTGCCAAGGTCAAACAACGTTTGGCCAAGCAGGTTGATCACCTCGATATCGATACTGAAGTCAAAACCTCTGGCTTGCATCTCAGCCGTGTTGTCTTCCAAAACGCTTTGCAGGTTCTGCCGGGCTTCTTCAAGTCGACCTTGTTGCGCGTTGATACTGCCCGAAAGCCAGCCCCAAGTCCAACGTGGAAACGCGGTGTCCGTCTCGGCGTACTTGATGGCTCGAGACAACGCACCGACGGCTTCATCAAGCCGACCTTCGGTGTTGTAAACACGAGCTAAGTTCATCGGCCCGTCGTAGCGATTGAGCTTCTCGACTTCTTTGAATGCTTCTTCTGCCTGGCGCAGCTCGCCTTTGCCCTTGAGCAAAAGTCCGATTCCATAGTCGTTCCATCGCTGCCACTGTGGAATGTCTCGCGGCGCATTCTCGACAACCGCATCGACGCCCTCCACTTGAAAGACGATCTTGTCCGTCGCCATCGTCGTGATCGGCAACTCGTTCTCATAAGGAGTACCGGACACATGGCCGCGGATCATGCTGCCGAACTTCTCGTTCTGCTTCGCGACAAAATCCATGTAGCGTGAATCGAACTTGCGATACTGGAGCTTGATCTCAACTTCCACGGGAGCATTCGTGTCTTCTGGGACAATGAGTTCGTAATGCACCGTTTGGCCCGCGCCAGGCGGAATTTGGTGGTTATACAGTGGCGTAAAGATGCTTTCAGCATTGCGTCGATCGATTCGATTGCCATCTTTGTCGAGCATGAACACATTGATGAAGTGCGACCATGGATCGACTTCGTTTTGCTTGGTTGTATCAATTCCGCCACTGCGTCCGATCACACGACCGCCGCTAGTGACTTTGACATCCAACCAGACTTCGTTGGAGTCAACGGTTCCCTGAGTAAACAAGTGCCCCACCTTCAACGTGCGGATCACGGTATCCAGCAAATAGCGTTTGCCAGGCACGAGCGTCGGTACCTCTGGACGAAGCGGCGCGATTAGCTTGTCGTCGATCTCGCTGCCGTCGTGAATTCCGAAAATGTCGACACGCATGATGTTTTGCAGATAGTCTTGGTGCGCCTTGATGACTTCTTCGCGATCACGAAGCCATGCGATTCCTGTATTCGCCGACGGGAACAAGTGATTGTGAACGCTCAACTTGTCAGCACCGTCGAAGAACTTGGCACCGAAATCGTTGGAAGCCACGAGTGGCATGTGACAACGATTGCAATTGTCTTGGGCCTTGGGCGGATAATAGAAGCTTCGCGCACCGTGGCCTGAAACCCCGCTGAGCAAATACGGGTCATAGTGATTTTGGCCCCGTAGGAATTCTTTGTAGTGATTCAACGCCTTAGGTAAGTGAACCTTGTGGCACGTCGAGCAAAACTCGGCCTCTTTGTGAAACGGTTTGAGGAAGGTCTTCTTGTGGAAGGACGGTTTGGCTTTGACAAGTTGGTTGTTGATCCACTGGAGAGCGTCATTCTCGCTGGTTGCAAACGGATAGTGGAGAGGTTCTTCGATCGTGTAGTCAGCGTTTCCGCGAACACTATTGATGTTCGTGATCGCATGGCAAACCGTACATGTGATCCCAGCTTGGCCAGTCACGTGCCCGCGCATGTCAAAGTTCGGATCGTCAAAGGCACCCGAGAAAAATGGTACTGGGTCGTGACAGCCCGCGCACCAACGCGACGCCTGGACGCTTCCATCGCGTTCCATCGACACCGCACGAGTCTCGCTGACACTGGCGAAATACGGTGGATTGTTAAAGGAGCTGAATCGGTGAACGCTGTCGCTCCAATCCTTGTGAATGTCCGCGTGGCATTTCAAGCAATACGCGTCATTCATCAACGCTTCGGCGGGAATGAAATTCCCACTCGATGTGCGTGCGAGCGAAGGCTCAAAGTACTTCGCACCAGTCTCTGGCCCAACAGCGTTCCACTTGCGTGGATCTTGCAATTGCAACACCACCATGGCAGCGACGGATGCCGCGGCGATCCCGGCAAACGTCAATCCGACACGCCATTTGATGCGAGGTCCGGCCAAACGATGCAGCCAATACAGCCATCCGGTGATCAGCGGACAGGCCACATGGAGCCAATACACCGTGCTTCGAGCGAGTGGTTGCTTGAGATCCAAACCGCCAACACGCATCAGCAAAATACCGCTCACCAGCACCAGGATGCTGACGATGAACAATGCGTATCCAATCCGGACCGCGCGGCGATTGCGGCGGTCTTTGGAATTCAATAAGTGAATGATGCCGAAAACGATCAGGGGAACGACAAGGAGCAAGCCCAGGCCTAAATGGCCTAGAAACATGAATTGATAAAAGTAGTCCTGGTACGTCTCACCGCGAAACCACTCCAGAAATGTGATGATTGAGAGGTATCCGGCATTCGCAAACAGCAACGCGACGAGTGCAAAAACGAAGTACAACAGCTTGCGCAATCTTGGGCCGACTGCACGAACGTACTTCTTTTGTGGCACGGGAGCCGACGCGTCGCCAACCGAGGTGGCGATCGACATGGGAAGTGAGTCCTAAAAGAAATTGACGATATTTCGCTTTGCCGAAGCCTAGTCTCCGCATGCGAACTGGCTACCCAGCGCACGCACAACCTCATCGACAACGCGAACGAAACACAACGGACGGAGCCACTAGGACTTAGGTGGCCGCTCGATCGTTGGACTAGAACCGTCAAGAGCACGCCCATCCGAATCTTGCAATTCGTAAAGCAAAACATCGCCATGGCGACTCGCGCCAAGATCGCTCCAGGTGATCCACTTCGACTCAACTTGCGGTGAATCGAACGGTATCGGCGGATTGGCGGGAGCTTGCCGACAACCCGGCGCGTCGCAAGGAACACGCGGAATCGGCATAGGTTCTGTCATCTCAGACAAATCCTCGACGCGAGCTCCTCCGTCGTCAGAGCTGGCCAACAATTCGTCACCTGGGTGGGCAAGCCAATCGCCGCAACTTGCTTGGGCAAAGCAAGGCGTCAAAAGAAGCCACACGAACAGGAGAAGCAAACGTTTCAAGAATGGAGCCTGGATTAGACGTCAAATTGCATCGCGAAACTCTGGTGACGAACGGATTATCCTAGGAGGAGAGAATTGATCTGTCAAATATCGCGATTAGGTCAGCAGCGCAAGTCAGCTTTTCAACTTGCGAAACGTAGGGTGCCGTGCTTGCACGCACCTGATCCAGCAAAAGGTGCTACGAAAAGTTGCGGAACGCCCTTACGGTGACTCGTCGATATCCTTGCCGCTAAGGTTGGAAAGGATCGATTTTTCGGCCTCCGTGTAGGTCGCGAGTAGCTTCTCCAGTTGAGACCGCATGCGGTCCACATCACGGCTGGTGTCAATTGACTCCGAGAGGATTGGTCGGAGCCACTCTTGCATCAGATGAAATTGGCCTTGGACGAGATCGACAAGCACTCGGGGAATCCGGTGCTGGACCACGACTTTCTGGTCCGGCGGCTGGAGAGCTTGTTGTCGGCTAATCGCTTCGAGTGCCTTGCTTGTGCTTTGAAGCGACCCCGCCAGCTCGACGCCAGCTTGTGTGACGCTATGCCGCAAGGACTCGACTCGCTCGTCCATTCGCATCTCGGTCGCCTCGCCACCGACAGCGATTGCTTTGGCCATCGTTTGTCGAATCGATTCCAGGCCATCTCGCATCGAGGCGAGTTGCCGCATCAATTGAGCCGCGGAGTCTTCACCCGTCATGCCCGACATCCGCGTGCTTTCGACGAATGCGTACTTGATCGCGTCCCAGCGTTGTTGGTCTTGTGGCGTCATCTCGCCGAGCAACTCACTGAACTTGAGCAAGTTCGCTTCGTTATCCGTGGTCAGCGTTTGAGCGTCTTGTTCGTAACTGCCGACGATCAATGTCCGCAACTCCGCGTCGTTCATCACGCTCGCGACTCGTTCGGCAATGCGATTCATGTTCCGATAGCTGCCTTGCAACTTGAACGGCGGCTCGGTGCGATACGCGTCCGCCTGTGCCGCCGAACGAATGTAGGCACGATTGACCTTGAGCACGACATCGCGGACTCGAATCAGCTTTCTCAGCACCTCGTACATTTCGCGAGCCGCGTCAAGCGACAGGTTGCTCGTTAGCTCGACACCCTCAAAAGAATCTCGCTGAGCCGCACGAATCAGAGCTCGCGAGTCGTCCTGTGATGCAGTCGAGAGCGGTGCCAGCGTCGCGTTGCTTGTTAAACAGTTTTCGAGATAGCTCATTTCGAACGCGTCACTCGCGTCGCCAATGATCTCACCAAGGTTGTACACGTCCGCACGGTTGGAGAGCATATCGGGGATCTGGAATCGATCGCCGCTTTCGGTGTACGGGTTCCCAGCCATGACCACAGCGACGCGGCGACCACGCAGGTCATACGTACGTGATTTACCATCGCGGACGCCTTCGATCTTTCGAGTACCGTCGCATAGCGAGATGAATTTCTGTAACAACTCTGGGTTCGTGTGCTGGATATCGTCCAAGTAAAGCATCACGTTGTCGCCCATTTCGAGCGCCAAGTTCAATCGCAATATTTCTTCGCGTGCGGCTGCGTTGGGTGCTTCTGCGGGATCGAGCGAGGTGACACCGTGACCAATCGCTGGACCGTTGATCTTCATGAAGACAATCCCAAGCCGGTTGGCAACGTATTCCATCAAAGTCGTCTTGCCATACCCAGGCGGCGAAATCAGCAAGAGCAAACCCATGCGGTCGGTGCGTTTGCCTTCGCCCGCGGCTCCCATTTGCTTCGCCAAGTTGTCGCCGATGAGCGGCAAGTAGACTTCATCGATCAAACGGTTTCGCACGAAGCTCGTCAGCACTTTGGGCTTGAACTCCTCAAGTCGCATCGAGTCGCGAGCGTCTTTGACAATTCGAGACTTCGTCTGGTGCAACTTTCGATACGCGGGCACAACGGTCTCGATATAGCCACGCACTCGAGTCAGCAACTCGTGATAGTGCACGGACAATTCGCCATTTGCGATTCGACTATGGCTGCCAGCGATCCCAGTCAACTTGCGTGAGAGCGTCGCATCTTGAATCGGCGATTTGCCTGGACCTTCGGACATGATGAGCCAAGCCAGCTCGTCGCGATAAGCGATCGGCGGGTCAAGCGAGTCGTCGGCATCAACGCGAGAGAGGAAGCCTTCCGCCGCATTTCTCGCCAAGATGAAGCCTCGCACGGGATCACTCTTCGCGATTTTCTTGAGCGACGTGAGCAAATTGCCACGTTGGGTCTCGCCGCCAAATTGAGCGTAGGCGTGATACAGATCGCTCGCCGTTTGGCTGATCACTGGTTCACGATTCTCGCTCGACAACTCGTCGAACAAGTAATTCGCGATTCGTTGAGGCGTGATGTCCGGGCTGAACAAATCTCGCCAACTTGACTCGTACTCTAGTGCCACTTCGGCCAGTCGTATTCGGAAATCCTGTGACGGTCGAACGCCAGGATACACACGAGCCAAATGCGCAAACCCGCCGATCCAATCCGTCATCGACTTGCGTGTCGTGTTATCGAGCAACCGATAAAACACGAGCAACGATGCGGCTCGCAGCGTCGGTCCGTGGGCGAGCAGCCCGACTTGGGCATCCGTCTCGACTAGGAACTTCAATAGTTGCGCCGCGTCGGCATCGTGAACTCCCTTCGCATAACCCTCTTCGAATCGTCCACCAATTTGGCTTTGGACCAATGCCGGAGTGATCTTGGCTGGATCGAGTCGTTCAGCACGCGCGCGGAAGTCATCGAAAAGCGAGACAGCGAGGTACTCCGCTCGATAAACGTTCGAATCTTCCGAAATCCACTCTTGCGTCCAGATCGCACGTGTCGAGTTGAGTTCCTCGTTATTGAGCGGTTCGAAGTACTGTGTCCCGGTCAGGTGCAGACACAATTCGCCGTCGCGAACAACAGTCGTTAGATCGAGCGGCTGTGTGTTGACGGCAAACTTGTGCTTGCCGAATCGAATCAGATCCCCGCCGCCTTCGAACAGATCGAGACGATCTTTCAATTGGCGAACCGAGTCTTCACGAATCGTCTTCAGCCGGCCTTGCAGATCCTCCGCACGCACCGAGTCGTCAAGCTCTTCGAGTTGAACGACGATATCGCGGACTTTGTCGACCATTAAATCGCCAGCAAAGTATGACGCGATCTCCTCGGGGCTCTTCATCGCACCGGCACGCGACTGGATCCCCTTCAAGATTCGATCCGCTGCTGATGCGAGTGATTCAGCTCGACGGTTTCGCTTTTCGATTAATTGAACTTTGCGGGACTCAAACGCCGCGTAAACTTCTTCGCGTCGTTCGGCGAGCTGCCCAACGAACTCGTCAAACTCAGCGAATCGGCCTTCGAGTTCTTCGAGCTGGACCATGACTTTGGTGAGGTAGTCGTCGCCCTTTTCCGGCGTATCGGAAACGTCGAGATAGCCCGACGTCGTTTGTTGCAACAGCTTCAATTGCGACGCGAACTCGGCTTGCCCCTCGACCCGCATCAGGTCATTGATGCGTGCCTTGAGTGAGCTTCGAACACGATTGACGCCAGAGAACACGTCGCCGATCGAGTCGATGATCTCCGTTCGTTTCGTCGCATCGTCGATCTTGAGATTGCTAACCGTTTCCGTAAGCAATTCCAGTTGGCTCGACGCTTCGTCCGTTTGCTTCTCGAGCTTCCTCGCCTCAGCGACCGTCGTAATTTCTGCGACTGAAGCCGTTAGCGTTTCGATTCGTGCTCGATACGGGTTCAGGGCACCTGGTGTGAGCAGATACTCGACGCATCGCCGGCTGAGCCGTTCACTTCGCTCAGCGGTCTCGGTCTCGAGTCGCTCGACGAGTGCTTCGTCAACGTACCGCAGCTCACGCAGTGAAATCGCTTGGCCTCGAACGGTTCGCAGCTTAGCAAGTGACGTGACGAAGTCATCGATCGACTCGAATCGTCCTCGCTCGATCTCTTTGAAGAGTGCTTGTGTATCTTGGCTGACCTGTTCGCTGCGTTGGTTCGTTTCTTTACGAACGCGAACCACCTTCTCGAATTCTTCGACGGCGGCTCGGGCGGCTTCGCGGATCTTGGTCAGCGGCTCGGAGAGCGTTTCGGCTTCTGGTTTGTCGATCCAAAAATACGAATCAAGTACATCACCCGCTTTCTTGACCAAGTCCACGTACAAACCGTCGTAGTTGTCGTCTTTGTCGATCAACATCAACAGTTCGGTACACTCAGCCATCCCGCGGACAATGTCTTTGTTGCCAATTTTGAACAACAGCGAATCCGGCTGACTCGACGTGATCACATCGGGACCGGTAAAGGGCGTTTGCCAGATCTGGATGGCGTGATGTTTTTGCGGTTCGTCTTGACTCTTGAAACAAACCATCTCGCCGCCATCGAAGAGCGTTTGACCTTGACAGATCAATGGTGTGTCGACGGTTTGGCGAATCAGGTTGTAACGAAGTTGAACGTACTTTCCGGATTCATGATTGTGGAACAGGTACAGGAAGTCTTCGCCGTTGGCGGCCGCGATCGTGCGTTGGTAACGCATATCGCTCAACCCGTGATCGAAGCGTTTGAACTCGCCGGTTTGCAGGTAATAGCCGCCAGGAAAAATGAGTCCCTGGTCACCGGGCAACATCACACAGGCATGCTCGATCTCGTCCAGGCGCATCGCTTTCTGGATCTTGGCATTGAATAGCAAATATCGAAACTGTGTTTCTTGGTACGGTCGGATTTTCAGCAGGATCAAATTACCGAGAACGGCGTAGTGGATCTCCGCGTCATCGAGAGTTTGGTCCTTGTGATCGACAGGCTCCGCGTAGACGCCTTCGCCGCTGTTTGTGTTGTTTTCGATTTTGACCGTTAAGTCGCCGCCGACCGCTTCGACGAACACGCGGTCTTCGATGGAAATGTGTGGGTGCGCGCCGTAGTGATGCTGGTCACGAGTCGTGCGATTCCATCGGAATTCGTGTTGCGGCGGATCTTTGACCTCGTGCTCGCTGCGGTTGTCGATGTACTCGACTGCATCGGGCGTCACACGCCATTTGAAGGACTTGATATCTCGAGCCGTTTTGCCAACTCGAAACACCATGTGCAGCATCGGTCCGCTGCGAAAGAAACGTTGGAACGAAGTCTCTTTGTAGAACCGATACAGTTCACGAAAGTCATTGCGGAATCGATCTTGGTTGATCAAGTCCAGCGACTGAGCATGGAACTGGTGATCTTTCATCTGGTAGACAGAGAAAACGTCTGCCAAATCGATTTCTGTTTTGAGACCAAACTGGACGTTGTACCCGAGCAAGAATCGGTCACCGACACTGACGAGGTCTCGCGGAACACAATTGTGGTCCGTCGTGACACGCTCTGTTGCCAACAACCGAGTCTCGATGCTGCCGAAGACATCAGCGCGCGACGCATTGAGTCGCTTGATTCGCTCGCGCAGATCCGTCGCCGCATCGCGAAGGCGATTGCGGAGGACTTCGTAAGTTCCGGCAGCGAGTTGCGAGTCAGTCACGGTAAAAAAGGGCTTGGGTAAGTGGATAACGCGTTTTATGTTATATTGAAGAGCGCTTTATCGAACGAATGATTCTCACGGCCTGGACAGGATGGCGACTATGATCCGACCAATACCGACAAGCGGATGGGAGCGAGTAGCGATGGCGATTGAAAAACTTCGCGTTCGATTGCTGAAAACAGCCGCGACGTTGGACGCGGCTGGTGTGCCGTACGCCGTCATCGGTGGCAACGCGGTTGCCGAATGGGTCGGTCGCGTTGACGAAGGCGCGGTTCGATTCACCAAGGATGTTGATATTCTGATTCGTCGCAGCGACTTGGCAGCGGCAATCCAGGCGATGACTTCGGCCGGGTTCATTCATTGTCAAACGTTTGGTGTGGATATGTTCTTGGATGGGCCGGACGCAAAACCGAGCGAATCCGTGCATGTCATTTTTGCAAGTGAACGTGTCAAGGAAACCGATTTGATCCCGAGTCCAGATGTCTCTGATTCTGAGCGTGAGGCAGGTTTTTCGGTCATTTCCTTGGAAGCTCTGGTGAGGATGAAACTGACGTCATTTCGCGACAAAGATCGAACCCATTTACGTGACATGGTTGATGTTGGATTGATCGATGGAACTTGGTTAAGTCGGTTGCCAGATTCACTAGCAACACGTTTGGCGGAAATCTTGGACACGCCGGGCGGCTAAAGCCTGGCACCGACGATGCCCTAGGAAAAACCTTCGCTACGACTTCTTGCCATTGGTTGGCGTCGCTTTCGCAGTCAACAGCGGCCCGACTTTCTTGTCGGCGGCACCGGAGGAGCCTGCCATGCCAAGCAGGCTCGTTAATTGCGATCGCACGTCTTCCGTCTTGGCCATTCCGAGTAGCTTCGCCACTAAGGCTGCAATCGACAGATCCTTGACGCCGTCAGTGTCAAGGTTGAATTGCTTCACCAACGCACTGACTTGGTCTCGGAAGTAATCCGCATTGCCATCGAAGAACGTGTCCTTGATGTCGGTCGCTACGCGGCTGTTGTAGACAAAGCGGTCGATCGCTTTGCCGCCCTTGACCGCGGAAGTGATCTGGTCGAAGAACTCGCCGTCGCCGCCGACAATGTCGATTCGAGCCACACGCAATGCTTCGCCAACCACACCGGCTTGGCTTTCGGCGATGCCCTTTTGAGCATTGATCGCAGCGATCTCGACTTCTTTTTCTTTGTCGAGCTTGAGTTTGAACTCTTCGTGATCTTTGCCGACACTGTCGAGCAATTTCATCGCTTCGGCCTTCTCGGTGATTCCCGTGGCTTCGCTGTGGAACTTCTCGCGAGACACATTGGCTTCGGCCATGCCTTGCTTCTCGAGGCTCACTGCCTTCGCTTCTTGAACACGAGCTTCGGCCAATCCGGACGCGGCCTTGGTCGCCGATTCGCCCTCAGCCAACATCTTCGCAGCTTCAGTGTCTTTCTCCGCTGCGTCACGTCGAGCTTCGGCTTCGATGCGAATCTTCTCGGCAAACAACTCGCTCGATTCTTTCTCCGCTTGAGCGAGTTTGGTTTGGCGAATCAATTCTTCTTCGGCCTTCATCGACGCGGCAGTCACTTGGACTTTCTTTTGACGATCTGCTTTCGCGAACTCTTCAGTGTCCTTGATGCGTTCTTGTTCTTCGACCACGGCACGTTCGACGGCGACGCGTTCGCGAATCACCTCTTGGATGTTTCGCTTCTCGACTTCGATCGCTTTCTCCTTCTCGACTTCGGCGACGCCAACGACTCGCATACGTTCGGTCGCTTCCAAGTCGCGATCACGATGCACTCGCTCGAGTTCGACGGCGTCGGTCTTTTCCTTGTTGCGCTGTGCAACCAGGATTTGACGCATCTTGTTCTCGTCGGCAACACCGAGTTCTTCGTCAGTCGCAATGCGAGCACGCTCGGCTTCGAGCCGCTGTTCTTCTTGAACTTTGGTTGCGGCGGCGTGTTCACGAGCCGTGATTTCAGCGATTTCGCGTTTTTGCTTCTCGACGGCGGTGACGCGTTGACGTTCCAGTTCGAGAATCGTTTCTTCGGCTTCGACGTCTTGCTTTTTGAGCGTCTTTTCTTTGTCGCGAGTGAATTGGTTTTCTTTGACTTTCTCGTTCGAAGTCAACTCGGTGATCTTCTTGATGCCTTCCGCATCAAGGATGTTGTTCGGATTGAGCAACTCCAGCGGCGTCTGTTCGAGATAGTCGATCGCGGCATCGTCGAGGCGGTAGCCGTTCAGGTCAGTGCCGATGACCTTCAAGATTTCTTCTTTGAACTTGTCGCGTTGGTCATACAAGTCGACGAAATCGAATTGCTTCCCGACTGTCTTGAGTGCCTCGCTGAACTTGGCATCGAACAGCTCTCGCAACGTGTCGATTTGTGCACAGCGTTTGGCACCGATCGACTGGGCGACCTCACGCATTTCTTCGTCAGTCTTGTCGACGCGAATGAAGAAGGCGACTTTGATGTCCGCACGAATGTTGTCGTTACAGATCAGACCTTCGGATCCTTCACGGTTGATCTCAAAGCTCTTCAGCGTCAGGTCCATGAACTCGTATTGGTGAATCATTGGAACAACCCAAATGCCGTCACCCGTCTTGACTTTCAGGCCTCCGCTGCCGCTGCGGACAACTGCCTTGTCAGGACCGACTTTGATGTAGAAGCTCTTGAATGCGAGGATGGTCGCAATGGCTGCCATCGCGAAAATCGCCAGAGCTATGATTACTCCGTCAACTAAATAGCTTTGCGTGATGAACTGTGCGATCACGAGCGAGTTGGCCAACACAGCGGAAGACACAATCATGAAGAGACCTCTTGAGGAGCGGCGGTGACTTTGTACAAACGACGATCAGCGTCAAAGCCGATGATCTGGACACGGGCACCTTTGACGAGATGCTCGCCGTCAGTGCGAATATTAAGCAGCAACGGGGCTGCGTCAGTTTTATATTTGGCTTGACCGAACGACTCAGTGACTTCACTCGTCGAGACCGTACAGTGCTCGCCAATCAGTGTACTTGGCGAATATTGCGGTGCTGGAACGAACCAACGACTCAGCGGCTCGGTCACTAGCTTGGTTAGAGTTGTCGCAATTACAACATTTCGTCCGCATAACAGCAGGCTTGGGATCAGAGCGGGCGAGTATTTCTGAACATCGAAACCGTACCAAAGAAAATACGAAACGGCCCAAAACGCCACGGTAAAGACGCTGAGCCACAGGATCATCGGGAGCCGATCCAGGTTCATCCAGCGGACGGTCATCCCGCCGATTCCGCCCAGCAGATCCCCGTGAATCTCAGGTCCGCTGACGTCTGGGGTGCCAAGATCCACGTCGGCGCTGACATCCGCGTCGACACCCATATCCAGGTCAAAAATGCCTAGCAGGGCGACAAGCGTGTACGCCAGAAGCAGACACACCATGATCGACGCCGGCCAAACTGGACCGACGAACATGCGTTCAAGGAAGGAGACAATGGTTTCGGGCACGACGAACGCCATGGGAAATAGACCTCGGGCCAGGATGTGCTTGAGAAAACTTTCCAAGACACCAGCTTAATAGTGTGGCTGAGGACGCTGGGATTCAGGGCGCGAGATTGCAGCAAAAAATTTCGGCGTACTTCGTCCTGGCAACAACGAGAGCCGATTTAGCTGAATGCGTCGAAACCAGGCGGAGGAATTTCTGGGTGCGATTCACGTAAACTGCCCAGCACGCCGCGGGCGAGCATCGAGTCCAAATCAAGGACTCCGACCAATTGGTTCGCGTAATCCACCACAGGCAATTGGCGATGCGATTGCGAGCTTAGCAGAATCGCTTCCAAGTCATCATCGATTTGAAGAACGGGAACACCGTGATCGGCGAGCATACCAGCCGTGGTGGCTGGATCGACTTGCTTTCGAATTGCTTTCGCGACGTCCTCTAGCCGCAGAATCCCCACAACACCGCCGACGCCGGAAACCACAGGCATGACCGAAGTCTCGACGTCGTCCCAACGCGCAGCGATCTCCAAGAGCGGCGTGTTCATGTCGATGTACGCAGGCCGACGGACCATCGAGTTCGCGATATTCAATCCGCGGATCTTTTCGCCCAAGTCGACCTGCCGTGCCTCGGCCATACCCGCGTAGCTTACAAACGCAGCTATCAAAATTAGCATCCACCACCCCGAATACAACGCGAAAAGCCCCATCAGCATTGCGCACACCAAGCCAATTCGCGATGCCACAAACGTCGCACGTCGATAAGAAAGGATCATCGCCAATAAACTTCGCAAGACTCGACCGCCATCCATCGGAAACGCAGGAATCATGTTAAAGATGATGAGCATCGAATTCACTAAGAATATGAACGATGCAAATCCAGTCATCGATGGGACGGCTAGGAGCCTTTCGATTGTGGCAATTGATTGTGGGTCAGTGAACATCGTGGCGAAAACATGAAACAGCGATCCACCATGCAAAGCGTACAAAATGCTGCCAACCACAAGTACGATCACCACGTTCACAGCCGGCCCGGCCACTGCGACGACAAGTTCCTGGATCGGGATCCGCGGCATTCGCTGCAGACGGGCAACGCCGCCGATCGGTAGCAGCGTGATATCGAGTGTCGGCACGCCGAAATACCTCGCTGCCATCGCGTGGCCGTACTCGTGAAGCGTAACGCAGAGAAACACGCCCAGCAGTTGTGCAACGCTATAGGCGACGCCAAACCAACCTTCGCTGCGAGCCATGTAGCCGACATAGATGATCATCAGGGCGAACGTCCAGTGAACGTACAGCCCAATGCCCAGGAACGTTCCAAGTTTTAGTCGACGTTCCAGCACAACGGCTCCATCACACTCGCGTAGAATTTCTGGCACAATGCGACGCATTCACTCCGCGTCTGGCTCCAATCGTATCCGAAGGAGCCGGTTTTCGCCCCACCCCCTTTTGACTCCAGATACCAAAGAATAATGCTTCGACATCGACTGATTCACCCGCAAATTTCCGGAATTTTGGCCGCTGCCGGTCACCACAGCAGCATCCTCATCGCGGACGGAAACTATCCAGCCTCGAGCAAACGCGGCCCGCGAGCAGAACTCGTTAGCCTGAACTTGATGCCTGGATTGGTCACGTGCAACCAAGTTCTCGAGGCAATTCTGTCAGCGATCCCGATCGAAGCAATCCAAACGATGCAGACCGAAGCATCGGGTCCCTACGCGTTGCCTGGCGATCCACCAGTCTGGGATGAGTATCGCCAAACCATCCGTGACGCGGGATTGGATGTCCAACTTCAACCGATCGAAAAGTGGGCGTTCTACGACGCTGTGAGCACCGAGGATCACGTACTGACGGTTCAAACGGGCGACCAACAGCGATACGCCAACATCCTATTGTCCGTCGGCGTTCGAATGGATTGAGAAGGTCCTCCCAATCACTCTTTCTTCAGCGACGCACAGACAAGTTCTTCGTCGCTGCGTGCGTAAATGTAGCCGTCAGCAATCGCGGGGTGCGACCAAGTCACGCCACCGCGTCGCGGCAACTGCTTGAGCGTCGGCGCGAGTAGCTTTGATCGCGAGTGCTCGATGTAACCTTCGGGAGACAACGTTGCGAGAATCAATTCTCCTTGGTCGTTGAGCATGATCTCGTTGTCGCCATGTTGAATGATATGGATCGTGCCCCATCGATTGCGTGGCACGGCCGTTAGATCTTCCCAAACACGATCACCGTTGCTTTTCTTCAGACATCGCAGCTCTCCGTGGCTGTCGACTCCGTAGATGTAGTCGCCTTTAAACAGCGGTGTTCCGATCATGCAGTGCAATGCGTCTGTGTTCTTTTCGTCGATGCCGACGCGATACCAGAGTTGTTTCGCCGCTGGAGCGGTTTGGTCCAACTCGATCATCATCGAGCCGTCATAGAACGATGACACGAACAGATGCTTGCCGTCGGTGATCGGTGTTGGCACGCCGATCGGCATATTGCGTGACGCCATCGGCACGCGCCAAAACACTTTGCCGGTTTGTGGATCGAGTCCCGAGATGCTCGCGCCCGTCCAACAGACGATGACATCACTATCGCCTTGCCGAATGACGATCGGTGCACTGTACCCAGCTGGCTCGTCGACTGATCTCCATTGCTCTTTGCCAGTCTTCAAGTCAAACGCGACGATGCAAGATCCGTTCGCGCCGGAGGCGATTTGAATCACGAGGCCGTTGTACACAAGCGGTGCACCGGCGATGCCCCAAATCGGCAACTTGGCATCGTACTCGGTTTCTAACGCGTGCTTCCAAACCACTTCTCCCGTCGCAGCATCCAGGCAATGCAAATGCCCCATCGCTCCGACAGCGATCGCAAGTCCGTCGTGAACGGTCACTGCAGCGCGTGGACCGGCGGTGTATTGAATTGTGTACGGTGCGGAGTACTCGTGCGACCAAACGGTCTCACCAGTTTCGCTGTCGACGCAAAGCACTCGTTCGCGGCTATCGCGTTCGTTGTCCGACAAACGGTCCATCACGTAGACACGATTTCCGACGACGGTCGGTCCGGAGTATCCAGCCCCGATAGGAACGCTCCATCGTCTCGGCATTTCGCCAGCGGGAAGCTGGTCCATCAAGACGACATCTGAATTCAAGACTCCGTCGCGATTCACACCACGCCATTGCGGCCAATCTTCGGCGCTCGCAACCGTGCCGATTACAAGCAAACTAACGCCAATAACCACAGTCGCTAAGCACAAGCGAACAGCAGCGAAGCGTCGTTTGGTCATCGTCAATTCGAAAAGTGGACTCATAGCAATCGTAAGCTCAAGAGGGAAACGGTAGGAATGAAACGCGAGAACGGGCCGGTACTGTATGAGTCTAATGATTTTCCAACCCGACAGTTGAGCATTCAGCTGCGTTAGCGCGATCGATAGATTGTCCATGAGCTTCGACCAAACCGACCAACTGGCTCGAGGGCGGGCGATTGCCCGGCAAGTAGCCGGTTAAGGCGGCTCCAATTCACCTAACTGACCCGCTGCTGTTCCTCCAACACGTGATTTGCAGGCCAATTAGAGCAATCCCGATTACCAAACACGCTTAAAAAGCAGTTTTTGGGCTGGACTTTCGATTCGCTTGCGATAATCTTCCATCCTCGGTCCGCATTGTGACGCGATTTTTGGGAAGTGTATTGAGGTGTCCGTGGTTGACGCCCCCCGCTGAATCGCGATGGACTTGTGCTCTCCTGAATTGGAGTTAGCACGAATTTCCGCGATACTCTCATCGCGGTTCCCTCTCGATTCCTAAGAGCAATATGCCGTTCTCTGAACTCGGTTTGTCTGATGCTATCGCTGGAACTGCCGTTAAGGCTGGCTACACCACCGCCACTTCCATCCAATCTCAAGCGATTCCTGTCCTGCTCGAAGGCCGCGATCTCGTTGGTTGCTCCCAAACGGGCACCGGCAAAACTGCCGCCTTCGCGATGCCACTACTTCACCGCCTGGACCTCTCCAAGCGAGTCCCGCAAGTCCTCGTGCTTGCACCCACTCGAGAACTCGCAACGCAAGTCGCTGACTCGTTCCGCGAGTACGGTGCCCAGATCAAGGATCTCGGCATCTTGGCGATCTATGGTGGTGCACCGTATCCACCCCAGCTCACTGCACTGCGTCGCGGCGTCCACGTAGTTGTTGGAACACCGGGCCGCGTCATTGACCATATTAAGCAAGGTGCACTGGACCTGTCGCAACTCAAGGCACTCGTGCTCGACGAAGCCGACGAGATGCTTCAAATGGGATTCATCGACGATGTGAAGATGATCCTGGCCCAGACACCCAAGACGCGACAAATTGCGCTGTTCTCGGCCACGATGCCACAACCGATTCGTGAGATCGCTCGCGAGCACCTTCAAGATCCCGTTGAACTCAAGAGTGCATCGACTGAGCGTACCGCCGCGAACATTCGTCAACAGTTCATCATCACGCCAACTCGCCAAAAGATCGAGATTCTTGCGAGAGTTCTCGAAGCGGAGACCACAGAAGGCGTCATCGTATTCGTGAGAACGCGTGCGGCGACGCTGGAAGTCGCTGATGCGTTATCGGCACGCGGTTTCAACACCGCGTCGCTCAACGGCGACATTGTTCAAACCCAGCGTCAACGCACCGTCAACCAGCTCAAGAGTGGCGAGATCGACGTGCTTGTCGCGACGGACGTTGCCGCTCGTGGATTGGACGTGGATCGAATCAGCCACGTGATTAACTTCGACATGCCACGTGAGCACGAAGCTTACGTTCACCGTATCGGTCGAACAGGTCGCGCCGGCCGCACAGGTTGCGCCATTTCTATGGTCGCACCGAATGCTCAACGAGCGATCCAGCATTTATCGCGTGCAATCGGTCAACAAATCGAACATATCGATCCGCCGACGACCAAGACGATTAACACAGTTCGAGCAGAAAAGTTCAAACAGCAATTGCTCGGTGCACTCGAAAGCCCGCACTTCAAAGGCTTCGCATCGCTGATCACGCGAATCGCGGAGGAATCCGGCGAAAGTCCAGAGCGTTTGGCTGCTGCGGCCGCGACGTTGGCTCACGCAGGCCGTCCGTTGTTTGCCCAGAACCTTGACTTACCTGCCGCACGTCCACCTCGCCAAGAACGCGAACCGCGTGGCGATCGCGATTCACAAGGTGGTCGTGAAGATCGCGGACGTGATGATCGTGGACGTGACGATCGTGGTGGCCAGCGATGGCAATCCTATCGCGTCGAAGTCGGACGCAGCCACGGCATCATGCCAAAGCACCTGGTTGGTGCGATCGCTAACGAAGCTGGCTTGGACGGACGCGATATCGGTCGCATCGATATCCAAGACCAGTTCTCGCTGATCGATTTGCCGGTGGGGATGCCGCCTGCAATCTTCGAGATTCTGCAAGCAACTCAAGTTTCTGGTAAGCCACTTCAAATCTCCGAAGCCAGCCAATCGCCTCGACCGAAGCGTGACTTTGGTGGTGGCGGTGGCGGTGGCGATCGCAAGCCAGGCAAACGATTTGGCGGCGATGGTCCTAAGGCACAAGACGGGCCAGGCAAAAAGTTCGAAAAGAAGAAATTCGAGAAGCGAAAGTTCGACAAGAAGAAGAAAGCCAGCACCGCGACCTAATTCGGTAAACCTGTGCTCATGCCGCTGCCACGAAGAATTCTTGGACGAACCGGCCTGGAAGTCACCCAGCTCGGTTATGGCAGCATGGGACTGCGTGGCCCCAACACTTGGGGCGTTCGCACGGTGAGCGACGCGGATGCCGAGTCGTTTCTTCATTCAGTACTCGACGCGGGAATCAATTTCATTGATACCGCGCCAGATTACGGTGTGAGCGAAGAGCGGATCGGTCGCTTTCTCAGTTCTCGACGCGGCGAATTCATTCTCGCGACCAAGTGTGGTTGCGACTATCTCCAACATGCGGACTCACTCGAAGTCCGACATACGTGGACGGCTGATGTCATCCGCCGCAACATCGAAACCAGTTTGCAACGCTTGCGAACCGACACGATCGATGTGCTGCAATTTCACGGTGGCGAAGCGGAAACATTGCAAGGCGCCGGATTGATCGACTTGCTACGTGACTATCGCGAGCAAGGCATCGTTCGCTGGATCGGAGTCTCATCGAGTCTGCCGAAGTTGCCCGCAATGATCGAGCTGGACGTCTTTGACACATTTCAAATCCCCTACTCGGCTCTCGCACCCGAGCATCACGATTGGATCACGCGAGCCGCCGACACGGGTGCCGGAATCATCATCCGAGGCGGAGTTGCTCAGGGCGGCCCAGACGCGGAGATCCAACGTCCGGCCCTCAACGATGTTTGGCAACAAGCTTCGCTCGATGAGCTCTTGCCCGCCGGCATGACCAAAGCCCAGATGATCTTGCGATACACGCTCTCGCACCCACATTGCCACACCACAATCGTCGGTACCTGTAACCGAAAGCACCTCGACGAAAACATCGCCGCTGTGAACGAAGGCCCGCTTCCGCGCCAGATGTACGATGAAATCAACCGTCGCGTAGTTTGACTACGTGCTGCCGGCTAGAATTGAGCGACATAGATTGACTCCCTTTGACAAATCGGCCTCGATTGATGAAACGTCCTGACCCGATTCGCTTTCTGGTTGGGATGCATGTAGGCGTTGGCATTTTGCTCATGTCAGCCAACCCTTTGATCGCGATTTTTTCGGAACCGGCGGCGAATACACCGCCGCGCAATCTCGTCCAATCACTGCCACTCGCATCAGAACTTGGTTTTGTTTTTTTCGTCTATGCGTCATTGCTCCTGAAGCGGTCGCGAATCATTTTTAACTTAGGGCTCATCACGTACCTCTTTGCAGGGTTTTGCTCAGCCATTGCCAGTCTTTATGCCTTGGTGATCGCAATGGCTTCGCGTGACCTAATGAACGAGCCGCCAACAGGTCCCGAGTCGATGGCTCTCGGAGCGTTTTACGTCATTGCATTGGGCGGCTTGATTCTATTTGTTGGAATACTGTTTTTTTGCGTGGTCGCTGTCGCAATTCTGTTTAGGGCGTTAAAGCACACAAGTGAACAACCCCGAGCATTGTTTTCTCGATCTGCGTCAACTTTCTTGATAGCCGGAGCCATGCTATTTGCTTTTTCGGGCCTCATTCGACAAATCGCGACACACCGAGTCATCTCCGCGGTTTACGAACGGGATCGAGAATTCGCGCACAGTAACTCAGTTACCGCGATAGCGTCGAATCCCCAACACTCGATCCTTGCAACAGCGTCCGATTCCCATGAAGTCCGTATGTGGGATTCGACCACAGGACTCCCCATGCAATTGATTGATACGAAGGCTCCAGTGCATACGCTCACTTGGGCGCCCAATGGCAAGAAACTGTTCGCTGGGTGTACCGCTTTCAACACTCCAATTTTCGACGGCGATGTCTTAGTCATTGATCGCGAGTTGGGTATCGAGAGCCGTCATCGGGTTCCACAATCAGTTCAGAGCCTCGCGGTCTCACCGGATGGCAGGCTGCTTGCGATTGGGTTTACATGCACGCGGTCAAGAACGACAGACGTCTCTGTCGAAATCTACGACACCGCGACGATGCAACGCACCGCACGACTTGGCGACTCAGCCGTCGTGCAACATGTTCAGTTTTCAAGCGACGGCAAACAACTCTTGGCAAGCCGTCACGAAGGCATTTCCATCTGGGATTTCCCGTTCCGCTCCGATGAAGCGGAAAGAATGATCAAATGCGACGAACCGTCGAAATTCTTTTACCTAACTCGAGATGGAAAGAACATTTGGATCGCAACCAATGGGGGGCGTTTGTTGCGATATACCGCTCCGGAGTTTTCCGCGTTGGAATTACGAAGCATGCAATCAAGCTGGTCGCCCTGTATCGCAATAACGCATGATGAAACACGAATCGCAATGGGGTCTTCTAATGAACCTCTTCGTCTATTAGAAGTTGCCAACTTAACTGTTGCATGGGAACTCGAGCCCCAAAAGGGCCTGCAATCACTCGAGTTTTCGACTGACGATTCAAACCTCGTTGTTGGCACGTTCCGCCGAGTTCGAATTCATGACTCACTGAACGGCAGCGAAATTCGGGAATGCAATCTATTGGTGACTGAATAGGCAACAACAAGTGCTACCTGTTTTTTGGCGTCGGAAACACGGACAGTCAAGCCACTGTCGAATTCGAGCACACCGCTAGTTGACTGCGGCCCGCCGGTGCTACGCCACGTCAGCGTGTAACCCGCCGAAGACGAGGTTGCAGCAGATTAACGATTGCGTGGTACGACGCCATAGACTTTCGTCTGTGAATTTCCAGCTGTTGCGTGGTTAAACGTTGCGGTCACGTAGCTTTTGCTGAAGTTGCTGGATCAGCGTTGCAAGCGAATCGAAATTCATTCCCAGCAATTCCTTGTCGGCTGAGATCTCTTCCCCCAGAAGCTCTTGCAGTGTTTGAACAGAGCCAGCTAGCTTGCCTTGTTCACGCCCTTGTTCTCGCCCTTTCTCAAGTCCCTCTTCACGCCCCAATTCAATACCTTCCGTAAGGCCTTGATTTTTCGCATAGCGGAGGCGAGCCTCTTCGTCCCGCTGTAGTTTTAGTCGGGCTTCGTAGAGGTCGCGTTCTTTTGGGGTGCGGGCAATCATTTCTAGAATTCCTGCGGCCTCGATGAATGGTGAGTCAGCTAGCTGGTCCGCGACTTGTTCAGCCGTCAAATGTTGTACTTGGCGTAGAAAGTAAGCCCAAGCCTCGATCGGGTCCGTGACTCTCTTATTATCACTCGGCAACCGATACTTGGGCAACTCCAGCAAGTGGATTTGCAAACAATCGCTCAGCGTTATGTCGCCACAACGCAGGCGAAAATCATGGAGAATCTGAGGCGAATTTGGCAACAATAGCCCATCGAGTACACAGATTCCAATCGCTGGTCGAAGCTCATTGTAGCTGTCGCCTCGTCCAATTTGGCCGACAAAAAGCGAGGACACATAGTACGCCAGTCGCTCGGGCAACTCGCTCGGCAACGTCGTTTGCATTTCGATGTTGAAAACGCGTCCGGTCTCGTCCCTCGCAAGTACGTCGAGGATGGCGAGTCGGTCGTCAGCGAAATCTCTTTCCAGAAATGGGTTCAGAATTTCGATGTCGACGATGCGTGGATTGTCACGAAGGACAGCATTGAGAAAATGAATCGTGATATCAGGATGCTCTGGGCTGCCAAACAACTTTTTGAACGCGAAATCAACTGTCGGATCGATGCCTATCGCCATAACCGATTCCCAGGAAACTCATAAATACAAAAGCGTCGTGCCCTGATCCGTCACCGAAACCGTTGTTGCCAGCCGCTATGCAAAGTCTTGCTAGAACGCGAGGTCCTCGCGGAGCGGTAGTGGGTTCGCGGCGTCGAATTGCTCTATCAGCTTCTTGGAGTCTTCGTCGATTGTGCTTGGCAAGCGAATTTGGATCTCGACGAGCAAGTCGCCTGCATCGCCGCTGGCTGCTTTCACGCCTTGGCCTTTGAGTCTCAGTCGTCGACCGCTGCTGGTCCCAGAAGGAATCGACATCGCGACGGTTCCGTACGGTGTTGGCACGTCGATCTTGGCACCGAGCACTGCTTCAGCAATCGAGACCGGTAACTTCAACTCGAGATTCTTGCTGATGCGTCGATAATGCGGATGCTCAGATACTTTCAACAACAAGATCAAATCTCCGGGCTCTCCACCGTTAGTCGAGGCGTGGCCCTTATCACGCAGCCGAATCTTCGCTCCGGTTTCGACACCCGCGGGAATGTTGACGGAGAGTTTTTCGTTGGTACCGGCACGATTGAGATAGAACTCCGTTTTGCCGCCCAGCACAGCTGTTCGAAAGGGGATCTCGAGCTCATGTCGGACATTCGAACCACGAGTTGGCGGAGCAGGTCGCCTCGCTCCACCGCGTGCGCCGCCTGCACCTCGGCCGGCTGCGCCAGCGCCTCCGCCCATCATCGCTTCGAAGAAATCGCTGAACCCGCCTTCGAAGCCTTGTGCACCACCGCCACGCCGGCCCGCGCCGCCAAAGATCGATTCCAGATCAAGTCCGTCGAACGAGGCCCCACCGGCGCCGGGTTGGAATCCGCCACTGCGGACCTTCTCGAAGTCCGCACCGTAGCGATCGTAGGCCGAACGTTTCTCCTCATCGCTGAGAACGTCATAGGCTTCCTGGACCCGCTTGAACTTTTCTTTCGCGTCTTCGTTCTCCAGATTCATGTCTGGGTGGTACTTGCGCGCGAGCTTGCGGTACGCTTTCTGGATATCCGACTTGTCAGCGTCACGAGCGACGCCGAGTACTTGATAAAGATCTTCAGCCACAGTGGTTCGTCTTTTGTCTGCGTTGAAAGGGTGACTGGTGTGGGAGGAACATGAGCTATGCCAACATTTAGTATGCCAACTTGGCACACTGCACGCGATTCGACTAGCCGAGACGTGATACAGCAAACGGTACACCGATCGAGAATCCTGCCAATAGCCTTGGCGTTATTCGCTACAAGTTGCATATTTGTCACAAAATCGGTCCGCGCCGCCGGTGGATCGCTCACGGTGAAAGTTCGCGAGGAGAAGACGGACAAGCCGTTGGCGACTCGAATGGAGATCTATCGAGGGGCCCCCTCAGGCCAAACGCTGACGGGCAAACCGATGCCGATTCGCAAGACCGTGCCGGCGGGCATCGGCGTCGTGCTGGATCGCTCGGTCGAAATGTCGCTGGCGGATGGCGTTTATGCGTTTCGAATGGTCCGCGGACCCGAGTATCGGATTCTGTCGGGTACGTTCACGCTCGAACGAACCAGTCTCGACGAACGCGAGCTGGCGTTGCCGCGAATGGTCGACATGCTCTCACTCGGCTGGACGAGCGGTGATTGCCTCGTGCCCGCGTCACCCGCCGACTTACCGCTTCGTATGGCCGCCGAAGATTTGCATGTCGCTAGTGTCCTCGGACGCGTTGAAGCCAAGCCGGTTCCCGAAAAGCCCAGCGACGAACCGCTTGAGTTTGAGCCCGTGTGGATCTCATCGAACGTCCAGCTTCATGACGGCATCGCCATCTACGCGTCCGCTGAATCAGCAACGGACGACGCGACGGAGACAGACCCAAACGCATTGCCGAGCGAACGGCTAGCTTCGCTGAACAACGACGCACACGCAGTCGACTCAAACACGCCCGACGCACACGCAGCCATCGAAAATCCGTTTGCTTGGCCAGTCCCCGTGTGGCTGGCGAGCAACAAGATCGACGGCATCTTCGTGCTCGGTGACTGGCTACGTTTGGATCGTCCCGTCCTCAAGCCTACCGATGGTCGCGAGCCGCCAGGAGTTGGCTTCGGCGACGGACGCTCACTCGGGCGGTCCGCCGAACGCATTTATTGGAACGTGCTCGAAGCAGGCTTCAAGATTCCGCCGCTCGCCGGCACGGGCAATCAGGCTGCGGAAACACCCGTTGGCTACAACCGGCTTTACGTGGCCGAGCCACTGGCATCGTATCAATCCTATTCAGCCTCAAAGCCAGACGTGTATCCCGTCGAAGCCACACGCGTCGCGACGCAAGACGCATGGTGGAAAGCTGCCTGGGCCGGCCAAAGCATCGCCACTAACGGGCCACTCCTGCGCCCCAAACTTGCTGGCGAGTTGCCCGGACACACCTTCACGGCCAACCAAGGCGAAGTCCTGGAGTTGGCGATGGAGTTGACTCTTTCCGTTCGCGATCCAGTCGACTATCTAGAAGTGGTTCACAACGGCGAAGTGCATTACAGCGCTCGTCTGGATGAGTTCGCGTTGGCTGGAGGAAAAATCCCGTTGCTCAGCGTTGACAAAAGCGGTTGGGTCGTCGTGCGGGTGGTGACGTTATTCGAAGACCACTTTCGTGCCGCGATGAGTGCCCCTTGGTACATTGAGTTCGATGGCCAGCGACGTGTCTCTCGCAAAGCCGTCGAATTTTTCCAAGCTTGGCAATCGGATTACGAACAAAGATTGCTGAAATTGCCGCCCGCCGAGATTGTGCGACACGCGCCATTTGTCAAAGCCTCGCGACAATTCTGGGCTGAGCGTGCAAACGTGGCACAATAATTTTTGCAGACAACCGGCCCGGCGACATGCTTTATCGTGTTTTCGAAGAAATTAAGTCCTTTCCCGCCCCCAAAGGCGAACTGGCACGCCTGCTTGCTTGACATTGCATGGTCGGACCGTGAAATTGGTCAATGACTAGCTCGCTTGAATTTGCTGACAACTATGGAAATTGCAACGATGATCGAATCTCTTGTTTCACCAGCGTCCGGCGTCTTCGCCATGCAGGTCTCCAATACGACGATGGGAGCCCTCATCGCAGCACTTGTGATCTGTGGTGTCTTCCTGATCTTGCTATTCATTTTTGCTAGCTACTTCGGATTGTGGATCCAGTCTCAACTGACCCAATCGAACGTCTCGATCTTCAACCTGATCGGTATGACGTTCCGTAAAGTCAACGCACGCCAAATCGTTCGCAGCAAGATTATGGCCAGCCAAGCAGGCTTGGTTGATCCGGAACTGACAAGCGAAGCCCTCGAAGCTCACTACCTGGCTGGCGGAAACGTTCAACAGGTCATCCGAGCACTTATCGCGGCGAAGAAAGCCAAGACGATCTCACTCACGTTTCGCGAAGCCACCGCAATCGACCTCGCCGGTCGAGACGTATTGGAATCCGTACAAACGAGCGTGTACCCGAAAGTCATCGATTGTCCGCCACGAGGTTCAGCCAAAGCGTCACTTGATGCCGTCGCGAAAGACGGTATTCAATTAAAAGTCAAAGCTCGAGTGACAGTTCGAGCCAACTTGCAACAACTCATCGGCGGTGCGACAGAAGAAACGATCATCGCTCGTGTCGGCGAAGGTATCGTAAGCGCGATTGGTAGCGCCGCCAGCCACAAAGCAGTGCTGGAAAATCCCGATGTAATCAGTAAAGCAGTGCTTGCACGTCGCCTTGATTCACAGACGGCATTCGAGATCGTTTCGATCGACATCGCCGACATCGACGTGGGCGCCAACATTGGTGCTCGCTTGCAAGCAGACCAAGCTGAAGCGGATACGCAAGTCGCGCGTGCTCGGGCTGAAAACAAACGCGCATCCGCAGTCGCGGCAGAACAAGAAATGCAAGCACGCATCGAACAAAGTCGTGCTCAATTGGTCAATGCGCAGGCCGCTGTGCCGATGGCAATGGCTGAAGCCTTCCGCAGCGGCAATCTGAACATTCTCGATTACTACAAGTTGCAAAACGTGAGCGCGGATACTGAGATGCGAAAGTCCTTCGCGATCCAGACCAAGACAGATACGAGCGGCGAGTACACCAAGTAGCCCACTTTCGACAAAGCCTCCACTATGTCCAGCGACCTCGAAGACTTCTTGCGCCGCGCCGCCCAGCGTCGTCAAGCGAACGCGCCACCTGCACAAGCAGCACCGGCGCAACGTTCGCGGCCTGAGTACACCAATCGCCAATCTGAGCGACTGACAAGTCATCCCATGGATGCCTCGGATGACATTCCGCTTGCAGCGATCGTGGTCGATGACGAACACGACGAAGACCCGTATGCGATGCAGCGAAAGCGAATTGCCGCAGCCAAAGAGGCCGCCGAGAAAGAAGCCGCCAAAGCCGCTGCAGCACTCGCAAAACTGCAGCAATCCAAGGCGGCCGTTGGCTCAGCGGCCTCGTCATTTGCAAGCACCGGCAACATGGTGGAAGACATCAAACGCATGATCCAAGCCCCCGGCGGCATGCAACAAGCCATGATTCTCAAAGAAATCCTCGACCGCCCCGAACACCGCTGGTAGAAGCTCGTTTTCTTTTCCGGCCGCTTGATGGCCCCGCGAATCTTCTCGTCTTTGCACTCAGGTTCAATCATCATGAATCATCAACTCGGCTCTTTGTGTTTACTGGGATGGGCTGTACTTGCGTCTGCGTTGGCTAGCCCGTCGACGACTGTTATCGCCGCTGAACGGCCGCCGAATATTGTGTTCGTGCTGGTGGACGACATGGGCTATGGCGATCTTGGGTGCATGGGATCGAGCGATATCCAAACGCCCAACACGGACTTGCTAGCGAAGCAAGGTTTGAAGTTCAGTGACTTCTATGCGAACGCGCCGGTTTGCTCGCCAACGCGATGCGGTTTTATCACTGGACGCTGGCAACAACGTGTGGGTTTCGAATGGGCACTCGGCTTTACCGCTGAGCGACGACGATTGATTGACGGTGAATGGAAAACAATCGACACCATGCACCACGGCATCGGCTTACCCGCTGAACAACCTGGTATCGCCAAGATGCTCAAGTCCGCTGGTTATGCCACTGGCGTGTTTGGCAAATGGCATTTGGGTTACGACGACGAATTCAACCCGCTCAATCACGGCTTCGACGAGTACTTCGGCGAGCTGCTGGGACACGCGGATTACTATCGCCACATCTACTACGATGGCACCTACGCCCTGCGAGATGGCCTAGAAATTACCAAAGCCGAAGGCTATCTCACGGACTTGATCAACGAACGAGCGGCGAAATTTGTGGACAAGCACGCGGACGAACCTTTCTTCCTCTACGTTCCGCACTTGGCAGTTCACGCGCCTTTTCAACCGCCGAATCGACCCGATCCCAAAGTAACATCAGCCAACATGCTCGATGGCAGCCGCGAGATTTACAAAGCGATGCTTGAGCGAGTCGATCAGGGCGTGGGCATGATCATGAAGCGATTGGAAGCTCATGGTTTGACCGACAACACGCTGTTCGTCTTGTCGAGTGACAACGGTGGCGAACGTTGGTCGAGTAACCAGCCGCTGTTTCACCACAAAGCGACACTTTGGGAAGGCGGCATTCGTGTGCCGTGCTTGATGCGTTGGCCAGCAAAGCTGCCAGCCAACCAGGTCGTCTCACAGCAAGCCATCACGATGGACTTAACCGCAATGTTTGCCGCAGCCGCCGGAGCGAAACCGCCAACGGACTACAAATTCGATGGCGTCAATTTGCTGCCGATTCTTCAAGGCAACCAGCCACCACTGGACGATCGTATGTTCTGTTGGCGAATCGATCGCTCCAATCGCAAGATGCGTGCGATCCGTGTTGGCAAATGGAAGTACTTGGATGACGGTGGAACAATGGACTTGCTATTTGACCTCGAGAAGGACATCAGCGAACACAAAAACCTGTGCTACCAGCACCCCGAAATCGTGAAAGAGCTGAAAACAAAACTGGTCTCCTGGGAACAGGAAATGGAAGCCGAACCGAAGACGTTTACGATTCGGTAAACGCGGGCGAATTCGTTTCGCTATCGAGCTGGAAATAACGCGTCACGCATCCCAGCCAACGGTTGGTTCTTGCTTCGATCCCAGTAAGCGAAGCCAGCTTTCCAGTCCCAAATGCACCAGCCGATGTTCGCTGGCTCAGCTCGCTTGCGAACCTCCGCATAGTAGTTCGCTCGACTGGTTGAGTCCGCAGTCGTGTAGGCACCAAACTCTCCCAGATGCACGGGGCGACCGTGAAATTCTGACCAGCCGGACGCGACAGCAAGTGCTCGGCGGATTGGCAGTGAACTGCTCGGGTTGTACTCGCTCGAAGCAACAGAGTTGTAATTTCGCAGCCAGCTTGCGACCCAATCGGCCGCGTTACTGGGAATCGACACCGGTGCGAGTGGTGGCCCAGGGAACTTGATTTGACTCAAGTTGCGGACTGCTGGATCCGTCCACTCGGCTCGTTGGTGGGTGAACACAAACGGGTCGTAGCTATGCACCGTCACAATCAAGTTTTGGTCGTCGGCAGGAAGCCTCAATTGACTCAGCTCAGAAATGGAATTGAAGTTGCCTGGGCCGACAAGCACGCCCCGATTGGGATTGGTCGCTCGGATGGTCGAGAGAACTTTCGGGTACACCGCGTTCATCACAACCGTTGTCGCCGCCTCCTTGGGCTCGTTGAGAATCTCAAAGAACACGGAGTCGGGTTGAGCAGCGTAACGCTGGGAAAGTTGTTTCCAAATCGCAACGAGTTTTGCGACTTCAGCTTGCGGATTGGTTGTAAATTCTTCGAAGTGATGAATATTCACGATCACCGCTAATCCAGCATCCGTTGCCTGGCGGATGACTTGATCGACGGTCGAAAGAATCTTGGGATCGATCATGAAATTGGGAGCCTTGCCAACGTAGTGATGCCATCCCACTGGCAAGCGAATGTGATCGAAACCTTCCCGAGCGATCTGGCGCATGTCGGACGCGTTGCACGAGTTGTCGCCCCAGTCTTCGCTTGGCGGGACTTCGAGCCAGTTGCTCAAGTTGACACCGCGTTTCAACTTTTGGGCTAATTCGTAGGCGCGTCCAGATCTCGTTGTCGCTGCTACGACGCCTTTCGGAATGTTCGATCGAGCAGCGATTTCAAGACGCACAGGGACGTTCTTTTTCACTGCGAGCGTGATTGCGATCGGCTTACGAATCGATGCTGTAGTGAGCTGCGGAATCACCTCCACAACGTCGGCGCCGTCTGCTTGGAATGATTCATAAGTAACGGATAAATCGAGTGGCTCACCGTTTCCGCTGTCTTTCCACGGGGCCGCGAGCTCGACGCGAACGCGTGCGTCGCCAGTCGCCGTGAACATGAGCACCGACGGGGCTGCGGCGAAGTAATCAACCGCAAACTCCGCAAAGTAGCTGGCACGCTGTTCCGCGATCGGCAACCAATTGCGCCGCTCGATGAAGCTATCGCTCGCTGCGAGCCACATACCGTTCTCGAGCGAGATGCCGGTACTTTCGGCAATTAAGTCGACGCGTCCGTGGGTGGCGTCTTGAGCAGTTGCCTGAGTATGTGCGAGCACGGCGAAGAACAAACAACAAGAAACGCGGAGAACAAGATTTATTTTAAGTGTTCGTGTCACGATAATTACCAGGAGTGATTCCGAGGCATCGTTTAAAGACGACGCTAAAGTATTCGGAGTGTTTAAATCCGGTGAGCGACGCAATTTGTGCGAGAGGCAATTCGGAGTCTCGCAAGAGTTGGCAAGCACGCTTGAGTTGGATGTTACGAATCTCAGCTTGCGGCGATCGACCAAGATAACTGCGAAAACGTCGTTCCATCACGCTGCGAGCGACAGGCACTTCGCGAAGCAGTTCCGTTACGGTTAGTCCAGTGCAAGCTCGTTCGCGAATCACTCGCAGAGCTCTCACGACGTCTGGGTCAGTGATCGCGAGGATGTCGGTTGATTGGCGAGTCTCCACACCGAGCGGATCAAATTCCAAGTGATTGTTATCGACTGGCGCACCTCGCATCAGCCTGCCCAGCATCGCAGCCGCTTCATAACCGATTCGCTCCGCCGCTGGGATGACGCTCGTCAGCGGTGGGCAACTGAAATTGCAAATCACTTGGTCGTCATCCACACCAATCACGGCAACTTCTTCGGGAACAGAAACCTTCGCTGCGCGACAGGCTTCAAGAACGTGCTGGCCCCGAAGATCATTGCAAGCCATGATGCCGACAGGTCGCGGAAGATTGTGGAGCCAGTTCAAAATATCCGGCTGTTGTGATTCCCAACCCTGCATCCGCGACTCCGCCCAGCCATTTTCCAGGGACGAGAAACTTAGCGATCGCGAGCTGATGGCGGACTCGAACCCTTCGCGTCGCAACGAAGACCAGTGATGGTCGCTAAATCCACAAAAGCCGAAATGCCGGAAGCCTCGCTCAATCAAATGTTCCGCAGCGACTTCGCCGATTCGCCGATGGTTATTGATGACACTTGGAAGCGTTTGGCCAGCAAAGATATCCGTGAGGTTCACAGTCGGAATTTTCAACTCCAGCAACGTCCTTTCCATCTCCGGCGTTGCTGATCGCGTGATGATGCCGTCACCATCCCACCGCCTCAGCCACTCAGGCTCCGTGATGATCAAGTCGCGCAAGTCCAAATGGACTGACCACGGTGGATTTGTCACCAAATACCGGCTGATTCCCTCGAGAACACCACGGCCGAAAGCCATGGATGTCTCAATCATCAGCAACACCCGTGGCCGCTCGAGCACCGAATCCATCGATTCGCTCTTCGCTGCTGGCGAATTCACGGCCAAATCGATGGAGTTTGTCATCAGTGGGTCCGCAGCAAAAAAATGGAGGAGAAACCCAAAAGCATGAATGTTGTCGACGCCTATCTAACATGCCATGCTCTGCAAAAAGTGCAAGGATTCTCAGCTCGTCCAACTAAAATGCAAGCACCCACCCACAGCAAGAGGGCCTAGCAAGACGCATTTTTGCTGCATTTACTGCATGAACAGGCTAAAAACACCGGATTGCAACAAAACTTAACCGCAATACGCCCAAACTCATTGGAACGGGCTTCTCGACATGCAACAATAAGAGCCCGCCTCGACGGAGATTGAATTCCCGTCGTTCCAACTCAACTCACTTGAGCGAGTCGGTTGTTCAGTACGCGATTGAAAGCGAACAACCATCACCCGATTGAACACGTATTAGCTTGTCAAGCAAGTGACGACCATCTTCCGAATTGACGATGATCTTCCGCAGAAATGATCTTCCGCAGAAAACACTCATGAATATAAATCTCGGCTCCCCCCATGCTCGCGAACGTGGTGCTCGCGCGTTTGCAACTCCTTATCGTGCAACCACATTTTGCTTTCGATTCACGCTGGTAGTGCTGGGAGCTAGCCTCTGCTGTTCAGCCACTCGTGCTGAGGAAGCATCGCCAGAAGCATCGCCTGGCAAGCCCGCTCGCGAAGTGCACTTCACCAACGACGTCCAACCGATCTTGGCCAAGCGATGCTATGCCTGTCACGGTCCCGATGTCGCTGAGAGCGGCTTGAGCTTTGTTAATCGAGAGGCCGCGCTGAGCGAAACGGAGTCAGGCGAACACGCGATTGTCCCGGGGGACATTGATGCCAGCCTGCTTATTGCTCGTGTTATCTCAACGGACGAAAATGAACGCATGCCGCCTGAGGGTGAACCGCTCAAAGAATCAGAAGTTGAAATCTTACGAAACTGGATCACCGCTGGAGCCAAGTGGCAGAAGCATTGGGCGTTCGAACCCTTGACTCATCCAGAACCGCCACAGGTCGCGAGCGAAGACGAGCATCCGGATGCGAACAAGCATGCCAATCCAATCGACGCGTTCATTCAAGCGACGTTGACGGCCAACGGACTGTCGGCCAATCCGACCGCCGATCGCCGGACACTGATTCGTCGCGCGTATTTTGATCTCATCGGTCTGCCACCGAGCGCCGAAGAGATCGCTGCGTTCGTGAATGACACTTCGAGCGACGCCTTCGAGCAACTCATCGAACGTTTGCTCGCCATGCCACAATACGGCGAACGTTTTGGACGGCACTGGTTGGATCTCGTTCGATATGGTGAAACGAACTCATTCGAACGCGACAACCCGAAACCGAACGTGTGGAAGTATCGCGACTATGTCATCAAATCATTCAACGACGACAAACCCTATGACCAGTTTGTTCGTGAACAACTCGCTGGCGATGAACTTGACGAAGTGACGACGGAAACGCTTATTGCGACCGGTTACTATCGTCTGGGCATTTGGGATGACGAGCCCGCCGATCCGCTGCAAGCTCGCTTTGACGAACTTGACGACATCGTGGCAACCACGAGCCAAGTCTTCATGGGGCTGACAATCAATTGTGCACGATGCCACGATCACAAAATTGATCCGATTCCACAAACGGACTACTACAGCATGTTGGCCTTCATGGCGGACCTAACGTCGTTTGGCCACCGTGGCGATCAATCGTCGTTCAATCAAATCGACGTCTCGACGCCTGAATTGAATCGACAGTACGAAGCTCTGGATCAAGCACAACGACAAGCCGAGCAAGAAGAAACGGCAATCGAGCAAGCTGGCATCACGAAGATGTCGGCCGAAGACCAACGTGCGACTGAAGGGCCGAAGCGTGAGCGCGAGCAAGTGCTGAAAAAGAATCTGAAGAAACACTTGGACGATGACCAGTGGTCTCGCTATGAACAACTGTGGGCTGAACTCAAAGACATTCAGTCACGTCGAAAGGCTCTTCCTTCGAGAGAATCAGTGCTCGGCTTAGGTCGGTACGAACCGCCCAAGCCAACATTTGTGCTCTTCCGCGGCAATCCACATTCGCCGACGGACGAAGTGCAACCTGACTATCCGACGCTATTCGACGTTGACCCGCCGACGCTCGAACCCAGCACCACGGATCGCGGTTCGGCCGGTCGACGTCGCGTGTTGGCCGACTGGATGACTCAAAGCGACAACCGGCTGACAAGCCGAGTGATCGTGAATCGCGTTTGGCAGTACCACTTCGGTCGCGGTATCGTTCGAAGCAGCAATAACTTTGGTCAACTCGGTACGCCGCCAACGCATCCAGAGTTGCTTGATTGGTTGGCGACTTACTTCGTCGAGAACGGCTGGAAATTGAAAGATCTCCATCGACAGATCATGACGAGTCGTGCGTACCAGATGTCTTCGACGAATACCGACGAAGGCCTCGCGGTCGATCCCAACAACGATTTCTTTTGGCGATTTGATCCGCGACGACTGAGCGCCGAAGAAGTTCGTGACGCGGTGCTCGCGGTCAACGGATCGCTCAACAAAGCAACCTACGGACCAAGTTTCTATCCGAAACTCTCGGCAGAAGTCCTCTCGGGCCAATCACGGCCTGGCGCCGGTTGGGGTAATTCGTCGGAAGACGAGAGCAACCGACGAAGCGTTTACATCCATGTAAAGCGATCACTCGTCACACCGTTGCTCGAGGCGTTCGACTTCCCCGAGCCCGATCGGTCTTGCGAAGCTCGATTCATGACGCTCCAACCTGGGCAAGCGTTATCGATGCTGAACAGCGATTTCGTCCACGAACAAGCTGCGAAGTTGGCAAAGTCAATCGATGCAACAAGCGTCTCGGATGACGAAGTCGCTAAACGTGCGATACGTGCCGTGTTTGCTCGCGATGCGACAGACGAAGAAGTGGGGCGAGCGGTGAAGCTGATCGCTGACCTGGAAGTTAATTACTCGCTAAGCCGTGACCGAGCTGTGCAGCTGTATTGTTTGACGATTTTGAATTGGAATGAGTTTCTGTTTCTCGATTGAGAAAAGCGATAACGAAAATGACGACTCAACGAAATAGCCGAAGTAGTTTTTGCGGACGCACGCGCCGTGAGTTTCTGTGGCAAACCGGCGGCGGCTTTGGTGCTGCCGCGATTGCCTCGATGCTTGCTGGTGACGGCTTTTTTGGAGCCGGCGCAAAAGCAAATGAGGCCGCTCCGTATGCCAGCCCATTGGCTGCAAAGCTGCCGCATTTTGCTCCGAAAGCAAAGAGCGTTATCTTCTTGTTCATGTATGGCGGTCCCAGCCACATCGACACGTTTGACTACAAACCCGACATGGTCGGCATGGACGGCAAGACCGTCGACGTCAAAACGTTCGGCCGTGGTGGGCACCGCAATCAAGGCCGAATCGTCGAGCCACGTTGGAAGTTCAATCAACATGGCGAGTGCGGCAAATGGGTCAGCACCCTGTTTCCGAATGTCGCCAACCACGTAGACGATATCGCGTTCCTGCATTCGATGACGGCGGATTCGCCCATTCACGGCTCCGCAATGCTGATGATGAATAGCGGCAAAATTTTGTCCGGCAGCCCCGCGCTCGGCTCGTGGTTGAACTACGGACTTGGAACCGTTAACGAGAATTTACCAGGCTTCGTTGTCATGCTCGATCCGACTGGCGGGCCGATCAGCGGTGCGAAGAACTGGAGCAGCGGTTTCATGCCAGCGACCTACCAAGGGACTGTCTTCCGAGGCAGCGGCGCGCCGATCCTTGACTTGGCGCCTCCGAAAGACCTAGCCGATGGAGTGCAGCGACGTCTCATCGATTCCATTCAACAAGCGAACTCGCAACACATGGCGGAGCGAACGGGTCACGACGATCTCGCCTCGCGAATCGCAAGCTACGAACTCGCTTTCAACATGCAATCAACTGCTCCCGAGGCGGTCGAGTTGGCTCAAGAGGATCAAGAGACGCTTGACCTCTACGGCGTGAACCAACCTCGCACAGACGACTTCGGCAGACGATGCTTGCTTGCACGTCGATTGGTCGAGCGCGGAGTCCGCTTCATCCAACTTTACAGCGGCGGTTCCCACAACGATGACAACTGGGATGCACACGGCGACCTGGAAAAGAACCACAACTTCCACGCTGGAAACACAGACAAGCCAATCGCGGCGTTGTTGTCAGACCTAAAACGCCGTGGCATGCTCGACGAGACCCTGGTGGTTTGGGGCGGCGAGTTCGGTCGCCAACCGACGGCGGAGTACGCTGAAGGTTCTGGACGTGACCACAATGCGTATGGCTTCACCATGTGGATGGCGGGTGGCGGCATCAAGGGCGGCGTGAGCTTTGGAACGACCGACGAATTAGGCTCCCAAGCCGTCGACAATCCGATGCATGTGCGAAATCTGCACGCCACCATCTTGCATCAAATGGGGCTCGACCCGAATCATCTGGCGTACTTCTATGGTGGACTTGACCAAAAGTTGGTGGGAGTCGAACACGTTGAGCCGATTCACCAAATCATTGCCTGACGAATCGCCGCGATGGAAAACGCACGTCAGCTTGAATCGAGAACGTGCCGTGTTGAGTGACCACGGGCGGCGAAAGAGAAGCTACATTATGCAGCTTCTCTTTCACCCCTCCATTGCCCGCACGTGCTTCGCTCGCTGTTATGCCACAACACCCAAATGACGCCACTGTCTCGAATGACTTTCCGCCTGCACCCGAAGTTTCGGTTTCGCCTCGTGGGCTGAGGCACGAAGACATCCTGGCGATTCTGATCGGTGGTGGTGTGCTTGCGTTGGCGCTCGTTTGCGGCTGGGCGTCGATCCTCGGCACCGAAGATGCGCATCCCTGGAAACCGTATTTCGGTAAACCAGGCGACTGGGTTTCGAATCCGATTCCTGCGATCACGAAATCGTTGCCGACGATCTTGATGCCGTTCGTGCTTTCGCTCGTCGCATTCGGAGCAGCACTGAAATTCCAAGGCAAATGCTTCAAGCGGTTTGCAATTGGCTTCGTGGGCGTCTTTGTGCTTGCGACGATTGCGTTCTTGATGTCGAGCCAAGAAACGGTGAAGCACTTCAACCTCGAGTTTGCGTTGTGGGCGCTGTTGCTCGGCTTGATGATCAGCAACACGATTGGAACGCCGAATTGGATGCGACCCGCGTTATTGACGGAGCTTTTCGTTAAGGCCGGCTTAGTGATTCTGGGCGCGGAAGTGCTGCTGCATCGATTACTCGCCCTTGGTCTGCCAGGCATCTTTGTCGCATGGATTGTCACGCCCGTGGTGCTGATCTCGACCTACTGGTTTGGCCAGAAGATCCTCAAGATTCCGTCTGCGTCGTTGAACATGGTGATCAGTGCGGACATGTCGGTGTGTGGTGTGTCCGCGGCGATCGCAACCGCGGCAAGCTGTAAAGCCAAGAAAGAAGAATTGTCATTTGCCATCGGACTTTCGTTAATCTTCACAGTTTTCATGATGGTGGCGATGCCGATTGCAGTGAAAGCTATGGGATTGAGTTCGACCGTCGGCGGTGCGTGGATCGGTGGCACCATCGATTCGACTGGTGCCGTCGTGGCCGCTGGAGCTGCACTCGATAGCGTTGCCGAAGAGACCGCCGCGACGGTGAAGATGATTCAAAATATCCTCATCGGCGTGACCGCGTTCGGTGTCGCTGTTTATTGGGTGACATTTGTGGAACGTGACCCCAACGGAGATCGGCCGCAAGTCAGCGAGATTTGGAAGCGATTTCCAAAATTCGTTTTGGGTTTTGTGGGCGCATCGATTGGGGCAACGTTAATTAGTCAATACGTTAACGGCGGCGAAGAACTCATCAATGCGACCGTGAACGGCGCGACCAAGACGATTCGATCCTGGTTCTTCTGTGTCGCCTTCGTTTGCATCGGCTTGCAAACACGGTTTGCGGACTATGCCCAATATCTCAAGGGTGGCAAGCCGGTCGTGCTCTATATCTGTGGCCAGTCCTTGAACTTGCTTTTAACACTAGCCACGTCCTACTTGATGTTTGGTGTGTTGTTCGCCGAATCAGTCGAAAAGCTGAATCAAGGACCAGCGACAGAGGTCACCGCACCAGCATCGAATGAGACTACTCCTGAGCCAATCTTACCAGTTCCAAACGAATCGGTCCCAACTGAAGTGGCTCCAACGGAAGAGCTTGAGCCGAAGTAATGTCGCCAATCAACAAGCAGGCCCAAAGGAAACGAGCCTACGCGAGGCTCGTCTGTGCCGTTGCTGGACTAGTGATCGCGTGGACGATCTTCTTTCCTTGGATCGGACAGCAATCCAATATCCGTCGGATGATCGAAAGGAACGAGTCGCACGGCATTGACCCAACAGCAATGTTCTATACCGAGCTAGAGAACATGCAGGTTCAAGACGGCTTGCTTCGCCGCATCGACAGCCGCTAATGGCACTGGAATTACGGCTGTGCCTTGAACTCGAATTGCATTTCCGATCCATTGCGATTGACGCTCATTGGAATCGTGTCACCCGCCCGATACGTCGACATTCCATAAGCCAGCAGCTCGGTCTCGGACTTTAGATCGGTTCGGTTGCCGAACTTGACGACAATATCGCCTGCTTTGATGCCAGCTTTCTTCGCCACAGCATGCGCACCGTACTGCCCCACATGCCTGACTCGAAGCGCCATCGGTGCCTTCTCAAGCCCAAGCTCCTTCCGCTCCTCATCGGTGAGCGATTCAAAACTAGCACCGCCCGTGGTCATGCGACGTAAGCCCCATGACGACACGCGCCATGACAGGTCACCTGCTTGTCTCCAACCAGCGGCAAGTTTGAGCGACATCGTTTTCGAAGCACCGTCGCGAATGATCTCGCAATCCAGACTGGCACCGCTGGGACTCGTGTGATGAAGCACCCATTGAAGATCCGCCGTTGAGAGTAACGGTTGGTGGTCGAACGTCTTGATCAAATCACCAGCCTTCAAGCCAGCGAGCTCAGCCGCAGAGCCTGGTTCGACAGATTGAATGCGAGCTGACTCGTGTGGATCAAGGTTCAGCCCGACCACTTTGGGGTGTGGATAAGGAAACAGCGTTGCTTCCGACAACACACCCTGTTTCGCCCGTTGAAACTCTCGCTGGGCATCACCGATCTGGTGACAGTGAATGCAACTCTTTGCGATTTCGCCCGATGTCGCGAGCTCGCTTGTGAACTTCTCTCTCAGCGACGGGAACTGCTCCGGCGATGAGAACTCCAGTGGCTTACCAACTTTGCTTGCGAGCAGTGATCTGTTCGCTGGATATCCCTTTTGTAGTTCGAGAGCTCCTTCGAGTGCTCGTGCCAAGCCTTGAAGCGAGACGTCGCCAACCCATTCCGTTCGATGCGACCGTGTTCCGAATCGACCATAGATGGTGCCGTCTGAGTTCAGCAAAAACACAGCGAACGATTGATCGAAATCATATTGGAACAAGTTCAAATCAAGACCGTTCGTTGACACTAAACGAACTCGAGTGAACTGATCCAGCAGCGGCCGCAAAATCGGGTCGTTGTCGACAAGGCTATCGTCTAGCTTGACGCACTCCTCGCACGGAATGCACCGCAAGACGACGATAATCGGCTTGCCAGTTCGAACGGCTTCGGCTTGAGCACGTTTCCAATCGTTGTAGATCCAGAAACCATCGCTTTCGACCTTCTCGCGATCTCCGCGAACCTTCTCCTCGCGCGTCTGCGCCAGCCCATTCGGGCAGCTAGTCAAGAGAGCGCCAAATAACCCGACCACAAATAAGAGCTGGTTTCGACGCGAGTTCATCGGATCATCTCAAAAGTTCTATGACTCGTTACCAGACGGTTCTGGGGAAGGCTTTGGCGCAGGTGCTGGCTCGCTTGGAACTGGTTCACTGGGAGCCGGTTCACTGGGAGCCGGTTCGCTTGGTGCCGGCTCAATGGGTTTTGGCTCTTCGGCAGGTTTTGGCTGATCGGCAGGCTTTGGTTCCTCAGACGTTTCTGGCTTTGCATCACCGTCCTTCGGTTCATCCGTCTTCTTCATTTCCGGATCGTTGCTATCGGCGGATTTCTCTGCCGCAGCTTTCTCAGCTTCTGCTTTAGCTTTCGCTGCCTTCTCTTCCTCAGCCTTGGCCATCGCAGCCTTCTTCTCAGCCTCTGCCTTCTCGGCGGCCATCTTTTCAGCAGCAGCCTTTTCGGCTGCGGCCTTCTCAGCAGCGGCTTTTTCTGCGGCCATCTTCTCGGCTTCAGCCTTTTCTGCAGCCGCCTTCATTTCAGCAGCTTTGGCTGCTTCCTCTCGAAGACGCTCTTCTTCGGCCAATTCCTTGCGACGAGCTTCCGCCTTGGCCTTTTGGTCGAGTCGGACTTGTTCATAGGCTTGCGAATTGACCTGGCCGTCCATGCCCATCATCTCGACAAATGTCGAAAGCGCGAAATTGTCTGGCAATTCTTCGGAGTCGATTGCAATCATGTAGCGACGAATCGACTCAAACAAATCCTGGGCGGAATCATCCACCGTCAAAATCGGATAGTCATCGAAGATGTCCGACCAAATCGTGAAGGCTTTCTCGTAAAGCTCAATCGCTTTGTCTAATTCCGCCTCAGAGTTTGCTTGTTCAGCCTCGAAAATCAAACGCCGAGCTTCGACAGTTCGCTCTTCCTGTTCGGCCTGGGCCAACGTCTTCCAGTACGGATAGTTGATTTGATTGCGATAACCATTCGTCTTAATCGTTCTCTCTTCCACATCCTTGAGTTCAGCAATGATGCTGAGACAGTCAAGTCGCACGGAAGGTCCGGCCTTCGCCGCAACATCATCAAAGTTCGGTATCAGGTAGGCCCTCAACGACTCGAGGTTTGCTCGATCTTCGAGCGTAAGCTCTGCTTCTGGCTTCTTCAGCAATTCTTGCTGCGCAGGTTGAAGCCCATCGAGGAGTGCCTGTTCAGCCTCGGCATACACATCACCCGTCACCTCACGCATCCGAGCGACTAGCTCAGCTTTCTTCTGCACCAGATCATCGAGTTGATCCAACTTGATCGTAAACGCGGCTGTCGTTGGAATGCTTCGATTACCAAACGCGGACCAGTCTTCGGAAGCGAATGTCCACGCACTTTGAGCTCGATCATCGAGGATACCTTCTTTCTCGATTGCCTCAGCGTGCTTCATTCGCCACTTAGGTCCCGTCTCGTAGAAGTTCAGTGGCGTTTGTCGCCGGATCTTCACACCCGAATCCACGAGGTCGTAACCGTGGTTGAGCCAAAGACGTCCAACCAACCAGTTGTCTGGCTTACCCAGCGGACCGCGTGCTTCAGGGCTATCGACGGCGATACCTTCTTTCAAAAGTGCCTCGTGAAGAATCTCGTCATCGGCAAACAGTCGCCGGAATTGGGTCTTCTCGTCGGACATACCCATTTTAGACCCGTAGAACCAACCGGTGTACCAAATCAACCTTGGAGCGTTCCGATTCTGGCGCACACCTCGAGTCAAATACTCGGTGCCTTCGCGGACCATCTCATAACGTTGCCGGTAATCGTCGAACTCAGTCGAGACGTTGTAGGCCAAGTTGTGAGCTTGAAATTCCCAAACCTTGTCAAAGTGCGGCTGCAGCAGCGCAATTTGATTCAGCGTCGCCTTCAAACGGTCCCACTCGTGCATGACTTTGTAATCATGCGAGCGATTCCATAACAACGTTGCAGCAACTCCGCGGAGTCCCAACGAAGCAAGCTTCATCGTTTCACTCGCTGGGCTAATTTCACCCAAGTCGCTTTCAGCGATGTTGTACTCGACTCTCATTTCCGAAAGCGCGCCACCACGGTCGCTGCCACCGCCAGCCGGTTGGCCGAGCAGGTACAGCGGCAGCAACATCGCTACCAGCACAACGAGATAAATAATCTTGCGTCCAAGCGCAACTGAGCGGTTCATGCCGCAATCTCACGCGATTTTAGGAAGAAATAACTAACAAGGAATGCTAACAAACAATAACCAAACGTCGCGAATGCGTGACGAGCCAGCAACGCGGCAAAAATGTCGATACCGCTAGCTGCGTATTCTGCTGTGCCCACCATCTTAGGCAGATTCGGCAGCGAAGTCGCGATCGCGTCGAGTGTATAGACAATACCAGCGTCGGCCGTCTTGATGACCTTCGCAGCAACTGTATCGACGTCTAACTCAGTCGTCATGGCATCCTGGCGAAGGATCCGAACCATCGACTCAATCGGACCACCACCGCGTGAAATGCCTGCGTCGATGTAGTGCCGTGTATCGTAGACCTGTTCGGCCGAGAAACCCAACAAGACACACACTGCCGTTGCCACCATCGCCACTGGACCGCTCAAGAACGTGCTGAACATCACGCCAAAGGCCGTAACCATCGCCATCTGTAACCAAATCGAGGCATACGCCTTGACCATGTTCCAAGCGAAAGTGTTCTCACTTGGCCGCAAATAGATGCTGCTCTTAGTCGCCCCGAGATACTGGCTACGATCCAGGCAGCGCAAGATGATTTGCATCTGGCCTTTCTCATTGACGAGATCCGTAAAGGCATTGAGCATGCGAGTTTCTTCGCCGTCGGTCCCTTCGATATCCGTCGGCAGCACCTTTTCGTCAATATCGTATTCGTCCACAACAAACGCGATCGGATTACTCTCCACCGCTTTGTCGGGATGCTTCATCGTGAGCGAACCACGTAACCCCGATTCGATATCACCTTTGTAGCTGCGATAAGCACGAATCGAGATATCGATGGGAAAACCGTTCGGATACCGCTCCGCCGTCACGTTATCGAATGTGTAGATCGCGGCGCCGAGCGTTCCACCCTCAACATAACCGTGTTGGATCTTGCGAGCTTCTTTCACGATCCCAGCGAACCGAGCGATACCGGCACTGCCGTATCCACCGGCAAGCTGTTCATTACCGACGTCAATTCCTTTTTCATCCACGTTACCGCTTCGATCGAGAAACTGGATCTCGCCGTACGATGGAATTCGAGCTCGAAGTGCGCCGGTGGGCGGACCAATTTCAAAGGTCCCGTCATCCTTGCGAGTGACGATGTGCCGGTGACCGCGAACAATGTCTGTCAGACCCAGGCCGTCCGAATCGATCGTGAACGAATGCTTGTGCATTTGAACAAAGTCAGTCTCGCCGACTAATCGACCGCCACTCGTTTCCTTCACCTCGACAACTTCATTGTGTGCATGCCGCAAACCGCGGACGACGAACACATAACTCGCCAAACCCATGGGCACGAGCATCAATGTGCCCACACCGATGAACCCGATCATTCGTCCCAGTACGATTTCGGTTGCTCGAACCGGCTTCGTCACGATCGTATAAATCGTACGATTCTTGATGTCCGCGGGGAGCGAAAACGCACTGATGAATAGTGCCAGCGTCAGAATCAAGTAATTAGTCGCCGTAAGCACAAAACTGATATAGAGTCGTGCGGGATCGTCACTTTCGGGGTTCAAATACCAACCCGCGAGCAGCAAAACGACCACGAACAAGCCGACCACGAACAGCACTTTACGGCGAATTGCTTCTTTGAACGCCAATCGAGCCAATGCCATGACTCGGCGAATTGACGTACCAGGCAAATCGAAACGAATCAAATCGCGAGTCGCTCGAGCGACTGCATAAAATCCTTCACCAGGCCCATAGCGAGCTGATGAAATGATATAGCCAACGATCAATCCCAACACGATCGCGAGAACGATCAGCACGATGCCTTGAAGAAAGGCGCTTTCGAGAAAACGATCAGGCCGCAACAGCCATTCGCTGAAGGACCAAAAATCCTCAGGTTGCAAAAACATCGTTATGCACCCTCCGACGAACCGGTCGATTCGCTACCGGAGCTGGAAACACGACGAGCACCTGGGCGTGCTTCGCTTTCACGCACAATGTTGAGGAACAAATCTTCCATCGTCGCCGTCGGATTGTCGATCGATTCGACGGTGCCGCCGTGGCGACGAATGACTTCGGCGATTTCATTCTTGGCGTCTTCGCTCAATCCGCGAGCGTGAACTTCCGTCACGTCCTGGACCTTCAACAGATCCGTTACTCGACCGAGCTCCTTCAATTCGCCTTGGTGCAGAATCGCGACCCGGTCACAAACGTCCTGAACGTCCGCCAACTGGTGGCTGCAAAGAAGAACCGTCTTGCCCTGGTCGCGGAGGCTGAGGATCAAATCCTTCATTTCACGCGAACCGATCGGGTCCAAACCAGTGGTCGGTTCGTCCAACAGGATCAAGTCCGGGTTGTTGATGAGCGCCTGGGCCAAACCGACCCGGCGGGTCATCCCCTTGCTGTACTCACGAAGCTGGCGGTGGCGAGCACCTTGCAAACCGACGAGCTGGATCAGCTCATCGACTCGCTTTTTACGCTCAGCTCCCGACATATTGAACAGCCGGCCATAGAAGTCGAGCGTTTCCTCAGCGGTGAGGAACTTGTACAGATACGATTCTTCGGGCAGATACCCGATTCGCTCGTTCTTTTGAGTTTCCGTCGCGTCCTTGTCGAATACGAGCACCCGGCCGCTGGTTGGGAACAAAAGCCCGAGGATCAACTTGATCGTCGTACTTTTACCGCTGCCGTTGGGCCCGAGCAGTCCAAAGATTTCACCTTGGCGGACTTCGATGTCCAGCGACTTGAGGGCATGAACCTTCTTTCGCCCCCAAAAATCGCGGTAAATTTTGCTGAGGTTGCGTGTTTCAATGACGACCCCCGAGCCCGTATTCGGGGAGCCCGGTGCCGAAGATGTTTTGGTGCCAGCCGAATCGGCAACAGCGGTTGCGTCGTTAACCACGGACAAACCATTCCGTAAAAAAGAGCGAAACAAAGGAGATCAAGATCGAAGATTTTTACGCTACGCGGGCTCGGCGCGAAGTGTTCGACAGCATTTCCGAGGATCTCGCTGCGAACCTTGCACCAAACAGGTCTCGGCATCTTGCCAAAAGTGGCTTAAATAGGGATCAATGGTACGAAATCTAGATGCCGACATGCCCCAAGAACGCCACCAACCGTGACTGGAATCCCCCCCGACGATCCCCTTGGGCGACCAGAACCTCGGCGCTTGGCATCGCAAGATCCAGAATCTCGGCACGCTGAATCCCTGCGATTTCTCTACGAACGCATTAACTACGAAGCGATCGGCAGTTCGGGTTCACGATACCCGTTCCGACTCCAGCGAATGCGGAGTCTGTTGGAAAAGCTTGGACTCGAGAAATACCTGCATCGTGACGCCACGAAACAGGCCACAGGCAACAAAGCCTCAGCCAACCAGGCAATTCCCGCCAGCACCACCCGAACTCGCCCAGTCCCATTAGTCCATATCGCTGGCACGAAAGGTAAAGGCTCGACTGCTACCATCGTCGCTGCACTACTGACGGCTGCTGGCTATCGCACAGGTCTGTACACCTCCCCGCACCTGCATCACCTTGAGGAACGCTTCCGTGTCGATGGGGAACCTTGCCGCAAAACGGAACTTGTCGAACTCGTCGATTGCATTCGCGAGGCAATTCGCTCGGAATCAGACACTGATGCATCCAAGAATACTGATGCATCCGAGACTGATGACTATTCATTCTTTGAACTGACCACAGCCCTGGCGTTCTTGCACTTCGACCGTCAACGATGCGACTGTATCGTTCTCGAAGTCGGCTTGGGCGGGCGACTAGACAGCACCAATGTATGTGCGTCGACAGTTACGGCGATTACTTCGATCGGATTGGACCACCAGCACGTTCTCGGTAACACGCTTGCGGAAATCGCGACCGAGAAAGCTGGCATCATCAAGCCTGGCGTGCCCGTCGTATGCGGCGTTCTCGCTGACGAACCTCGAAACGTCATCCACGCCATCGCCGCCTCGCGATCCGCTCCCCTGTTCCAGCGCGGACGTGATTATGATGTCACCGCGACTCCACAGACCGATTGGGGCACGACAGTCCACTTCACCGGACACACGCAACCACTGCGACGCGATTGCACGATGTCACTTTCACTCGAAGGCGCCCATCAAGCCGCGAACACCGCGATCGCCATTGCCGTGATCGATCTGCTCCGCGACCAAGGCCTCGACGTGCCAATGCACTCGCAAACGCACGCGCTAGAAAACCTTCAATGCATCAGCCGCATTGAACGCCATCGACTGGCCAACGATGTCATTGGGATTGTCGACTCAGCCCACAATGAAGACTCGATCGCTGCGTTATGTGAAACCTTGCGAGCACGGCGAGGCGATCGAGAAATCACGATCATCCTCGCGACAAGCCGCGACAAAGACTCAGAAGCCATGTTACGTCAACTCGTCAGCATCGCCGACCGATTTGTCTTGACGCGTTTTCTCGGTAATCCGCGATTTCAATACACAAGCGAATTACAAAGGCTGATGCCCGAGTCACACCAAGACCGTGCCACGATCATCGAAGACCCCATCGCTGCCTGCGAGCATGGACTCACTCAAGCGACTCCCGGCGGCATGCTTGTCGTCTGCGGCTCGTTCTTCCTAGCCGCCGAAACACGCGGCTGGATGGCTGCGCAAAGCGAATAATTCAACTTGCGTATCACCGTCCCCAAAAAGGCTGACTACGTTTTTGTCTCGACGGAGCTTTCCGACCTTCTCGGCTGTTCATGGCATGGCGTTTCTTGCCATTATTTGCCAGCGTTGATAAAATCGTGCAGAACCGCGAACCTGGAGACTCCCTTGAGTAGCACTCTCAATCTTTCCCTCACCGACGAGCTTCGCGCTTTTGTGGACGCGAATGTTGGCGACGGCACGATGTACGCCACACCCAGCGAATTTGTGCGTGACCTGCTTCGGCAACAGAAACAGCGTCAAGAAACCGCAGCAGCGTGTGACGCCATTCTAGAAGGCTATCAAGATGCGATCGCGGGTCGCACGCACAAGTTCACCGGTGACTTGAATTCGCTATTGAGCAAACTCAAGTAAAAGAGTTGTTTCGCGGATGGCAAAGAAACATCTCAAGCAGAAGACTGAAGTCCATTTGACTGACAAGGCTCTGCGTGACATCGCTAGCATACGCGAATACTCAATTCAAAACTTTGGAACTCGAGTCGCAGGCAAGTACATCGCTGCCATCGAAGCCGCACTTGCCCGAATCAAGGCGCACCCAGCTTTGCTTCGCAGCGAAGAAGGCTTTCATCCTTCTCTTGCACGGCGAACTTCGAAAAGCTCGCAGCACCCGAAAGTGAGTCCGATCGTTCGAACACAGTCGCCAGAGACTTCGAACACCTTCGCTAGAAAAGTGGTGAACCTTACGACTTTTTGAGCGCCAGCATTTGCTCGCGTTCGGGACGGGCTTTGTAGTAGGGGTCGAGCGGGTAACAGCCGCTGATCATGCCGTTACGCGGCGCGCTGGTGCACTCACTGAATGTTCGACAGACCTTCTTGCGTGCGAGCGATTTGCCTTCGATCACATCGGCTGGCAAGTCGGGATACGACAGCACCATTCGACCAAGTCCAACGCTATCGACCCAGCCTTCGCGAACGGCCGCTTGGGCAACGTTGGGCAACCAGTCCTGCAGGTACGTGTAACCGGAGCCAACAAACAATAAATCTGGATTCGCTTCTTTAAGCACCGACGTCGCGTGCAATTGGCGAGCAACGCCAACGAGCGGATCCTCGGGCGGATGGTAGCCGTCACTCGGTGGAAATGTTGCGGGGCGTTGGATGTGTGGCGTGTAGTAGGGGCTGCCCATCGTCGTGCAAACCATCTTGATTCCGAGCGAGCGAATCTTCTTCATCAACCAATCGGGATCACTCAAATCCACCGCCATTCCTGAACCGTCGCTACCAAACGCGAATCGCGGATCAGCGTCTGGTTCCGGTTCACCGATGCCCTCGGAGCCCATCCGGTGCGGCAAGAAATCGACGATGCTTGCACGCACACCGAGCTCCATATCCGGAAGCTGAGCCTGGATGCCGTGAGCAATCTCGCTCATGAAGCGAGTTCGATTCTCGAGTGAGCCACCGTAGCGACCGTGCCGATCCACGGCGCTGAGCAATTCGTGTCCGAGATAGCCATGACAGTGCTTGATGTCGATAAACGCGAAGCCAGCCTTCGCCGCCAATACAGACGCCTCGATAAACTTTTCAACAAGACGGCTGATCTCGTCATCGCTGAGCACCGCAGCGTCATCGGTCACACCAACACGTCGATCGAGCGTTGGATTTCGCTGGGCCGTTCGTGGTTCCGCCCGCGTCTTCTCGTTCGGTCGTGCGTAACGACCCGAATGCGTTAATTGCAATCCGACAAACAAATCGCTGCTAACGCCAAAGCGATCTTCGTGGGCGGTGACGAGCTCTTCTCGCAACGATTCCAGCGACGACAGATTCGCATCATTGATCAGCAGCTGGTTCGGGTTCGCGCGTCCAGCGTGCTCGATCGCAACAGCCTCGCCGCCCCAGATCAATTTGGCACCACTCAAACCAAAGTTGCGCCAACGACGCCGGGTCAAGTCCGTCGGTCGGCCATCCGTTGTGCCGTCCCAACCTTCCATCGGCAAGATGCAAAACCGATTACCGACAACATGCTCGCCAACCTTGAAGGACTGAGCCAGTGGCGACTCGCTGCCAGACTGCGTCGTCTCGTCGATCGGTATCGTTATGCCGAGCTTGTCACAGTGCCCGGTAAAGTCAGCAAAGCTTTTCAAACTCGCAATGCGTGGAATGGATGCCATGTTGAATTAGCTTTCTAACAGTTGATTGAGTGTGTTATTGATCAGCGACAAGATCTCGCGATCGGAGTCTGGACGCGAAGCAGATTCCGGATGCGTGTGGTCAGCTGCTAATCCGTAGCGAAGCTTCAAGAACATCGCCGCTGAATGCTTGTAAGCGGGGACTGGGGCACGGAACGTGAATGCGCCGAGGTACTGGAGCAAATCATTGAGTTCATAGAACCGCTCGTCACCGGATTGCCACATCCGGTCTCTCGCAGCGAAAGCTTCTGGAGCAAACGTGCTCAGCCCCAACAAATAGTCACTGCCGTACATCACCATGTCGATCGCGAGATCATTCCCGGTCAGCACCATGAAGTCAGGGCGCACGGCGTCTCGCAGTTGAATCCGTTGCCACTCGAGCGTGCGGCTCAGCGACGAATGTTTCGCGCCCAAGCAAGCAGGCAATCGCATCAATTGCTCGTAAACGTCGAGCGAATAAATTTTGCCAAACGGCGCAAACATTTGACCAAGCTCAAACGCGAGAAACGAATCGCAATCCTCGGTGATCGTTGCATAGGCACCAGGGATCGCTTCGTCAGAAAGACCAGACAATCCAAACGATTGAAACACGATCGGCAGACCACTGTGCCGCACAATATCCGCTGCACCGCGTTGGTACGCTTCAGCGTTAAACGTAGCCCCCTGAGCATCGCCAACGAAAATCCCGGCAACGTATCGACGCCCCGACGCGATCGACTGAGTCCGCTTGAGTACTTCGTGGCGAATGTCTTCGGTAATCAGATTCGCGTAACCCGTGTCCATGTTGACGGCCGGCACCAACCCCGCAGCCAACGTTCGTTCGACGTGGTGCGTGAATCCGTCCCAGTCGATTTCCAGTGTCGCGGCTTTGCCATCATTGAGAAACGGCAACAGGATGGCTGACATTCCCGTGATGGTTCGTCGCGGCCGCAGCATCGCGATCGGGTCGTTAGGATTCGGCATAGGTGGTGGCGAGTCCAAAATGAGGAGGAACGCAAAATGAGAAAGAGCGAACAAGCAACGTTGCGATCCCCAGTGCCGGTGCCCCTTCGGCACTGAAGAAAACGTACGTTGTGCACGAATAATAGTGGAATTCGCCTCGCGAATCTTGGAGAATCAGGCTATCTTTTACGATTCGCAATTCGGGCACGCCCCTTGGACACGACGCTTCCAGTGAAACCGAAACTGACCCGCCGCCCGCTTGACGAGAACCTTCCGAACTGGGGTGTTCTGTTGCTCGAAAGCCACCATGATGTCGGCTTTTCTATGCAGCCTCGAACGCATTCGTTTCTCAAGATTCTCTATGTATTGCAGGGCTCCGGATCACTGGTGTTTGAAAATTCCCGAGAATCGTTCGAAGCCGGGGACTGCTTGTTTGTCCCACCGGCGACAACGAACTGGATCGAAGACGACCCGTCGGCGGCATCGAGCTTGTACATCTGCTGCGTCGCAACGTCGCTTCTTGCATTTGACTCGACGCTCTTGTCACGTTTTCCGACTGGCAAACTGAAGAGTGATCGCTATGTCGCAAATCGGGTCGCATCGCACTTGCGGCGACTCGCCTACGCACAAGGTTCACATCAAGAACATCGTCCGCTCAATATGGTGACTGAGACGATGCGGCTCGTCCAAGTCATCTGCGATCAACTTGGCTGGCAACAAAAACAGCCTGAGACGAACGAAGACTCCATCAAAACGAAATCGAGCCGCACAAGAAAGGCCTCTGACACAGCCTCGTTATCCGAAGCACAGCGGACAGTCATCGAGCGATACACGCGTTGGCTCGACGAACGATTCTTCGAAGCCACAACGATCGACGCGGCGGCGGCGTCCGTCGACCTGTCTCGCCGCGCCTTCACTCGAGCCTTCAATCTGCACACCGGAGAAACCTGGTTACACTACGTACGTCGCCTAGCCGTGGAGCACGCCATGCGGCTATTAACAGAGACCGAGCGTCCGATCGCAGCAATCGCGTTCGAGTGCGGTTTCAACGATCTATCGACCTTCTATCGCCAGTTCAAAGCCCGAGCCAAAATGTCACCCGCCGACTATCGCCGAAATCATGTCGGCAACGATGGAAAGTGAACTCGCGACGATGGAAGATTCGCTACAGCCGCACTCGAGCAATCAAGCTCCACAACGTTTCTTCTCGCCCAGGTTGCGGACTTGGGTGGAGACTCTGTTGTTAGTGTTGCTGTTCTTTTCGTATGCCGGTGATCCGCCGCCGATGGTGAACGAGGCCCATTACTTGGTGAAAGCCAAGAACTTTTGGGATCCAACGTATTGTGCCAATGACTTGTTTGCGGCGTCCGGCAAAGCTCATTTGACGTTCTATGTTCTGTTCGGTTGGCTGACGAAGTTCATTTCGTTGAGTGCGACCGCTTGGATCGGGCGACTTGTTGGTTGGCTGATGATCGCGATCGGATTGAGGCGGTTGTGCGATGCCGTCATCGGGGTGCCGCTGGCCTCGCTGGCTGTCGCAGTGATCTGGATGGCTGGTGTCGAGTACGCGAACTTGGCGGGCGAATGGGTGATCGGCGGGATTGAAGCCAAGGTTCCCGCATATGGCCTGGCCCTGATTGGGATCGCTGAATTGGCACGCGGACGATGGACTCGGGTATGGCCTTGGCTTGGTGCTGCGTCAGCGTTTCATGTGCTCGTGGGCGGCTGGTCCGTGCTCGCTGCGGCCATGGCTTGGTGGTTCACGGAGCGAGGAACGCCGCATGGCAAACCTTTCTTTTGTCGCCAATTGTTTCTCGGCGGAGCGATCGCGTTGTTTGGACTTGTGCCATCGATCGCACTCACACTTGGCAATACCGATGCCCAAACAGCGGATGCGGCGAAGATCTATGCCTACTTTCGATTGCCGCACCACTTGTTACCCGCCGGGTTTCTTCCGGAGTGGTACGTTCGACACGCGGCGCTACTGATCGGACTGTTTGTCGCTTATGGGCTAGTGCGTAACGACACGTCCAAACGGCTGCGTCGGCTTTGGTGGTTCACGATGGGAGCCCTTGGCATTCTCGTGATCGGTTTATTGGTGGGCGTGCTACCAGCTTACTCGCCGGACTTAGCCGCGAAGTTGTTGCGATACTATTGGTTCCGACTCAGCGACGCATTTGTGCCGTTGATGTTGGGGTTGATTGTCGCGAGGCTGTGCGTCTCCATGCGAACTTGGAGCCTCGTTCGTTTGCTTGCCGTGTGCGTCGTCATGGCATCGATAGCTGGGATCGGCTGGAGCAGCTACGAACGATCGCGACTCGGGGTGCCACCGTCAGTGAGCAATGAGCTGCTGGGCTGGAGAGCGGGTTCTTCGGCGGAAGCCCAGACGCGAGCGTACGAAGACTGGGTCGCAGTTTGCCGATGGATCGAGGGTTCGACGGCCGTGGACGAAGTGCTACTGACTCCACGGCACCAACAAACATTCAAGTGGTACTCGAATCGCGCCGAAGTCGTCAATTGGAAGGACGTGCCGCAGGATGTTGAAAGCTTGATCCAGTGGCGGATTCGCTTTTCCGATGTGTTCCCGCCTCGTTTGGGCCGACGCGGAACGACGATTCGCTACGACCTGCTACGAAAAATGCACGACAAATACGGCGTCCGGTGGATGATCGTGGATCGTCGCGTGGTGGGCAAAAACCTTCCGCTCGTGCGGGTCTACCCCCAATACGACGACGAAAACCAGACATATGCGGTGTATGCCTTGCCGCTCCAGACGGGTAATTGAGCGCGTGCTTTCAAGCCACAGCATAGGCGCCGATTCCAGGTCCAATGAGTATAGTAGGGCTTGCCCTCCCCAATTCCCTACCCATGACTTGAGATACGTTTGTGGTCCAGCCTCCTCCGATCGAAACGCAAGATGACTCCCAGGCTGCGGCGCGTCTTGTCGAAGCATGTAACCAGATTCGCGAACAAGTCGGCATGGTTGTCGTTGGCCAAGATGAGACGATCGAGCAATTGCTGTTGGCGATCTTATCGCGCGGCCATTGTTTGCTCGAAGGTGTTCCTGGTTTGGCAAAGACGCTGATGGTGCGGACGCTGGCCCAGTCGATGAATCTGACGTTTCGACGAATCCAGTTCACGCCCGACTTAATGCCAGGCGACATCACGGGAACGGACATCATTCAAGAAGATCCGCAAACCGGTCGGCGCCAATTCGTGTTCGAGCGTGGGCCAGTCTTTACGCAAATGCTTCTTGCCGACGAGATCAACCGCACACCGCCCAAGACTCAAGCAGCACTTTTAGAAGCGATGCAGGAGCACGAAGTAACTGCGGCGGGCAAAACGTATCGTCTCGATGAACCGTTCTTTGTGCTGGCAACCCAAAACCCGATCGAACAAGAAGGCACGTATCCGCTGCCCGAAGCTCAACGTGACCGATTCTTGTTCCACGTAGTTGTTGATTACCCGACGCGTGACCAGGAATCCGAGATCGTTGATCGCACAACGTCGACGTTCAATTCGACGGTAAAGGCAGTCGTCAGCGGCGAAGAAATTGTCCAGTTCCAACAAACGGTGCGACGCGTCCCACTGCCACCACACGTGAAAGACTGGGTTCTCGATGCAGTGCGCTCGGTACGTCCGCGCGACCCTGAGTGCAAACCTTGGGCGAAAGAGTTGATCGAATGGGGGCCAGGACCTCGAGCGAGCCAACAACTTGTATTGGCATCCAAGGCGCGAGCGCTACTGCATGGTCGGACTCACGTCACCATTGACGACGTCCAAAAGCTTGCACACCCAGTGCTGCGTCACCGCATCGTACCAACCTTCGCCGCCGAAGCTGACGGCTTCACCGTCGACGACTTGATCACCCGCATGATCAAAGAGCAAGCCGTGCCTCTTGCGAAGGTGATGTAGTTTTCGTAGGCCAGCACCGGTCCTGGCCACTTACGATCATTTTGCCTCAGCAGGACAGATCCTGCCCTGCGCGATCAATAAAAACGCACTAAAGCGATTCGCTGCCTTCCATGATCATGACTTCGGCACCGTCAAGGAAGCTGACGAGTGTGCGAGCACGGTAGGGTTGCTGCAGCTTGCGAACGGCTTTGCTTTCGATTTGACGTACACGTTCACGTGTGACTTGGAAAATCTTGCCGACTTCCTCAAGCGTGTAAGTGTATCCGTCCGCTAGACCATATCGTAGTCGCAAAATCTCGCGTTCACGATAGTTCAACGTTTCCATCGCACGATCAATTTGTGCCTTGAGCGCTTCGCGGTTCGTTTCGAGCAATGGATCGTCGTCGCGATGATCTTGCAAGAACTCGCCGAATACACTGTCTTCGTGATCACCGATCGGTTGGTCGAGCGATAACGGAGTGCGGCTCATCTTCAAGATCACGCGAGTGTCTTCGAGCGACAGACCACTGAGTTGCGCTACTTCTTCTGCCGAAGGTTCGCGACCGTTCGCCTGGACAAGATCTCGAGTGATTTGGCGAATCTTGTTCATCGTATCGATCATGTGAACTGGCACACGGATCGTTCGGCTTTGGTCAGCAATGGCACGCGTGATTGCTTGGCGAATCCACCAAGTCGCAGAGGTGCTGAAGTTGTAGCCTCGAGCGTGGTCGAATTGATCGACGGCTCGCTGCAGTCCCGTGTTCCCTTCCTGGATCAAGTCCAAGAATGACAAACCACGGTTCCGATACTTCTTGGCAATCGATACCACGAGACGCAAGTTACCCGCCGAAAGGATTCGCTTCGCTGCATCGTAGTCGTCACGGTAAATCGCACAGCGAGTGACACGACGATCGAGAGTCTTGGGTGTTTCGTATGTCAACCGCATCAAGTAACGCAGTTCGCTCTTCAGTTCGGCTGGCGATTGCATGCCAGGCGACTCGAGTTTGGCTTTGTCGGCGAGTAGAGTGCGGATTTCTTGCATCCGACCAGAAGCACGACGCAGCTTTTCGAAAATCGGTTGAAGCTTGCCAGTACGCAAGTTCATCTCTTCGACCAAACGCACGGCTTTGTTGCGACGCACCACAAGGTTACGCCACGCGGCGCGCCGTTGACGCATCGGCACTTTCTTGTTGATCGCCGTCAGATAGTCTGAGCGGTTTTGACCGAGAAGATGTTGAATGGTTCGAACGTTCGGAACGATCCGCTTCATGATCGCTTTTTTCTCCGACGCGTTCGTAACGCTGACTTCGATCGTGCGGTCAAGACGCAATTGCTTGTCACGGACTTGCTGGAGCAATTTCAAGGCGCCCTGCAACATGAAATCCGTTGCGAGCATCGAGTGTCGGTAGCGATCGCGGGTGCGCTCGATCTGCTTCGCGGCGGAAACTTCTTGTTCGCGAGTCAGCAGCGGAATTTGGCCCATCTGCATCAAGTACATGCGGACCGGGTCTTCGGTTGGATCTGTGGCGCTGTCATCACGACGCGGAACGTCATCCGCATCTTCGTCAACCAGCTCAGCGTCATCTTCGATGGCATCAGCGAATTCTTCGCCCATCACGCGGGTACGACGACTTACGGCGTCGTCTGCATCAAAAGCGTCGTCTTGGAGACTGCGTCGGCTAAATTTCTTTCCCATCAAGCTTTCCTCTTCACCCGTGTCTAGCGTGTCGGTCAGGTGAGGGAAGTACCAAGCAGAGGTAGTGCCGGAGACACTGCCGGGCAATGCTAAAATCATGGCAAACCGTTGTGTGAAAAGAGGTTGCGTGAAAAGTTTGAACTGAAAAGATTGTTTTTGCTCCAGAAAAGGTTGCCAAAATTCAACGTTCGCGTTGACTTTCCGCATCCTCAGGTTGGCCTGATGTCGCAAAAAAGCACCTTCGAACTGGTCATCGAGGTAACTTCAATTCGCCATCAAGTAACTGGACACGCAAAGTTAGGTTACGTTTTCGGCTCTACACGAGGCGACGTCAGGGATTTACACTGATGTTTCGTTGGCGGTGGGTATCCGACACGTTCACACTCCCTTTCCTTGGACGTTTCCCAAGGACATAAAGTTTCCATCACCTCGTGGTTTACGCTGGTTTTGGCGGCCCCGAAGACGCTTCATTTCCCACTGGCACCGCCCTCGACCATGACCGCTCCGAACAGGGAAGAAGAAGCCTCAAGGCACGATTCCTCAAGCGAGATTTTCCTAGCACCGTTCGTCTCGCGAGTCCGAGACCTGGAACGCGCTAAGTCGAATCTTGCCGGAATCTGGCAATCCGGTGCTCCCGACGATTTACTCCAAATTCTTGGTGATCGCCTAGGGACTGAATTGCCCAGGTTGAACGACCTGGATTCCGCAATCGAGAACCTCAACCGTTTTGTTTCGTCCAGCCGCAGCCCGACTTCGCTGCTGGCATTATTCGAACGTGACCCCGGAGCCCTCCCGGCGCTGCTTCAAGTCTTCGCCACCAGCCAGCTACTCGCCGACCGGCTCATCGCCGACCCCGAGAGTTTCGATTTGCTCCGGGCCAGCGACGGGCAACCGGCGGCACGTCGCTACCTCGTCGACGAACTGGCATCCGAACTCAAACACTTCGACCAGCCCGCTCGAGCTGCCGGCGCGATCCGTAAATTTGCTCAACGTGAAATCCTGCGAATTGCTTACGGCGAGTTCATCCGCGACATCTCGCCCGACAAGGTCGGTCGCCAACTTTCCTATGTATGGGAAGCCGCGATCGAATGCGCGTTACAGTTCTCGCTCAAACACCTGGCCGAAACCCGCGAAGTCCCACTGCGGCTCGACAACAACACGCCTCAAGTCACTGTGATCGGACTGAGCAGTCTTGGTGGCGAAGAACTCAGTTACGCTTCGCCGCTCAAATTGATGTTCTTTTATGATTCCATTGACCAGAAAAACGCATCGCACGTTTCTTTCTACGCGACGCTCGTCGAAGAGGTTTGCCGTTTATTACAGATCGACGATTTAACTCCGTTGATCCGATCGATCGACTTGAGTGAGAGCCCACGATTCGCCGAGGGGGTGACGATCTGCAGCGTCGACGACGCAGTCCACACGTTCGAGTCGAGCGGCGAAACGTGGCAACGATTGAGCATGGTCAAGGCACGCGTCGTTGCAGGTTCACAAGAGCTCGGCAAATTGCTGCTCAAGCGGCTAGAGCGTTGGGTCTATCGCCGTTTCTTGAATCGAGCGGATCTCGCCGACATCCGCACACTCCGGCATAAACTCGAACGTCGGGCGGAACAAAGTGTCTCGCAAAGCGAAGACGTCGTCGCCGACCCCGGTGGTCGACGCGACGTGGAGTTGACGGTCCAGTTCATGCAACTATTGCACGGCTCCGATCTCCCGGACGTTCGCGTGCCCAACACGATGGATGCGATGTTCGCACTCGAGCGTGCCGGATGCATCACGAAACAAGAGGCGATCCTGCTCTCCGGAAACTATGCTCGGCTATGCCGCTTGGAGCATCAACTCTCGGTCATGAGCGAGACCACACCCGTCACTCGAACGCTCACGGCGTTACCGGATGACGAAACCAGTCGACGAAATATCGCATGGCGACTTGGAATTCGTAGCGATGATGGCACGGATGGCGACCACGATCGCTTCATGCTCCAACTTCGCGAAACATTCAAGGTGAATCGCAAAATCATCAACCACTTGATGATCGACGCCCCGCACGAAGCTGATTCAGTACCCGATGTGACTGAGTTGATGCTCGATCCCCAACCGGCTCCCGAGCTGGTGGAAAAGATCCTCCGTCGCTACGGGTTCACGAATCCAGAAATCGCGATGGACGATTTGGTTGCGTTGAGTACGGAGTCCACACCGTACCTTTCACCGCAACGTTGTCGACACTTCTTCGCCTTGATCGCACCGACGTTGTTGGCCGAAGTCGAACGAACGCCTGATGGACACGCGACACTCGCAAAACTAGTGAGCGTCACGGATTCGATTGGCGCCAAGTCGATGTTGTGGGAATTATTTGGATCAAACCGTCCGACCATGCAGTTGATGGTGCGGTTGTGCGCGGCGACGCCCTATTTGACGGATATCTTGATTCGAAATCCCGGCATGATCGACGAACTAGTCGATTCTTTGCTGACCAATTGTTTGCCATCCACGCAACGACTGGACGCCCAATCGATCGAACTGTGTCGCGGGGCCGAGGACATCGAACCGATCTTGTACAGTTTCAAGAACGCCGCGCATCTCACGATCGGTGTACGTGACATTCTTGGAAAAGAAACCGTCGAGTCGACTCACCAAGCGTTGAGTGATACGGCGGAGGCTTGCGTACGTCGAGTAATCGAGTTCCAACGCGAATCGTTGGCGAACCGTTTTGGTGACCCGATGAAAAGTAGCGGCGATGAAGCTGAGATGATCGCCGTCGCATTGGGGAAATTTGGCGGCCGCGAACCGAACTACCACAGCGATCTCGACGTGGTGTTTCTCTATGACGCCGACGGAGAAACGAGGCGGCGCGTGGGCGGACATCGCTCGACCACCACCAACCATCACTTCTTCAATCAACTGGCCCAAGAAGTGACGTCGCGAATCAACAAGCCAGGTCTGTTCGGACAACTTTACGAACTGGACAGCCGGCTGAGGATGACCGGCGAAGAAGGCTTGTTGGCCATTTCGATCGACGATTTCCTCAAACGTTTCCGTCAAGGCACTGCCTCCCTGTGGCAGCGATTGTCGCTCTGTAAGTCTCGTTCGATATCCGGCTCACGTCGCTTGCGACAAAAAGTGGACGCCGCAATTATCGACGTCATCTTGTCAACCAAGTGGCGTCCATCGATGGCTGGAGAAATTCGAACGCTCCGGGGTCGAATGCAACAGTCAGCGACTGTCGGAAATTTGAAACGCGGCGAAGGCGGTCTCGTCGACATTGAGATGATCGCTCAAGCGTTGACGCTGAAGTATGCGAGTGAATCCCCGGAGATCCTGGCGACCGGTACGACGGCGTCGCTCGCGTTGCTGGCGTCGGCCGGATATCTCTCGGAAGAAGTCTCGCTGTCGCTCATCGCAAATTATCGCACGCTTCGCTGGGTCGAAGCCAACCTGCGGCTGATGAATACGCCAGCCCGACACGATTTGCCTGAGGACGTCGAATCGATGCGCAACTTGGCGTTCTTGATGAACGAGCAAGACGAGAAAATGATTCTTGCGAGATGTCGACACGCATGCCACAGCAACCGTAAGATCTTCGATTCGATCTTCGACGAATTGGCACAATCCGAGTAATCACTTGGCTCCGAACGTGCTCCGATAGCACACATTTTGAAACTGATTGGCGAATCGACTCATGAGCCCAGCCCCCGTTACACCGAACCCGTCCTCCGCCGACCGGGACCCGACTCAGTTGCGTTCGCATCGCTGGTTCGGCCCAGACGATTTACGTTCGTTTGGTCATCGCTCTCGACTTAAAGGCATGGGCTTTGACGACGTCGATTACGAGAACCGACCGATCGTCGCGATGCTCAATACGTGGAACGAGATGACCACGTGTCACTCGCACTTCCGAAATCGAGCTGACGAAGTTCGCCGTGGAATCTTGCAAGCCGGTGGGTTTCCACTCGAAGTCCCCGTGATGTCGCTCGGCGAAATGTTCATGAAGCCGACAACGATGCTCTATCGCAACTTGATGGCGATGGAGGTCGAAGAGGTCTTGCGCAGCCACCCGATCGATGCCGCAGTGCTGATGGGCGGTTGTGATAAAACGGTACCGGCAATGTTGATGGGAGCCATCAGCTCCGACATTCCCTCGATCTTCTTTCCGGCCGGTCCGATGCTCAAAGCACGCTGGAAAGATCAAACGCTTGGCAGCGGCAGTGACGCTTGGAAATACTGGGACGAACGCCTCGCGGGAAACCTGTGCGATGCCGACTGGAAAGGCGTCGAGAACTGTATCGCTCGATCCGCAGGGACTTGCATGACGATGGGCACCGCAAGCACGATGGCTTGCGTGACTGAAGCCCTCGGCTTCTCGCTTCCGGGAAGTGCGACGATCCCAGCAGTCGTCGCTGAACATTCACGGCTCGCTGTTCAAACAGGACGTGCCGCCGTCGAGATCGCCTGGGCAAATCGTCGTCCATCGACAGTATTGACCGCTGAGTCGATGGACAATGCTCTCGTGACGGCGCTCGCGATCGGAGGATCAACGAATGCGATCGTGCATTTGATTGCGATCGCCGGGCGTTTAGGGATCAATCTTTCATTGGATCGGTTTGACGAACTGTCGCGGATCACGCCGGTACTCGGTGACTTGCGCCCCGGTGGACGATTCCTGATGGAAGACTTCCACAATGCCGGTGGACTCCCGGCGTTACTCGCGCGGCTGACCGATTTGCTCAAGCTCGATGCCAAGACCGTAACCGGAAGCACACTCGGCGCGAGTATCTCCGGAGCTACGTCGATCGATGACGAAGTAATCCGGACTCGCGAAAACCCTGTTGCCGAAGCCGGCGGCTGCTGTGTGCTACGCGGAAACCTCGCACCGAACGGTTGCGTCATCAAGTCCATCGCCGCAGCTCCTAAATTGCTGACGCATCGTGGCCCCGCACTCGTGTTTGACGACTATCCGACGCTCAAGAAACGCATTCACGATCCGGACCTCAACGTCACTGCCGACAGCGTCTTGATTCTTCGAAGCGCCGGACCGTTGGGCGCCCCTGGATTTCCCGAGTGGGGCATGTTGCCGATCCCACAGAAACTCTTGCAAGCAGGCGTCCGCGACATGCTGCGCATCAGTGACGCAAGAATGAGCGGCACGAGCTACGGAACCTGTGTGCTGCATATTTCTCCGGAGAGTGCTGCTGGCGGTCCGCTCGCGCTCGTTCGCGACGGCGACGAAATCGAGATCAACGTGCCCGAACGCAAAATCCACTGGCACGTTACCGACGAAGAGATCGCGCGTCGTCGAGCAGAAGGCTCCATTGTTAAAGCTGTCCCCGAACGAGGCTACGCACACTTGCACGCCAAGCACGTCACGCAAGCCGATCGCGGATGCGATTTCGACTTCCTCGAAGGCCGTTCCCCCGGCGCCGAACCTGATATCTTCTAACAAACTTCTGCATCCTGACTTCCCGTTACCTGACTCCTGATCCCTGAATCCTGCCCCCTCTTGCCTGACACCTATCCATGTATACCGGTCCATTTGATGCTGAGCAGCTCGCTCAAAGCGTAGTCGCCGTTCCTCCATTGGCACGAAACTCCAAGCTACAAGTTTGCGCTGCTGAAAACGCCAAACTGATTTCCTATCTCGAAGCTGGCGGCATTCGATCGTTGTTGTATGGGGGTAACGCAGTCTTCTATCACGCCCGACTGACCGAGTTCGCATCGATCCTTTCGATGCTCGCCGAGAAGACTGGCGATCAAACCGTGGTCGTCCCGTCGATCGGTCCAGCCTACGGTTTAGCAATGGATCAAGTCGATATCCTTCGCGATTACGACTTCCCAACCGTGATGGTGTTGCCTTCGCGAGACATCGTCGACCACCAGGGCATTGCAACTGGAATTCGCCACATGGCCGAGCGACTCGGCAAGCCCGTTGTGGTTTACATCAAGTTCGATCGTTGGCTGCCGGCGGACCTGATTTCCCAACTCGACCGTGATGGCGTGATCTCGTGGATCAAGTACGCCGTGGTTCGCGAAGACACTTCCAAAGACGATTATCTGCGCGAGCTGCTTGACGCCTTCCCCGCCGCGCGAGTCGTAAGCGGTATCGGTGAACAGCCTGCGATCATCCACCTGCGTGATTTTGGAATCACGGGCTTTACGAGCGGATGCGTCTGTGTCGCGCCGCGCCAGTCCATGGACATGCTCCACGCGATCCAACAAGGCGACTACGACAAGGCGGAATCCATTCGAACTTGGTTCGAGCCCCTCGAGGACTTGCGGAACGAGATCAATCCCATCCGCGTTTTGCATCACGCCGTCAATGAAGCGGGCATCTCATCCACTGGCCCCTTGCTACCGCTGCTGAGCGATTTGTCCAATGAGCAGGTCGGAAGAATTCGAGCAGCAGTCGAAGCGATGATGGCATAGCAATGATGTCGTAGCGAGAAACGATCGATGGCCGTTTTCCGCAACGCATGTCTGGCCTACAGTTGCAACAGATACGCGAGCAAGTCAGCCATGGCTTGCTCGTTCATCGCGTCTTCGAAACCCTCGGGCATGACCGACAGACCCGTGTTTTTGATCTGGTCGATGTCAAGACGCAGCACGGTTTCGGTAACGTTCTTGGCGTTGCGAAGCGTCATGCTCGTTGAGCCTTCGTCGATGATCATCCCTGACAACACGCGGCCATCGAGCGTCGAAACGACATAGTTGAGGTACTGAGGATTCACCTCACGACTCGGATCCAGAACCGCGGTGAGTACCGTTTCAGCACCTCGGGCTTTGATGGTTGCCAAGTTAGGTCCGATTTCATTGCCGATGCCTTCCACTCGGTGGCAACTACTGCATTGTTTCTTGAAATGCTCGCGGCCGTGCTCAACGTTTCCGGCCATCGTCAGTGCGGTCTGGTACTTCGAGATCACGTCTTGTCGTTTCTCGATTTGGTCCGCTGAGCGGCTTGTTAAAGCCGTGGCAATCGGTGTTCGCGAACTTGTGTCCTGTCCCGATTCCTGAACGCGTTTGCGAGTCGCGGCTTGGTCGATGAGCTGTTTCAGGAACGTGCCTGCCGCTGCATCGTTCAGCAAAGAGTCTTGCTGGATCAACTCCGCGAACTGGGCCGCCTCGTCACCGATCGAACACAGCACCGCGGCTCTCATCCAGCGATCGTTCGGATTCTGGCTCAGCAGACCTGCGAGACGAACCACTCGGCTTTCCACCTTGAGCGTCCCGAATGTGTACGCCAACTGATAGCGAACTTCCAGTGACGGATCTTCAACTAGGTCATCAAGCTTCTGGAGCAATTCAGGCGTCAACGCAACGCGATCGACCAAGCGAACGGCGTGGCGGCGAACCTGCTCGTGCGAGTCACTCAATCCAGCGAGCAATGTCGCATCATCGAGCCCGCTTAGTCCGTCCAGTGCATACAAAGCATGCATTCGGCCCAACGCCGACGAGCTTTCTCGCACTAGGTTTCGAAGCGATGCAATCGCCGACACGTCCTGTCGCTCGTACAACAATCGAGCAGCCGTTTCTCGATGCCATGCATTGGTGTGAGCCAATGTGTGCACGAGTTCTTCGGTGCTTACAAGGTGAAGCAGTTTGGGTTCTTCGCGATTGAATCCAGTGGGGACGATTTGATAGATGCGGCCCCGATCACGCCCAGACGTCAAGTCGAGATGCTTTTTGATCTCGGTTGGCAGCGATAGCGGATGCTCGATCACTTCGCGATACACATCGATCACATGCAATGAACCGTTCGGAGCGTTCGCGAACTGCGCCGGACGAAACCAGATATCCGATGACGTCACAAATTCACTTTTCTCGTCGATGCGTTTCGCGATGAACTCCAAGCCGTTCGCATCCAGTCGCTTGCGATGAATCAGGTTGCTTCCAACATCACCGACGATCGCCAATCCCTTCCATTCGGCCGGCCAAGCATCACCGCGAAAAATCGTAACACCCGTCGCACCGGTGAAGTACCCCGCCGCACGACCACCTCCTTCGATCGGCCCCTTGGCTTGACCCGACACACGCAATCGCGTTCGCACAATTCGCCAAGGCTCCACGGGGCTGGTACGAAACACTTCCGCTTGTGGCCCATCAGCGGCAATCGAGATCCTTGAAGGCGGGGGAACAACATACGGATTCCGCGCGATGTAGTGGTCTTCGTACATCACTTGTTGAATATGGTCACTGTTGGAGGAAACAAATTTACGTCCCCAATCATCAAAGCCCATTCCGTGCTGTGCCGCGCCACTGGTCGGTTCAATTTGGTAGGTCCTTGGGTTCAATGCAAGATCGCGGCCACGAATACTGATTCCCGGAATGTCCGCCGGAGCATGAGCGCCACGGATTTCGCCACCCACGCTACTACATGCAATATGAATGCGGTTGCCCAATCCCCAGCGGAATGAATTCATCAGCCCCTGGACATTCGACGTTCCAAAACCAGTCAGCACGCGTTGCTTCAAGTCCGCCTTGCCATCGCCATCCGTGTCTTTCAAGTACAACAAGTCGGGCGCATCGCCAACGAACAAACCACCGTCATACGGAAACAACCCCGTGGGCCAAAACAGTCCTTCGGCAAACTCGGTGCGAGAATCGTAGACACCGTCGTGATCGGTATCCGTCAGTCTCGCGATTCGCGAGATCCCATCTTCGCGATCCTCGCTGTACCCGCGCATCTCACAAACATACATCGCGCCGCTTGCATCCCACTCGATCGCAACGGGACTGCCGAGGAGCGGTTCCGCTGCAACCAGCCGCATCTCAAACCCGTTGGCAACCTTGAATGTCGAGATCGCTTCGCCAGGATCCGTCGGCGCGATCCTCGGCAATTCGCTGGAGTAATCCGGCTCTTGCGCTGTTCCAGCGACCGCCACTAGCATCACGATGCAACCAGCGGTGATTCTTTGCAATCCGATCACTGCTTGGCCTCGTCCGCTTGAAGTAACGTCTTCACTCCGCCCATCAAAACGGCTTCGGCTCCAGGCCCAACGTTGGACGCTCGTTCGCTTGTTTCGTAACCGCCTTGCCCGTACGCCTCAGCCGTTCCGATATATCCAGGTCCGTAGTCGCCGTACGCAGCCATCGCGACCTTCAAATCAGGTCGCATCGCTTTCGCGGCAAGCTGGTACTCAACAAATAGCTCGCCCGGCATGTGCAAGACTCGCACATCACCCACGGACAAACAACTCAAGTCAATTTTGCGTCCGCTTTCACAGCGTAACACCCAAGCCAACTTATCGGGGCTTCCCCAATACGTGACACCATCCCACTTACTCAGTTCCTCCATGAGAGCTTCTCGATTCAAGTGCTTGGCCAGTGGCAAAGCAACAGGCGTCGATGCCCAACTCACCTGTGCTGGCGAAATCTCAAATTTCTTCGTCGCTTTGAGCGATTCACTCATCGCATCCGCAACTCGTCTCGCTAGCAACAATCGATTCTCTTTTGAACCATCGTTGTATTTCCCGGCGCCGATATTCCCGCCTGCACCATTGAAGTGCACATACAAAGGACCTGGACCGTCTTGGCTGCGCATGAACCTGGCGATCCCAGGAAAGTCGGGACTTGGGATTCCCATGCGGTAATAGCTTTGAGGATGGCACGCGTAATAGCTGAGCACCGCCACCGGCGCTTCACCATTCCAAAACGAGAGCGAACTGAGTTCGGGATCGATAATTCCATCCGGTAACGCTCTCAGTTTTTCATCGCGAGTGGCTGTGTATCGCGTCGCGACAACATTACCGGTGTCGACCTGGATACGTCGATTCGAGGCCACCTCGTTTACTTTCGCCGATCCAAAGCCTGCGTGGGTGATCGGTCTCGCGTTTTCAATCGATGTTTCAATCTCGCGAGCCAGACGATCGAGTACTTCGCGAGCGAAGGAACCATTGTGCGCACCAAGCTCCGACGCGCCGATTTGGTGCAACAATGCCTCGGCACCAAAGTCACAGCGAGGTGCATCGTGTTGATGCAACGTATGCACAGCAACTCGTGATGCTGATGTGCCTGCAGCTTTCGCAACGCGCTCTCGAAAAACATCTTGGCTTTCATTCGCGATGCCAATCCAATCCACCGCGCACAACACGATCGGTTCACCCGCTCCCAAAATAGCAATGCCACGACAGCGCAAGCCAAGTTCATCAACCCGAGTCACGCGGTCATACGCCATCATGAACCCGACCGGCGGAGTCGCGTCGACATCAAACGTTGCGATCGACAGACCGCTAGGCGATTGCGATTCAGCTAACGCACGACTATTAACACTAAAGAGAGAGACGCAAACGACTACGAGCGTAACACAAAGACCCCGGTACATATTTTTCGCTTCAGGAGGCATTGAATCATCTCGTTTCGTAAAAGAAGGTGGGAGCACGCGAATATCTCGCGTGCAAGCATGTGGATTGGGCATCCCAGTGGGACTAGTATTCTAAGCGCTCTCTGGCGCCAATGCAGCTATCTGGGCTCAATCAATACGAGGAATCACGCAACAAGGCGGCTTGGTTTGCTGGCGGCCAGGATTGAGCCACACTTTGCATCTCGGTCATGCGTTGATCGTGATCGCCAGCACCAGCGATCCTGCCGTTATGATTCACTAGCCATCAGTGCACCACGTCGAGTGCACCATAGCGGGCCATACAGAGCCCGGCCATACAGCCATACAGAACCAGCCATTTTTTTCTATCTTCTTTGGTCACGAACTAACCCCCATGCAACATTCGCAATCGGCGTTGTGTACACAGGCTGGCTGTTCTTATCGTCGCTCCCCGCCCGACTCGCTTGGCACGGTTCAAATCCGACGTGCTAGCGCAGCACGCAACGCAGAAGGTGCACGAGAGCGGTCCAGGAGATCGACCGACTAAACTACCGACATACCGAGCGGGTTCTCGGGAGCACACAGCCAGCGCTGGCCGCTACGAATCGCTTCCTGAGCCAGGCTCTCCGGCGCCCCAGCCGCGCGCTTGAACACGCGTCCAAACTTCTGCACCACATCACACCAAGCCCGCGCATCTAAACCGATGCGTCCTCCAGGGCCAGCCATTTTCTTTTATCCTATTTGGTCATGAACTAACCCCCATGCAACATTCGTAATAGGCGTTGTGCACACAGACAGGCTGTTCTTATCGTCGCTCACGACCCAACTTGCTCCGCATGACCAAATTCGACGTGTCAGCGCAGCACGCAACACAGAATCTGCACCAGAGCGATCCAAACGACCGACGGACTAGACCGTCGACATGCCGAGCGGGTTCTCGGGAGCGCACAGCCAACGCTGGCCGCTACGAATCGCTTCCTGAGCCAGGCTCTCCGGCGTCCCAGCCGCGCGCTTGAACACGCGTCCGAACTTCTGCACCACATCACACCAAGCCCGCGCATCTAAACCGATGCGGCTGAGGATCGGTGCCAAGTGATCCGGAATCACTCCCACCTTGTCGCGACGCAATTGCCGGCCAGTCCAATCCAGCAACTCAAGGTAACGCCCCATCGACACACCCAGAAAACCCTTCACGCTCGCCCGACGTCCTGATTCATCCAAGCACGGGCCCACCGGATCGTCCTTCTCGTTGATCTCGATCGGGCTCATCCAGCCACTGCGACGGCGACGACGACTCCGCTCCCAATCATGCGTACTGACACGAGTCCGATCCTCACGCTCCGCCAAATCATCGATCCGATCCTTCGCTCCAGTAAACTCGCTCGTCTCTGGCGTTTTAGCGATCGCAGCACGAATCGGATTCAAATCCACATACGCCGCGCAAGCCAACAAGCTGGCTTCATCAAGAAGTAATTGCAGGTGATATCTACCTTCCCAAAATCTGCCGGTGCAATCGTCTTCGCGGTTCGCACGCCGTGCGATGTTCTCCGCCGTGCAACGCATCCACCAACTCACATCCGAGAGTCGTCGACGCCGTTCCGCCAACACCTCAGGCTGATTGACGATCATATCAATCTCAGGCTTCGTTGGAGTCTCCGGCGACCCATCCAGTTTCCGGCGAACCGGAAACAGCCTCAACCATCGCTGAGCCACTTCCACATCGCTCCAAGCCGCCACCACATCAGGCCGACTGCGTAAGACAATATGCAGGTGATTACTAAGCACCGTGTACGTCAAGCAATCAATCCCGAAGACACTCGCGAGAAACTCCAAACGATCACGAATCCAACCGCGTCGATGTTCAAAGGATTGCCCAGTAAAGCGATCTTCGCCACAGAGAAATGCGCGTCGAACGCATCTCTGCACCGCATGAAAGACCTGAACTTCCGCCGGGTCAGCAACTTCATAACGAGGTTTTCGAGGCATCAAAAGACTCCGCAGTGCAAGGGTTGAGTCATAATGCTACCAAACTTCCTCGAAACCGGCAATAGTCTTTGGGTGGCCCTAGTTTTTCCATTGAGCTGTGGGGATCATCTTCTGCGAGAATCCTAGAAGCACGAATGCAGCTTGCGTCGGAACAATCTCGCGTGACTAGAGTGCACTGTTTTCAATCGGCGAACGGCCGCCGTAACCGGGTTGCGTCGATAGAGTTCACCACTAGCAAAACGCGTGATACGCGACTCCGGTTCACGGCTTGGTTCGTTGTAATTGAATCCCAGGCACGATGCGATAAAGCCATTTTGCGGACATGCAGTAGACGGACATGATTAAGGCCACGTCAATAACAACTGTCGCTACAAAATTCACAATGCCGAAGATTCCGTTGCTCCATGCATGGAAGCGATGTAAATCTCCGTAGTTTCGAATTTGAATGAAGCCATCCTCTTCTCGAATAAGAATGCAGAACGCTGTACATGTCATCATTAGTAGAAGAAATTGCACAGAGAATTGAGGTCTCTTGAAATTCTTCATCGCCGAAGAGCGAACCGCCGAGAAGAACCATGCAGTGAGGATTAGCCCAATAAACAAATTGCATGTCAATAGTCCACCATGCAGCAGTGTGGTGGTGGTACTGTCGGTGACCCATTCACCAAGCAACCCAATTGGTGAGTTTAACTTCAGTGTACACACTTGCTCATTGATTGTATTGCCAGGCGTCGAACTGAAACCAACTCGGCAACTGATGGGCCATCCGCGTATGCAATGATTGTCACGGTAGTCGACAAATTTGGCATTCGTCGTATTCGACCAAGGATGGATGAACTGGTCGTAAACGCTGCGACAATTCAAGCAGAAAAACATACAGGCGAATACTGAAGCGATAGCAGTCGGCTTTAACCATGATGCCATCATCGACCTCGACGAACGTCTACGATCAGCCGGCGGCGACGGAAGATCAACCATTTCAAAACGCCCGATTTCGCCGCTCGGTTGCATCGTTTGGTTCGCCGTAGCGATACACCAATATATCACTAGCCATTCAGTCAGCGGCCTGCTCATTTCTTTTGCAGTGCTCAAGTCTGAACTGTGCTAAGGTACTGAAGCTATCGAGACGCAAATGCAAATTTGTGGGCGTGTCATTAGTTGCGGCGTCAGACGAACCAGAAATGGGCCTGTCAGTAGAAATGCGTTTTCTTTGCATCTGGCTTGCAGGAATTCGCCCGGCAAGGATGGTCTGAAAACGATTTGAGTTGCAAAGCACAGTCCGCTTGTGCTCGAAATCAAGTTCCGTTCCATCCAATTTAGTGACGCGAGCAAGAATAACTATTGAAGGTACTTGGTCGATCGTGTTGTCCGGTAACCGTTCCGCCAGATGCGAATAAACCGCAGCGGCGTCCCCAGTTAAAACGACAGCAAGAAGGTCACCAACCTTGGGCGTATCCGTGTCATCATCACCTCGCACGATTGCGCTAAGCAACGCTGTGAGTGTGAGAATGGAGACAATTCGTTTCAGCATAGTTTCAGTCCCTTGAGTCGGATTGGGTTCAGTCGGCGAACGAATTGCGATCTATGCGGATGTCAGGCGTTAAAAAACTCAACGTTGGTGGTTGAGCTGATGGTAACCGTTCACGGCCTGCGGCCTTGAACAGCTACCATTCATAATCTTAATCGGTCGGTCAATGATGCGATTGTCAACGTTGCCCCCAGTCAATTGTTGCTCAGTGGCTCATGTAGAGATTTGCAGTGACCGTTGTCCA
>JBGTAI010000128.1:0-5324 GCA_041749955.1 Pirellulaceae bacterium | reverse complement strand
TGGACAACGGTCACTGCAAATCTCTACATGAGCCACTGAGCAACAATTGACTGGGGGCAACGTTGACAATCGCATCATTGACCGACCGATTAAGATTATGAATGGTAGCTGTTCAAGGCCGCAGGCCGTGAACGGTTACCTTTTATCTTTGCACCCCCAAACGACACTGCAGACAATGAATAGTAAAAGTACAGACATCACTCGTTTTGGCGTGACACGGCGTTGGTCGGATGCGGTGGTGTTTGGTGGAATGGCGTATTTTGTCGAAGTCCCGGATGACACGTCGCTATCGCCACTAGAACAGTTCAAGCAAGTGCTGGAACAAGTCGACGTGCGACTCGCGCTCGTTGGCAGCGATCGCATGCGACTGTTACAGGTCATGATCTACATGCCCGATCCATCCGACTTGCCGGCGTTCAATGAGCTTTGGGATGCGTGGGTGCCAGAAGGTCACGCGCCCAGCCGGGCATGCATCCACGCACAACTTGCGGCGAAAGACTATCGCATCGAACTCGTTGTCACAGCGGCTGTCCAGTAAAGTTAGAGCCACGGTCCAACAAGAAGCGAGGTGGGCGCGACCGGCGAGCAACTTTCTTAGCCGTGCTAGCAGCGATCTTGGTTGCACATCTTGCATCTTGGGGCCATGAATGCGATTCAAATCTTGTGGATCTATCTCCCTTTGACTGCATTGTCAATTTTGTGTTCTAGGCTTAGATGGTCGAGCCCCTTGGGAATGCCGTGTCGTAACGATTGTTCCGATTTCGTGGCTGGCGCGGGGGCTGTTGAATGACCGCAGATGAAAGCACCACACCTTTGTGAACGATCAGCAAATTAAATGACTTGGATCCTGTTGATTGTCGGCGCGGTATTCTTGTGCCGGCTCGTAATCGTACAATTTGCGATTCATGCGGACGAATCTAGCATTCAAGCTTCGTGGGAAGACTTTCCAGCAGCGTTCCCGGAGAGCCTCTCGCGAAAAGTTGTGGCTGCGGAGTGTTCGACGCCTAAGGCTCGTGAAGATGAGCTGACTTGTGCAGGCGAGACGCTTTCGTCCTCGGTGCAGCCGGCAAAGCCAACGAAAGCCTGGAAGGGCTGGCGTGACATGCGAGTCGAAAGGACTGTCGATGAGTCTCCTTCTTGCCGCTCGTTCTATTTAACGCCAACTGATGGTGGCGACTTGCCAAAGTTCTTGGGTGGCCAGTACTTGTTGGTTGGAGTGAACGACCCGGTTTCGTGCAAAATGGTTTCGAGATGCTATAGCCTGTCCAGCGTTTATGGCACCGGTTTTCTACGGATCACTGTGAAACGTGTTCCAGGCGGCAAGTTCAGTAACCTGCTACACGACTTGGTGTCGGCTGGTGACATCATTCAGGCGCGGGCACCCGGTGGTCGCTTTCATCTGGATGAAACCGAGACCGTTGAGCCGCTCAATCTCATTGCTGCGGGGATCGGTATTACACCAATGGTCTCGATGCTTCATCACAGCCAGAAGGTGACTCCGGAACGGCCAGTGCGTTTGTTCTATCAGCTGCGAGATGGTTCTGATGCACCGTTCTTGAGTTCGCTTCGAGCGATTGCCGCGGAAGCTCATGCGACGGGCAATTTCAGACTCTTCGTTGCGTTTAGCCGCCCAGCTGCGAGCGACTTACGAGTGCACGATGCCAAGGGACGGATGTCTGCGGCCATGGTTGTTGGTGCCGCGCGTGGACCTAGAGGCCAATTCATGATCTGTGGCCCCGACGAGTTCATGTCGTCGATGGCTGAGGGGCTAGTCGCACAGGGCGTTCCCGAAAACAACGTGATGTATGAGTCGTTTGGTCCGTCTTCAGGTGGCATCGGCGCGATCGCTGTTCAAGCCAGCTCTAGCCCAGAACGTGGAAGTGTTACCGATCAGGCGTCCGAAATCACATTCACGAAAAGTAACCGGACAGCCCAGTGGACCGGGGAAGAACAAACCCTGCTCGATGTCGCTGAGCGATTGGGAGTGTCTGTCGATTCAGCATGCCGATCAGGGAACTGCGGAACATGCGTCGTGCGATTGCTTCAAGGTCAGGTCACGTATGATGGCACGCCAGACTTCGAAGTCGAGGACGACGAGGTGTTGATGTGCGTCGCCCGACCTTGCGAATCATTAAGCTTGGACGTGTAAAGACCGCGACCACACCCTCGTGGTGTGGACGTCGATTGAGTTTGCAGGCAATGCATCGCAACTCGCAAGTTTGCTTTACGGCAAGTGCTTCGCGGGTTTAGGCAAGTGCTTCGCGGGCGATGATGATGCTCGCACCGGTGCTCATGCGTTTCAGCTTTCGAGCCACTTCGGCCTTTTCCATCGTGCCATTCTTGGCGCGGGCGAGCAGTTTGGCCGTTTTTACCTTGCGTGATCGGCGACGGCGAATTTCACGTTGACGTTCAGTTCCAGCCATTGTGTAACGAAATCCTGAAAAATGGATCGGGTGTAAGTTGGTGTTGGAGTGTGATTAAAGCAACCTGAGGTGCAAGTTGTCACTAGCGCTCAATCACAATTGTTGGGCGAGTTCAAGCAATTCTCTTGGGCAAGCCGTCATGATTCGCAGGGCAAGTCCTATTTTTTCTTGGGCAAACCCTTGGCTTTCTTGGTCGTTGCGGCTTTTTTCTTCGTGGCCTTCTTGGTCGCTTTTTTCTTCGGTGCTGCTTTCGCGCTCTTCTTTTTCTTCTTCGGCGGGCCGAGTGCGGCTCGTTCGGCGAGCAAATCCAAGGCGGCTTCGAACTTTAGCTCTTTCGGATCTGTTCCGCGAGGTACGGACGCGTTGGTTTCGCCGTCCGTGATGTAGGGCCCAAAGCGTCCCTCCAGAATTTTCACGGGCTGCTGAGTGACCGGCGAGACCAGCTCAAACGCGACAATGGGCTCCTTCGGTGCCCCACGACCCCGTGTTTTGGGCTGTTTCAGTAGTTCAATCGCCTGTTCGGTCGTCACGTCTAGCGGCGAAACCCCCGCAGGAAGTGAACGCGTGTCCTTGCCGCTTCGGATGTAAGGCCCATAACGGCCATCGTTGGCTTCGATAGGCTCGCCAGTTTCCGCATAAATACCGAGATTCCGAGGCAGTGAAAGCAGTTGGCAGGCGATTTCGAGAGTTAGATCCTCTGGCTTCATGTCCTTCATCAAGGACTTGTTCTTCTTTTCTTCGTCGTCGTTCTCGCCTAATTGGACGTACGGTCCAAATCGGCCGACTTTGATGTAGATCGGTTTTCCAGACTCGGGGTGAACGCCCAATGGGGTGTCTTCAATGCCACTGGCATTGAGCAGTTCCATGGCCTTGGCGAGGTTGATTTCATCCGGAGCCGTGTCGACTGGGATCGCGCCCTTGCGTTCACCCTGTTCAATGAATGGGCCGAATTTTCCGACTCGAACAAAAACTTCCTCAAGGTGGTCGCCCGTGACGGGAGTTCCGAGTGTGAACCTGGCCGTTTCCCGTGGATCGATCTCCTGGACCTTGCTTTCGAGCCTTGGTTTCAAGCCAACGCCTTGGAACTCAGTGTTGGCGTCGTCGCCAAAATAGAACTCGCGGAGGTACGTCAGGTGCTCCGCTTCATTGCGGCTGATCGCGTCCAGATAGTCCTCCATTTGGGCTGTGAACTCGTAGTCGACGAGCTGGCCAAAGTGGACTTCCAAGAGCCGCACGACGCTGAACGCGGTCCAGCTTGGGACTAGGGCGTTGCCTTTCTTGTAGACGTAATCGCGGCTTTGGATCGTTTCGATGATCGATGCGTACGTACTCGGCCGACCGATGCCGCGTTCTTCGAGGGCACGGGTCAAAGTCGCTTCGCTATACCGAGCAGGCGGCTGGGTCGTGTGGCTCTTGGGATCGATTTCCTTGGCCTCGAGCGGATCTTCGGCCTTCACGTTGGGAAGGATTGTCTCCTTGTTGGCCAATTCGGCGTCTGGATCGTCACTGCCTTCGACATAAGCCCTCAGGAAGCCTTCGAATTCAATGCTTGTACCGCCAGCGGTGAAAACAGCTCCGCCGCCTTCGATCGTGACGCTGGCACGTTGCTTGCGAGCATCAGCCATCTGGCAGGCAACCGTTCGCTTCCAGATCAGATCAAAGATGCGGAATTGGTCGCTATCCAGCTCGCCACGCAGCTCTTCCGGCTTGCGGAACGTCGTCCCGGCAGGCCGAATCGCTTCGTGGGCTTCCTGGGCATTTTTGACTTTGCTTGCATAGGTTCGCACGGTTTCATGCAAGAACTTTTCGCCATATTCGCTGCGAACAAGATCTCGGGTCGCCTTGACCGCTTCGTTGCTCAACGTCGTCGAGTCGGTACGCATGTAGGTGATGTAACCGTTTTCGTACAACCGCTGGGCGGCCTGCATCGCCCGACGTGCGGTGAAGCCGAGCTTTCGGTTGGCTTCCTGTTGAAGCGTACTGGTGGTGAACGGAGCCTTTGGCTTCTCGGTGAACGGCTTGACTTCGACGTTGGTGACTTTGAAGTTCGACGAGCGTAGTTTTACTGCCAATTCTTCGGCAGCAGTCTCGTCCATCTGCAAAAGTTGAGGGTTCTTCAGCTTGCCTGTGGACGAGTCGAAGTCTTTGCCCGATGGGATTTTGCGACCATCGACCGACGACAGGGTGGCTGGCAAAGACTCTCCGGCGGCGGTGCGGAAGATTCCTTCCAGATCCCAATAAGTCGAGTTCACGAACGCAATTCGTTCGCGTTCTCGCTCGACGATCAAACGCACTGAAACGCTCTGGACGCGACCGGCACTGAGTCCGCGGCCAACTTTCTTCCACAGCAATTGCGAGACATCGTAGCCGTACAATCGGTCGAGAATTCGCCGTGTTTCCTGGGCTCGCACGAGACCTTCGTCGATGGTTCGTGGCGTATCCAGCGCGTGCTGGATCGCTTCACGGGTGATTTCGTGAAAAACGAGTCGGTGAACTGGGACCTTGGGCTGAAGAATCTCAAACAAATGCCAGCTAATTGCTTCTCCTTCGCGGTCTTCGTCCGTCGCCAGGTAGAGGCTGTCGGCGTCTTTGAGTGCGGCTTTGAGCTTGTCGACTTGTTTCTTTTTGTCCGCTGGGACGATGTAAACGGGCTCGAAATCTTTCTCGGTATTGACCCCGAGATAGGCCCACGGCTCGCCCTTATATTTCTTGGGAATATCCTTCGCACCGCCGGGAAGATCGCGGACGTGGCCGATACTGGCTTCGACCTGGTACCCTTTTCCAAGGAACTTTGCGATGGTTCGTGCTTTCGCTGGTGATTCGACAATCACTAGACTTTTGCCCGTGCTCTTGGCCATAAAGATGTATCTAGTCAGCAGAAAGGTGAGGTGAAGACGACGA
>JBGTAI010000127.1:0-28772 GCA_041749955.1 Pirellulaceae bacterium | reverse complement strand
GGTGCGATGATCTCCCCGAGGAGGGGAATTCTAATTGTCGCTGAGCCGGGGAACGCAATCGCGTGAAACCCGACCCAGCGACTCAACAGCGGATTTCTAATTGTCGCGGAAAGGGAAATTTAATTGTCGCTAGACAACTGCTTTCGGCAAGTATATGTTGGGAAAAGTTTTGTTCAGGTGGAAGGGGAACTCCACGGTTGAAGCAGGGCCTTTGGTTGCGCATTGCCCGCGCGCTGGATCTCAAGAATTTGGTCTACCTTTAGTACCATTTTTTGGGGTGCGCTAGAGCACCTTTCGGGACGCTATGCTGAGGAGTTTGAGCATGGCAAGACAATCGATCGCCCCTGAGCTTCCAGTGAGACGGCTGACTTGACTTAACGATCTGTTACAGCCATCTGTGAGCCACGACAGTGGACGTTCGCCGCGAAATGAGGTGATCGAGCGAACTCCGCAGGTAATCCAGGAGAAATTGGTCATCTTCCGAACGCATCGCCATGACTTTCCAGATCCGTTCAAGCCAACGTTGCACGCCTTCGCTCTTGCGGATCTGGGGCACCTTGCGATCAATCACTGCAAATCAAATCGCTCGATCCATCGGTTTCCATTTTATGAACAGTCGTCTATTTTGTACGTACAACGACTAGTGAACTGAATCTCCGAAAAGTTTTACTCTTCTATTTGTTTTTGCATGCCGGCCTTAGTTGTCAGGCGAAAACGAAACGGCGAACATACTTTTTGCTTTCGTAGGTTTTTAGCTGAGTGAGTTGTTGGGCCCCAGCGGTTTCACTCTCCTTCTGCGATAAGACACGTCAACACTTGCCTCAGCTCACAGTATCAAAATGAATGGTTTAAGAATCCAACTTCGACTCGCCGGGCTGGTTTTGGCAATGCAATCGCTTGCCCTGGTCCACGTTCACGCTTTCGATTTCGCTCACGATGTTGTTCCCGTGCTCCAGCGAAATTGTGTGCATTGCCATGGCGGCCGCGAGGCTGAGGGTGACTTTTCGCTGAACACGCGAGAGTCAATGATCAACTCGGGATTCGTTGACCTTGACGATGTCGCGAGCTCGCATCTGCTGGAAGTAATAACTTCCGATGATCAGGATATAAGGATGCCGCCGGCGGATCGTGCCCCGATGAGCGAGCAAGAAGTGCTCGTGCTTCGACGCTGGGTTGAAGAAGGTTTACCCTGGGAATCAGGCTTCACGTTTGCGATCAATTCCTATGAGCCACCGTTGAGACCACGGTCGCCTGAGTTACCGCCCGTGCGCGATGGCCGATCCAACCCGATCGATCGAATCTTGGATCAGTATACGCTTGAGAATGGTCTGGCTCGTCCGGAACCGATCGATGATGCGTCGTTTTTGCGACGGGTCTCGTTGGATTTGGTCGGGTTGCTTCCAACCGCAAAACAGTTGACCGACTTTGTCAACGATACAAGTCCAACCAAACGCGATGAAATCATCGGCGAGTTGTTGGCTGACGAAATCGGATACGCCGACCACTGGATTACATTCTTCAATGACCTGCTGAGGAATGATTACAGCGGTACCGGGTTCATCACTGGCGGCCGTAAGCAGATTAGCAAGTGGCTCTACGATTCACTGCTTAAGAACAAACCATTCGATCAAATGGCTCGCGAATTGATCGCACCGACAACCGAAGACAGCCGTGGCTACATCGACGGCATCAAGTGGCGCGGCGAGGTGAGCGCCGGCCAGACCATTCCGATTCAGTTTTCTCAGAGCGTCTCTCAGTCATTCCTTGGCATCAACATGAAGTGCGCGTCATGTCACGATAGCTTCATTGATCGCTGGACGTTAAAAGACGCCTACGGTTTGGCTGCTATTTACGCCAACGAAACGTTAGAGCTGCACCGTTGCGACAAACCAACGGGTGAGACGGCTCAAGCCCAATGGATGTTTCCAGAGCTGGGACAAATCAATGCCGCCGCACCTCGCGAAGAACGGTTGCAGCAATTTGCTGAGCTGATGACGCATTCGGAGAACGGTCGATTCGCGCGGACGATTGTCAACCGACTGTGGTATCAATTGATGGGTCGTGGAATCGTGCACCCGCTCGACGCGATGCAAACGGAACCTTGGAGCGAAGACTTGTTGGATTTTTTGGCGGTTGATCTCGTTAAGAGTCATTTCGATCTAAAAGCGATCCTTCGCCAGATCGCCACCAGCGAAGCCTACCAGTCCAAATCAGATGTGATGAGCGAACAGGCATCTGGCCATCGATACGTGTATCACGGGCCAAAAGCCAAACGGATGACGGCAGAGCAATTCATCGATGGCATCTGGCAATTGACCGGCAGCGCTCCGGATGGATATGACGCTCCAGTCATTCGTGGCATAGCGGACGCCGACGTGGAAGAGTCAATCCCAATGGAGGCCGTTTGGATTTGGGGGCCGAACAAGAACGGAGTGGCCCCCGGACAAGACACCGTCGTGCTTCGCAAGCAGATCGAGTTGGACAGTCCGGTTGCTTCGGGCGGAGCAGTGATTACCTGTGACAACGCTTTTGATCTTTATGTCAACGGCAAGTGGGTCGCCAGTGGCGATGAATGGAGCCAGCCGCAATCGGTCGTCTTGAACAGTTACATGCGTAAAGGAAGCAATACATTGCATGTCATCGCTAAGAATGAGTTGAACAGCCCCAACGCTGCCGGCATGTATTTCCAGGCTTGCTTGACTTTGCAGAACGGTTCTGAACTTACCGTACCGTCGGATTCGTCTTGGCAATTCAACTCGAATGCGCCCAAGCCAAACAAAAAAAAGCTTGGTCCGATCCAAGGCGATTGGCTTGACGCAATCGTGGTGCCCGAATTGTCGGTATGGAGAGAAGTGGTGGATAAGAGGGTTCGCCCTATTATTGCAAGGATCAAAAGTGGCGGCGAGATGCCGATGGTTCGCGCTTCGTTGTTGAAGAATACCGCTTTGATGAAATCACTCGGTCGACCAATGCGTGAACAGATTGTTTCCATGCGACCCGATACACTGACTACCCTGGAAGCCATCGACTTGGCCAATGAATCGCAACTCGCGGATGCGTTCGCATCCGGAGCCGAACGGTTGCTCGAGCGTCATGTCGACGATGTTGATGGTTTGATCCAGTCTCTTTTTGCGTCGGCGTTGGCGCGTAACGCAACACCTGCCGAATATGAGATTATGCGTGCGGCTCTGGGTGACCAACCGGATACCGCATTGGTCCAGGATGCCATGTGGGCCGTCTGCATGCTTCCTGAATTCATGCTGATCCGATGACGTCTTCCGCGATGACGTCTCCCCCAAGGACATCTGACGGTGCCCTTTGAGAACAAACTTTAAGACTCAAGTAAGCAGTATGAACCAGCACGATCCCTATCACATTGACTCATCGTCTTCTGTCCCCCATGCCATCCTTCGTCGCGATTTCTTGCGTGGCTTGTGTGCTGCTGGTGCGGGGGCACTAGGCGGCAATGCACCTCGTCTGCTCGCCAGCGACTCGCTAGGTGAAATCATACATCCCCGGCCGACGGCAGATCATTGCATCTTGTTGTGGATGGCTGGTGGCATGGCCGCGCCGGACAACTTTGACCCCAAGCGATACGCGCCGTTTAAAGAAGGATTGCCAGTCAAGGAGTTATTGAGCACGTTTCCCGCGATCGATACGGCCGTCGACAATATTAAGATCTGTCAGGGGCTAGAGAATATCGCTTCGATCATGGACCGCGGGACGCTGATTCGTTCTCACGTTCAACCGGATCTCGGCAGCATCCTGCACTCGCGACACCAATATCACTGGCATACTGGTTACGTACCTCCGCAAACCGTGGCGGCTCCGCACATCGGCGCTTGGATGTCACGAGTTCTCGGTGCGCCCAACGAAGTCATGCCTGCATTCATTAACATCGGTCAACGACTCGAGGGTGTTGGTGAAAGTGAAGAGCTCAAAGCGTTCACGACAGCTGGGTTCTTTGGCAGCGAGTTCGGGCCGATGAACCTGCCTTTTCCCGAGGAGGCGGCCGTTTCCGTTCGCCCGCCCAAGGGAATGGAGTCGCAACGGTTCGCAAATCGTGATCGACTGTTTCGTCGTTTGGTCGATGCCAGTCCAGATCGTGATCGTATGAGCGACTATCAGCAGGAGTCTCTGTTGCGTTCGATGGACGCTGCCTATCGACTGCTCAGCAGTAAAGATCGCGACGCGTTCGACATTACCCTGGAGCCGAAGGAAAGTTACGAGCAATACAACACCAGCCGCTTCGGACAAGGATGCTTGCTGGCTCGCCGGTTGGTTGAGTCCGGAGCTAGATTTGTAGAAGTGACGACCGAATACGTTCCGTTCTTGCACTGGGACACGCATGCCAACGGTCACGAAACAACCGAGCGATTGCACAGCGATATCGATCGCCCGATCGCGAAACTGATCCGTGATTTAGAAGACCGCAAGCTACTCGACCGCACGCTCGTGATCATAGCATCCGAATTCAGTCGCGATGCGTTGATGGAGGGCAAGCCAGGATCGAAGGCGAACGATCAAGCGACTGAAAAAGTCGACACCCTCAGCAAAATGACACATTATGGTTTGCATCGTCACTTCACGGGTGGATCAAGCGTCCTGATGTTCGGCGGGGGAATCAAGAAAGGTTCTCTATACGGATCGACCTCGCCCGAACGACCACTGATCGCAATCGAAGCTCCTGTCACCATCGAAGACCTACATGCAACGATCATGACGGCGATGGGGATTAGCCCTCGAATGGGCTACGAGATCGAAGGGCGTCCGTTCTATGTCACGCCAGACGGCAAAGGTAAATGCGTCGACGAATTATTCGGCTGATTGGTCAACAACGCTACGTCGGTCTTGCGTCTTCTAAGCCAGTGGTGCCAAATTAACCAAGCGCATCCGTTGATGCGTCACCTCTACTTGATCGAGTTGAACCATGCGAGTCCTATTGTTCGTTACCACGCTCGTTTGTTTGTTGAGTACCTTCAAGTCGCTTGCAAACGACTCGTCCGGGTCTGTCCCCACACCCATTGCGCACTGGGCGATGGATGATCAAAACGATGTTGCCAAAGATGACGCGGGTGACCATCACGGCAAGATTGTCGGCGCGACAAGCCAGCCAGGCGTGGTGGGTGGCTCGCTCGAATTTGTGCGAAGCCGAGGAAATCATGTCGAGATCCCTTACTCCGATGACTTTGCAATCTCGACATTCACCGTATCGGCCTGGGTCCACTTGACCGAAGAGCCTACGTTCTCCGGCATCCTTGGAACACGCCATGGCGGCACCTTCACTTTTGACATGAAGGTCAACGACGACAAAGTGCATGGCGACATTGGTGACGGAAAAGAATGGATCGAAACGAAAGTGAATTTCTATGCCGACGACACGGGCAGGAACGGCCAAGGCGGCGATCTGGATTTAAACCGCTGGTACCACATTACCTTCGTGATCGACGGGGTTCAGAAGGAGTGCCGCCTCTACTTGGACGCCGATCTGAAAAAGCGGATCGCGTTCAACGGAACGCCAATTTTGATGACTCCCCAAAGCCGAATGCACATTGGACATTCCTCGGGCACCGAATTCATGGACGGTCGAATCGACGACGTGAAAATTTGGAATAGGTCGCTGACAGGCGAGCAAATCAAACGTGAGTTTGATTTAGTTCACAGCAAATTGACCGATGTGAAATGACGATGCAACTCGCTGAGTCGGTCACGCGAAAGGGACGCCTTGCAAAGCGCGCAAGTTGGGTGCACGGGTTGTTTTGCCGCTAACCTCGAAGGGGCCGAGGCGACTGTTTAATGCGTGGATTGCAAGTTCAACGAGTCAATGTTCATCAGTCCGCCCCGATTCTTTTCATTCTTGAAGACTACATAAAGTGAGTCTCGACCTTCAGTCGATTCAAGCTCAATGGTCTTTTCATAGAAGTCTGTCCAGTCGCCGTTGACGTCGACCGTTGTTGAACCAAGCAGCGGACCGTCGACAGCGCCGCGATGTAATTCGATCACACCGCCAACGCCTGCACTCGCGACACGCACAACGACTTGCTCGACGGTATCCAGCGGAATGTTGGTGAACTTCAAGAATCCATCGTGCTCAATGCCACCCATAAAATGCTTGCCTTGCGCTTTGTCACTGCCGAGCTTCTGAGTTCCGCGGAATTCATCGGCTGATTCAGCTTGCAGGTTTCGACTTCGCAAAGTCACTGACGCCGACCCGCTCAATTTGGGAATGTCTCCGCGGCCTGTGTCCGCATAATTCGCTGAGAGGTGAATGCTTTCATCGTCTTTGGTCGTCGGTAAAAAATTATTGAATCCCGTGGCACTAGCGTTCGATGAGTCGGCCGTGGCCGAGAAAACGTACTCGACCATCTGTCGGACTTCGGCAACCGTGTGCTGTGAATGTGGCAGCATGCCGAACTTGCCCCAGACGCCAGTGGAGCCGTTCATCACGCGACCGACCGAGATGTCAACCTGATGCGGCTGATCACGGTACTTGTTCGCGATATCGACAAAACTTGGGCCAACGAGAGTTCGGTTGGGAACGTGGCAATTCAAGCAATCTGTTTTGCGAATCAGTGCCATGCCGGGCGCTTCATTGGTTTTCGATGTATCGCTCACTGGCATGATTTCAACAAACATACGAGTTGGCGCTAGTGCGTCAATGAATTTATATTCGCCGTCTTCGGATTCTTCGAAGTCGCTTGTGCCATCCTCCAGATCGCGAACGATGACGCTGTAGCGGATCGGTTCGCCAGGCGTATAGAAGTCACCGTCGAGTGGTTCGACGAATTCAACTGTCGGACGCTGGTTACCGACAATCACAGGCAATGATGTCACGCCAGCGGCACCCGCCGGATCGCGGACTTCGAGCGTCATGGCATACACGCCTGGCTCAGTGATCTCAACCGACGCATTCGCTGTCGTCGCGATTTCACGCGCCGTCACATCAGGAGAATTGGTACGAGTGATTGACCACTTATACGACAACGCGTCACCGTCTTTGTCGAAAGAACGATCACCATTCAGTTCGACTCGCAGCGGTTCACGTCCCATGTCGTTCGTCGCGGTCGCCATTGCGATCGGCGATCGGTTTCCGCGAACGTAGTCAATCCGCACTAAACGAGCGTCTGGGTTTACGCCCCATGTTTCGCCGTACTCAATCATAACAAGCGAACCGTTAGCATCGAACTGGATATCGATCGGGCGAGAGAATGACATCTCCGGAAGAAACGGTTCAATTCGCTCGACATGCGAATCCTCATCGAGATGCACCGCATAAACCTTACTTCGCGACCACTCGAATGCGAATAGCGTGCGATCGTAAGCGTCCGGAAATTTCGTAGCTGAAGTCGAGTCTGCGTGAAAGTCGTACACTGGTCCGGCGCACGCTGTACGTCCGCCACTTCCAAGTTCTGGAAACTCAGCCGACGCGGCCGACGGATAATAGATCATCGCTGCATTCGCTGGCGGAAGTTCGATGGAACCCGTGTTGTTGACAGACTCGTTTCTCGGCATCTTCGGATCATGCTTGGGACCAATTTCGCCAGTCACGAAGTTCACCTTCGAGTAGGCAAAGTTGTCACCAATGAAATACGGCCAACCGAAGTTGCCAGCCGCACGCGCTTGGTTGATTTCATCGTAGCCTCGCGGACCACGTTCGTTATCCGACCCAGCATCTGGTCCGACATCGCCCCAATACAAGTATCCGGTTTTCTGGTCGATGTTGATTCGCCACGGATTGCGACACCCCATCACGTAAATTTCCGGATGGCCGATGGAGCCATCTTTGGGGAACAAGTTACCGTCAGGAATTGAATACGTGCCGTCGGGTTCAGGTCGAATGCGAAGTACCTTGCCGTTGTAGCTCTTCGTATTTCCAGCGGAGCGTTGCGCGTCCCAAGGTGATCGGTCCTCGCGTTCATCGATCGGAGCGTAGCCCTGGGAATCATTGAATGGGTTCGTGTTATCGCCTGTTCCGACATACAGATTCCCGTCTGGCCCGAATTCGAGTGAACCCGCGTGGTGACAGCACTCGCGACGTTGTTCTTCGTAGGCAAACAGTCGCTTCTCGCTTGCTAGATCAAGCTGGTTGTCGTGAAACGTAAAGCGACTGATGTATTGGCCCGAGAAATCTGGCGGAGAATACTGTAGATAGACCCAGCCGGTATTCGAAAAGTTCGGATCCAAGGCCAAGCCGATCAACCCGTTCTCTTGCGCGGTTGTTACGTCCAATTTGCCAACCACATCCACTTGGCCAGACTGCGGATCAATGAGTTTGACGATCCCGCCAAGCTCGATCAAAAAGATCCGTCCATCTGGTGCAATATCCAGCTCCATCGGCTGGACCAGATCGCCCGCGATCGTCGTGCGTTCGAAGCGGTCAAGTTTAACGTCTTCCGAGTGGACTTCGCTGGATGCATAAAGAATCGTAATCGAAACGAAAACGAACCAGAATGGCCGTTGCATGAACGAACTCAGAGTGAGCGGGCGGGATTGTGGGCGTGGATCATCAGCATAATCGACTGCCGAAGAAATCGCAAAACGGCTGCGATACGGCAAGTTCGGTGCAAAGTGTCAGATTGCTGATAGAATCTGGTGTCTTGCGGTCTAACGTCCACGAAAAATCTCACCTGCCCTAACTGTTTCTCGCGTCGAGTACCCACCATGAAACATTTCGTCGCTTTCATCGTATTTGCCGGGTTAATTACGGAATCGATTGCGCGTGCTGCTGAACGATCCACGACGCCGAATGTCGTTTACATCATGGCGGATGAGCTTGGGTATTTTGAGCCTTCGTATATGGGCAATCCCAATATTCAAACGCCGAACATCGATCGCATGGCTGCCGAAGGGATTCGTTTCACGCAAGGCATGGCTGGATCGAGCGTGTGTGCGCCAACTCGTTGCTGTTTCCTAACTGGCAAACACAGCGGCCATACGTCCGTTCGCTCTAACGGCGGCGGAACACCCATGCGAGCTGACGAAGAAACAATCGCGTCGATCTTGAAACCGCTCGGCTATGCCACAGGCGGCTTTGGCAAGTGGGGCAATGGAGGCCGCGGTTCGACTGGCGTGCCTGAGAAACATGGGTTCGATGTTTTCGTTGGCTATTACGATCAAGTGCACGCGCACTCGTACTACCCGCCGTACATTTTGCGAAACAGCGAGGAAGTTCCACTGGCTGGGAATCATGGAAACAGCGACGGTGAAACCTATTCGCACTATGTCATCATGGATGAAGCGATGAAGTTCATTCATGACAATAAGGACAAGCCATTCTTTGCGTACCTTCCTGTGACGCCTCCACACGGGATCTTTGATATCCCCGATGAAGACCCCGCTTGGGCAATCTATCGTGATAAGCCGTGGGACGAACAAGCGAAACGATATGCTGCGATGGTCACGATGCTTGATCGACAAGTCGGCGACGTGCTTGCATTGCTCAAGGAGCTTGGCCTCGACGAAAATACCTTGGTCTTGTTCAGCGGCGACAATGGCGGTGCGGACTACTTTGCGTCCAAAGAACAACCACGAGGCGTTCATGGTGCGAATAAACATCCGGAAACGGGAGTCGAGTTTCGCGGGAAGAAAGGACAACTCTACGAAGGCGGCTTACGCATCCCGTTCCTCGCACGCTGGCCAGGGAAGATCGAAGCCGGACGTACCAGTAACCTGCTGTTCTATTTTCCTGATCTGCTACCCACGATCGGCAAAGCTACGGGTGCTAAGTCGCCTGGCGATATCGATGGCATGAGCATTTTGCCCGAATTGATTGGCGAAGAGGCTGCCGGGCATCCACAGGCCCAACATGATTACCTGTATTGGGAAATTGGCGGCCAGACCGCTGTTCGTATGGGCGATTGGAAAGCGATCCAGCCCAAGGCGAATGCGGATTGGGAGTTGTATGACTTGGCAGCCGACATCAGCGAGACAACGGACCTTTCAAAAACGCTTCCCCAAGTGCTGGTCAAGCTGCAAGCTTACGCTGCTGAAGCCCACACGCCTGTCGTCGAAGGCTCGTTCACATCTACCGTTCTTCACGAACGCGATCGAGCTGCGAAGTTTGGAGGCAAACCGCCAGAACGCAAGTCGCCAGCACCCAAAACCAAAGCTAGCGATAGTAAATCGTCATCCATGCCAACCAAAGGAATGCTCAACAACAGAGACTGGAAGATCGTCCGTACGAGTAGCGAAAACGTCGGGAACAAGAAGTTCGCCGCCAACGCAATCGATGGTGACGAGTCGACGCTCTGGCACACAAAATTTGGTGCTGACGCCGCTAATCCACCGCACGAACTCGTGATTGATCTCGGTGCGAGCCACAACATCCAAGGCTTTGTTTACTTGGGCCGCCAAGACGGTGGCTGGAATGGTGCCGTGAAAGATGCGGAATTTTTTGTCTCCGAAAACCCAGACGACTTCGGTGCTCCGCTCGTGTCAGCGAAGTTCATGAAGACAAAAGATCAACAAGTGATCGAGTGTGCGGCGAAGCAAGGACGCTATGTGATGATGCGATCAACAACCGAGCACACGAGCGGTTCGTTCGCCAGCGTTGCGGAACTGGGGATAATCGGGGAATGAAATGATGCGAAGTGCTCAAGTTTCGCGAGTGCTCAAGCGTCGGCAGTGTCTTCCAAATCAAAGTCGAAGGTCAAGTCATCGTTGAAATCAGTGATGTTGGATAATGGCAAATCGATGCCGTCGACCGCAAGTCGTTCGATCTCATAGCCAAACTCTGTCAACTGGTGGCTACACATCAACACCATCGCGGAGAAACTATCCGCTTGGCGAATGAACGTCACCCGCACTTGCCCGCCCGCAGAACTGACTGCAACGTCATCGTGCAGCGTCTGGAGCACCGTAGCAATCTGCTCGGGGCCGTGTGGGTGCGGCTTCAAAATGGCTTGAAACGTGAATGTCGTCATTGCGTGATGGATCGCCTAATGAAGCTGATGAACTTCGTTCAATTTACCGTTTACGTCCGCTGCCTTCAAGTTCATCAAGCCTAGCGGTGTGACTCAAGTTAGCAATCAAACATGCCTTGCAAAAAGAGCTGGAAAATCAAGCGAGCTTGCTACATTCGACGACGATCTGGTGAATGGACCGATGCAGCCATATACTCAGTTCGCCAACGAATCCGGGTATCACCAAGCTAGAGGGGCAACGCGTACGAATGAATATCCAGACGTTTCACGAAATTGCTCGAGTTGGTTTCTCGCTGATTCGAAACGCGATTGACGACGCGACGGTGAGACGGCTGACGCTAGCTTGCGAAGACGCATTCGAATCAGACTCGCGCAACGAGCGAGCCCGATCAAGTGGCGGGCATGTTTATGCAGCTCGCAATTTGCTCTGTGCTGTCCCCGAAATCCGAACGTTCTGGACAACAGAGATTTTACTTTCTACGCTGAGCGAGATACTCGGTGATCAGTTCGGTTTGGTACGTGTGTTGTTCTTTGACAAACCGCCTGACAGAAGCTGGTCGCTCCCATGGCATAAGGACACAGCGATCGCGGTATTGGACAACTCGCGTGCCTCTCAGAGCCTTACGCGCCCAACGGTCAAAGCCGGTGTGCCGCACGTGATTGCGAGCGACGCGGTACTTCGCCAGATGCTGACCCTGAGGTTGCACCTAGACGACGTCACGGATGAGAACGGCCCGCTGCGAGTCATTCCTGGTTCGCACGTTTCGAGCACGAGCGAAGGTGAAGGCATGGACAACGCGGTCGCGATTCACGCGAAGGCCGGCGATGTACTCGCCATGAGACCGCTGATCAGCCACGCGAGTAGCTCATCCCGCGAAGGCACCACTCGTCATCGGCGTATCTTGCATCTCGAGTTTGCTGCGAATCGAACACTGCCTGACGAGTACGAATGGCACGATTTTGTTGCCGCTCCGTCTGCTACGGAAGTAACGCGCTGATGATTGAGCGTCTCGCGATCGCTGGCTACCGGTCAATTCGCTCGATCGTTATACGTCTTGGCACGTTGAATGTTGTCACCGGGGCAAACGGAAGCGGCAAGTCGAACGTTTACCGTGCGCTACGGCTCCTTGCCGATGCTGCGGAAGGGCGACTCGTTCATTCGCTTGCTCTCGAAGGCGGGTTCGATTCCGTCAGGTGGGCTGGACCCGAGATTATCAGCAAAGAGATGATTAGCGGGGATATCCCAATCCAAGGAAGCACTCGCTCCAAGCCAGTGAGTTTACGGATGGGGTTTTCCGCGGATCCGTTCAGCTACAGTCTCGAGCTCGGGCTTCCGATTCCGTACGGTTCAGCTTTCGATGGCGATCCAGAAGTGAAGCGAGAGTGCTTATGGCGCGGTACCGGTATCGATGCCAAAACGCTCTGCGCCGACCGACATGCGTCATCGTTGAGATGTCGCGGAGCGAAAGGTAAATGGCAAAACATCGAGCTCACGTTAGCATCGCACTCCAGCATGCTGGCAGAGTACGCTGACCCGTTCGCAGCTCCGGAGTTGATCGTGATGCGCGAGATGATGCGCTCATGGCGGTTCTATGACACGTTCCGTACGGATGCCGAGGCGCCAGCACGCCGGACGTCGATTGGCACACGAATTCCCGTGATGAGTGGCGATGGAAGTGACCTCGCAGCCGCGATTCAAACGATTCTTGAAATCGGAGATCACGCATCACTCGGGCGCGCGATCAACGACGCGTTTCCTGGATCGAGCATTCTCGTTCACTCGAGCCGATATGGAATGCAATTGCGACTCAAACAACCAGGTATGCTACGCGAGTTGAGCGCCGCTGAGTTATCCGACGGGACGCTGCGGTTCATCCTGCTGGCCGCGGCGCTGCTCACGCCTCGACCACCGGAGTTGATGGTGCTCAACGAACCCGAAAACAGCCTTCATCCAGACTTGATCGCACCGCTCGCGCGCCTGATTGCCTCAGCCGCTGAGCAAAGCCAGGTGATTGTCGTGACTCACAATCAAGCCTTAGTCGAATATCTCGAGGCCGACGAGATATGTGTACCTATTCGGCTCGAAAAACGCTGCGGAGAAACCATCGTCCAGGATGCGAATCTACTTGACCAATATGGTTGGAAATGGCCGTCTCGATAGACGGCTGAGCTTCAATCGTAGCCGGACTCGCTACTCTGCCTTGGTCGCAACGGGCAAATGCTCGTTGAAGTAGTTGGTCATGAGCGAGTAAAAATGCTTCACCGTATTACGTCCCTCGCTAATCGAATGCGAACGTGCCGGGTACGGCATTACCGAAAACTGTTTCCCGCTAGCAATCAATTCATTCATCAATCGCTCGGTGCCTTGAAAGTGACCGTTGTCGTCGCCCGTACCATGGATGATCAACAAATTTCCTTCCAGCCCGCTCGCATATGTAATGGGTGAACCCAATCGGTATCCTTCAGCGTTGTCGCTGGGTAAGCCCATGTATCGTTCTTGATAGATCGTGTCGTACAACAATTGATCGGCATTGGGAGCTACGGCGATTGCGGTTGTGTAGAGTTCTGGGTAACGCAAGATGGCATTCAGGCTCATGCTGCCGCCGCCGCTCCAGCCCCAAATGCCAACCCGACTCGGATCTGCGAAGCTCCATTTCTCGAGCAATTCGCGCGTCGCCGCGGCCTGTTCTACTGGGGCGATGATACCGATCTTTTGATAGACACATTTTCGCCAATCTCTGCCACGAGGACTGCGAGTGCCTCGATTGTCGACGCTGACCACGATGTAGCCTTGCTGGGCAAACATCCAATGCCAAAGGCCACGAACACCTTGCCATGCGTCACGCACAGTTTGGCCATGTGGCTCACCGTAAACATGGAAAAGAAGCGGATACTTGCGTTTCGCATCAAAACCAGGAGGCTTCAAACACCAAGCGTCCAATTCCAAGCCGTCCCCAATGTCGATACGAAAGAATTCCGCTGAGGGTAGATCCAACTTCGCAAGATTTTCTCGGACTTTTGAATTGTCGCCCAAAACACGAATCACACTGTGGTCGCTGAGTTGAATCAATTCAATCACTGGCGGGGCAATGAACGTCGAATACGTGTGCACTGCCCATTTGCCATCGGGCGAAATGTTGTACGAATGCGACCCCGGTTGGTTTGCTGGTGAAAGACGCTCCATCGATGTGCCATCCAGGTGCACGCGGTAGAGATATCGCTGGGTCGGATTGTCTGGCGATGCAGCAAAGTACAGCCAGTTGCCCGCTTGGTCGATTGACTCAAGCTGGATAACGTCAAAATCTCCACTTGTGATTTTCGACAGCTCCTTCCCGTCACCGCTGACTCGATAGGCATGCTGCCAACCGTTTCGCTCGCTCAGCCACACGAAGCCGTTTCGATCGTCGATCCAACGAAACGGATTGTCATTCTCGAGCCAAGTCGACTCAATCTCCTTGAAGATTTCGTGCGTCGAACCAGTGACTGGATCGGCAAGCATGACTCGATTGGTATTCTGCAACCGATTCATTTGCTGGAGCAATAGATGCTGGCCCTCCGGCGTCCATTCCATTTGTGGCAAATAGTGTTCGCGCGGATCCCCTGGGACGTCTAGCCAAACGGTTTCACCCTCACCACTTGAGCTGACGACACCCAGCCGAGTAGCGGAGTTCGTATGCCCAACTTTTGGATACGGAAACGAGGTAATATGCGGATACGTCCCTCGAGTATTGTCGATCAGATGAAACTGCTCCACGTTGGTCGTTTCAAATTGCCAATACGCGATGAACCGACCATCTGGACTCCATCGATAAGCATCTCGGATCGACAACTCCTCTTCGTTCACCCAGTCGGAAGTTCCGTTGATGATATTGATTGATCCGTCATTGGTAAGTTGCCGAATCGTCATGTCGCCCACATTCTGGACGAAGACATTGTTCTCACAGACATACGCCACACGCGAGGCGTCTGGTGAAAACTTGGCAAACATGAGTGTCGACGGTTGAGAATCGCCACCGAGCTGATTGAGTCTCTTGGTGGCGAGATCCAACACCCAGTAGTCGCCCCGCGTATTCTGTCTCCAGACTCGCTGGCTATGTGTATAAATCAGAACTTTGGATTCGTCCGATGAGAATTCAAAGGCTTCAATATCGAGCGGGTCCGAGGCTCCTGAAGGGATGAGCTGACTCGCATCGACAACGACCGAAGTCATGCCGCTTGCGACATCCACCCGAACCAAATCTCGGCGACCGAGCACGACACTGGAATCCGCCAACGTAAAGTACGAGTCCGAATCCTTACTCCAAACCCAAACTCCAACACGGTCCTCGGAAAATTCATCAGACCCAAAAATACGATCGACTGTGAGCATTGAATGACCGGTTCCCTCGTTCTGACCTAGGACAAAGTGCCTCGAAGAAAACTGACCGAAAAGCAACGAGCCAAGACACAAGCCAAGCTTTATGGCCCAATTCGAATACAAAACCTGTGCAAAGACCGGTGTTTGTGTGATCGACAAATCGGAGCGTCTGATTTTGGTCATGCTGTCTATCGCTTAATAGGGAAAACTATCGACCGCTCCGACTTCACTGCCGAGCCAAATTCCAATGTCGCGCCAATCCACTTAAGACTAGCGGAAAGACTTCGCTTACCCGCACCGCGATGGAGAGAAAACGATTAAGTCACCTCAACGACCACAGGCCCGATGACGTCCTGGCGAGGAGTCACGCCGAGGCCTGGTGCGGTGCCAGCCTTCATGAAGCCCTGATCTCGCTGTGGCGCACCTTCCGCATTGCTGACGGTGACATAGCTGTTGAAGTCAGTGCTCGTAAAGCGAAACTCTTCTGGCGTGCTGTGCGCAAGATGCGCGATCGCAGCCGTCGTGATGTCTCCTCCCCAACTGTCTTCGAGCGTCATCGCAATCCCCATCGACACGCACAAGTCACGAGCCTGTTTCGCTTTCGTCAATCCACCAAGCTTGCTGATCTTCAAGTTGACCACGTCCATCGCCAAATCCGCCTTTGCACGCAACAGCATGTGGATGTCATCGATGTTCTCATCCAAAACGAACGGATGCGTCGTGTTCCGGCGAACTGCAAGGCACTCCTCATACGTCAAACAAGGCTGCTCGATATAAACATCCAAGTCGCTTACCGCGCGGACGACTCGCATCGCTTCATGCTGGGTCCAACCCGTGTTCGCATCAGCAACCAGTCGATCAGCCGAGCCGAGCACAGCACGTGCGCCGCGGATTCTCGCAATGTCGGTATCTGGATCACCGCCCACCTTGAGCTGGAACCGCGTGTAGCCCTGTTCCTTGTAATCGGCAACGTTTTGTGCCATTTCATCCGGCGCCACCTGAGAGATTGCACGATACAGTCGCACGCTTTCTCCAAAACGACCACCCATCAAGACACACACCGGCAATCCAGTTGCTTTGCCAAGAAGATCCCAACAGGCGATATCAATCCCCGTCTTCACATATGGGTGCCCCTTGAGCGCCGCATCCATCTGCTTGTTGAGCTTGCCTAACTCGCGTGGATCCATACCGATCAAGTGCGGCCCAAGTTCGCGAAGTCCGCTGCGCACCCCTTCAGCATAAGCTGGCAGATAAAACGGACCCAAAGGACAAACTTCGCCATATCCAATCAGCCCCCCATCCGTCTCCACACCGACAACCGTGCTATCGAAAACCGAAACCGATTTCCCACCCGACCATTTGTAAGAGCCTTCGACGAGTGGTAGCTCGACGCGGTGAGCAAAAATCCGAGTGATCTTCATGAGCGAGAACCAGGTTTGCGAACAAAAAAAGGGGAAAGTCTTGCGGTAGATGATAGTCGCGAATCTAAAGATGCGTTTATCGTCGCCTGATGCAGAATGAATCTCGATTGACACACGCTCCATCAACGCAACGAGTGTAGATTTGCTCGAAATCGTTGTCGATGCCTGTGTGAGTGCACATGTTTGACGTTCGTCGTCAAAAAACGCGATTCAGATCTCGTTCGTCCGCGGGAATGCGAGACATTATTGATGTGCATTGATGATGCAGATCGAGCTAATAGTTTGGCAGCATTTCTTCAAAGCCTTCCATCTGGTGTCGATAGTCGAACTGCAAATCCGCGTGCACTTTCTCAAGAAGACTTTCGATCTTCTTCAATTGGCCGCGGTACATGTTGGCGCTGACTTTGCAACGCCCAAGACGGATTCGTCGTCGCAAAAATTGGCTGCAAAAATAGATCCTTAGCTCCAATTCTGTTTCCACGTCGCCAGAATAACGAACCCGCTTGTCGAGCCAACGGATGATCTTTCGAATCGTCTTCTTTGGCATGGACGTCACACCGCGAAACTCGTGGTCGATTTCATCACAGACTTCGCGGATGTAGGTTTGTTCGTCATGCGACTTCAACAGCAAGTAAGTCAACAATTCCTTGTTATCGACCTTGTACTTAGCTAAACGCACACACGCATCCAGCAGTTCATCGCGATCAAGATTCGCGAGCGACTTTTTCAGTTCACTGATCGATGCGGCTTTCATCTTCTATCCTGCTGCGTACGGTTTTGAGCGCCGCACCATTTCAACCGAAAAATGTCTTCATCCGAAACTTGTCCGGAGCTTGGCGAAGCACCCGAGCCGAGTCAATGCACCAATGCTCTAATCCTGTTTGTCTTTGGTCTTGAGGTATTCCTTGGGCAGCGTATTGACCCAGGTTTCCACTTTCGCGGAGAGTGCGTTCACAATTTCTGGGTGCTTTTCCGCGAGGTTGTTTGACTCAGCGGGATCAGCGGTGATATCGTAAAGCTCCAGTACACCATCGTTCTTGCGAGTGGGATGACGCAGTTTCCATTGGCCATCGCGAATCAATGATTCGCTTCCAGGCGAACTTGTTTTCCAAAGCAACGGCTTGGTGCGGACGTGTGTGCCTTTGCCAAACCAGCTTGCGGATGTGTCTTCTCCGTCAAAGTCGCTGGCATTAATCAACACACCAGTGATCGCACACAGCGTCGGCAGCCAATCCACACCGCTAAGGACGGATTGCTCGTCTGTACGCCCCGCAGGAACTCTGCCCGGCCAGCGAACAATCCAGGGCACACGAACGCCGCCTTCCCAGTGCGTGTGCTTCCCTCCGCGAACTGGTCCATTGAAGCCCATTTGATTGAATCGCAATCCACCCAGACCAGCCTTGGTCATATCGGCGCCTTGGTCGCTGTTGAAGACAACGATGGTGTTGTCGCGCAAGCCGAGTTCGTCAAGCCGCTTGAGCAAACGACCGACGCTATCATCAAGCGACTCAACATCGGCGAGGTAGCGGCTCATTGCATCGTCGAGATCACCTCCTGCGTCGCGTACCGCATTGAACTTGGCGAGCATCTGTGGGGGGAAATCGCTTTCGTTTACCTTCAGTTCGCTCCAACGTTTCACCAGAGCATCGACGGGGTTCACTGGATTGTGCGAAATGTGCCCCCACACGTTGACATAGAACGCGCCGTTCTTGTGCTTCTCGATAAACTGAATGGCGTCGTCGTAAATATGTGCATCACGCCCGCGATCATCAGTAATTGTTTTCTTCCTTCCACCGTCTTCCTCGGTTCCCAGGCCGATGGAATCGATACCATAGGTACCAGGTGTTTCGTCTGGGCCAATGTGCCATTTACCGAAATGCCCAGTCGCATATCCGTGGTTCTTTAACAACTCCGTAATCGTAACTCGGTCCGCAAAACCTCCGTTTGCCGGGTAAGTTGGATAAGTCGCGGGAAACTTGGACGTCATCAAGCCTGTGCGTGCGGGGCAGCAGGTGGCACCGGTTGCATAGAACTGTGTAAATCGCGTCCCATCTCGAGCATGGGTATCGATGTTGGGTGTGCGCGAATACGGATGACCGTAACAATGGAGATCACCACCGCCCAAATCATCCGCCAGCAGGAAAACAATATTGGGTTGCTTCGGACCAGCGGCAAAACCATGTGAAAGAGAACACGCTACGCAGATGAGGATGATTTTTGTGGCGTTTGTAATCATGCATTTTCGATGGGAGTACGGTGATGACAATGGCGAGGCAATACCGTGTCAGTTTCCTGCGGAAAGTGCGTCGACGTAGTTGGGATTCGCAGGCATCATCCTGGCGGATACGGATTTCCGCCATGCGTGTAGCTTCGAGCGAAGTTCGGCGGTCTTGTCTGGCTCAGCTTCGGACAGGTCGTTTTGCTCGCTGATGTCGGTGCGCAGATTGAAGAGCTGGACGGAATCATTTTCAAAGTACTCGAGCAGTTTGTAGTCTCCGACGCGAATCGCGCCACCGGGGCTCTGCATGCCGTGGTTACTGTAGTGGGGAAAATGCCAGTAGATCGCATCACGCTCGACCGCTGCTTGTCCGCTCACGAGCGACGCGAGACTGACACCGTCAACGTGCTGTTGTGGCTCGAGCTCAAGTCCCACCATCTCCAGGATCGTCGGATAGAGGTCATTGCTGATCACAGGCGTGTCACACACTGTTCCTGGCGCGCCCTTTTTCGGCCAGTGAACAATCAGTGGCACGCGTATACCGCCTTCGTATAGCCAGCCTTTCGCACCTCGAAGCGGGAGATTCGATGTTGAGTAGGCAGCGTCGAGGCTATTTGTATTCACAAGCCGGTCGGGGTTCCCGTAGTTTGCTGCGGACATGCCACCGTTGTCCGAGAACAAAATGATGATGGTGTTGTCGTCAAGATTCAGTGCCTTTAGCTTTGCACGAAGGTGACCGAGACTCTCGTCGACTGACTCGACCATCGCGGCGAATTGAATGTTGTCTTGTTGCTGTTTGATCTTCACCGTCCGCTCGGGCAGTACTCGGAATTCTGACCAACCCGGAAGGGATAGACGTGCATCTAGCTCTTCTCGCGAAAGCGGTTGTGGGTCATCGGGGTTGCCTTCAAGCACAAACTCGCTCCCGTTTGTCTTGTTCGCCAACGCCAGTTTGCGTTCATACTTCGCGACCAGATCACTGCGCCCTTGAATCGGGTCGTGAACAGCGAAGTGGGCTAGATACAGAAAGAACGGATCGTTCTTGCTCGACTCGATAAACTTCTCTGCTTCGTCAGTCAATCGGTCGGTTAGATACTCTCCGTCGCGACTCGCGAGATTTTCCATTTTGAACGGAGCGTGGTACCCCGACTTCGGCCAACCCTTGTTCCAATTTGGAACTTGAATATCGAATCCCTGTTGTTGCGGACCAAAAGGCGCTTCGCCAAGGTGCCATTTGCCGATGTGAGCCGTGCGATAGCCATTCGCCTTGAGCGTTTCCGCGATGGTGACTTCTTCGAGCGGTAGCTGCTGGTGGATCTCGACGTTCCTGAGCTGTTGGAACGGAAAATCTTTCCTTCCTGGCAGCCAATCGGTAAGCCCCAGTCGCGCTGGATACTTGCCCGTCAAAATACTCGCACGCGTGGGAGAACAAACGTGGCACGCTGCATACGCATCCGTAAACCGCACACTCTCCTGAGCAAATTGATCAATGTGGGGCGTGTCATAAAACGGACTTCCGTAGCACCCCAAATCCCGCCAACCTAAATCGTCAACAAGGAAAACGATCACATTCGGTCGACGCTCCTGTGCTTCAACAGATGACGGAACCAACGAGACGACGACACACAGAAGAGCGAGGCAAACACGGACCATAACCTGATTCAAAACTCATAAACTTGGCGTGGAGACTCACCCAATTGGAACTTAAAAAAACAACCGCGTGATCTAGCTCACTGGCTCACAATGGAAACGTGATTCCAGTAAGCCCACTCGTTCTGCCAATCATTCGGGCGATTCTCAATTGACAGTTTGATTGTGCGGCCAGCGTACTTCGTCAGATCAACGGTGACATCAAGCCATTCGTCTTTGCCCACAGTCTTCGGACCGACAATCTGATCCGACAGCACATCGTCTCCCGCCAAGACACGCAATTGCCAGTCGCCGTGCGGGTGATGGCTGACGCGCATCGTGAGTTGCGTCGACTTGTCTTGCGGGACTTGAACCTCACGATACAAGCTGCTTGGTGTCTTGCGATCCAGCGGATGTGTTTGCACTGCCACCGTATTTCGAAACGATCCATGATGAACCACACCGCCTTCGCCAACATTGCGGACGGTGAACCCTGGGGCAATTTTTGCAATGATCCCTTGCCACTTTGGATCCTGGCTCTGATTGCTCGGTCGAGTGACGGTTGCCGCGACATCCCCCGAGACCATCCGTCGCGCAACAAACTCTCGCAGATTCGGCATCTTTCCTTCTATGGCGAGCTTCAATGCTTCGCGAGCATGGTTTGGCACCATCGGTTCCAGTGCAAACCAAGCCATTCGAGGCAAATTGTTGTCACCAATGTCTTCGGCATGTGACACAAGCGCCTCGAGAATCGCCCAGCGGTCAGCAAAGGGCATCCGCTGGACCGCTGATGCCAAATACAATCGGACGACTGGGGATGAATCGTCTTTCGCCATTACGACAAACTTTTCTAGAACGCTTGCTTCAACAGCGGATTGATTCGCATGGCTTGCATCTTCAAACGCGTTCACTGAACTCGCATCGCACAGGAACTGGATCGACCAGGCCCGAACATACGGATCTTGGTGTTCCAAAAGAGCGACCAAGCGATCGCGGCTCAAGCCCTCAGTGACTTGCAGCGCCCAAAGTGCGCGAAGAAGCTTTGCGGATGTCGATGCCGTATTGAACTGGAGCTCAAGTTCAGCAAGAACCAGCGAGCGGTCCAACTTGCCAGACACCGAACGCGATTGAAGCAACGTTCTCGCGTGGCGCACGTACCAATCGTTGTCATGGGTTTGCAGCCCCACCAATTGTTCATCTGACATCACTATCAAATTCGGCAGCGTCTTTTGCGGCACCCCCTTCGGCGTGATTCGATACACACGGCCACTGTTGGGGAAGTTGATCGCGTTGCCGCAAACGTCGGTGTCGTGCCAATCCAAGATATAGACGCCGCCATCGGGGCCGATTTCGACACTGAATCCAACCCACGCCAAATCATTCGTGGGCATGAAGTCCGCACCGTGCTTCCCAATAAAGCTCGAGCCGTTGGGCACCATCACATCCGTGAGCACGGCGTGTTCATGGATATTGCACATGAACAATTGATTGCGATACTCGCTCGGCAACACATCACTCAATCCAAACCTGGCTCCGCCATGCGCGGAGAGATGCGTGTGGTCTCGGATCGTCTTGATATCGTCGTAAATATGCGGATTCACATGCGGAAGACTCTGTTTGTGGTACACACCACCTTGGACGACATGGAACAAGTGCGGAATGACACAGCACGTTGCAAAGGCTTGTCCGTGATCGTCAAAATCGAATCCCCAGGGGTTGGATAGCCCGCGAGCGAAGATCTCGAAGGTTTTGCGAGTCGGATGGTACCGCCAAATGCCGCCGTCGATGAATTGTCGCTTTGAGTCGTCGTCGCCAATGTGGCCCACACGCGACTGGGTAAACACACCGTGGCATCCATAGAGCCAACCGTCCGGTCCCCATATGAAACTGTTGAGTGTCTCGTGACGATCGTTGATTCCCCAGCCATCAAGCAGCGCTTCTGGCGGTCCATCGGGAATGTCGTCACCGTCAGCGTCAGGAATGAAACTAAAATTCGGCGGCGAACCAACAAAGACACCGCCGAATCCGCAAGCGAGACCTGAAGTAAACGTGAGCTTGTCGGTGAAGGTTTTCTTCTTGTCAAAGACGCCATCGCCATCCGTGTCTTCGAGAATCTGGATGCGGCTGACTTGCTCGTCCGTATGTTCACGTCGCGTGCGATAGTTGAAATTCTCCGCAATCCACATCCGCCCACGGTCATCAAAACAGAACGCGATTGGTTCCGCGATGTCGGGCTCCGACGCGAATACGGAAACTTCGAAGCCATCCGGGATTGCCATCTTGGCGACCGCTTCCGATGGCGTGAGGAACGGCGCGTCGCTCGTTTTATGCTGTTGCTTCGGAAGCGTATTTCTCGCATCCTCACCTAATGCATGATCGACTCCACCGAACGCTCCGAAAGCAATCGAAAGTGCGATGACAGCAGAAGGATTTCGATTCCGTCTCATTGAGCCAACTCCACTTGTTCTGTCGTTCGGAGGTACTTGATCAAATCGATCACCTCTTGTGTTTTCATTTGGTCCAATTGTCCGTCCGGCATCATCGACTTGGGTGAAATGCGACGCGATTCGATATCGGCTTTTGCGACAACCACTCGTGGTTGCTCAGCGGTTTTCAGCACCAGCCGCACAGCGTCTTCCTCAGCCAACACGCCGTTGATGACGCGGCCTTCGACGGTGAGAATTTGCACCATTTTATACGCATCCGGAACGTCGTAGCTGGGGTCGACGCTGTTGAGCAGAATGTAATCCAAGTTCGCTCGATTCGAGCCTGTCAAATCAGGCCCAACCAATCCGCCTTCGCCGTAAAGTTGATGGCAAGCGGCGCACGTTTTCTGGAACATCACCCGACCACGTGAAGCATCCGCTTCGCTCAGCGACTTTGGCGTGATCATCGCCTTGTACTTCGCCAGCAAGCGTTCGCGATCCTCCGCAATCGGGCGAATTTCGCCATACACTTTCGTAAACCGTTTCCCAAGAATGTCACTCAAGGCACGCGCGACTTGCACTGGGATATCGTCTCGCGACACCGCCTCGCTTTCGATCGCAGATACCAAAGCCTCAGCATAATCTTTACGCGTCGCAAGCGTCTCAATCGCGGCGCGTCGCAACTCAGCGTTCCATTGTGGGTAGCGTTGCAACAACAACGATGGCGCGGTGTCCACTCCGACGACGGAATACCCCCGAATCGCATCCAGCGTGAAAGCCGGCTCATCGATTAGACTTTCTAGGATTTCGGGCAACTCGTTGCATTGTTGTTCTAACAGCCCACCAAGAGCAGACCGACGTTGACTCGGATTGGCGGATGAATCTTTGACGACTGAGATGGCTCTTAGCGTCGCCTCGCGGTCACCAAATAGCTGGGACAGCCGCGTTGACAACTCTCGCACGTCCGCATCTTGGCTACGTGCGAACTTCTCACTCAGCGCACGCCAGCCAGATGGCGGATCGACGTTTCGTCTTCCTTCAAGCCCGCTCAACATGCCTCGCATCAGCGAACTGCAAACGGCTGGTTCAGACTCCATGGATCCAAGCGTGCTGACGAGCAGTTCGAGCGACTCGCGCTCATCGATTGCGTTTGCCGAGGAACATAGACTGAGTACAAACACTATCAGCAGACAATACCGCTGCGGGAAATGGATCATGGGTTGTCGGGGGGCTTCGTTGAGTGCATTTGCAAAAGTGTTCACTAAGGCTGGTAGTCCGCGCCCGTCAGGCTCTTCAGTACCGATTGTTGCCATTGTCGAAGTCTCGATTGTAGCTGATCCGCCACGTCGGGTTGTTGGGCAATCAGATTGCGAGTTTCCGCCGGGTCAGCCCCCAAGTCGAAGAGTTCCAGCAGCGGTGGTCCCTTTTTCGGCTCATGAATCACAAGTTTGTGGTGACCATCAATGATGGCTCGAGGCCCTAAGTAGTCTGCCTCAGTCACCTCAGGATGGTGAAAGTTATTGAAGTCACGCGTCGCTTTACCACCGGTAAGTTTAACGAGTGGCGTTGTTCCAGCTTGCAGCTCTGGTTCGATGTACGGCTTTGCATTCGATTTTCCTGAAGGTACGTTTCCGAACTCCCAGAAGTAGAGTGGATTTGGACGCTCCGTCATCGTGTCATCCATCAATGGACTTAAATCCACGCCATCCAATGGACGATTCGGAAGCGGTTGGCCAACGATCGAGCACAGCGTCGGTAGCAAGTCGCTTGTGCTCGCTCGGATTTTGGTGCTACGTGGTTGTTGAATTCGTGCTGGCCATTCAATCAAACCTGGCACAAGGATCCCGCCATCGTAAACTTGCCCTTTGACGCCACGATGCGGAGTCACGAGCGACCCATCGGCGGAAGTGCCGTTGTCGCCACAGTAAAACAGTAACGTGTTCTCACGCAGTCCGGTGTCCGCAAGGTGTTTACGCAATCGTCCAATTGCACGATCCATCGCTGTGATCTCCGCATACCGTTCTCGTAGGACATCGCCTTGCGGACGCGTGGTTTGGCCACCGGTTTCGTTCGAAGTTAGCTTGACTTTCTTGTTGGGATACATCGCAGGCAGATCGTCATACAGCGCCAAGTCTTCGGCGAGACCACTGTACGGTTCGTGCGGCGAGCCAAACCAAACGACTGTGAAGAACGGCTGGTTCGACGAGCGAGATCGCTCGATGAAGCGAATCGTTTCATCAATCACGATCTCGGAACTTTCGCCTTCAAAGACGGTTGGCGGTGAACCGTTGCGCGAGAACGATGGATTGAGTTCAAAGAAGTTATCGTGCGACAGCCACTCATCGAAACCCATCGAGCCTGGATTCACCGGCGAAGCTGCTTTTACTGCACCAAGATGCCATTTGCCAAAGTGTGCACTGCGATATCCAGCGGCCTTCATAACATGGGCACTGGTAATCTCCTCTGGACGAAAGGACCATCCAGGCGCGAACGTGCCCATGCGGTTGGGGTGACGTCCCGTCAGAAAACTGGCACGAGTGGGTGAACAGCTTGGGTGCCCGGAATAGAAGTTCTCGAGTTTCAGCCCCATTGCGGCCATCTCATCGAGAACCGGTGTTTTGACATGCGGATGTCCGTTGTAACCAGTCTCCTCCCAACCATGGTCGTCACCCATCAGCAGCACAACATTCGGCTTCGCAGCCAGCAAAGTCTGTGATGCGCCCAAAAGTCCAAGGATGACTGAAGTTAAATAGAGCGATTTCACGGCAGGAATACTTGCGAGTTGTAGGAAGGTCGATGGAAATTTCGGAACAGACAAACGCTACTTCGCAGTAGCATTCACCGTCAAAACGGGACTCCAACCCGGCGTGACAATGGGCTTTGATTCACCCAGCATGATCGCATGTTGCCCGACTTCGTGAGAATAGTCGTCAAGATTCGCCAGATTGCGAGTCTCGTTTGGGTCGGCGTTGTGATCATAGAGTTCGCGAGCAACCGTTTTCCCGCTCTTCCAGTCACGCCATTCGGTGTACCGAAAGTTTTGCGTCCGAATCGAGTAACCCATCGTGTCTGGGGCACCCGAGTAATAAGCCGGTCGCGGATGTTGGGTAAGAGCAGTCGTGCGTACTGCGGATTCAGGCGACTTGATGACCGAAGCCAGACTGACTCCATCGAGATGTTTCACTCGCGGCAGTCCACAGAGATCCACGAGGGTTGGGTATAGATCGAGCAACTCCACAATCGCATCCGTTGTCTTGCCCGATGAAGTCATATTCGGAGTCGCGATGATCAGTGGAACGCGTGCGTCGAGTTCAAAGTTGGACGTTTTCGCCCAGAGCGTTTGCTCGCCGAGGTGGTATCCGTGGTCGGACCAGAAGACGATCACTGTGCTTTCAGTCAGTTCCAACCGATCGAGTTCATCGAGCACCTTGCCGACTTGGGCATCGAGGTAGCTGATGTTTGCGAGATACCCATGGCGAATCTCGCGAACGGCTTCTGGCGTCAGTTTACGTTGGTTATTGCCGACGATTTCGCGGCCGTTGTGCCAAGCGACGCGTGGAGCATCGATGGGCCAGTCGGGATTCTCGGGCATGGAGACATCGTTGCGTTCATACATGTCCCAGTAGCGTTTCGGCGCGTTAAACGGAGCGTGTGGCTTCCAAAAGCCCACGGCAAGAAAGAACGGTTGGGATTTGTCCTTGAGTTGACCCAGCGTTTCGACTGCGAGTTTTGAAATTCGTCCGTCGTAGTACGCTTCATCAGGCACATCGCGGCACTCGCACTTGGGATCCCTAGCAAAGTTCGCCGGGAACGGTCGAGCTACCTCGGGTTTATCGTCGCCATGACTTGCATAGTGCATCACCGCCGGCACGCTCCAAGACTCAGGATCGCCTTCGATCTCTTGGCGGAAGTTATGAAAGATCTTGCCGATGTCTTGCGTAAAGTAGCCGTTGTTCTTGAAGTGTTGGGGCAGCGTAACCACATCCGGCATTCTTGAACGAAAATGCGTTGGCAGATCCCAGATTTGCAATGCATCCAGACGACGGCCGGTCAACAACGATGCTCGCGATGGGTTGCAAACTGCTTGTTGGCAATAGGCTTGATTGAACACGAGCCCACGCTGTGCCAATCGATCAATATTCGGCGTCTTTACCAGCGGATGGCCATAGCAAGGCAGATCGTTGCGCAAGTCGTCCGCAGCAATGAAAAGGACGTTCAACTTCGACGCGTCAGCCGCGCGTGACAACGTGATTGGAAATAACGCTAGCGTAAGCAAAAGTAGATGCACGTATCGCATTGAGTGGCTCCTCTCGATTCCAGAGATACTACTTCTTGTTTTTGTTCTTCTTTTCTTTCTTCTCTTTGCCTTTGCCAGATGCTTCGAACTCGCGATCAAGTCCTTCTGGGCGAGCGTCAGCAAACTGGTCGAGAACGGATTGAAGCTTGGCTTTTTCGGTCGCGGTGTGACTGTCGTGCTTCGCTGATGCGAGATCATTCTTCTCAGCGGCGTCAGCTTGGAGATCGTAGAACTTGCCCGTGCGATAGAGTTTGAAATGCTCATCGAAGGCGTACTCCTTCACGGTGAGGTCGATGCTTTGGCGTGGCGAGTACCAGGTGTAAAGCCATTGCCGAGGCGTTCCAGTCTCGCCTTTCAGCTGCGGCAAGAAGCTGACTCCGTCAACGTTTGCTGGCGACTGGACGCCAACCGCTTCACAAATCGTGGGCAAGAAATCTGTGCTGCTGATGAGATCCTCGCAGACGCTTCCGTTGCCCTTCATCACGGCTGGCCAATCGACGATCAGCGGAACGTGAGTTCCATTCGCTTTCGTCGATCCTTTTCCACCTTTGTAGTCGGTGCCCTTGAATCGGCTGGTGACACTTCCGAGCGTTCCATTGTCACCGAGGAAAATCAGCAACGTGTTTTCGCGAATTCCAAGTTCATCGAGCTTTGAAACAATACGGCCCATCATCTTGTCGGTGTACGCGGTCATGTCGGCAAAATGTTTCACCGCGTTCTGGACGTTCTCGCTGCTGATTGTCGGATCCCAATCTGCGCTGTCTGGTGTCGGCTGGAACGGCGAATGGGTGAGAATCATGGGGCAATAGAGAAAGAACGGCTTCTCCTTGTGCTTGGTGATGAAGTCCAGTGCAAATTCGTTGATGAGCGTGGGGCCGTACTCGCCCATCGTGTAGTCTTGATCCACTGCGTCGCGTTCAAGCCCCGGGTTCGCGTATCGCGGCGGACGACGCGTGTGTTGCCACAGTAGTGCTTCATCGAAACCAAAGTGTTGCGGTGCATCCGGTTCTTGTCCGAGTTGCCACTTGCCGCAAATCCCAGTCGCGTAGCCCGCATCCTTCATCAGATGGCCAAACGTCGTCTCAGTACGCGGGAGTGTTCCAAATTTGACGTAGTTGCGGATGTTGTACCGCCCCGTCATCAATTGCACGCGAGTCGGCGTACACAAGGGTTGGACATGACAGTTCTCGAATCGCACGCCAGACGCAGCCAGCGCATCGATGTTTGGCGTTTGGTACGACTCACCGCCATTGGCCGTGATGCACTCGTAGCCAAAGTCATCGACCATCACGAGAATCACATTCGGTTTCTCGGCTGCGGCAACGACTGCGACCAGGGAGAGCAGTAATGGTAAAGCAGTGTACGGGATGAGTTGTTTCATGGAAAAGCATTCTTCATGGATGAGCGGGGAGCTGACTCGCACTGGGATCAAGCGAATCATTGTAGAGCTTTTCTTGGGGTGTCGTGCTTGCACGCACCTTTTGCTTAATTTGGTGCGTGCA
>JBGTAI010000126.1:0-3373 GCA_041749955.1 Pirellulaceae bacterium | reverse complement strand
GGTGCGATGATCTCCCCGAGGAGGGGAATTCTAATTGTCGCTGAGCCGGGGAACGCAATCGCGTGAAACCCGACCCAGCGACTCAACAGCGGATTTCTAATTGTCGCGGAAAGGGAAATTTAATTGTCGCTAGACAGTCATCGATGCGGATCTTCCCACGTTCGATAGCCAAGTAGATGATGACTGCCGGCGGGTTGAGTGTTCCCGTCTTGCTAACCTGGAGTGCCGTCATTGAGAAATCACTCGGATGATTTGGATTCCCGCCGCCGATCTTGAACGGCAATCTTTCTGGAAGCATCGTTGTCGATGCACCCGAATGGTCAACGATGGTGACGCTCCGGTCGGCCGCCATCTTGATCGCGCACGGGTCCACGAGCATCCGTGCGGCATCCTCATCTTTCGCAAATTGGCGCCGTCTTAGTTTTGATGGAATGACTCGGACACGAAGCTCAACACGCTTGGCAGTGCCGATCGCCAATAGCTCCATTTATGGCCGCCATCACGAACGCGGTACTCGTGCGGTATTTCGCGTTTGCGAAGTGCAATGTGGACGAGTGAGTTGCCTTCGTATAGAAAATCGTCGTCGCCACAGTCGATGTACCACCGCACACTCTTGAGATCTTTCTCGGGAAGCGTTTCGACGAGCTTCAGTGCACTGTGCGATTGAAGATACTTTTCGATTTGCTCATCGGAGACGGGCGGCCGTTTTTCGTCTGGCGAATCGTTTCGTGGTTCGTTGTAGCGTTTGCGAGCTTCATCGAGATTGAGCGCGCCGGTGCTGGCGCTGAGCGGACACGCCGACGAAAACAGCTCGGGATGATGCAATGCATACATGAACGATCCACCACCGCCCATCGACAGTCCAGCAACGGCGCGGTACCGCTTCTCCGTTCGGATGCGGTATACCGACTCGACGAACGGCATCAGCTCTTGGAAGAAAAAGTCTTCGTAGTTCCAGTCACCGCGTATATCGTTGAAGTAGCCACGACGTCCCGTGTTGGCATCCGGCATGACAATCACCATTGGCGTGGCCGAGCCATCTGCGATCGCTTGGTCAGCGATATGCTGGACTTCGCCAAACTGCACCCAGCCGGTGTGGTCGTCACCACCACCATGAAGCAAGTAGAGAACTGGATACGATCGCGTGGACGAGTTGTATCCCGGTGGCAAGTAGATCGCGAAATTGCGAGGCCCTCCGAGAAGTTCACTTTCCAACACGAGAGATTCACTCACAACACTGTGATTCGAATCTTCGGCATGGATGGTGCCCCAACAAACAACCAAAAGTAATGCCAGACAACTTGGGACTCGACTCATCGTGTTCGCCTAGGGAGAGAGTGTGCAAAAGGGTGGGACGCGAGTTTACCAGACCTGGAGTCGCCTCTGTCGCAATGAGCGTCGCACTGACTAAGCCGGTTTGGATGAAGGCTAACACCCATCCACTAGACAAAAACTCATGCATGACGCCACCTGTGGCAATGTTGGTCCAGCATTCGAACGTCAAAAATCAATCACCGGGAGAATCAATCACTGGGATGTTGTGTCGATCGATCATTAGTACAATGGACTCCTTACTAGTCTCTGGCAACGACGATCTTTAGGGGCAATATGTGATGGGTAATATTCGAGTTCTGCTGATTGAAGACGACATTTTAGACGCTGAACAGGTGCTGCGTTCGTTCAACTCTGTCTTTCCAAGAGTCTTTGACGTGGTCCACGTCACTCGGTTTACCGATGCGATTGAAGAGATCAAAAAGCGGTCCTTCCAAGTGGTTATTTTGGATCTTGGATTGCCAGACAACAGGGGCCTGACGGGCGTGAAGACGCTGATGAAATTGATGCCGTCGGTTCCCGTGATCGTGTTGACGGGCATCGAAGACGATGAGGCTGCGATGGAAGCGATCTCGCTGGGGGCACAAGAGTTCGTTTCCAAGAACGATCTTGCACCCAACAGTCTGATTCGTTCAATACGACACGCGATTAAGCGAAAGCAGGTGTCGCTGGAAGGTCCTGATCAAGAGCAAAACTCGCATTCACTGCAACTCGGGAAACTAACCGATTTGCTGAAGAGCGTTTCCTCCGACGTGACGAATCGAGTTGGTGAGCTTAAGAAAACCGAGCTCAGCACAGAGCAGTCGAAGATTGTTTCCGAAATCGAACAGATCACCGTCAACTCCGCACACACGTTGGCGGAGATCACACGAGAGCGCAGCATGTTTGTGCCACTCAGATCGAATGACATCTAGTCCGGGATGCGTCACCCCGAGCTTAACAAAACTGCTCCTTTGCCAACGTTAAAGATTGCTGGTTTCGGAAGCAACCACTCGAGCAAGGTGAGCAAATAACGATCAAGCGGGCAAAAGATTATTGAAATCCACCGAATGCCATCGTCTCCAATGGCATTCGGGGCGTAACAGGTGCTCGACCTGTGCTGCTGCAATGTGCCTTCTCGCTTATACACCGCCAGTCGCTGTCGCGGTATCTTCTTTGACGTCCTTGAGTTCAGGGTGTTCGTCAAGGTATTTAGACATTTCGTCTTGTGAGCTTGTGACCGCTGGCTCTGTGCTGTTCCCGCCGCATCCGCAAACGAATAGAAGAGCGACAACAACAAGTGTGCAACGCAAGCTGGAGCTAACTAAAATTTTCATGTTCCTAAAGTGATGTGTAAAGAAAAGAGCGTGGGACGAACCACACGCTCTAATAAAGTCTTGGGCAAAGCGGCTTTTAGAAACCGCTGATTATTTCGCTGGACGCTCTTGTACCGAGGCTGCCCCATAGTCCAAACGGGCTCGGTGAACCTGGCGGAAGCACGCCAGCGCCCACACCAACTTGAGCGCTGTTTTGGTTCCCCGATTCTATTGAGTCGGTAATAAACTTCACTGCCCCGTCAGCCATGAGGACATGGCAACCGCCTTGATGTCGGCTCCCCGGAGGTACGATTCCAGCACCGTTGTGAGGATTCGTTGGTTGGGCGTCCAAGCACAGCTCGCGGTTCGGTGGAAGAATAGTGTTCACTTGAGCGTACATGGGACGGCAGGAAGACCAGCTAAAACCACGACGCTGAGACGAACTTCCAATCACAGTTCCCGTTGTTCCCCAAAACCGAGGACGCGCTTGGTCAATGAACCCGCGACACGCGATGGCTCCTCCAGCGACCTTGATACCGTTTCCAGACTCGCTGGGGCTGCCAACCGCTGATTGGCCTCTTGGCTCAGTACGAATGTCACGATCACCTAGGCTCTGTCCCTAAACTGCCATTTCAAGAAATCAGCTAATGCGACAAACTTGGTTGAATTCAACTTCGTTCCCTGTTTCATCGGTGGCCACGGATGGCACGACATCGTCTAACGGACGCCCAATGGGCCTTGATCGC
>JBGTAI010000125.1:0-15001 GCA_041749955.1 Pirellulaceae bacterium | reverse complement strand
GGTGCGATGATCTCCCCGAGGAGGGGAATTCTAATTGTCGCTGAGCCGGGGAACGCAATCGCGTGAAACCCGACCCAGCGACTCAACAGCGGATTTCTAATTGTCGCGGAAAGGGAAATTTAATTGTCGCTAGACAGTCATTGTCCATGCACCTTCCAAGCCGCTGCTGATCGTGTCGCCTGCGTTACCGGTTCCATACTTGTTCTTCCATCCGAGACCTTGCTCTTCGATTCTTGCGGCCTCAGGTTCCGGTCCGACGTTTCCTGTTGGCGGCGCCGCCCCGTGAGCTTTGCCGAAGGTATGCCCGCCAGCGATGAGGGCGACGGTTTCTTCGTCATTCATCGCCATGCGGCCAAAGGTTTCACGGATATCTTTCGCTGCGGCGAGCGGGTCCGGAGTTCCGTTGGGCCCCTCTGGGTTCACGTAGATCAATCCCATCTGAACAGCCGCAAGTGGATTCTCGAGCATACGATCACCGCTGTAGCGATTGTCGGCCAACCATTCGGTTTCGGGGCCCCAGTTGATGTCTTGTTGTGGTTCCCAGACGTCTTCGCGACCGCCAGCGAATCCGAATGTTTCAAATCCCATGTTCTCGAGTGCACAATTCCCGGTGAGTACCATCAAGTCAGCCCACGAGATTTTGTTGCCATACTTTTGCTTGATTGGCCAAAGCAATCGACGTGCCTTGTCGAGGTTGACGTTGTCGGGCCAGCTATTCAACGGAGCAAAACGTTGCGTGCCATAACCAGCTCCACCGCGGCCATCCGAGACGCGATACGTACCGGCACTGTGCCAAGCCATCCGAATGAAGAACGGTCCATAGTTGCCATAGTCCGCCGGCCACCAGGACTGGGAGCTTGTCATCAACTCATTGATGTCTTTTTTCAGCGCAGCCAAGTCGAGCTTCTTGAACTCTTCGGCGTAGTCGAATCCCTCGCCCATCGGGTTACTTTTGAGGGAGTTCTGATGCAGCATTTGAAGGTTCAGCTGGTTGGGCCACCAGTCGCCGTTCGAGTAGGCACCTGCCGCTGTGTTCCGGTTGCTGGGATCAGTTGGTGCTCCCATCACGGGACATTTCGCTAGGTCGTTGCTTGATGTGGCATGTGGCTCTTGGGCGCACACCGATGTAGCGATGCACAGCACCGCAAAGCTCGAACTGAAACGAGCGAACTGGGTCGTGACGTTCATGTTCATTCCTGAGGTTGGGGACGGAAACTTTCGAGGGCGATACGTAATCGCCAATCGACTTTGGGGAATTGTTACGGGCCGGGAAGCCAGCAACAGTAAGTATCCGCTATTGAAGATCATTACGCCAATGCATTGCCGGCATATCCGCCATGCACAATGTGCATACCTCGTGATTTTCGGGCGAAACGCCCAGCAATTTACCTAGCCCGGCCGAGCGGGCTGGATCGCCGGGTAACCTCGTTCCATTTCGCATCGAAACGGCGTGGAGCATTTACGTCCGAGGCGGGGTCGCTAGCTTACGTCGAAGGGTGAACGAGTCGGGCTTTTCGGTGGCTTCGGGCACAGCCTCGTTGGGCTGGAGCTCAGGCAGGAGAGATCGAAGCTTGGCTCGTTCTAGGTCCCAAACGTAAACGTTTCCTTCGTAAGTACCGGCAAACAACCGGCGGCCTTCGGGATCCATTTTGACGCTGCGTCCGCCACCATGACCGATCGGAAGCGTGCAAAATGTCGGCTCGCCTTCGCCTGCGTGGACCAAGACGGCTGGGCCTTGATCTGCGGTCACAGCGATCCATTTTCCATCGCTGCTGATGTCTAGCCCACTAATCGGGTTTTGTTGGAGCTTGAGCGTCTTTGATGATGCAGTCGTCCCTCGTCGCAGCACAGTAAGCGTACCATCGTCGGTACCAGCGGCGACGACCAATCCGCTGTCTGTAGCAACCACCTCAAGCGACTCGATGATGCCAGGAAGCTGATCGCTCGATTCAATTTTTTCTGGAGAAACGCTGTTAAGCGACCAGATTGAAACAACTTGGCTGTCACCAGCAACGATGACGCGTGTTCCGCCATCTTGCGTTTTCACCAACTTGAACTTTCGAACGGTATCTCCCTTTGCGATGACTGAGACGGGTGCCGGTGCCGCTGGCGTGTCGAGCGTCTCAACGAGCTCTTTCCAATTGAACTTGTCGAGACCGCCATCAGTGGACATCGCAACCAGCACATCACCACTTTTGTCAAACGCCAGCGAATCATACATGCCCGTTACATCAAACAGATGCTTACGGGCTACCGCGCCGTAGGGCTTTTCGGATGTTGCTTCCCCAAGTTCCCAGACTCCAATCTTTGGGAATTGGGACGCAGTCACAATATACTTTCCGCTTGGATGCCAAACAGCGCTGGTGACATCGTCCTCATGACCAACTAACGGAAACATGCTGCTTGCGTCCGCTGCGTCCAAATTCCAGACAATTACATTTCCGCCGAGCTCGCCAGTGACAAGTCGGTCGCCGCTGGGGCTGACAGCGAACGCACCGTCTTCAACGAGCTCTTTCGTCTTTAGATCAATTTGCGACCGTGTCTTTGGATCGACTGCATCCATTTGCCAAAGGATGGCGTGCGAGTCTTCACTGAGAGTCACGATTGCCTTGCCGTTCGTCGCTGTCGCGATGGCTGCAACGGGTTTGGTGAGTCCAGTCCAAATGGCTGGTTGAATCTCATTCAAACTAGGATCGACCATGCTCGCCTGGAGATAGGCGGTTTTAGCGGCTTCAATATCGTCGCCACGCAGTGATGCCAAAGCCTTTTCTATTAGTGAAACGGAGTCCGGAATGACTAGCTTTTCTTTTTCGAGCTCGACTAGTCCCCCGCTCGAGCCTGAATTACCGGCGCCGTTCTTAATCGGATCCGGCACTGGTTCTGGCGTCCCAGGCAACAACATCCATCCGCCCAATACGCCTGCGAGTAGAAAACCGCCTGCGCCGGCCAAAGCGACTTGGGGACGTTTAGCAACTGCTGAAAGTACGCGACTTTTCAAATCGGCTGAGGTCGATGCATTCGCGTTTGTCGCTCCAGTTGACGCAGCGAGGTCCGTCGTTTTCCCGATCTCAGCACTCGACAGTGAACTCTTCGTCGACTCCATCGACGAGGACACTTGCATCGTTGCCAGTAGATCTGGCGAACCGAACAAGCCAGCAGGGGTCGCCGCAGCCGAACTGTCGCGGCTTCGTAAGAATTGTGAATCCACCGTCGCTGTCGGATCGTGTGCTGCCGACGGCGAGTAGTTGCCTGGTAACGAGACACCACCGCTTCCAGCAATAGGTGACGTCAATCGCGACTGGTCCATATCGGGCGAGGCATTGCGTGCGACAATCACAGCACCTGAAACACCATCACCGGAAATACGAATCGCTTCTCGGAGCGCATCAACCATGTCAACATTGGACTCAAAACGGTCCTCCCACTTCATGCTAGTGGCTTTACGCAACACCGCCTGCTCATGCGCCGGCACGAGATCAAAATTCAATTTGCCTTGACGATGCGAATCGAGGACTTGCCATAGCGAGCCTTCGTTGACAGGCAACGTGCCCGTTCGCAATTGGTAATACGTGATCGCGAGTGAGTACTGGTCGCTCGTGCAAGAAGGTTTACCCTCAATGGCTTCTGGAGCCATGTAAGCTGGCGTGCCCGAGGCGCTCGTCGCGGTCGCTTGGCTGCGAGTCAAAATCCGTGCCAGTCCAAAGTCGCACACCACGGCACTGTTGCCAATCAGCACGATGTTGGCTGGTTTCACATCACAGTGCTGGATCGCGATTGGACCTGCGCCAAGATCGTGAATTGGCGAATTCAAATAATCGAGTCCCTTGGCGGACTCGTCCATCAAGCTGATCAATTCCTTCGTCGGGATTCCGCGATTCCCAGCGGCGATGCACTCTTTGAGTCGATGTTGCAAACTTTGGCCACCGAGCAACATCGCGACGACAAGCCAACTCGCTTCCTTTTGTGGCATTGAGACGATGCCCGATTGATCGGAAAGATTGCTCTTCGAGAAATCGATCGTTTCAATCGCTTCGTCGGGAGCCTCTTCGATCATACGGCCTTCGCCGTCGAGCAACCAAATCGCAATGATCGGCATCAAGTTGGCTTGGCGAATTTGTTTCACCCGCCGAATGCCGTCATACTCCTTCTCGCCTTGGCCGTCGCTGAGATCAATAAACTTAACGGCCGCTGAAGTTCCACCCGGCGCGCTCGCACGCCAAACTTGACCGAATTGGCCTCGGCCCAGAAACTCTTGCAACTTATAGCCGGGTGCAAATTGGAGTCCTCGCTGCAACTGCATAACTGATCAAACCCCGGTCACTTCGGATAGCTTTACGTTCATTCGCGGCAGATAATTGAACTCAGTCTGCTCGGCGGAATCATCCCACCTTAACCATTGTTTCAGCAACGTCGCTTCGGGACTATCAGGCCAATTTGCCAGAATTTGCACGACGTTTTCTCTCGCGAGATCGGGGTTCAAATTGGTTTCGTCCACCGCCCAGTCACCTGCGTAAATACCTGCCAGCATCCAGTGGCCTCGCAATTGTGATTGAAGTGGCGCGTCTTCGCTCGTCAGCTCCGTGTATTTCACGATCGCAGCCGGTACGTCGCGATCGACCAACAACGCATAGTCGGCTTCGATCTCCGTCACCAAACTTGGCACGTCAACGTCGCGTTTTTCACGCACAGCCCGCTTGAGTGACGACTTCATCTCACGCATTCGTGTCTCAGCCGCTTCAGCCTCACCGGTCTTAAACAATCGCAATGCTTGGTTGTAAGCGACATTCGATGAAAGCCAATGTGCAAGAGCATTTCGTGGCTCAGACACCAACGCGGCGCGACACGACGCATCCGCTTGTTTCAATAGTTCGACCGCTGACTCATCGCCCGCGACACTTGCGAGAGACTGCTCAAGCGACTCCATCGCAGCCAAAATCTCGCGACTGGTTCCGGCATCATTTGCGATCGGTTGAGCGAACGACTCTTTGAGCGCCAGCGACTTCATCCGCTGGGACAGATTTGCGAACGCGTCGTCTGTCGCGTTGCCATCGGATGACGCAGCTGTGAGTAGCACGTTCGCAAGTCGTCCGCGGTCACCATCAAAGCTCACTTGCACGACGCGTTGGCCGTCGCTTCGACGATACGCTGCGGATTGAACTCGCGCTGTATTCGGTTCCACGTTGCCCCACAAGACATAATCGACCTTCAGTCTCGCCGCGAGCGCGCGAACAGCCTGATCCGCCGACACACCATCGCCCTGCAGCCGACGCAATTGTCGTTGAACATCCAGCGGGCTGGTGATTCGCACCCCAGGCAGTTGGGAAAATCGATGACGTAGTGCGGTGGAGACTTGAACGGAATCGCTTTGCGGATCGAACGACATATTCGCGAGCGGCGCGTGCGGCAAAATCGCTAGCGAAACCGTTTTGGTCAACGAAGCTTGAGGAACATCCACTCGTTGCACGGCAGCGAGATCGATACCCGTGATCGGTTGAATTTTGGCAAGACCCACCGTCGGTTGCTTGCTCGCATCAATCAGAGCGGTGCGGATTTCTGGATACGACAGATCAAGCATCAAGCCGTCCGTGCCGCTGGCGAGCGAATTCATGAAGTTACGCGTGTCGTCGATCACCGTGTCGTACGGCTGCTCCACGTTTTGGCTGCTGGTGCACAGCACGCAATTGATCCGAATGTTCTTGCGAGCTGCGAGAGCGATGAGCAAATCGGTTCCGTAATAGCGATGCGACTTGGGGTGCTTGGGATCCGAAAAGCCTTCGGCGTACGGCGGCGCGTCACCAAACATCAAAATCCAGTGTTGAACTTGTGGGTTCTCTGTCCACGGCAAATCCATGATAGCTGTGTGCAAACCGATATCGGCTAGCTCATGAAAGAACGGCGCACCAGTCTCTGGCTGCAAGGACTCAACGGCTTTCGCAAGTTCAGCCTCGCTCGCTGTAAATCGTTTCAGCGGAACCACGCACTCTTTCGAGGGCGAGTCGGAGTCTCGATAAACCACGAGTGCGACGCGAACTTCGTTCTTTCGATACTGCCTCAGATCGCTGACCATCTGGTTGATGCTGTTACGTACACCAGCCAATTCAGTCGCCATGCTTTCGGTACCGTCCACCACAATCGCGACTTCGAGCTCCATGTCGCCTTGGTCCGCAAGGTCGAGAAAGCTTCGTTGAAGCAAACCCATCGTCTTTCTTGCTGGTGCCTTGGAGGGAGAGAATAGCGTCGATAACGCAGCTCCCGCAGGTGTTGCAGGCGCAGATACTGGTGAAGTGTCAGTTTGGGCCGAAGCTAAACTCGTGCTGATTGCGACGATTACAAGCCAGGCAGTCAAGGTTCGCATGAAAGACGTCCTAAAGACTGTTGATAAGAGGGACACGTATCACTCACAATAGCATAGTATCTGTTTCGAACGGCAATCGGCGACACAATCTCCGAATGCCTGTGACTGTATGGTAACGAATTTGCTTCGTTTGTTTTAGGTTAGTTTATGTCTTATCGCCGTAATCGATTGCTCGCACCGCAAAACGCCATTGAAATGCTCACGACGCGATCATTCATGCTTCTCGCAGTCGTCGTGATTGGCACTGTACCGGTGTTGGGTCAAGTGCCGAGCGAGTCCGAGCTTCCTGGTGCGTCGAATCCGCCCGGTGCGTTGTCGCCGTCCGAAGAAGTCCTTCCGAACACCAATCAAATTTTCCAGGTGCCTGACGCAAGCACCAGCGAAGCAACGCTGCCCGCTGGATCTGGTGCCTCACCAGCGCAACGCGAACCAGGCAGCGACGACGACCGAGGCGAATTGCGACCGATCTTGCGACTTGCATTCGAAGGACACACCGGTCCGATCCGCTCGATGACGATCAGCAGTGATGGCCAATGGATGGCGTCGGCTGGTGAAGACAAAGACGTTCACATCTGGTCGCCCCAAGCTTCCACACCGACGGGTTGGTTCCATCGCCGCACGATCCGATGGCAAGTCAACCGATCCCAACGAGGCCGAGTTTACTGTGTCGCAAGCCACGGCAATGAAGTCGCCTTCGCAGGCTACGGAGCGATGGGCGGCAATGGCGAAATCTGGATTGCAGATGCGATCTCAGGGGATTTGAAGCAGGCACTTGTTGACGACACCAACGGACATCGCCAAGTAGTCCTGTCGCTCGCTTGGGCGCCCGATGGATCATCTCGCTTAGTATCGGCTGACATCGAAGGCAAAGTTATCCTGTGGGAAAAGGACGAAAACACTGGCCAGTGGTCGCATCGAACTCTCGTTGACGTGGATCGGGTGACGTACGGTGATGATGTCGCAGATAAGTTGACATCATACCGTGGGTTTCTGCCGATTGCGTGGGTCGGTTCCGACTCGGTTATCGTCCCTTGGCTCACGGGGTCCATCAATGAACCCGTTGCTGGTGAGCCGCCACCTGTTCAAGCCGTCGTTCCCCTATGGAGCTTGGCACGAATCAAATTATCGGACTCGACAATCGTTCTTTTTGCCCAGCCGGAAATCATTGGCTCAGCCGTTACGTTGACTTCATCAATCGACGCAAAACGATTAGTCGTGAGCGATCAATATGGTCCGCCCAAGCTGATTGTTGTCGCCGAAGATGGTTCGGCGGCGAGCGTTGAGACGTTCCCCGGAAGCCACAGAGTATTCTCGGCGACGATGAATGCCGCAGGAGATCGTTTTTATGCTGGTTCGTTCGCGGGCCTTCAGAATGGAATCGTCACCGAACCACGGATCGAAAGCTGGGACATTTCATCCAATCCCGTTCGCCTATTGTCATCAGCAAGCGTCTCGGGCTTGGCTAGCGGCATCGGTGTGTCCGAGAAACCCAAACAAGTGATCGCTGCGATCGCGAATCGCTTGCAAGTTTTCGAGCTCGACGCGCAAGACAAAATTGCGTCGTCACCACGAGGAAAACTTGAGGTCCCCGCAGGCCCCATATTCAATGTCAAGTTTCGCGATACACCCAACAGTTATGAAGTCGCGTTCGCAACCGAATTGGCCAGCGACGGGTCGTCGATCTTTCGTGATGCGTTCGATTTAAAGGACGTTCGACTTCAACCGTCCGTCAATCTCGAAAAGACTGCGTTTGTTCCAAAACAACGTCTCCCAAACAAATGGGCTGTTGAAGTTTTCAATGTCATTGAGGGCGAAGGACAAGGGAGATTTTCTCGTTTATTGGAAGCCGATCAAAAGCGTGGTGTCCTGCCGCTGGCTGAAAGCAAAGACGGATTTCCAACCGCGATCTCGACCCTTGCCGTTAAGAACGACGACCCGACGCAAGCTGGCGACGCCGTAATCATCGGCACCAATGGCGAGAATAATATCTATGTTTACCGCGCCGATGAAAGCGATCCACCGAAACTGCTACGACAGTTCCGCGGACACGCTGGAACCGTTCGAGCGTTATCAACGTCGTCGGACGGTCGCTATCTCGCGAGTTGCAGCGACGACGCGACGATTGCAGTGTGGAAACTCGAGGATCTATTTACCGCGAGCGAGAACGAGAATCGTTGGGGCGTCGACTTCGAGATTCAAAACAATCGCCTCATCGCTTCCAACGTTCGCGATGACGGACCGTTGTACTTTCGCGGCGTTCGTGGCGGCGATCAACTCACCAGCATCGATTGGATCGACCCGATCAAGATTGAAAAGGTCACAGTGTCTGATCCTGCGAAAATGCTCGAAACTCTTCGTACTTTGCGATTTGATACGCAAGTCTGGTTTGACCTCACACGCTTGGGCCGTCCGTTGCCTGGATTCCAAAGCTTCGCCGCATGGCAACCGATCGCAACCTTGTTCGTTGACACGAATCGCGAGTGGGCGTTCTGGACCCCAGCCGGATACTACAATGCTTCGATCAACGGTCACCAACACTTCGGTTGGCAAATCAATCGAGGCGTTCGCAACTTGCCAGACTACTATCGCGCCGCCCAGTTTCGCGAGAAGCTCGAACGGCCGGCGGTGATGCAACGATTGCTCGAACAAGGCAGCCTCGATCGCGCAATGCGAGCCACCGTCGGCGCCATCGGCCCGCCACCCGGTGAAGAAGCGATCGTCAATCAAATCAGTAACAAGCCGCGAATTGAGATTGTCTCGCCGGCTCCTGGTGAAATACTCAATGGCGATCAAGTCGATGTCGTCGCCAAAATCCGTGTGCCTCTCGGAGCAACGCTCTCGCCACCCAAAGCATTCTTCAGCGGTGTACCATCGGTCGATCGAGTGTTGGTCTCCGAAAAGGAAGTGGCGACGGACGATTCCAACACGACAGTTGAGCTCACTTATCGATGGGCGATGCGACTTCCGAGTGAGCCAGTTTTGAAACTCGAAGTCATCGCGGCGACGGAGGCTGCGGCTGTGGATCGCGTGGTAGCTGATTTCGCACACGAATACGCCAAGCCCAACTTGCCGCCCCGCTTGCATGTGCTTGCGATCGGGGTCAGTGACTATCGTGATCGCCAAATCCAGTCGCTGGATTTCGCATCTCGAGCCACGGATGTTGTTGCAAATTTGTTTCGAGCATCCTCGTCGCCATTGTATCGTGTAACAACAGACCAACTCATTGATCGTGACGCGACACGTCCACTGTGGCGAGTGTTCGCGAACCAGGCAGCCGAAGAATTGGCGAAGACGGTTTCGCCCAATGATTTGGTTGTCATGTATTTGTGCGGTCACGGGCTGCGCGACCGACTCACCGGACAATGGTATTTTGTGACTTCGGATGCCCGATACAACGATTTGATGAATGATCGCTACGACGATTGCTTGTCGTTTAGCGATCTCGGCGCACTCTCGTCTTTGCCGTGCCGCAAACTCGCAATCTTGGATTCGTGTCACAGCGGCGCGGTACAGCCGATGATGCGAAGCGACGATCTCAAGAGTGCCTTGCGGTTCTTGCAAGACGACGTGGTGCTGACAATGACCGCGAGCGAAGGCGACGAGGAAGCTGCCGAGCAACGTGAAACGAAACTGGGCCGGTTCACTACCGAACTGGTCTCGGCACTCAACGGCGACGCGGATCGGCAAGGCAACGCCGACGGTATCGTGACGCTCCGCGAAACCATCGATTTCGTCACGCGCCGAGTCAGCGAGCAATCCGAGAAAGAAGGCTTCCCCCAACACCCCACCGCAAGTCCCGAGTACTTGCTTGAAACCCTCGATTTACCACTAGCAACGGTGAAGTAGCTTCGAGTGCATAGCTAATGGAGTGAATTGCAATTACGCTAAAGACCCTGGAATTGACTGTGCAACGCGTCGCTCGAATCACGCGTATCTTGAATGAATCGGATTGAATGAATGAGACGCTGTATTGCCTACTTGATCATGTGTGCTTGCTGGTGGCCAACGATTGCGATATCGCAAGATGTCACTGCAACGAGCAAGCAAGCAATGAAGCTCGTTTGGAGCGATGAGTTTGACGGAGAGTCACTCGACTATTCTAAGTGGGGAGTTCAGGAGAACGCGTTCGGAGGCGGCAACGATGAGCTTCAGATTTACACGGACCGCCCCAAGAACGTTCGAGTCGAGAATGGAAACTTGGTTATCGAGGCTCATCGCGACAACGCAGGCATCGCCGGCACCGTTCGTGAATATTCCTCCGGCCTTGTGCGAACAAAACATCGTGGCGATTGGAAATATGGTCGCATCGAAGTTCGTGCCAAGTTGCCGATCGGCCAGGGAATGTGGCCGGCGATTTGGATGCTGCCGACCGATGACAAGTATGGAACTTGGGCATCCAGTGGCGAGATCGACATCATGGAGTATCGCGGCCAAACACCAAACGAGGTTCTGGGTACCCTTCATTACGGCGCACCTTGGCCCAACAACACTCACTCAGGTGCTTCGTACTTTCTTCCAAGTGGCGGCTTCAACGAAGACTTTCACACGTTCGTTGTCGACTGGCAACCAGGCAAAATGGTTTGGTCGGTTGACGGAAAACCGTATCAAACGCAAACCAAATGGCACTCCGATGGCGGAGAGTTTCCAGCCCCATTCGATGAACGCTTTCACTTAATTTTGAATCTTGCCGTCGGCGGGAAGTTCTTGGGTGCACCAGATGCAACCACCACATTCCCGCAACAGTTTCTAGTCGACTACGTGCGTGTTTATCAGTAAACCGAGTCGAAAAAACTAGCTGGCTTGCGACACTGGGAAATCAGTATAGCCCTTCGCTCCATTGGGGCTGTACCAGTCGGACATGTCGGCTTCAGGTGCGAGCGGCCAGCCGTTCTTGAACCGTTGCACCAGGTCCGGATTACTGATGAACGGTCGACCGAATGCAATCAGATCCGCGTCGCCCACTGAAATGGCTTGTTCCGCTGTTTTCTGGGTATAGCCACAATTGCCCATCAGAGTTCCATGGAATACCTGACGGAACTCTGCAAGTGTCATCGGTTCGCCCAGTTGATGAAAACCAAATGCAAGCCCATCCATCACGTGCAAGTAAGCTAAGCCGAATTGATTGAGCTGACTGGCGACGTACGTGAACTGTTCGCGATAGTCCGGTGAGCCCATATCATTGAACACACCGTTGGGCGAAAGCCGCACTCCAACTTGACTTGGCGAAAAGACCCCAGTCACAGCCACGACGACGTCGTTCAGCATTCGATAGCGATTCTCGATGCTACCACCGTAGGCGTCGGTGCGATGATTCGTCTTCGACTGCAGGAACGTATCCAGCAAATATCCATTGGCTGAGTGAACTTCCACACCATCGAAACCTGCATGCTTTGCTCGTTCGGCCGCACGTCGATAGTCATCAACGACTTCGCACAATTCGCTTGTCTCCAGTGCCCGCGGAACCTCGTACGCCTCCTTGCCCTTGGGCGTGTGGATGTAATCACCGTTAATCGCGATCGCTGACGGCGCGACGTGCATCTTGCCATCATGAAAGCTCGGATGCGAAGCGCGACCGCAATGCCACATTTGCATAAAGATCTTACCGCCAGCCTCGTGCACTCGATCAACGATCGCTTTCCATCCAGTTTGCATTTCATCGGTATACATACCCGGCGATTCATTCCACCCGTTCGCTTGCGGCGAGACCGTGGTTGCCTCTGTGATGATCAAGCCCGCTTCAGCACGTTGGACGTAATAGTCGCCCATCAACTCATTCGGAATGCGATGTATCCCAGCACGGCTACGCGTCAACGGCGCCAACACGACTCGGTTGCTCAGCGGCAAACCGCTCAGGTCGTATGCTTTGAACAACTCTTGTGTATTGGGCATCTGCAAAACTAAATTAAAGTAGTGGACGTGCGATGGGTTTGTCTCAGCGACGAAGCTGACTACTTGTAGGCATTGAGGCTGTTCTCCGCCAGTCCCAGAGCGCGTCGTCCAGTTCACACCCATGCTCGAAACAAGTGCCATGAACACGAGTTAATCTTGCTTGAAAACGCGTTTTTGCGGAAACGTCTGCCTTCGTCCATCCAATCCAGAATCCATCCAAGCCTGGGATTTGTACCATACCCGGGAAGGCAGCCCAGGTCATCGTGACAATAGGTTGTGTCTAACTCTTACTTCATTTCCCAATACGCCTCACCGTACGTCAGGCTTTCCGGCCTTACCCAAGCACCACCCACTCACCCAGCAAGCCCCAGCTACCGCGCCGCAAACCACCCAAAATGTTTCCAAAGCGAAATTGCTTCTTCCGAGTCTTGAGTCCTGAAGCAAATCGGCCTCCCCCAAGACCAAAAAATTAAAACGCGGAGGCGCGGAGAATCGCGGAGGAGAGCAACCACGCGGAGCCATCACTCAAACCGTCGATCAACGGCAACGCCGTTCAACTCCAAAGCCCAGGGTCGCGCAGCGCACCCTGGGAAACCCAACCCCACCATCCCCCAAACCCTGAAAGGGTTTCACCAACGCCAGACCTCCCAAACCTCCGCGCCCCTCCGCGTTTCAACCGCCCCACCACAATTTTCAATTTTCAATTCCCCTCCCAACACACCGAACCGTACGTCAGGCTTTCCAGCCTGATCCAAGCCCCAACCACTCACCCCAGCAAGACCCAGCTACCGCGCCGGCAACCTCCTCAAACGTTCCCAAAACCGTATCGATTCTTCGCCGTCTTCCTGATCCCTGACCACTGACTCCTGACCACTGGAGCGAAGCGACCATTTCGCCGCTCGCTTCCACCAACGCGATGGCGTCGTCGATGCTGCACTCGGTTTCACTGGCTTGCCCTTCACCGCCGATGGGCGAATGACCGCCACCGGAACTTGCTCCTTTCGCGGAACACGTCGACTTCGCCTCGCCAATTGCCGTCGGCCAGGACCTGTACTGGCAATCTCCACTTCCTCTCTCGGGCTCCCCAAGCCTGTTCCTTGGCTGCTATCTTTTTCCGGTCCACTGACCACTAATTCCTGACCACTGGAGCGAAGCGACCCCATCTGATCCAACGGGCTGACGACCTTCACATCGTCTCGATTCAACGCATGCAAATAGATTCGCGTCGTCTTGATATCCGCGTGACCGAGAAGCTCCTGAATCGTCACAAGATCCGTGTGCACGCAGCAAGTGCGTCGCGAAACAATGACGAAAAGTGTGCGAACTGACGTGCTTGTCGATCCCTGCCTTCTTCAGAGCCGCACGCAACTGCGCCGGAAACGTATCCTTGTGCAAATGATGCCGACGAAGCACGCGTGTTCTAGGGTCACGTGATAGGCGATGCGAAGCAAACAAGAACTGCCACTTCGACTCTTTCGCAGCATTCGGATACTTCCGCTCCAAAGCCTTCGGCAAACACACCGACGCGATACGGAATTCGAAATCAAAATGCGAATTGCAAAATGCAAGATGCAAAATGGCGTGACTATTTGGGCGAGTGCGATAAACGACTGCTCTTCTGCTGATTCGATTTCGCCGTAACAACAGACTTGCCAATGATATTGCAAAGCTGGTTCACTTCATCCAACAACTCTCCAATGCGAGGCCTAGGCAACAAAGAGGCTTTGACAATGAGCTTGATCCACGATCGTGACTCACGCAGTTCCTTCAAGACGATGCCAAGCTTGTGAATGAAATCGCGTGTGCTTTCCGCCGCGCAAGCTTCCGCATAGTTGGGCGCCGGCGAAGTGCCGCTTCACACCAACTGGCCAGCAACGTGTCGCCCAAGGGCAACAAGTGGAACAAGTGGGGCTGGAACAAGTGGAACAAGTGGAACAAGTGGGGCCACCTGGGGGAACAAGTGGGGGGGGAACAAGTGGGGCCACCCACAGTCTATTGTTGGCTTCGAGGAAGTTTGGTAGCATTATGTCTCACACCCTTGCACTGCGGAGTCTTTTGATGCCTCGAAAACCTCGTTATGAAGTTGCTGATCCGGCGGAAGTTCAGGTCTTTCATGCGGTGCAGAGATGCGTTCGACGCGCATTTCTCTGTGGCGAAGATCGCTTTACGGGGCAATCATTCGAGCATCGACGTGGTTGGATCCGGGACCGACTGGAGTTTCTCGCTAGTGTCTTCGGGATCGATTGCTTGACGTATACGGTGCTTAGCAATCACCTGCATATCGTCCTTCGCAGTCGGCCTGATGTGGTGGCGGCTTGGAGCGATGTGGAAGTGGCTCAGCGTTGGTTGAGGCTGTTTCCGGTGCGGCGGAAACTGGATGGATCGCCGGAGACTCCAACGAAGCCTGAGATTGACATGATCGTCAATCAGCCCGAGGTGTTGGCGGAAAGGCGTCGACGGCTCTCCGATGTGAGTTGGTGGATGCGCTGTACGGCGGAAAACATTGCTCGACGTGCGAACCGTGAAGACGATTGCACGGGAAGATTTTGGGAAGGTCGCTATCGGCTGCAATTACTGCTGGATGAGGCGAGTTTGTTGGCTTGCGCGGCGTATGTGGACTTGAATCCGATTCGTGCAGCGATCACGAAGACGCCAGAGACGAGTGAGTTCACGGGAGCCAAGGATCGTATCGATGATTTGGCGGAGCGTGAAGATCGGACTCGCGTGAGTACGCACGATTGGGAGCGGAGTCGTCGT
>JBGTAI010000124.1:0-40597 GCA_041749955.1 Pirellulaceae bacterium | reverse complement strand
ACTTCACGATGCCGCGTCTACTTTGCAGGCGGCGATGCTGAGGTTTTTGGGGCTTCATCGGCTTGCCGCATCGAGGGCAGTCGGTGATCGGTTCAGCTTGCTCGGCCTGCTTGGCAAGCAGTTCGCTCATGACGATTCGAGTGACGCGATCGACTTCCGCGAGGGTCTGTTCTTCGATCGTCATCAGGCTGGCACCGGCAAGGTTATCGATGCCACCGGCTTGGGTTAGTCGCTGCACGATGAGCTCAGCGATCTGCTCTGCAGTGGGGTTCGTCAGTGCCTGATCCATGGCGGTTTCCCTCAAAGTATTCTCTAAAACTCCCAGCCCTCCCGGCTGCACGGACTGAATTGTAAATCCTCACCGATTCCAAGCCGACCCCAATCTCAAATGCAAACCCGGTCATGCACCCGGCCGTGACGGTTGGGCTAAATGACATTGATTCGCGGAATCGCTTCATCGTAATGATGAGTTTTGGCCGATCCCAGGTTGAGGGTTCGGTTGGATTACTCAAACAACTCAATGTGTCTCATGAAGACCCGCACTATTGCTATCGTCGCAACCTTGTTGCTGTTTCCCTCGATTGGTGTTTCACAGCAGACCCAGCGAGGAGCGACACTCGGCGCCATCGGTGGTGCGATTGCGGGAGGTCTCATCGGGGACCACAACAACAAAGCTGGTGCTGGTGCTGCGATTGGCGGTGCACTCGGAGCCGTCGCTGGTGGTGTGCTCGGCAATGCCGCTGACAAGGAGCGAGCCGCTCAACAGCAACAGTACTACTACCAGCAACAACAACGCCAAGCTTACGATGTCCAACAGCAAGTTGTGCAGCAGCAGTCATCAGTCTCGACTACTGATGTTGTTGCAATGAGCCGCAGCGGTCTTGGCGAGTCGGTGATTATCAATCAAATCAGTCAGCGAGGTGTCCAGCGGCAAATTCAGGTTGCAGATATCATCTCAATGCACCAACAGGGTGTGCCTGAGAGTGTGATCTCAGCGATGCAACAAGCACGCGTTGGAACAGCACGAACCGTCGTTGCCTCACCTCCGGTCCAGTACGTCACACCGGCACCAGTAATCGTTGAAGAACACTATGTCCTTCCTCGATACTCGCCACCGTCGATCCACTACTATCACAATGTGCCTTCACGCCATTATCACAGCCGTTGGTAAGTCACTCTTTAGAAAGTGACTTCTCAAATCGCTCGATCTGCTCGTGCAAGTGCCATTCGCCTGGTTCGTCGAGCAAACAGTCTTTTTCAATTCTCAGAGCTTGCTGAGTTTTGCCCCTGCGAAATAGGACCTCGGCAAGCGTGTCTCGATATACTGCACTATCGGGCGTGAGATAGACTGCGCGGGTCGACCATCTCTCAGCATCATCGAGCCGCGTATCGTTGATCGATGCGACCCAAGCCAAGTTATTGAGCGTCATCGCATCCAGTGGAAAGTCTTCTAAGTGGCTTGTCGCGTGCTGGAATATCTTCTCAAGCGATGAGTCAACGATGTCTTGCATCCCCGACTTGCTCAACTTGGGAAAGACTCGTTCGGCAGTATCAATGTCGAGCGGATTCAATTCGAGGATGCGTTTCATGTGCTTGCGAACAGCGTCAGAGTCTTTTTGATCGGTTGCCGTTTCAAGATTCCAACGGGCAACGCTCAGTGGCCACCGCACAAAGAAAACGTATTGTTCAAGCCTGGCAGTGGTTGCCAGACTGAACCACTTCGCAGCCCTGCTGGTGTCCGTTTCGCCGATCATTAGGGAATAGTAGACGGCAACATTGAAGAACGGCATGGACTGAGTCGAGCCGCAAAAAGTTGCAGGCAAAAGTGTGTCGTAAATTTCAGACGCAAACTCAGTTTCGCCATGTTCTTTCAGATATTCGGCCACCGCAAAACGTAAGTTGGTCGAAGGAGAGCAAAGGGCCACGCGGATTTCTTCGCCATGTCGAGCTTCGGCCTCCACGTCGCCAGCACGCTTCGCTAGTATCCATTGTGCGGCGACGGCTTTAGTAGCCAAGTCCGTTCCGGTGACACCAATTGCGGATTGGCTATTGGATCGTTGTCCCGCGATGGCATCGTAGATGGACTTATAAAGCGAGCCGGCTGAAGTCGCGCGTCCCGCATCCAGTTGGTTTTCTGCAACCTGAAATGCTGCGTGGACGTCACCGAGTCGAACCATTTGCTGGAGTGCCTTGTTGGCGAGTTCGGTTTCGCCATGACGCCCAAACATTTCGACGATATTCAGATTCAACTGTGGAGTGAGTGCTCGAACGACCTGTCCACCCACACGCTGAGTATGTGGTTTTCCAATCGTTAACTCTTCAAAGAGTCGTTGAAAGTCGGTCGACGAATCCCATTTTTCCGGAGATTCGCCGTTCACTAAATGGCACGCGGCCTGGAACCGTTCTCGTAACGCTAGATTAGGGTAAAGACGCCCGTAGGCTTCAATGAGCGTTTTGAGTGTGCCTTGATCCGTGTCTTTTAAGACGTCTGCGATCGCTTCGAATGTTCTTCCTGTGATTGAGTCGTCGCTGGGTAGCATGGCGAGGTCGAGCATCCAGTCGTCGCGACGACTCGTTGTCAACGCATCAAGTACGTCGTCGCGTATTCTGGAGCGGCCGATTTGCACGGAACTTCGACTCAATTCGTCCGCAATGATCCATGCGAGATCACTTCGCCCGACAGACAAGAAGCAACGCATTAGAGTGAGTAGTTCTTTTATCTCAGGTGCCAGTTCCTCCTCAACCATCATGGCTTGTGCGACGAGTGCCGTATCGATCCGCTCTCGCAGGTTCATTCCACAGGTGTTGACGTCGCCACCAAGCCACTCAAAAGCAAGAGATGTGCGAGATGCCGCGATCGCGATGAGTGCCGCCGCGTTGACATCCGTTGAACGAAGAAGTTCAAGTGCCGCGTCAATTTCGCCGACGGTTGCGAGCGACTTCCATCTTAAATCGAATACTAAACTCTGACGCTGGGCAGCCGCGTCACCTTGTTGAGGTGCCGTGTCGTTCGTCGCCGCATTCGGTTCGGCTAGGGCCTTTACCGCCTCCGTTCGAATGTCCTCAAGTCCACATCGATCCGCGGCAATGAGCGAGTCACTCCAAAACCGCACCTGTTCGGCTGTGCCCGGAGTTGCGTTGCGAGCTTTTTCGGCGTTGTCGCGTGCTAGTTCTTCCCAACGACCATCGAGCATTCGCATTGTCCGAATCAGATAATCATCCCGAGAACTTTCGGCAACTTGCATGGCTTGCTCGTTACGTCCCAACGCAGCGAACACAAAGACCCGAGCTTGGTTTCGTTTCGCTTCTGGCCATTCGTCTGCTGATTCAGGCAACATGGTTGTTTCATCGAACTCTACGCCGAGTCTTTGCATTAACTCGACCCGCGTCAGCGCCATCTCGTTGCTATCCGCAACGAGGTCAACCAATTTAAGCAAGTCTGCAACTGTGTTCTGACGCTGTGCTTGAATTGCATAGATCGGAAAACGTCGCTGCAGCGACATGACGACACGGCTTCGCACCGCGTCGCGGTCGGCCGTTCCTGCTGATTCCTCTACAGCGACGACTGCGGCGTTGAACTGACCAGCGTCGAGTAGCTCTTCGATGGCCGACGGATCGTCGGTTCGAAACAACAGCCGAGAGATATCCGATGGTGTATCCGGCAAGGCACCGCGTCGCCACTGACGAAGAATCCATTGTGCGCGACTTGCTACCTCAGGGTCGCTGTCACGCGCGGCCGCTTGGACTTCGTCGCGTGACAAATCGCGTCGCCGCCACATTTCAAGCGTCGCTTGTTGACGCGCTGAATATTGATTTTCCGCAAGCTCCCGAACTTCGACCTCGCTCGTCAACTCATTCGGGGCCGACTGTTCTTGGAGCGGCAGGCTCGGCTGTTGTGCCTGAACCGTCGTCATGCACGCCGACATCCAGCACAGCGTCAACCCGAGCATGCCAGTTCTCACAAGGCAGCGACTTGATCCCCAAAGACACCGATCCTCAGTGTCGTGTCGGGCAAATCGTCGTTTCAGTATCAACACGTATTTCATTGAACGTCCATCGTCCACAGTAATGCATTGGGCGTCGATGCTTCGGGCGTTTCCCGCGTATCCTACGTGACGTGCGGTCTGGCAGGTCTGGGGATTGCCAGCGAGTTTTCTTGCCTCAACCCGGAAGCTTCGGAATGCACTATCCTAGCTAATTCATCGATCCGTATCTTCCACTTGCCCATTTCAACGATTGGCGACCGCCCCGCCTCGGTCATTTTTGCCGTCTGAAAGGAACCACTGGCTATGTCACGTCGTACGTTTTGCCGAGCATTCGCGTTCTCCGCAACCGTTGTTTCGGCTTCGTTGGTCGCAAATCCAGCGATTTTGCAGGCCGATTCACCTTGGCCCCAATGGCGTGGAGCGAACCAAAACGGGCTCGCGACTGGCGACGCGTATCCGACCGTTTGGTCCGAAAATACGCTAGTTCAATGGAAATACACGGTAACAGGTAGCGGGGGGAGCACACCAGTCTTGGCAGATGACAAGGCTTTTTTTACCGCCGGAACCAAGACTCCTGAGGCCAACGGCGAGAATTTTCTAATTGCCGTGTCCACCGAGACAGGCAAGGAATCTTGGCGAGTTTCAACGGGCGACGACGTCGGAGCCAAACACCGCAAAGGAAGCGGCAGTAATCCTTCGGCAGTGACTGACGGCAAGAATGTTTACGCGTATTTCCGCAGCGGTGATTTGGTGTGCGCCACGACTGGCGGCGAAGTTCGCTGGAAAATGAATCTGCAAAAGCAATATGGCGAAGACACACTGTGGTGGGATCTCGGTTCGAGCCCGCTGTTAACGGAGAATGCCGTTGTGGTGGCGGTGATGCAAACTGGTCCCAGCTATCTTGTCGCGTTCAGCAAAGAAACCGGCAAGGAACTTTGGAAAACCGACCGAATGCTCGGTGCTCCCGAAGAAGCTGCTCAGAGCTACTCAACCCCACTCGCTGTGAGCGTCAATGGCATGGACGCAATTGCTGTGATGGGCGCGGATCACTTGACGCTGCACGCAATGTCCGACGGTCACGAACTTGGACAGCTCGGTGGATTTAATCCTGGCGGTGAGAAGTTCTTTCGGTCCATCGCTTCACCCGTCGCGGAAGGCGACATCATCGTTTGCCCGTATTCTCGAGGAGCCACGGTGACGGCGGTTCGTATGAGTGAGCTGGCGGCTGGTAAAGGTAAAGATGCCATTGCTTGGTTCCGTGATGATCTTGGCAGTGACGTGCCAACTCCCGCAGCTGTCAATGGTCGAGTTTATTTGGCTGGCGATAAGGGACTGATCAGCGCATTGGATCTTGAAACGGGCAAGACGCTTTGGCAACTCGAATTGCCGAAGTCACGTGTGGCTGTCACCAGTTCACCGCTTGTGGCTGGCAATCATCTTTACATCACGCGTGAGAATGCGGTGACGTATGTGATCGGCCCGTTGGATCAAGACCAGCCTGAGATCGTGGCGACCAACGAACTAACCGACGCCGAGCCGTTCACTGTCGCGAGCCTCGTACCGCTTGAGCATGGTTTCTTGCTGAGAAGCAAGAGCTCGCTCTACCGAATTGGCGAGTGATCGAGCCTTAGAAGTCGCGTGTTGAGAAGTAAACGCAACCGATCGTCAACATCACGACGATGAACCCGGCACAACTCAGGACGGGCCTCAAGATTCGATAGCGAATAATTTGAGGCTCGTCGCCGACGCCTCCCTGGTCGATTGATGCAGTCGATTCGCCGCTCACAATCGCCGCGACGGTTTCACCTAGTTCGCCGGTTTGTGGAATGATCATTCTCAGCGGGTTAATGGCATAGTGATCCACAAGACGCCACTTCGACAACGAAGGACGAATCGTTCGAAGGCTCTTTCCTAATGTCGTGAACGATTGATCGCCAAGATCGAATTCCTCGAGCCGGTCCACGTGATGGACCACGACAAGGTGTTGCGATTCAGAATCAAATTTGATCGTTTCAACTTCGGTCGGTCCTGTGGGTAGCGACAGTGCGCCAGAGTTGGCTGATGAAACGATACGACAGCGAGCGTCACCGCTGAGTAACGCAAACGCACCCGAACGATCTCCAAGGGAAACCGCTCGAACGGGAACCAGTCCAGTGTCGATAGCAATGGTCGCACGAAGTTCGAGAGTTGAGGCATCAAAGATCCGCAGCGGTTCTTTGGCTCGTGCCACAAGGACATCCGCTGAATTGACTGCCAACACAACTGCTTCGGAGGCCTCGCCTTCCAACTCGATCTCCTTTTCGATTGTCCAGGTCGATTCTGTCGAATTTGCATTGGGTGCCAAGCGATAGAAACGTCCGCTGCTCGCAACAAAGATCGTTGAGCCATCTTTGGCAATCGCAACACGTCGTGGCGGCGCGAAAGAAACGCCCGACGGAAGGATGGATTGGAACCCAGACGTCACGCCACCCATCATTCCGGATAACTTCGCGATCCAGCCCGGCAAGTCGTCACCGCTGTCCTCGCTCGACTCGTCATCAACGGATTCACCTGCGGAACGACGCACTTCCGCAATCGTTGTCAACGCAAGCCCGCTCGCATTGATTGCCATCAGCCGATCCGATGCGACGGTTTCGATCCCAATTGTCGCTGTCGGTAGCCGCAGCGTCGGCACGGGCTCCCAGTTGTTGCCTTGCGACAGAAGCACGAGGTCAAGCGAGCCGGATCCGAACGGATTGAATCGACCGCCGCGAACTTGGGCGGCTAAAAATTCGCCATTGGGAAGCGAGACGGGTGCAAGAACACGATCGCCGCTAAACGCATCCGTCTCAAACACATCAACCCAACGGTTGGCTGACTCGTCGAAGCGAACGAGGCCTCCACCGGAGGTTGAGCCCATCAGTGTTTCACCGCTTATCGCTAGATCTCGGATTTTTGCGGGGCCAGTCACCAGGCCGTCAAACAGCCCGCCGATGACACCAACGACTAAGCACACGGCGCCAAACATGCACGTCAATCCGATCGCCAAAATCGGTGACCGCCACCGCAATCCCGCCACAACTGACACGCTGTAGAACACAGCGAACAAAAATACGCACACGGGGATGCACCAAAGCATCCGAGCATTCCAAACATCCAGCCGCAAGCCTGCGATCAACCAAAGCCCGACAACGAGTTGCGTGACGCACAAGAGTACGAAGACGCATCCGCCAACGAACTTTGCTAACAACAATAGCGTTCGCGAAACAGGTTTGCTTAACAGCAAATGCAGCGAACCCGGTTCGAGCATGTCGGGGACAATGGACGCGGTAACCAGGATGCCCAGGAAGATAACGATAAAGCCAAGCAACCAATTGATGATCGTCGGCACCACCCATTGGTTGATCAGTGTCCTGAATTGCGTTTTGTCGATCGCAAAGGTCGCGGGGAAATCCATGCCCGCATAAGTAAGCAAGATCGACCGCGACGACCGCGATTTAAAAACTCCGGGTACAACCGCCTCGATTCGGAGTCGAGCCAAACGTTGTTGTTCACTCTTGCTGAGTTCGTCCTTGTCTCTGGCCTCTAGTTCTCGAAGTTCCCTCAGCCTCGTTGTTCCTTTCCAGGCTTCCTCGTCGTACCAGTCATCACGATCAAGTAACTCGTTAAGCGCATCAGCGAGAAGTTGGAGTTGGATGCGGACTTCGTCGCCGTGTCCAACGCGTTCAAGTTGTCGCTTTAAATCGTCTGGTGTGGCATTCGCTATCCTCGCAACCGGGCTGTCTTTTTGGGCTGGGTCGACAAGTGCTCCCGCTAGCATCGCTTTGAATCGAGTGCCGTTTTCAAAGTCGCGGATACGAAACGACGTTGTGAAATCTTCGCGGAATCCGATCGGTGAAAGGCAAGCCAACAGCAACCAAATTGCTAAAAACGCGATCCACAAAATTCGTGAGGCAAAAGCGGCGTGAAACGAATCGAGGATGACCGCAACGTAGGGCTTCAGCACGCTGGGGTCTCCGATGAACCGGCGGAGGATGCTTCCCATTTGCCGTTGGGTGCGTGTTCCGACTCAGCCGACATGGGACTCGGAGATTCCACCAGCTTCAAGAAAGTCTGTTCAAGCGAAGGCCGGATCACACTCAGCGAAACGATGGAATAGCGAGCTTCGCGAACGACATCAATCGTCCGGTCCACCGATGACTGGTTGTGCGTACCAAGCTCAAGTCGCAGCGACTCACCCTGCTCCTCGAACCGAATGAGTGATGGATCGGTGTTGAGTCGCTGGCTCAATGTATTAGAAAGAGACTCGATGGACACGTTTGATTCCGAGGGGATCAACTGCAATACGGTTTTCGCTTCGCCGTGAAGTTTCGCTAGTTCTCCGATTGTGCCAATCCCACGGATCTCACCTGCTGCGAGTATCGCCACTCGCGAACAAACCAATTCGACTTCTTGAAGAATGTGACTGTTGAGGAAGATCGTTTTCCCTTGGTCGCGGAGGTACTCAAGAACTTGACGCACTTGACTTCGGCCGACGGGATCAAGTCCATCGGTGGGTTCGTCCAATACGAGCAAGTCGGGATCATGCATGAGCGCTTGGGCAAGTCCGAGTCGTTGGTACATTCCCTTGCTGAAACGCTTGACGGATTCTCGGTCGCGTCCGACGAGGCCAACCAGTTGCAACAGTTCATCACTGCGCCGCGAGATCGCCGACTCAGGCATACCGCTCATCCGACCGTAAAAACGTAGGGCAGAGCGAGCGGTGTGGTGGCGATCAATTCGCAACGACTCAGGGAGGTAGCCGACTCGCATGCTTGCCGCTGAAGAGCCTGCGGGCTTCCCAAACAGCGTCGCTGTGCCGCTGGATGGGCGAACGACTCCAAGCAACGTTTTGATGAGCGTGGTTTTCCCGGCTCCATTGGGGCCAAGAAGTCCAAAGACTTCGCCCGCGTGAGCCTGTAGGGAAACTCCTCGCAACGCACGGACCTCGCGCGCTTGCTGGCGGGTCCAGTGTCGATAAGTCTTGCGTAGCTCTTGAACGTCGACGATCACGCAGCGAGCGTTCTTAGCAGCAAGAACGACAGCCACATTGCGGTGACCCCGACAAGTCCAGCTGCTAACCAACGATGTGGTGGTTGGCGCCACGATGGATGATGCACTTCGTTTTCGTATTCATGGCGAAAGCGTTCTCGCTCTCCGGATGATTCGAAAACACCGTCTTCGACCAATTCGTGAAGACCAAATTGGATTGAATACTCAATCACTCCATAGACACTGACGCGACGTTCATTCACATCGACGCCGACACCTTCGAAATACCAAAGCTGGTTTCCAAACGTTTGGTCCAATTCAGGTCGATCGTCCATACAGCGAAGTTGGATGATCTCACTGCGTTCTGGACAAAAACGACCGCGTATCAGCGATCGGCCACAATCCAGCCGCACTTGGCGTAGTACTCTCTCAGAAAATCGTCGAGTTCTTGTCTCGGCTCCCATCGGGCTTCACTCCAAAAACCGCCTAAGGGATATTAACCGCCTCTCTAGTATTATTGCCGGTTCATCATTCCACGTCAGCACCACCTTTGACGATTTTTGCAGACTAAGCGAGAATCTTTTTCGCGGTGTATCTTGTTATGGTCCGAAGTGTTGCCGCATTCCCCTTAATTTAACGAAATCCCTATGCTGGAAAGACGTTCACTTCGAGCACCGATCACACTTGGCGTCGTGATGATCGTGCTTGTTGTTGTCTTAACAGCACTTTGGTTCACTTCGAGTTGGTTGCTCGGACAAGGTGAAGGTAAGTCGCGTGCTGTGCAATGGACATTGCTGGGCACAGGCGCGGTACTGCTCAGCGGAGTACTCGCGGGCGTTATCGCTTACCTCACTTTGACTGTGAAAGCGTTTAATTTGAATCGGCGCCAGTCAAACTTTATCGACTCCGTGACCCATGAGCTCAAAAGCCCGATCGCGTCCCTGAAGCTGTATTTACAGACAATGGCTCGGCGAAACGTGGATGAAAAGCAACAACAAGACTTTCATCGTTTCATGCTCGAAGATGTCGAGCGATTGGATTCGCTGATCAATCACTTGCTCGATGCAGCTCGGATCGAGCGCGGCAATACACCAGCGAAAGACGAACTCGTTCGACTGGACGAACTGTTGGTCGACTGCAGCACTGCGGCGTGTCTGCGTCATCGAGTAACCGAAGACGCGATTCAAGTTCAATCACCACCGGTCACTGTGCTCGGCCAGTTGATCCAGCTCGAAATCCTGTTTCGTAACTTGATTGACAACGCGGTGAAGTATGGCGGTTCCCCGCCAGAAGTCCGCGTCGAAGTCAAACGCACTTCAACCCGTCAAGCAACGATTTCAATCATCGACAATGGAGCGGGGATACCGCCGAACCAGCGACGCAAGGTCTTCGGACGTTTCGTTCGATTGGGAAGCGAGTTGGAACGAAGCAAACAGGGAACGGGCTTGGGGCTCTACTTGGTTCGCAATGTCGCCAAGGCCATGGGTGGGACGATCCAGGTTCGCGATCGTGAAGGCGGGGGTGGCACCGAGTTTCAAGTCACACTTTCCAATGTAGTTCCCGATCAGGTCGTCACCACTTAGAGTTTTCGTAAGCTGTCGTGCGATTCGTCCAAAGCGATTTGTGTGGCAAAATTTTGTATCGCGAGATTTTTATCTCTCGCTGTTTCTTGGTTTGTTCCCTCACTCGAATTGTTTGCGTCCTATGCGGCCTCATATTCTGGTTGTCGAAGATGAAAACCACCTCGGCGTGGGGATTAAGTACAACCTCGAGGCCGAAGGGTATCGCGTTACTTTGGTCGAAGACGGGCCGACGGCCCTGAGAATTGTCGATTCGATGAGCGAGAGCTTGGAGCTTATCGTGTTGGATTTGATGCTTCCGGGAATGAGCGGATATTCCGTTTGTGAAGCAATCCGTAACTCAGGGTTAACGATTCCGATTCTGATTCTTTCCGCACGCACGCTTGCTGAGGACCGCGCACGAGGGTTCGACGTCGGCGCGAACCAGTACATGAACAAGCCGTTTGAGCTTGATGAACTTCTCAGCCGCGTGAAAAACTTGTTGATGCTTTCCCAACGTGAACAGAACCAACGCCCCGTGCGGCCAATTCGCACCACGGTCACGGAAGCGATGTTTGGTATGTGCAGCGTTAATTTTGATACGCATGAAGTACTGGTTTGTGGAGAACCTGTGCGAATGACACCACTGGAGTTGAGGTTGCTCCGGTACTTTCTCGAAAACGAAGGTCGCGTGATCAGCCGCAATGAACTGCTCGCGGAAGTTTGGGAAATGTCCGGAAACCTTCAAACGCGAGCGGTGGACCAGTTCATCGCAAGGTTGCGTAAGAAAATCGAACCCGACAACGCAACGCCCGTCCATTTGCTTACCATTCGCGACGCTGGCTATCGATTCGTGTCCAATCCAACCTCGTGATGCCTGACGTGGTGATCTCCAAATTCGTTAAAGCCGCTTTCGTGATCAATTGTTAGCCTTTTTTGCAGTGCTTGATCATCACAATTTTGTTGCCGCATTCGTTATGGATAACTTGATCCATGAATGTGTTGATAAGCAACAAGCCTCGGCCGCCTTCACGCTCCAAATTGGCTGAGTCCGTTGGGTCGGAAACTTCGTTGACTTGAAAACCAGGGCCTTCATCACCGATCGTGAACGTGGCCGTTGACCGATTGGCTTGAAAACAGAAGGTAACTCGGCGATCGCGGTATGGGGCGAGCGATTGCCGCTCTTGGATCTGTTGGGAATACGGTCGTCCTTCCTCAATCCGTCTAAGTTCAGAACTCACTTCAAGATTGCCATGAACCATTGCGTTGGTGAGCGCCTCATCAAGTGCCATCGCAACTTGCAACCGCGCCGACGGATCGTAAATGCCGAGTTCGCTCAGAATGGATTCGATTCTGCGAATCAAGTTCGGCACCAGCTTCAAGTCGTTATCGAGTTTCCATTCCACTTGGACGCTATGCACACAGATAGCCAGACGAGGATCAGGTTGTGCGGCTTGTTTTAGTTCAAGAATCCGTGCCACAGTGGGGACCAAGATGCTAGAAATGTTGTCTTTGGGGACGTAGCTGGCAGCGCCCGCGTGGAGTGTTTCCGCCGCGATCAATTCGCTTCCGCTGGCCGTCGTGAGAATCACTGGTAAGTCGAGATCTTGCGCAAAGATGGCACGAACGAGACCCAGGCCGTCCAGTCGTGGCATTTCTAAATCGGTGACGACGAGATCAAAGGTGCTTGTGCGGATGGCTTCAATTGCACCCTGACCATCCTCAGCGGTGGCGACGTCATAGCCCGCTGACTCAAGAAGCATTTGGATTTGGAGCAGCTGACACGGGCTGTCTTCGACGACTAGGATTCGCGAAGCGCCGGTCATCGAGGTTGGTCCAATCGCTTCAAGGCTTCGATGGCGAGAGCGACTGTATCAAAAATGTGTAACAGCGTTCCATCAAGTTTGGTGACTTTGAATGCCATGCGCACCGCCGGATTCATATTCGAAAGACAAAACTCACCGCCGGCACTTTTGACGTACTCTCGGCAGCGAAGCAATGTGGAAATGAACTCGGACGAGATCGCGGCAACGTCCTGGAAGTTGATGATCAAAGTGGTTGGCTTCGTGGTCTCAAGAAAAGTGATTAGTTCTTCTTGAGCGCCTTGGATAGTTTCGCGGTCGAGGAATTTGACGTCAGTCAAAAAAACGACTGGAATACCATCCGACATGCTGGTTCGAAGATGCCGGTAAATGTTCGACACGATACTGTGGCCTTGAACATGCGTTGTTTGGGCTTGGAGTTCGCATTGGATCTTGCGAGGTCCCATTATAGGCAACATCTAGGGTGATTGCCCAATGGCGAGCGATTTGCAACGCCGATTGTTCACGAAACATGATGGACTCGTTGGCGCACGCGCATAAAAAAAGCTCCCGGAAAGTACGAGGTCCTAGGGGGGCGGAGGACAACGCGCTAACTTCCGGGAGCCGGTGGTCGGTAGTGTGCTCGACTGGGATCGAAGCCATCCTAGCTTCGACCAGTCGAACGATTACTTTCACAACGATTTCGGCGCCACTGCTCGCAAAATCAACATCCATGTCGAATTCTTGAGTAGCTTGTCCGCAGTAATCTCGAAGGATCACCCGTGCAGGACCGTCTTCAACTCGCTGGGGTTCGCCAAGTCATTCGTTTCCAACTGACTGGCGATGGGCGGAGAATAGGCGGAACGTTTTTCAGCGGTCAAGGCAGATTTGCAGAAGAAATTAGAAGCTTCCAGAAATCATCATTTTCACGATGATATTTGTAGTTCGACGTTTGCGAGCAAGCCTGGCGTGGTCGACCCTGGTTCGCTAGTTGCTTTCGGCTAGCGTGGCCGTGCGAACAGGATTGGCCTTGTCGCTGGCCGCCGCTTGGGCGAGTTCTTGAACGGAATCGAACGCGGACGGGAACTCGTTGCTACCGTCCCATTGCATCACGCCGACGCCAATTAGGTTCGTCGATTCAGGCGTCTGTGCACCCAGATTCAATGATGCCGCGGAACGAACGATCTGTTTTGCTCTTTCGAGCGACGATGCTTCGTTGGTGTTGGGCATGCAAATCAGGAGAGTCGTTGGACCGTCACAACCGATCTGGTCAATGGTACGCGATGCGGCACGGACAATTTGAAGCAATGACCGGCTCGATGGTCCCTTCAGACGCTCCGATATTTGGATCGCCATGATCCCCATCGGCATGCGAGTCGAGCGTAAACGCTCGCCAAGTTCACGTGCGGAACCCGCAAGTGTGTCGCGGTCCGGAAGATACGGAAACGGATTCGGTAGTACCGGAGCTTCATCCTTCGTTTCCGTGCTGAAAGGCTCCTTGTCCGCCTGAGCCTCAGACGTGGGAGTATCTTCCGATTCTTGCAGTTCGACGACTGTTTTAGGGGCCGCAATCGGCTGTGACGTTTCGATCGAAGCGTTCGTGCGCGGCGCTGCCTGTTCGAGCAACGTGGCGATTGCATGAGGTTCGCTCGCCGCCGTCGGCTCAACAGCTTTCGTGGGTGCTGGTTGACTTGGCGTCGTCCCCGTCGATGGTGTTTCGCTTGATATCGGCAGTGTTTTGGCGTGCGAGTGAACGGGCATCGAAGCACTCGGCCTGGTTTCGACGGTGCACTTACCAGAAGTTATCGGGAAGTACTCGCCCGCGTCGGACCAGTGTCCACAGTTTCGGCCGTTGTTCTTGGACAGGTACAAGCAATCGTCAGCATGCTGAACCCAGTCGCTTGATGACTGGTTTTCACCAAGTTCCGCGAGGCCAATACTCGCTGTGACACGCAGACGCTTGTTCTCAAAGATTACTTCACGATCGCCAATGGCTTCGCGAGCTGCTTCGATGATTGGAATACTGTCGCGAACGCTGTATCCATCCAAAATGACAGCGAATTCTTCGCCGCCGTATCGAGCGACAATCCCGAATTCGTCCAAGCGACTATTCAGTACGCCAGCAACGACGCGGAGAACTTCGTCACCAGTGCGGTGACCGTATGTATCGTTAAATCGTTTAAAGTTATCGATGTCCAGCAGCATGAGCGTGCCAGCTTTGCCAGGCCCCAAAGCGACTCGGCTCGCGAGGTGCTCGTCGAATGCACGCCGATTGCGGACACGTGTCAATGCGTCGGTTTGCGCATGACGTTCCGCGGTTTCGAGACGGTTGGCTTGGTCCTGAATATGATTCTGTGACGATTGCAGTTGATGCTGCATCGTCTCATTCGCTTCGAGCAGTCGGTGGACTGCGATGCAAAGTGCTTCGTTCGAAATATCCTCGGTGGACTCTTGTAGCGAGTTGCTAACGGCTTGGACCTCTGTTTGGTGAGCATCTACGTTCGCCGCCAAGCTCTTCGCAAACATTCTCAGCCGTTCCGTCGCTTCGGCTATAGCTTGCTCGCGGTCCGCGTTGATTGCGGCTTGGTTGAGTAACGAAGCCTCAGCTTCGCTTGATCGCTGGGCCAGTGGTTGCGGTCTCGCCTTTTGTAACCGTAGATAATGGCTCGAGAATGGCCCCCGTCTGAACATAATGCAACTGCCAAGCCATCCGGCCATGCAGTAAACCAGCGGGGGAATTAAGTCGATCCACATTCTGAAAGTCAATTGTACTCTGGGGCGGGTTTTGATCAGGCGAACGTCTGCTAGGCCTCTTGCCCTCATTTGGATATAGGACGGTAAATGTCCAGAGTCAAAAATCGGTTTTGCATTAATGACCGAATACGCCGCTTTTCCTTCCACGGAGCGTCTTCGCAATATCAATTTGCTTTAAGGAGTCGTTACTTTCTGATCGACTGGTTCAATCATCACAATCGGCTACAGTCCCAATTCTCGTGCCAACGCTTGCGGCAATGCTGTTTGACAGCATGCGGCTGGAGGGAGCTGGCTGGATACCGATGTTAAAGAAGGGCGACTGCGAGATGTGCGCCGCCCTGGGCAAATACGAGGCTTCGCGGTGAGTCGATCAGCAACGATTTTTGAAATTCGTGTATGCAGATTCAGCGGAATGTTGGATAGTTAGAGGCGGACTGATGTTTTAGGCGATTGGTCATTTTCACACCCACCTGGCCTATCTTGTCAACTCGAATCCAAGTTCGCCTGCTCAACCATCCAACAGAGGCGCAATCAAGTTATGAAGACTGTTATTCCGGCAAATCTTGTCGAAGCCGCATCCGAAGTTTTGGCTCAAAGTTCGGTTGCTGAATTAAGAAGATTGCGAGTGGACCAGCGTGAGGGCCAAGTGCAACTGACTGGGCACGTTGGAAGCTTCTATCACAAACAACTTGCTCAAGAGTCGATTCGGCATTTGACCTCAGGATTTCAGGTCATTAATCGTGTCAGCGTAACAAGATAGAAGTGGCATCGCGGGTTGTCATTTGAAGACGACCGGTGACGCGGAGTGCCAGCGTGGACTCCATCAGCTTTTGAAGGGGCTGTTTTTTTGACCGGGCCACTTTATTGACCGGGCTACTTAACGTCGGCGACGCGTCACCTTGCGGTGCATGGGATTGAGCTTGCGTTTGACTTCGGTCAGCTCCTCTTGTGGCTCGACTCTCGCTATCGACGGCATCGGTGATGCCTCAAAGCCATCGATCGTATCTCGATGAAGCTCTTTATTGATTCGCTGTTCAATACTGGTCAACACATCGCCCTCGCCTGGGACAACGAATGTGAATGCGATCCCGTCGCGTCCCATTCGTCCGGTGCGTCCAACACGGTGAACGTAATCATCACAGTCCTGAGGGACATCAAAGTTGATGATGTGCGAAATCGTACTGATGTCGATTCCGCGTCCGACGACGTCGGTCGCGACAAGAATCTTCAACTCGCCATCGCGTAAACGCTGCAGCACACGATCGCGGTCGCGTTGAGCGAGGTCACCGTGCATGCTGCCACAGGACCGCTGGGTATGGCTGAGTTGCCGATGCAGCCGATCCGTGCCGCGTTTTGTGCGGCAAAAAATGATCGCTTGTGAGGGCTGTTCTCGCTCGAGAAGCTTTTCGAGTAGTTCGATCTTTCGATCCTGTGCGACCGTGAAATAGCGTTGTTCGATCGTTTCAACAGCCATCTCATTCTTGCTACAGTCAATCACTTTGGGATCGACCATGTACGACTCGGCCAAACGTCGAACGGTTGGTGGCAACGTCGCGGACAACAGCAATGTTTGCCGATCTCGCGGGCACTTCCTCAGAATGCGTTCGATCTGGGGTCGAAACCCGATATCAAGCATGCGGTCCGCTTCATCCAACACGACGCACCACACGGAATCCGTACGAAGCGATCGACGTTGGAGATGGTCATGCAGGCGACCTGGCGTGCCAACAACGATCTGGACACCGCGTTCCAATTGACGCAATTGGCCAGTGATATTCTTGCCACCAGCAAGCACCGCGATTTCAGTGGGAACGCCGTAGGAAAGACGTTCCGCCTCGCGAGCCACTTGGTCCGCCAACTCTCGCGTTGGAACCACAATGATTGCCTGTGGGTCGCGGCATTCTTCGAGCGGATCGAGCTGTTCGAGAATCGGAATGCTGAACGCAGCCGTTTTTCCCGTTCCAGTCCTCGCTTGCCCGATGACGTCATCCCCATCGAGTGCCAACGGAATCAAAGCGGCCTGAATAGGCGAAGGAGCCGCAAAGCCGGCTTTTTTGAGCGCCCTCATCATGATCGGAGAGAGGTCAAGCTCAGCGAAAGTAGTCGCCTCCGGTGGGATAATAACGGGCATATTTAAGTCGAGGGCGTCTGTATTCATCCCGATAGTGTACCGCGAACGGCAGATCCGTACTACGAGGCAAATGAGTTGTCGACGTTGACTCAAAGTCTGCGGGATGCTTGGTACCGACGTAACACCTCATCCACGACGACGCTCATCATCAACGCCGCTCCAATAATCACCATTTCCCATTGCTGTGGAATGCCAAGGACGACGATTGCCTTGTACAGGCACCGCATCACGGCGGCTCCCGCAATCACGCCAATCACCGCACCGCGTCCGCCTCGGAGCGAACAGCCGCCCAAAACCGCAGCCGCAATTGCATAAAGTTCGTAAAACGAACCGCTCGAGTTGGGTTGGACGGAGTTCCATTCCAGCGTAAACAGAATCCCGGCTAGGCCCGCCAGTAGCGAACAGGCAACATAGGCAAAGATCACGATCGCGTCCGTCGGCACGCCGCTATAGCGCGCCGCTTGCTCATTTTCGCCTGTCGCGAGCAAGTAGCGTCCCCAAATCGTTCGACCTAAAAACAGCCACGCGGCCAGCGCCACAACGGCGAGCAACACCCCGGTCACCGGAAAGTCGATCCAAACGAGCCCTGAGGAAGACTCATTCGCACCAGAAATTCGCCCAATCAACGGAATCGGGAGTTCGAAAGCTGCCCCTGTAACGACGCTTTTAAAGCTCGACAAAGCGCTGAGCAGCCCCACTTGATCATCGCCCGTCCACACTCGAGCCAAGCCGCGATAGATCAGCAAACCACAGAGCGTGACCACGAACGGTTGGAGATGCAGCTTGGTAATCAACAATCCGTGCACCAGTCCGACAAGAGCCGCAAAACCAAGGACGATTGCACAGGCAACGAGCGGCTGGGTGTAACGAATCTGGGAAAGCGTGACTTTCATTCCTGGCCGCACCAATCGTAGCGAATCACGACTTTCGATCCACGCTGCATTTTCTAACGTAACTTCGCCACGAAGGTTGATCGCGGATTCACCCGTGGTCGAGCGATAAACAAGACGATCCCCGTCTTGAAGCGGTGGCGGTGAGTCGGCGATCGAAAGGAAGTACCGTTTCGTACCGTCCGCGTTGTCTTCGGTTCGAGTGTCCGTAATCTTGGTTTCAAAATCCGTCTTCTCGTAACGGATATTGATCACCTGGACGAGCATCACTCCACACAGCGCAATCACCGAGCCGATCGAAAGGTCGATCCCGCCTGTCATGATCACGAGCGCGACACCGATCGAGATCAATCCATAAAGACTCGTGTCACGAACCAGCGTCTTTAAGTTTGCGGGGTCAACAAACGTGCCATTAATCAGCGTGGCAATCACGACGATGGCGACGAGAAGTACGAAGATGCCAACATTCTTTAGTTGCATGTTTCCACTGCATGGTTAGTGCTGATTCCGCTACCACTGATTCCAACGGCTAATCGCATGACGGCTTCTTCGCTCATCTCGTCTCGCGAGAGCTCTCCGCACAAACCGCCTTCGTGTAGCACCAGCACTCGATCGGCGAGCGCAAGCACTTCTTCCATTTCACTGCTGACAAACACAATTGCCAGCCCCTGTTCGCTCAATTGTTGCAGCACGTCGTAGATTTCCTGTTTCGCACCAATGTCAACGCCGCGCGTCGGTTCGTCGAGCAACAGCACACGAGGTTCCCGCATCAGCCACTTTGCGAGTGCGACCTTTTGCTGGTTTCCGCCCGACAGACTCGCAACCGTCGTGAGCTGTGACGCTGTTTTGACTCGCAATCGCTCAATCAAATCACCGCAAACATTCGATTGCCATTTGCGGTCCAACCACGGTGACTTCGGTGCGCTCGCAAGGCTGGCGAGCGTGATGTTGTCGCAAACACTTGATTGAACGAGCAAGCCTGTCGCTTTTCGATCTTCGGTGACCAATGCCAGCCCGCCGGCCATCGCGGCTCGGACGTTACCGCTGGGAATGACCTTGCCGTCAACACGAACGGTACCCGATTTGACCTCGCGCAACCCGAACAAGGCTTCGAGTAATTCGCTGCGGCCCGAACCCACAAGCCCCGCGATACCGACGACTTCTCCGGCACGAACGTCAAAGCTGACCGGGCGTGTGTTGGATGTCGCTTGATGTGGGACTTGTAGCGAGTCCACTACCAATCGTGTTTCGCCCAAGGGAGGCTGACGACGATCGAAGAGCTTGTTGGTTTCGCGTCCGACCATGGCTGAAACCATTGCGTCATGGTGGATTTCGTTACCACGCATGGATCCGACGTTGCGTCCGTCACGAAGTACTTCGACACGGTCCGCCAAACGGACAATCTCGCCAAGACGGTGCGAGATGTAGATGACGCTCACCGAGTCTGCGGCGAGTGCTTGAACGACTTCAAATAAGTTCTCCGCTTCGGGCGTCGTCAGACTGCTGGTTGGCTCGTCCATGATCACGACGTTGGCATTACAGGAGATCGCTCGCGCGACTTCGACGAGTTGTCGAGATGCCACCGACAAACTAGCGAGAGACGCATTCGGCGCCGCGTCACAACCGACACGTTGGAGTGCCTCGGCGGCTCGTTCTTGCATCCGATGCCGATCGGCCCAGCCCCAACGATGAATCTCGCGTCCGAGAAACAAGTTTTCGGCGACCGAGAGCTCTTCATGCAAATTCAGCTCTTGGTGAATGAGCGCGATGCGAGCTTGCATGGCGTCATGCGGTGAACGAAATATGACTTCGTGTCCTTCGAGTTTCAAGCTACCGGAATCCGGCACCACGATTCCGGCGAGCACCTTCATCAGCGTGCTTTTGCCGGCGCCATTCTCGCCCACCAGCGCGAGCACTTCACCGGCGCGTAATTGAAGCGACACGTTATCGAGGGCTCGCACACCGGGATACGCTTTGGAAACGCCAACGACTTCGAGTCGCGGTGTGGGCGGCATTTCCGTTTCGGCGGCGGGTGGGAAGATGTTCATGGAAGTTCGATTGCGGGGGCTGGTTCCTCAGGCTGGAACACGCCGGCTGGGTCCACAGGATAGTCAATTTCGGTCGGTTCCGCAGACATGTTGCGACCGGAGTATCCGTTATCAGTGACCTATCGCTCAAGGTTCGAGTCCAGTTCCGTGCATAGCCCATGAGCGTCGCGACATTGACTACGGGCGACACGTCGAATTTGTCGATGACCGAGTACCTCGTGTTCTTTCGGTACGGAGCTTAACGATGACAGTTTCCAGCGATCGCTCAAAAATCGGTTCCCGCATGTTCCAGCGGCCGTCTTCGCATGGCGACTCCAAATCACGTCAGTCTTCAAGCGTCCCGAGTGCCGGTGTCCCGAGTGCCGGTGTCCCGCGTGGCAAGAACACGCTTGAAAGTATGGAGCTTGCGGTACGAATGCTGAGCGAGACAGCACACGATTTGCGAAGCCCGTTGACGACGATTCGAGAGTCTGTGCGGTTGGTGCACGACGGTGATATTGGAGGCGTCAACGAGGAACAGCAATCGATGCTCATGGCAGCGATGGACGAAGTTGACCGGGTTACGCAAATGCTCGGCGACATGACCCAATTGGAGCGATTGCGAAGCGGCACACCACGAACGAATCGAGAGTGGTTGTCAATTTCCGCTCTTAAAGAAGACATCCAACAAACGCTTCGTCCGTGGGCGGTTCCTCGAGGAATCACCGTGCTTTGGGACGGAGCCGACTCAACCACCGCGTCCGTTTTCGCCGACAAAATCTTGATTCGCCGACTCGTGGTCAATCTCGTCGCGAACGCGATTCGTGCGAGCGAGGAGGGGGGCACGGTTCTCATCAAGTTGGAGCCGATGCGGGGAGGCGAAACGTTGTCGTGGTCGGTGATCGATCAAGGACAAGGGATTCCTGAATCAGAACTCGAGCGAATCGCAGCTCGCCACGTCTCGATGGCTGGCGGCGAAGGCCTCGGACTGGCAATCTGTCGCCAACTCGCGGCGCTGCACTTCACGAATCTATCGATCCGATCGCGAGTTAGTATCGGCACTGAGGTGTCGTTCGAAACAGCCGCCTCGGGACCTCACAGCGTGGCTCAATCATGGACGCGTTGGCGAGTCCAAGCGACACAGCCTAAGCACCGTCCAACGGCGAGAGTCAAAACAGATTGCGAAAGCGATGTGCTTCAAAACAACGACAGTCAAGTTCAACGCATGTTGCGGCTCGATCCGCCCGTGCTCTCGCTTTCGCTCCGCGCCGACTCATCCGTACAACCACGCAGTGAAGATCGTTTGGCACTGCTGATTGTGACGCTAGATGCAGAGAAACAGCGAGCGGAGGCGGATCGCTTCAGCGCCGTGCTTCAGAACCAATTGAGCATGTTCGAGCTAGCTTATCGCGTGGACGTACGACGCTGGGTGTGCGTTCTGGATGCGGATGCGAACGAAGTCTTTCGCCGCATCCAAGCAATCGATGCCATGTGCGCACGATCGGAACCGACGCTCCGAATCAATTGGAGCGAGCCCCAAGTCATCCCTGTCGATCAACAGCGACTCGCGCCAAGAATGAGCGACTTGTTGATCCGACATTCGCTCAATCAACTTGGTAGCACGCACCACGACGGTAACGAAGTTCGGCTTGGTACAGCACCCCTTGCGCAGTCTCCTGTCGCATCGAATCGATTGGATGAAGAGCTTCGACGACTGGCCGCCCGCTGGCAGAGTCAAACGAAAGTACTCCGCAAACAAGCGAGCAACCTGCGGCCAAAGACCTAGCCGCGATCAAGAGCGGGACAGCACGACGACGTCTGTCCGCTCGATCAACATGTCAAGCGATCACTACGGACGAGCGATCGTGTTGTTACGTTGGACGTTATCAAGTTGCTTTTGATACATCTGAGGAAGGTTCGTCGGCAATCGCGACTGGGTTCCAGGCGGAATCGCATCCGGTGGGAAATCCTTGCCACGAACTGCTGAGCCTAACGGCGTGGTCAGCGAATCATTGATCGTCTTCAAGTACGCTTGAAGCTTCCAGGACGGAATGACGGTAATGCCCAGCTCACCGGCTTGATCTTTTACTCGTCCAACCTTGGCTTCGGCCGCAGCGGCGGCTTCGTCCAATTCCGTGTTCGATCCATCACCGATCGTCAATGTTTCACCATAGACGAGGAAGCGTACACTCGAATCCAAAGTGCCTTCGATTTCTCCGTCGGCACCAATGACTGCGGCCACCGTTGCCCCAGCCGCCGTGATCATACCTTTGAGAGCCTCGGTATCCGGTCGGTCATCGCCGTCGATGTCGATGTCGCCGAGAATCGCAATCTTGACTTGTCGGCCCGGTGCCCAGAACGGTGACCAAATCTGGTCGCCAGGGATAATCGGGTAGCGAATCTCGGGCATCAGTACGACTCGAGCTTCAGCAAGGTGCTCGCCAAGGATCTTGGTGACTTGCACCGATGCCTTGACTCGTGCGTCTTGCAAGCGTGTTTCGTCACCATCGATGATGCCGAATGTCACGCCCGTGCGAAGGTCGTCCGCGGAACCCAAGTTGATCGTGATCACGTTTTGATTCACGAACGTCACGAGACCTTGAACCGATTCGAATTGATCACTTCTCAGTCGGTTCAGCTCTAGTCGCTGTGTGTCGACGGTCTCAACTAATTGGCTCGATCGCAGAGAGAGTTTCGAGATTTCGTCGGCCTTTTGTTTACGAAGAATGTTCATATCCTGAACGATTGTGGTCAGTTGGTCACGAGTCTCTTCGGTTGTCGACTTCATTCGCTCGCGGTCGTCGGCAAACTGACTTCGCTCCATTTCGAGCTTCTTCGTTTCGTCATCGCGATTCTTCTCAGCTTGTGTTTGAGCCAGCCGGGCGTTGTTCACATCGCTATCGGCTTGAGTGCGAATGGTCGTCGCTTCTTCACGAGCTTGGCCGAATTGCTCATTTCGCGAGCGAATCGCGTTGACGAGGAATTCAGGAATATTGTGGTAGTTGCGATCTTGTGCTTCGGCTTCTGGGCCGAGGATAGCCATGTCCTTGATATAGTTCTGCTCGATCAATTCCATATCGGGATCGCCGCTCGAACTTTGGCTGAGCAATTCGAACTGGGCATCGGACATGCTTCCGACGCCGAGCATTGCCTTCATCAATTGGATTTGCTCGCTGCCTTTTCGCAAGTCGTTCTGGGCCGATGTGAGTCGTTCCTCCATCGCGACCGAGTCCTGTGCCGCTAGGTTGCCCCAACGCCAAAACAGGAAATTCAGCGCTAACGAGAGCACGAGGAAGATCAAGCAGGCAATCAAGCTGCCGCGGATGACGGAGTCGTCACGTGCTGCCATGGTCGTTCGCTTAGCGGGTTAGGGGGAGATGTGTCGAAAAGGCGAAAAGGTCCAAAAACCTCCGAAACGTCCGACAACAGACTATCTAGAAGATTTAACGATTCTACCACGAGGTTGCCAGAATCCTCAGACAACGAACGGGAAATCAGGTTTTTTGACGTTTTTAGGGGTTCGTCGGATCGCAAAACCGTTAACGAAAGTCGGTCCCGGTTTGTTACAACAGCGGTCTTACCACACAAGTTTACGAAAGCACCACGGATTCGGATCGCATGTCGACGCCCGCCGACCCCCAAAAATCCCCTGAATCAGTCACAATTGCGGCCCAAGGCACGAAGTCTTCAGCCGCAGGCCCTCCCATCGGCTCGGATCAGGGAGTCCGCGCCAAGAAACAGGACGCCCAGCTATCGCTTTTTGGAGAAGACCCCTCCGATGAGCCGGTTGTGGGTTCAGTTGGCGGACATGTTGCCGCTGAGCCGAATACGCCCCCTGCCTCACCTCGCGTCGCCCAATCTGTACCGCCGCCCGCCGCTGTCCGAGAGTCCTCCCCTGACACGCCGAGCGCGCCCGTCGATCCGTATGCGCCGCTGACTCGCCAAGAACGTCACGCCGCGGTCCAAGTCGCTGACGGATCGTTACCGGCAATCTTGCGGCATGCGATCTTGGAGAATGCGGTCGAGCCGACTCCTGATTTGACAGATAAATTGGTTGTCGTCATCGATGCTCACTCGTTGATCTACCAAGTCTTCCACGCCTTGCCGCCCATGACGAGCGGCAGCGGGCTGCCGGTTTCGGCAGTCTACGGATTCGTCGGGGACATGTTCGAGTTGCTCGCCCGCAAGAATCCAGACTACTTGATTGCGGCGTTCGACAAGAGCGAGATCACGTTTCGCAACACGCTCTATGACCAGTACAAAGCGCATCGGGAATCCATGCCTGATGAGCTCAGGCAACAGATCCCGCTCATCCGGCAAGCCGTCGACGCGATGGGCGTCGGCATCATGGAGCTTGGCGGTTTCGAGGCTGATGACTTGCTCGCCACGGTTGCTCGACACGTCGAAGATGCCGGCGGGCGATGTCTCGTTGTCACGAGCGACAAAGACTGTCGCCAACTCATCACCGACAAAGTCAAAATTTACAATATCCGCAAAGACCAAGAACTCGACGCAGCGTTCTTGCTCGAGGACTGGGGCATTCGCCCGGACCAAGTCGTCGACTACCAATCGCTCGTGGGCGACCCCGTCGACAATGTGCCTGGCGTCCCGCTAATCGGTCCCAAAATCGCCAAGGAGTTGCTCGCCCAATTCGGCACGCTCGAAGGGGTGTTGGACAATGCCGAATCGATCTCCGGTGCGAAGCGAAAACAGAATCTGATCGAAGGTCGTGAGCGCGCTCTGCTCAGCCGCGAACTTGTGCGGCTGAAGAACGATGTCGATTGTCCGATTCCTTGGAGTCGAAGTGTTCGCTCCGCAGCAGACGTGGACCGCTTGGTTTCCATGTTCGACGAATTCGGATTCCGTCGGCTCAAGGCGCGGGCGGCAGAAGTGTTCGCGGGAAATTCAGTGGCTGAGCCCGAGAAAGCATGGGAAACGAACTACGAAACGATCACGAGTCACGAACAGCTAGCGGCCCTCATCGAGACACTGCGGGGATGTGCGTCGATCGCCGTGGATACCGAAACGACCGGCGTCGATGCTCGTGGATGCCAGCTGGTTGGGATCTCGATTTGCTGGGGCGAAGGACGTGCGGCGTACATCCCGATTCGTTCGCCGCTGGGTGATGCACAACTCGACCAGTCATTTGTGATCGAATCGCTGAGAGAGGTCTTTGAGTCCGAAAAAATCGAGAAAATCGGCCAAAACATCAAATTCGATCTCGTCGTTTTGAGAAGTGCTGGCGTTGAGCTGGGGGCTGTGACGGATGACACGATGGTCGCGGATTACCTGCTCAACCCTGGGTCGCGCAACCACAGTTTGGATGAGTTGGCAAAACGCTACCTCAACCACACGAACGTCTCGATCAAGGAGTTGATCGGTACTGGCAAGAAGCAAATCTGCATGGACGAAGTGCCGCTGGAGACGGTCAGCTACTACGCGAGCGAAGATGTCGACGTGCCGTTTCGGATTCAACCGATGTTGGCCCAGCAACTTCGCGAGAGCAAGTTGGAATCGCTGTACCGTGATCTCGAAATGCCGCTTGTGAAAGTGCTTGCCGAGATGGAGTTCAACGGCATTCGAGTCGATGCCGAGTATCTCGGACGCATGAGCGTTGAGTTCACCAAGGAGATCGAGCGACTGCGAGGCGAGATCCACGAGATGGCTGGCGAGACGTTCAACATCGACAGCCCCAAACAGCTCGGCGATGTGATGTTCAATCGCATGGGCTTGCCGGTGATCAAACGCAGCAAGACTGGCCCGAGTACCGATGCGGATGTGCTCAGTGAACTGGCGATCCAACATGCGATGCCCGCCAAGGTCCTTGAGTATCGACAAGCGACCAAGCTCAAGAACACGTACATCGACGCGTTGCCGCAATTGATCTGTAAAGCGACTGGGCGGATTCACACGTCGTTTCGTCAAGACGTTGCGGCGACTGGTCGACTCAGTAGCACTGAACCGAACTTGCAAAACATTCCGATTCGAACTGAACAAGGGCGCGCGATCCGCGGTGCGTTCACCGCTGGCGAAGAAGGATGGCTGTTGCTCGGAGCGGATTATTCGCAAATCGAGCTTCGCGTCTTAGCTCATTACTGTGGCGACCCGGCGATGCTCGCGGCTTATCGCGATGACGCGGATATCCACACGCGTGTCGCCGCTGAAGTGAACGGGATCGCCGAGGCTGACGTGACCAGCGACATGCGCCGCATCGCCAAAACGATCAACTTTGGGATCGTGTACGGCCAAAGCCCCTTCGGATTGGCGAAAACGCTTGGAATCCCCAAAGACCAAGCTCGCGATTACATCGAGCTGTATTTCGAGCGTTATTCTGGCGTTCAGGACTTCATGCTCGAAACGCTGCAAAACTGTCGGCGGGACGGGTACGTGACGACCATGCTCGGACGGCGGCGGGAGGTCCAAGGCGTCCGGGATTTGTCGAAACTCGAGCCCTCCAAACGGCGGAGTTTGACCGAAGTCGAGCGAATTGCCATCAATACGCCGATCCAGGGCTCAGCAGCGGATTTGATCAAATTGGCGATGCTAGCGGTGTACCGAAGATTGGCCACCAGCGGCCTCCAAGCCCGTTTATTGCTGCAAATTCACGACGAATTGCTGTTCGAAGTCGCCCCGTCCGACGCTCCCGAGCTGGAAAAATTGGTCCGAGAAGAGATGACCGGCGTGATGGAGTTGGCCGTCCCCCTCAAAGTTGACGTGGCAACTGGCTCGACTTGGGCGGATACTTAGTGGTTATCGGTTACTTACTGTTACCGAAACTTACAGCTGCCGAAACCTTGTTCGATTCGGAGGGTTAGTATACTAGGGAGCTACCCTCCACGATTTCCTACCTTCCGGGCTACTGGATCCATGCGTTCAGAAAAAATGACATCCGTCTGTAACCGATCACAACTTGGCGTCGCCTCTTGCTGCCGATCCACAAACCGATGTTCACGTCGACGTGGTTTTACGCTGCTCGAATTGCTACTCGTGCTCTCGATTCTCGTCGTGATCGGCGGAATCGCAGTGGTCAATTTCGGTGGTGCTCAAAATGATGCCAACATCAACGCGACCAAGACCCAACTCAATGCGGTCAAGCAAGCCGTTGAAATGTACAAGATTCGGTTGAATGGGCTGCCCGAGACCCTTGATGCGCTTCGCGACGGACCAAGTGACGCGGCGAAGAAGGCCAAGTGGAACGACAATCCGATCATGACCGAAATCCCGACGGATGCGTGGACTAACCCGCTCGTCTACAGCGTCAACGGAAACAAGTACGAGATCCGCAGTGGTGGACTGGACGGCCAAGTCAACACTGAGGACGACATCGTCGAGGAAGGTTGAGCCACTGACTCGAGCGCGCTGAACGGGGATCTTCAGGCTCTTGTAACTCTTCCGGGATTACCTCCGTCGTGCCTCGTCGTTTTGCATTTACGTTGCTCGAATTACTGCTCACACTTGCAGTCTTGTCGGTCATTATTTCTGTCGCCGTACCGCAAGCATTGTCCTTGCTCGGTGACACTCGGCTGGTGCGTGGTGCAAGCCAATTGCAAGTCGAAATGACCCAGCTGCGGGTGGATGCCATGCGTGGCGGGAAAGTGATGATGCTCGAGGGGCAACTGAATACCGGTGCCCTTCGCATCCGTCCATTCACTTCGCTCGCAGATGCCACCGAGTCGCTTGACGCTGGCGGTTCGCAATCCGCATTGTTGACTGGTGCGAATCAGGCATCGATGGCTGTACTCGATACGGCCGCGTCCGAAGAAGCTGAGCAAACGATCGAGTTGCCGGAGGATGTCACGATCGAGTCTATCTCCGTCGTCTCGGCGGCACGCTCGATTCAAATCGATCAACAAATGGGCGTCGATCAGGGTGACGGGTGGAGCCAGCCGATCCTGTTCTACGCCGACGGCACAACCAGCACGGCTGCGATTTCGCTCGTGCATCCAGTGGTCGGGCGTGTCGTGGTCAAGCTTCGCGGTATCACTGGCGATGTCACGGCAACCGAAGTCACCGCAAATTTGGAGGCGTCGCCATGAGGCCTTCCCACGTCACAAGACAACTTGTCACAAGACAACTTGCTTCTCGCAGGGCATTCTCGCTGTTGGAGATTTTGCTCGCGCTGGCGATCCTTGGCGGCGCCTTGGCCGTGCTCAGCCAAATCGCGAGCACGGGCGTCAGTGCTGCTCGTGAAGCTCGAGACCTGGTGATGGCGAGAATCATTTGCCAAGCAAAACTTTCGCAGCTTCTGCTTGCTGGAATCGTGCCGCAAAGCGTCGCTTCCACGCCGGTCGAGAGTATCGATTCCGGCTCAGTCACCGATTTTGTTTACAGCGTTGAAATCCAACCCGGCCAACTCGACGGGCTGCTCGCGGTGCATGTTCAAGTGGATGCAGTCAACCCAAACGGTGGTGCTCCACTCGTTTCCTATTCGCTCGATCGCTGGATGGTGGATCCTACGCTCGACCTCGAAGGTGCCGAGGCCGAAGAGCTCGCGGCACTCGAAGGCACCGGGGAGGAGTCGCTATGAGTCATCGCAATGTAATCACGCCGCGTCGTGGATTCACGCTCCTGGAAGTTTTGCTGACACTGGCGATGTCCGTTGTGTTGATGATGTTGATCAGCAGTGCCATCAAGTTTTATGCGGACGATTTGAATGTGCGGAATATGGAAGTGCGCGAAGTCCAGGTCGCTGCGGCTGTGCTGCAAATGATCGAAGACGATATGAGAGCGACATTGCACGGCGAGCCGATCGACACAGCAGCGTTGGCAACAATGCTCACTTCCGCGGCTGGTGATGCTGCGAGTGGAGGTGGCGGAGGAGGAGGCGGTGCAACAGGCGGAGAGGACTTGTCGTCCGCTGGCATTGAATCCGAAACAATGGAAACAGAAACGACGGAATCCGCGGACTTAGCGACTGGTGCTGCGGTGTTGCAGTCCCCTGGTTTGATCGGCAACCAATTCCAAGTCCAGATCGATGTCAGCCGGCTGCCGCGACTCGAAGAATACATGATGCTGATGGATGGTACGACGAGCGACGTCGATGACATCCCCAGCGACATCAAGACCGTGACGTACTTTGTCCAAAACGCCGGAATGATCGGTGGTGTCACGGACGTTCTCACGCAGATGAATGAACAAACGGCTGGTGCGACGTCCGGTGTGGGTGGATTGGTCCGTCGCAGCCTCGATCGATTTGCGACTGCCAATGCCGTCAACAATGGTGGGCTCGCCACATTGAACATGACGGGCGATTTGCTCGCACCTGAAGTCGTCGGAATCGAGTTTTCCTACTGGGACGGATTGATATGGCAACTGCAATGGAACAGCGACGAGATGGGCGAGTTGCCACTCGCGATCCAAATTCAATTGTCCGTGGTCGATTCGCCTGAAGCGGCGGCGATGTTGAGCGATCCAGCCGCAAGCACGACGGCGGTCCAGCCTCGTATGTTCACACACGTCGTCCGTTTGCCCTTGGCTCGACCCGTTGATACCGAGGAAGAAACCACGGAGACCTCGCTATGATTCGAAGCTTTCATTGCTGCAGTCCGAAACGTCAGCGACGCGGCGGTTTTTTCCTGGTGCTTGTGCTGGTTGTCATCGTGATCGCTACGTTGTCAGTGTATTCGTTCACTGAATTGATGGTCGCCCAAGACGACTCAGCACACCTCGCCGGCGACCTGGTGCAAGCTCGCGTCAATACGGAATCGGCGTGCGAGGCGATGCGGTTGATTCTTTCTCAACCGCCCGATGCACGTGTCGACATGGGCGGCGTTTACAGCAACGCGGCTTTGTTCCAAGCGATCACCGTTTCGCTGGGTGATGACAATGTGACGCCATCGAACTTCTCAGTCATTGCACCAAGCTTGGATGAGATGGGGCAACTCAGCGGTATCCGCTTCGGATTGCAAGATGAGTCAGCCAGATTGAATATCAATACGCTTGTCGTCTTGGAAGAGAACTCGGCGCTGTTGGTGCCTGCACTCGCACTGACGAGCGGCGAAGCGACTGATGAAATCGACACCGAGTCGTTGGCCGTGTCGTTGCTCATGGCACTCCCCGGGATGACCGAAGACGTTGCTGATGCGATTCTTGATTGGCTTGACGAAGACGACGAAGCTCGTCCTTTTGGTGCTGAGAGCGATTATTACACAACCCTGCCGACACCCTACTCAGCCGCCAACGGTCCGCTGCACAGCGTCGAAGAGTTATTGCTCGTTCGCGGCGTGACGCCCACGTTGTTGTTCGGCGTGGATTCGAATCGAAATGGTGTCGTGGATGCTGACGAGCAGGCCCGATTTGGCATGGGGATCGAGACGCCGGGCGCTCTTGGCTGGGCGACTTACCTCACCGTTCACGGCGCCGAAGCAAACAAACGAAGTGACGGCACTCCAGCGATCAAGGTCAATCAAGACGATCTGGAACTGCTCTATGAGGAGCTTTCGGAAGCTTTGGGCGACGAGACATTCGCCAGCTATATCGCAGCCTATCGGATTGCGGGTGTGTCATCTTTGGTGAGTACTGCGACCGGTACCGGGGCGACCGGCAATACTCAAAATGCAACGAGCCCGCCGCAAGAATGGTCCGCCGATTTGCTCGCACAGATGGACCTAACGGGCGGCGGTGGAACCAACATCAACCAGATATTGGACTTAGTCGATTCGCAAGTCACTGTCGGTAACCAAACCTACAGCTCACCCTTCAAGAACGATCCGATCCTGATGGCAGCTTACATGCCCTTGATCATGGATGCCCTTTCGACCCAGGACGCAGCTGTGATTCCCGGTCGTATCAATATCAACGAATGTGCCGCCGAATTGCTCTACGGGGTTCCGATTCTTGAGGAAGAAACCGTTGATGCCATCCTGGAGGCTCGCCAAAACGCTTCGGACGATCCAAATCGGCAGTTTGAAACTTGGCCTTTGGTCGAAGGCATCGTCACGATCGAGCAAATGCGCCAGCTTTTGCCGTTGTTTACGGGTGGCGGCGATGTTTATCGAGCCCAAATCGTTGGCTATTTTGAAACAAAAGGGGCTTCGCATCGCGTCGAAGTCATCATGGATGCGACCACCGTGAATCCCAAGATCGTTTCTTGGCGGGACTTAAGCCACCTAGGTCGAGGATTTGACCTTTCCGTACTCGGTTTGCGATTTGCCGCACCGACTCAGTAACTAAAGTAAACATCGCAACAACAACGACAACGTCGCGATAATCACGACATTTGATGAAACTCCATGCCTAAAAAATTAGCCCTCGACTGGGATGACGACGAATTGCGGATTGTCGCTGCGCAGTGCAACGGATCCTCCGTGAAAGTCACTGAAGCGGAAGTGATCGCAATCGGCGGTGGTAACCTCGTCGACATTCTTCGAAACGCACTGACCCGCCACGGCCTTGAGAAAGTCGACGGGCTGGTTGCACTCGGTCGCAGCAAAGCCGAATTGCGGGATCTGCAATTGCCGCCGGTGCCTGACGATGAACTGCCCGATATGGTTCGCTTTCAAGGGACTCGCTCGTTCGCCTCTGCTGGCGAAAACGCAATCATCGATTACTTGATCACCAACCGCAGTGACCGCGGCGTTGAGATGATCGCCGCTGCGATTGCACCCGCGAAGCTCGAAAGCATTCGGCAAATTTGTTCGGATGTGAATCTGACTATCTCACGCATGACGTTGCGACCGTTTGATGCGGCCGCGTTGTACCTGACACGAGCAAAGGATGTATCCGCTCAAGGCGACACCGTCTTGATCGATTTACTAGCCAGTGATGCTGAGATCGTCGTCGCTCGCGGTAAACAAGTCGTGTTCGTTCGAACCGTCAAGTTACCAAGTAGCCCCGAGTCACGCCCCACCGTGCTTGCCGGCGAGCTTCGACGCAGTCTCGTTGCGGCGGGTTCAACGGGCACGCCAGCAAAAGTGATTCTCTGGGGGCGTGAATCCGTTCATCACGCTGAAGTCGAAAAGATCGCTGAGGCGACAGGAAGCGAAGTGTCCACGTTGGACCCTTTCAGCCTTGTCGAAGTCGTGCCTTCCGCGAGCGGTAACTTGCCATTGCATTCAGGTCGGCTTGCTCCGCTGATTGGATTGCTCGTCGCCGATCAATCCGCCCCAGAACGACTCATCGATTTTCTGAATCCTCGAAAGCGAATCGAGATTCCTCCGAACCATGCAAAGACGGCTCTGCTGATTGGTGCCCCGATCGCTGCGATGCTCTTGCTCGGTTATCTCGTCTACAAACAACTCGGATCGCTCGATGCCCAGATTGCCTCGCTCAAGTCCGAGGTTGCTGGTTTGGAGCCGCAAGTAAAAACGGCTCGCGTCAGTATCGATCGCACAGAAAAAGTGGACCTTTACCTCGATGGTGACGTGAACTGGCTTACCGAGATGAAACGTCTTGCCGAAGTCATGCCGCCGTCAGACCAGCTGATTTTGAAAGCGGTAAACGGCTCCGTCGACCAACGAAAAGGTGGCGGTCGTTTGACGCTCTCTGGTGCCGTGACCGACCCCGCAATCATCGAACAGTTTGAAGCCGCGATGCGTGACGGTGCTCACGAAGTCGTCGGTGATGGGACAAGCGAACAACGCACCGAAGATGCCTACCGCTGGACGTTCTCGGAAACCGTTTCCGTGAGTGCGGAGTCCGTTCGTAATGCCCGCTACGAGGGCCTTGCACCAAAAGACGAGACCTCGATGGAGGCTTCGAACGAGACGGTGAATACGGAGACTGAAGTAACCGCTCCGGTTGCTGACGCCGTAGCCGAGCAAGCTCCATCGGAAGACGCTCCATCCGACGAAGTTCCTGTTGAGGCGGAGAAATCGGCTGAGGAGCTTCAAGCCGAACCTCAAGCCGAACCCGTACCCGTCCCAGAGCCCTCCACCCCAACCGAAGAGGCTCCGACACCGGAAGCTGTCACGGAGACCCAAGTATGACTCAACGAGAGCGTTTTCTAGCGATCGCTGTCGGCGGACTGATGCTGGCCATTGGCTTGCAATGGGCTTTCACCAAGCACCGTACCGCCGTCAAGCAACGCACAAACCAGATCACGAACTTGCAGCAGCAGAAAGAACGGCTTCAAGAAGAATTGTTGCAAGGTGCGTACGCGGACCGGCAAATGGGCGAGTATCTCGTTCGGTCGCTGCCCTCAGATGCCGAGCGTGCGAAAAGTGATTACCAAAAGTGGTTGCTCGATTTGGTCCAAACCCATGGTATCGCGAATGCAGTGGTCGATCCCACGACGTCGATTCCGATGGGTGATCTCTACGAACGTTACGGATTCAGCTTGACCGGGAAAGCATCGCTACCTCAGGTCACCTCGTTGCTTCACGACTTCTACGCGAAAGACTATCTGCATCGGGTCATGAAGATCAGCGTCACTCCCTCGAGAGCGGGCGATTTGACGTTGAAGATGGATGTGGACGGCATCGCGCTCAAGTCCGCCCCCAAGACGAACGAACCATCCAAGAAAACGTCTTGGAAAGTGAATCCAGAGATCGCCGAGTATCGTGACGCCGTGCTCAACCGTAATTTCTTTTCGCCGCCCAACGAACCACCGAAATTCGGCGGCAGCAACCAAGTCGATGTGGTTGTTGGAAAAGAAACAAGAACCGAGATCAAATTCAGCGATCCCGAAGGGCACCAGGTCAACTACACACTCGTCGGTAACTCGCCTGATTTCATCGAATTGGATTCGCGTACTGGAAGCTTGAAAGTGAATCCGACAGAGATTGGAAAGCACGAGTTACTCGTTCGTGCCACAGACAACGGATTCCCATCGAGAAGTGTCGAGCAACCGCTCACCCTCGTCATCAACGATCCGCCACCGCCGCCAGAGCCCGAGAAACCAAAGCCTGAATTCGACGACTCCAAGCAAACCGTGCTGACCGGTCTCGTACAAGGTCGTGACGACTGGACGGCGTGGATGAACATCCGCACGCGAGGCGAGACGTTGAAGCTTCGTGTCGGCGACGGATTCGAAATCGGCAGCCTCAAAGGCACCGTCATCGAAGTCACCCAGCGATTCGCCGTCCTCGAAATCGACGGTCGGCGCTTCACGCTACTTCCATCCGGCAACCTAGCCGATGCCGCCAAGTCCGCGCAAGAGGATTAGTCTGAGCAGTGAGACTTTTGCTCTTGCGTGAAGATCAAAGTTGCTCAAGTTCTGTTCTCACTCTTAGTCGCGACAGCGACGGCATCCGATAGCCCCGGACGCGAGTCCGGGGGGATGGACCGAACCATGCTCCCAAGTCGCGGAGCGACGACATGAAACCGAATCGATTCGTGCCGCTTGATTCCATGTCATCTTACTCGTTCAACAACATTTCGATCGTTTCACGCATTTGCTTTTCGCCTTCGGTTCCCTGCCAATTCATTTCGCCCTGCCACCAGCGGCGGATGAACCCTTGTTTGTCGATCAAGTAAACGCTCGGCCACATCGTGTTGCCCCACGCTTTCCAATTACTAGCCGATGCATCCATCAGCACTGGGAACGCGAATCCGTCACTGACAACCGCTGACTTCACTCGCTTGATATCACGCTCCGCCGACGTCTCCGGCGTTTGCATTCCGATCACCACGAGGCCCCGGTCGGCATAGTCACGGTGCCAGCCTTCGTAGTGCGGAAAGTTACGTTGACAATTGATGCACTGGAAAGCATAGAAGTGCACCGCAACCACTTTGCCCTGTAGTTCGTCCAATTGCAGTGGTCCGCCCTGGAGCCAAGTCGTTCCATCCGTCCTTATTTCTGGTGCAAGCGGATACGTCCGACGTACTCGAGAGAAGTCAAAAGGCTGACCAGGCAACTTAGCGAGTTGCACTTTTTGACTGTCCGACAACACTTCAACGATCTTTTGTCGTTCGGCTTTCTTTGTCTCTTCCAACTGTGCTTGGGCACGCTTGGCATCTAGATCGCCCTTGGTGAGTTCGTTTTGAATTCGAGCCGCGGCCGCATCCGACTGAGAAAAGGCTGCAACGAAACGTTCTCGCTGGTCGGCTGTGAGTGCAATCTCCTTCGCGACATCGCTGCGAATCACCATCCGCGTTCCAACAGCCTGGCGTTCCAACTCCGCCAATCGCTTGGTCTGGTTGATATCCAAGAAAGTAGCAAGCTTGTCCCTCAGCGTCGTCGTCAGCGAATCAAGTTCCACGGCCAACGGACCCGGCTGTAAATGACGCGCCAGCCACCAACGATCATCGACAGCAGCGATCGCCTCGCGCGTCTTCGTTTTTTGCGTCGCCGAGAGTTTCAACTCCGACTGAACCGCGTCGTCACGAATCATTTGCAACAGCACCGGCGGAAGCGTTACAGATGCTTCGACAGAACTACCGGTTTCCGCAGCACTGGCAATGCCAACAAGCAACGCCATGCCAACGGTGGCAGCTGAGCTCACGATCGAACGCAATCCAAAATTGGAAACTACCTCAGCGAAACGTTTCATTGTCCGTGCATCCTCTGGCAAGAATTGGTGTAGTCCAAATCAAGATAGCTAAAACCACCCCCGATCCGCCGCGAGAATGCGAAAGTCGACTGCATTTCTCATTCAGCTGTTTCCAACTGACTAAAAATAGTGCCTAGAAATCCGCCCTCCGTCAGCTAGCCAACCGCAAATTCGCTACAGGGTGCCATCCAATTTGTTGAAATCGCATTGTTCTTTGGATCTTGACCGACCACGTTCGCCCAATTTAGTCCGAGCGATTACAATTCGCACTATCGTAGCAGGCACACTCCGTGTGCCGTCCGCTACTTTTCGCCATCCGGAAACGCTGGCTTTTTGAGGCCGCGGCACACGGAGTGTGCCTGCTACTTTGAAGTGAATTAATAAATTCACGGCCTAGAAGCGTGCCCGGCCCGCCGAATAACGAACATTGCAATCACCAGATAATCATCGAGCGGTGCTCTTTGATCGATACTTTAGGAACGCGCCATGAGAGGCATCATTCTTGCAGGTGGAAGCGGTACAAGGCTTTACCCAAGCACGTTGGTCGTTAGCAAACAGCTACTTCCGATCTACGATAAACCCATGGTGTACTATCCGTTGTCAACGTTGATGCTTGCTGGCATCCGTGAAGTACTTGTCATTTCCACCCCAAATCACACGCCGCTTTTCCAAGAGTTGCTCGGAGACGGCGCTCGGTGGGGAATGGACATTACATATGCTGTCCAACCGAACCCAGGGGGACTGGCCCAGGCCTTTATTATCGGCGAAGACTTTGTCGCTGACGAACCAAGTTGCTTGATCCTTGGCGACAACCTGTTTTACGGGCAAGGCCTCAGCAAGTGTTTGCAGAAAGCGGCAGGCACCACCCAGGGAGCCACCATCTTTGCGTACAAAGTGAGCGATCCCACCGCCTATGGAGTCGTCTCGTTTGACGCTGAAGGGAAAGCGATCACTTTGGAAGAGAAACCAGAAAAGCCCAAGAGCAATTTCGCGATTCCTGGCCTTTATTTTTATGACAATCGCGTCTGTCAGTATGCCAAGGAACTCAAACCCTCCAAACGCGGCGAAGTCGAGATTACCGATATCAATCGTCGCTACCTCGACGAAGGCAGCCTGCAGGTAGAGACGTTTAGTCGAGGGACCGCATGGTTGGACACGGGCACGCATGATGGGCTGCTCGAAGCCAGCAGTTTTGTAGGTGCGATCGAAAAGCGAACGGGTCTAAAGATTGCTTGCCCCGAAGAAATCGCGTATCGAAACCGATGGATTGATGACCAAGCACTTCTCGCGGCAGCGGCTTCGCTAGGTAAAAGCGACTATGGACGGTACCTGACTCAGCTTCTAGAAAGTACTCATCACGCTCCGTCGTGATGTTCACAAGCAGACAAGAAACATATTTTCGCTCGATTCCAAGTGAGCCGCTTTGGCGCTAGCCGCGGGTTCTTCAAGTATTTGAAACCAATCCCTAAGCAATGAGCGGGAAATAAGTGTCCGGTACCTTTTGTGCAAAGCACCCGAAGGGCGAGTTCCTCGCAAAAGGTACAGGACACTTTTTTCCCGCACGCTCCTAAAGCTGTTCGCCAGCTGATTCCCTCTGATTTTAGTGAAGCAAAGGAAACAACGTTGAAGATCCTTGTCACGGGCGGTTGCGGCTTTATCGGCTCCAACTTGGTCCGCCAACTACTGAGTGAAACTGACCACGAAGTTGTCAACGTCGACAGTTTGACCTACGCCGGAAATCCGCATTCGCTCAGTGATCTTGCCGATCACCCGCGTTACAAATTTGCTCAGGTCGATATCACGGACGCTCCTGCCATCGGATCGCTGTTTGAAGCAACGATGCCGCAATCGGTGATGCACTTGGCCGCCGAATCGCACGTCGACCGTTCCATTGACGGACCAGGCCAATTCATCCAAACCAACGTGGTTGGTACGTTTAACTTGCTGCAAGCAAGTTTGGCAACTTACCGAAAGCTGGACGATGCCTCCAAGGCATCGTTCCGCTTCTTGCATGTCTCGACCGACGAAGTTTACGGGTCGCTTGGCGATGAGGGGCTGTTCTCCGAGACAACGCCATATGATCCTCATTCACCCTACTCCGCCTCCAAAGCCGCGTCCGACCACCTCGTCCGAGCCTGGGGATCCACGTATGGGTTGCCTGTCTTAGTCACCAATTGCTCAAACAATTACGGACCCTACCAGTTCCCTGAAAAGCTACTGCCCGTGATGATTCTCAAGTGTCTGAGAGAAGAGCCACTGCCAGTCTATGGCCAAGGCACCAACGTTCGAGATTGGCTCTACGTCGAAGACCACGCCACCGCACTCATCAACGTTGTTGAAAATGGCATCCCTGGCGAGACCTACAACATCGGCGGCTCCAATGAGCGCCGCAACATCGATCTCGTTCACGACATCTGCGCGATCATGGACAAGCTTCGTCCCCGACCCTCGGGCGCTAAGCACGCCGAGCTGATCACCTTCGTCGAAGACCGCCCCGGCCACGACTTACGCTACGCCATCGACAGCCAAAAGATCCAACGCGAGCTCGCCTGGAAACCCAAGCACGACCTAGCCTCCGGCCTCGTCCGCACCGTCCAATGGTACCTCGAAAACCAACCCTGGTGGACCGCCATCCTCTCCGGCGACTACCAACTGGACCGTTTGGGTGAAACGAATTCCATAGATCGAGTATAGTTTCGACAGTATGTTTTCGTTCAACACCTCCTTCGTCATTTTTCTTTGCCTGTCGTGCGTTACAGCAATGGCGTGGGGCTGGCGGCACGGAAAATTATCGATGCTGGGCGTCGCCATGGCGATGTCTTTACTAGCAGCAACTTGGTTTCAAATCTCGGTTGCCGGCATGCCTGTGAATGTGAGAACGGCGACAGCGATCATTTTCTTGACGGCTTTCACGTTCCACTCACCTCGACTGATTTTCTCCCCATTGACGTTGATTGATTGTGTTGTGGCGTGCTTGGTTCTCTGGCACATGGTCGTTGACGCCTATTTTGGAGAGCCAGTATTTTGGACTTTCGCTGCTGCATACGGCGAATGGGTGTTGCCGTATGCGGCAGGCCGCTATGCGATGCTGCACCGAGATGCCCTGAGTGAACTTTCGCCTTGGTTTGTTGGAGTCGGTGCCTTTTTGGCATGCGCCGCCTGCTTGGAAGCGTGTCTAGGAATAAATTTTTGGGAAAGTCTGTTTACCAAAGTGGACGGCGAGGTCTTGCGATCGAGCGGAAAACGCTTTGGTATCTATCGCGCGATTGCCGCGACACGACACCCGCTGTTTTTGGGAACGGCCTTTCTGCTCTTAATACCATGGGCTATGTCTTTGATCGACTCTTCGTCGAACAATCCAAAACGACGTCACGCTGGAGTTCTTGGCCTAGTTGCGATACTGATCGGACTGGTTGCAACTGTATCACGTGGTCCCCTAGTGGGCCTCATCTGCGGGGGCGTTTTTTTACTCACAATAAAGAGTCGTGTCGCGAGATGGATGGCTTTGGTGCTTGTCCTAGTTGGTGCAGTTCTCGTGGTAGCGAGTCACGATGAAATACTTCAATTTGTCGACATCAGTACTAAAGGCGAAGATCGACCAATCGGATGGATTGTCGACGTTAATGGCGAGGCACGACATTTTACTGGACCGCGAAATCGACTTTTGATTCTCGAACTCTACGGCCCAATCGTGCTGCGCGGCGGAGCGTTCGGTTACGGAACTGAGAACTCGAGCGGTTTTCCGCCCAAGAATATTCCTGGATTGCCGAACGACATCAAGGCACGTGAACAATTAGGTATTGTTGACAATTCCTATCTAAATATGGGTCTCCGATTTGGCTGCGTCGGCTTTGCCTTGCTTGTTGCGCTCTTGATGATCACTACTGCTACAGCGTTACGATTGACGCGAGTAGCTGGAACCTACTTCTACCCCAATGGTCCGGCGACGCTTTTCGCCTTTGCGGCTATCGTCGTAGCCTACGCAGTAGAGATTGGGACGGTGTTTTTTCACTATGACCACCGATTCTTGTTGCTCTTCACGGTCGGCGTGATCGCTGGTCTCCAATCACAATACAGAATCCTCCGACGCGGACTATAGCATTGGCATCTAACTGTGCTGGTTTTGCTATCTTTTGCAAACAGTTCGCGAGTTTCACTTGTTACTGATATGCGTTGGCCCACGACTGGCGGACTCTTGATTTAGCTTTTTAGGTAGCTAATGACACCAGTGCTTTGAAGGTCATGATTTTGTTGTTTACTTGGCTTCGTCGAGAAGTCGCTTGGTTGAAACGTGAGGTGTGTTACGGAAACGCGTGCGTGGGGTCGGCGGTTTCTTTGGCCCTCGTTTATGCTTGCGGTATTTGCTGATGTCCAAATGCTGGGCAATCGCCTTCAGTTCAACGGCTAACTCCGCTGCGTTTAGCCCACTGTAATGCTTCACCCAGAATGTGTCGTCAATCAACATGGTCGCTTCCCAGCCACTGGCCAAACTATGAGCCACGTAATAGGGCGACAGATCCTCTGGCGAGGCCGCTTCCCCATGGGCCGATCGAAGAGATGCCTGAACCACTGCCAGCACATTGTAGGCGACGAGCGAAATGCAAAACGCAAACAACGTCGCTGGCGGATGTCCTAATGGCTTTTGTTCGCTCGCAAAATGCTTTACTAGTGCGTCATCCAGTCTTAATTTGGGGGTAGAGACACTTTAGCTTTGTACGAGCATCGTCGATCTTGAATTGCCAGTCGACGCCACGCTGCTTTTCGTTGGTGCGTTTGGCCCACGCGGCGATTTCAATTTGCAATTCAGTCAGTTCACCGATCCGGCGACCAGTCAGGCATTGACTCGTCATGCAACTCAACTCGCACTCGGCCACGTTGAGCCAACTACCGTGCTTGGGTGTGAACACAAAGGCAATCCGCTTCAGGTAAGCTCGCGCCACCGAGGGATTGAATGCTTCGTAAAAAGCCCCTTTGGTGTGAGTGTTGAGATTGTCCAACACGATGGTC
>JBGTAI010000123.1:0-11052 GCA_041749955.1 Pirellulaceae bacterium | reverse complement strand
GAAAGGCCGACGTCGCGTTGCTCATTGAACCGCCTCGCGAAGCGTTGCTCGATAGCTTGTCCGTCGAACGGCTTTATTCGATCGAATATCTCGCGATTTTCCCAACGCGACATCGGCTCGCCAAGTTGCCTCAAGTCTCTGTGACGGACTTGCTCAGTGAGCCTATCATTATTGGTAATGTGAACACAGTTGGACGCCAGCTATTCGAACAATCGATTTTTCGCCTAGGTCGAAACGCCGCGTTTAAGCCCGCGGTTGAGACAGACAACAGTGCCGTGACGATCGCCTGTGTTCGAGCTGGTTTGGGCGTCGGCATCATCGCCGGTCGGCGCAGTGGAAATCTGATGAAGCAACTAACGGCTCGAACGCTCAGCGACGAACTAGGGCAGGTTCACGTCGTCTCCGTCACTCGACGAGGATGGCAACCAACACAAGCCATGAATCACTTGCTGAATCAAGTGAAGTCGGAGCTGGAGTCTAGGTGATCGCGAGCCTACCGATCAGGCATTCGGTGGGATCATCCAGCACGAGTGGTGTTGCTGCATGCCAATGTGCGGATAGTAGCTCTCGGCGGCTGGCGCGGAGAGCAAGATCAATCGCGTTTCCAAACCGGCCTTGGCATGAACCAAGTGAATCAGCTTTCGCCCCACACCGCTTTTCTGGGATAAGACGTCGACGGCTAGATCCGACAAGTACGTGCAAAATGCAAAGTCCGTGATCGCCCGAGCGACACCCACAAGCATCCCGTTCTCGTTTCGAGCAGTGGCGATGAGGTCAGCGCCCAAAAGCATCTTCGCAATTCTCGCTTCGTCATCCACGGGCCGTCGCTCAGCAAGTGTTGACCGACGCAGCACATCGATAAACTCGGTCGGAGACAGATCGGTCTCGATCGCAAAATTCATTTGTGTTCACCCTTGTCTTGCGGGAGTCTCTCTTTTTCGGCCCTGAGCACGCTACGGTGGATTCGAATCCGGCAGGCCTCAAATTGGCAGGCCCCAGATTGGCACGCCCCAGATTGGCACGCCCCAGATTGGCAGCGAAGATCGAGAATAACAGCAATCACTGGCGTGCCAAAGAGTTGCCGGATGAGCCCAATCGAGATCGCAGCGATCAACACCAAGGACGTTATGGCTTGCTCGCGGCGATCGGATCCGCCCTGGCCACTGAAATACAGTGTTTTCGTGAGTTAAAGGTTGCAAAACGTGCTCGCCCGCTTGACTTGGCCGACCTTGTTTAACTCTGATTGTCGCCAGCACTCAATTATTCCGTGGAGACACCCTAATGACGACCGAAAACGTTTCTGGCGCGATGACGGCCGACCAGATCGAACAAGCGATTCCGCACCGTTTGCCGATGCGATTGCTCGACGAAGTGGTCTCGAGCGACGATTCGCGACTCGTTGCTCGCAAGACATTCCGTGCCGAAGAGTTTTTTGTCCAGGGCCACTTTCCAAATTACCCGATCGTCCCGGGTGTCATCCAGTGTGAATGTTGTTTGCAAGCCGGTGCGATTTTGTTGAGCCAGCACACTCCGGCGGGCGACGACGTGGTGCCTGTGGCGACGCGGATTGATAATGTCAAATTCAAGCAAATGGTGCGGCCCGGCGATACCGTCGAAATCGACGTGACCCTCAACGAACGAGTTGGTGCTGCTTTCTTTTTGTCTGGAAAAGTGCTGCTAGGCGGTAAAGTTGCCGCTCGTCTCGATTTTGCCTGCACGGTCGCCAATCCACGGGGCTGATTCGTTCGACGTCCGACACTAAATCCATCGCTGATACCGATTCTTACTGAGCATCAACCACGTGACCGCTTCCGAATCCACTTCCCATCAAGACGTTGTCCGCGAACCTTTGCCAGATTTCCTAGGTCTGTGCGGAAAGACATTTCTCGTGATGGGCGTCGCTAACAAGAAAAGCGTCGCGTTCAAAATCGCCTCCCAAATCGAAGCCTTCGGCGGCACCGTGATCTATAGCGTTCGAAGTGAATCCCGCCGAGACAGCCTCGCGAAGTTGCTCGCTGGTAAACGCACAATTGTCTGTGACGTGGAACAACAAGCCGACATTGACGCATTGGCCGAATCGCTGAAGGCCGATGGCGTGACGCTCGCTGGATTGGTGCATTCGATCGCGTTCGCCGATTACAGCGATGGTATCCGTCCGTTTCACGAAACGACTCGGCGACAATTCTTGCAAGCAATCGATATCTCCGCGTTCTCGCTGACTGCTGTTTGTCATGCACTCAAGGACATTCTCAACCGCGACGCCTCCGTCGTCACGATCGGAATCAGCACCACGCGAATGGCGAGTGAGAGCTACGGTTTCATGGCTCCTATCAAAGCGGCGTTGGAATCGTCACTCGCGTTTTTAACGAAATCATTCAGCCGATTCAGTGAAGTGCGATTCAATGCGGTTGCCGCGGGGTTGCTCAAAACAAGTGCTTCGGCGGGCATCCCCGGATACGTTGATTCGTATCTTTACGCCGAGAAAGTGATTCCACGCGGCCGGGCGATCGAGACCGACGAAGTGGCATCCGTGGCAACGTTCTTACTGAGTCCTCGAAGCAGCGGAATCACGGCTCAATCGATCGTTGTTGACGCCGGCATGAGCATCAATTATTTCGATGCACACATCGTCGGCGCCGTTGCCAGTGCCGATACGCGATAAACCATACTGATCCTCAACCTCTCCACACATTCAACCTTTACTCGTAGCAATCCATCCAATGAGCCTGCAAATCTATATCAACGGCGAGTTCTTCTCCAAGGAAGACGCCAAAATCAGTGTTTACGATCACGGCTTGCTTTACGGTGACGGTGTCTTTGAAGGACTGAGGAGCTACAGCGGCAAGGTCTTTCGGTTGCACGAGCACCTGGTTCGATTGTGGGAATCCGCCCTCGCGATCTCGCTTGAGATCCCGATGACGATCGAGGATTTGGCACGCGATGTCCAGGCAACGGTTGCCAAGAACAACATTAGCGACGGATACGTGCGGCTCGTGGTGACGCGAGGCAGCGGCGCACTTGGGCTCGATCCTTACAAGTGCTCCAATCCACAGATCATCATCATCATCGCGGATAGCATCACGCTCTACCCCGAGAAGTTCTATGCCGAAGGCTTGGAGCTCATCACAGCCTCGACGATTCGCAATCACCCCGCAGCCCTTTCGCCGCGGATCAAGTCGCTGAATTATCTCAACAACATCATGGCCAAGATCGAAGGCCTGCGAGGCGGATGCGTCGAAGCGGTGATGTTGAACCATAAAGGTGAAGTGGCTGAGTGTACCGGCGATAATATCTTTATCGTGAAGCACGGACGACTCATGACACCACCGATTGATGCCGGAATTCTCGAAGGCATCACGCGGAACGCCGTTCTTGAACTCGCTCGCGATGCCGGAATTGAAACAGCCGAAGTCGCGATGACGCGTCACGATTTATTCGTGGCCGACGAGTGCTTCCTCACCGGCAGTGCAGCGGAAGTCATACCCGCCGTCAAGCTCGACGGGCGAGTCATCGGCGACGGCAAGCCAGGCCCCGTGACGCTCAAACTCAACGCACTGTTCAAAGAACTCGTTCGAAAATAACCAAGCGCTGATGCGGCCGACTTGGACATTCTTCGTAGGCCAGGACCTGTCCTGGCACCACGCTTGACGCCACACCACCAAGCGCCAGGACAGGTCCTGGCCTACCATCTCGGACGACCCAGTCCTACGCTTGGGTCTCTTCGACGTGCGGCAAGTCATCGAGCGACTGTAAACCGAACAAATACAGAAATCGCTCAGTCGGATAATAGTGTGGCACCAGCTTTGAACTTTCTTCCGTCGGCTCTCGGCGGATTTCTAGAAGCTGGCGGCGGACGAGTTGGTTCAGCAACGACACGCTTTCGCGTCCGCGCTGGTCTTGAACCTTTTGGCCAGTAATCCCTGGTTGGTAGGCGACTAACGCAAGCACTTCCACAGCGGACTGGTTCAATCTTGCCTCGCGTACTTTGCCCAGAAACGATCGGCGGATCGACTCAACTTTGGGCGAAATCGTCATGCGATAACCGAGCTCGTCGCGAATGATGCGTAACGCCTGGCGCTGCTGCCGATACGACTGGTTGAGTTCATCAATCATCTCGACGACTTCTTCCGGCGTCACATCACGCATCAACGAAGCGAGTCGCATTTCGCTGAGCGACTGGTTTTCTGGATGACCCACGAACAACGCGGCCTCGATGATTCCGATCGGAGTGACGTAACTGTCGTCCGCCTCAGGCTCATCGCTGTGGTGCGGCTCGCTGTCTTCGATCGGTGAGCCATCGTCAGCATTCTCTGGCTCCTCGCCAACGCCAGCATTCGCAAACGCCTCTGGGTCGTGCTCCGCAAACGCTTGTGCGTAGGCAGCACCAAGGTCATCGAGCGAGAAACTATCGTCGTGATCAAGACCGGCGTCGGAATCAGCATCGGAACGATCGACAGTCGCCTCGTTTGGCACCGCATCAACGATTTCTTCCATTGCTGCGGCGCGCGTGCGGCGTTTCTTTTTCGGCGATGGTTCCTTGTCCGTCATGTTTTGGTCCTAGACCCATTCTTGCTTAGTCGGCTTGATCACGATTTCAGGAACGTGAGCACGCGGCGGCAACATACAAATCGTCACGATCAACGAGGCGATATCCTCAGGCTGCAAAATCGCCGCCTTGTGCTCTTCGGTCACTTTCACGGGGCGATTTTCCAAGATCGGTGTATTCACTTCGCCGGGATACACGTTCGTGATGCGAACGCCTTCGTTGCGAACTTCGTTGGAGACTGCGGTGCCAAGTGCCGTCATCGCAAACTTACTCGCACAGTAAACCACGCCACCGAGCGAGATCGCTCGCTTGCCCGCGACCGAAGTGATGTTGATGACCAACCCGTCTCGCTTCGCTCGCATCGCTGGCAAGACTTGGTGCATGCAGTAATACGCTCCGGAAGCGTTGATTTGCATGACTCGATCCCAGTCCTCAGGCTTCATCGCCTCCATCGTCCGATTCTGAATGTTCACACCGGCGCTGTTGACGAGGATGTCGACGTCGCCGTGGTTCGCACGTACTGATTCAAAGAAAGTCTCAACGCTCTTGGAATTTGCCACGTCGAGCACATGCGACTCAATGGGATACGTCGATTGGACGGACGCCGCGAGTTGCTCGAGCGGTTCAAGTCGCCGACCGCCGACGGTCACCTTGCATCCCGCCTCGGCGAGCCCGCGGGCGATGCCTGCGCCGATCCCAGTTCCGCCACCAGTAATCGCCACCACTTTACCCGCCAAATCAATCACGTCATTTTCCTTTGAAACAATGTTGAGAATTCATCGTGTTGGTCACATGTTACCGACCCCGCTCTGTGCTCGTTTTCTATTCTATCACCACGATCTCGGAATGCGGAGTCGGTCTGGTGACAATCCACGGCACCACAGGATACGATTTTAGCGGACGAATTTGACGGATTTTGATTTGAAATTCCCCGATGGAAGCGACTTGCGATGGGAAACCTTTTTGGTGACGAAACGGCTCTAGAGCGGATTGAGGAACTTTCCACGCAAATCCGTCGGCACGATCGGCTGTATTACGTCGATGCCAAGCCAGAAATCAGCGACCTCGACTACGACCGCTTGATCCGAGAGTTGGCTGAGCTCGAAGAACAGCACCCGCATCTGCGCCGACCCGATTCGCCAACCCAACGACTTGGTGACGCGCCGGTAAGCGACTTGAAGCAGGTCGCACATCGCGTGCCGATGCTGTCCATTGATAACACCTACAGCCGCGAAGAACTCCAAGCCTATTTCGATCGCACCAACAAGTTGCTCGAAGACGAATCGATTGCATGGGTCATGGAGTTCAAAATCGATGGTGTCGCGGCTTCGATCCGCTACGAGAACGGCGTGCTGGTCGAGGCGCTAACTCGCGGCAACGGTCAAGTCGGTGATGACATCACGCACAACGCCAAGACGATCCGCGATTTGCCGCTTCGGCTCAGCGGCGATTTCCCCAGCGTGCTCGAAGTTCGCGGCGAAGTCTACATGACCAACGCGGACCTTGCGGACTTGAACGAGCGGCAAGTGAAAGCTGGCAACGAGCCGTACAAGAACACTCGCAACGTGACTGCGGGGACGATTCGGTTGCTCGATTCAGCAATCGCAGCGGAACGTAACCTGCGGTTCTTTTGCCACGGCGTCGGCGAGATCGACGGCTTCAACGTGCAAGACCACATGGATTTCTTGAAACAGATTCGATCGTTCGGGATTCTGCCGACTCCCGAAGTGCAAGTGTTCAAGAATTCGGACGAGGCGATCAAGGCGGTTGCTGAACTCGAAGAACAAATGCCAGACTTGCCATTCGAAGTGGACGGGATCGTTTTCAAAGTCAACGATTTCGGTCAACGCAGCCGGCTCGGGATGCGCAGCAAAAGTCCACGCTGGTTGATCGCATACAAGTTCGAACGCTATGAAGCCACGACGCGTCTTGAAGACATCAGTGTCCAAGTTGGCAAGACAGGCACGATCACTCCCGTTGCGCATCTAACTCCCGTGGATATCGCCGACACGATTGTATCTCGCGCCTCGCTTCACAATGCCGATGAAATTGAACGCCTCGATGTTCGCGTGGGCGACGTCGTTGTTGTCGAAAAAGCCGGGAAGATCATTCCAAAGGTCGTGCGAGTTGAAAAGCACTTGCGTGAAGGCGATCCGCCGAAGTTCGAGTTCCCGACGCTCTGTCCGGAGTGCCAAACGGAATTGGTGCGAGACGATGGAGGCGTCTATATTCGTTGCCCGAATCCGGGTTGCAGTGCACAGCTTCGCCAGCGACTCGTTTATTTCGGCAGCCGTGCTGGGATGGATATTGACGGCCTCGGTGACGAGATGGTCGACGTGTTGCTGCAAAAGAATCTTGTGTCGAGTTACACGGATCTTTATCGCTTGACGGTCGACTCGCTGGCCAATTTGTCTTGGGCAAAGCAACGTAAGCTCAAGGCGGGCCAAATGGGCGATGTCCAAATCGGCACAAAGAACGCCCAAACGCTGATCAATGGAGTCGAGGCAAGCAAGACACGTGGATTGGCACGCTTGCTCTCGTCGATATCCATTCGCCACGTCGGGCCGCGAGTCGCACAGTTGATCACGCGTCGCTATCCGTCGTTGGAACTGCTGCGTGCTGCGTCCAAGGAAGACTTGTCGTCCATCCACGAGATCGGCGATCGCATCGCGGAGAGCTTGCACGGATTTCTGCACAGTGACTATGGCGTCACGTTGTTGAACGATCTGGAAAGCGTTGGCGTCTCCACCAGCGAACCTTTGGAATCGCTTGCAAGTGGTGGTGTGCTCGAAGGCAAAACGCTCGTGGTGACAGGTTCGCTCACGCACTACACACGTGACGAAATTGAAACGCTGATCGACAAGCAAGGCGGTCGCGCGTCGGGAAGCGTCAGCAAGAAAACGGACTACGTCGTTGCTGGGGAAAAAGCAGGCAGTAAGCTCGAGAAAGCGGAGAAACTTGGCGTGCGAGTTTTGACGGAGGAGCAATTTCGCCTATGGATCGAGTCCGGCGAGCCTGAACCGCCAACGACTCAGGACTAAAACCGATAGTCCAAACCGATGTTGATGCCTTGGGCCCAGAAGTCGGTGAACTTGAAGTCGACCGTGGGACGCACTTCGCCGCTCAGTCCGGTCGTGGTGTTCTGGCTCAGGTTCAAGTGTGTGTCCATTTGTTCGCCGGCTCGAGCGATTTGGCTCCAGTACAAGAACCGGTATCCGAGCATCAAACGCAGCTCCGGCGTGACATAGAAACCAAGGTCAGCGTGTAACTGTGGCAGCACCGCGAACGCGTCTTGTTCGAAGTCGCCGATGTTAGTTCGCTGAGCAAGCAGACCGCCTGGAGTTGTCACGACTTCACTCGCCAGCGACGTGACTGGCACACTTGTTGTCGTTGAACCGTTGACTCGGACTTGCGAATGATTGTTACCCAGTGCCATTTGCATTCCGAGATCAATCGTCATCGGGCCACGATTACTTGAAGCCAAGATCCCGAGTGCCGCTCCGCTAAACCGGTTGTCGGCTTGGAATCGATCCCGCTGTGATACAGTCGTTCCGACAGCAACGCCTGTGGAAGCGACACTTGCTCGACGAAAGTCAGTGATCGAGATGTCATCGTTGAGCGTGTTGTATTGAAGCCCACCGACCAGTTGCAATTGTTTAGATCGGTCGCTGGCGAGCATGCGGTGAAACATCAGCTCGGCGCCTTCCAGCGAAGTGGTTGAACCGACATGGATGTTCCCGTCGGCCTGGCCCGGAAACGCAATCAAACTTGCGTTCTGGCCCGTCGCAGTCGAATTCACGCTGAAGAACGGACGTGCAAGAATCGACGAGCCGTTACTGTCGAATTGAAAACTCTCGTTCGAATCGTCCAATCCGAAGTAACCGATGTGCCAACCCAGATTGCGAGAGACGAGCCAACCACCGAATTCGACGTGACCGCCCGAGCGGATGTCGTTCCCGATGGACTCGTTCCCCATTAAAACACTTGTGCCTGACACACCAAGAACCCGCGCGTTGGCAAGCGTTGTACCCGCGGGGCTTGTTGTGACGAGCGCTGGAACGCGTGTGCCGTCCAGTGACCACGCGAGGTAATCTGCACGTGCCCAGAACGGGCTGACGCGAGCACCTTTGGGACGCAAATGTTCGGCTTGAAAATGTTCGCCATGGAATTCCTGGCCGTTGAATGCATGCCCGTATTCGTCATTGTTGAGGGCGTGGTCAAATTCACCCATCGACGATAATTCGTCTGCGTTGAGGACGTCACCATCTTCGACCCAGCGGCCGTTGTCGAGACGGACGCCTGTGGGAACACCGCCACCGCCAACGACAAATTCTTCGCCGACGGGCACGCCACCTGGACTGACTTGTTCTCCAGCAACGACTTGCTCAGCGATGACTTGGTAACCGACGGGTTCGACTTCAACAACAGTAAGAGGCTTCACAACATCGAGATCAAAGACGTCGAATGCGTTGGAGGTTGACGCAGTCGATGACGTGACTTGGGATTGCTTCGCAGACGTGCTGGGCTGCCGCGCGGGGATCGTTTTTCGTGAGGATTGTTGTGTTGCCGGGGCCGACTGTGTGGCCCGCTGTGTCGCTTGCTGTGATTGGCTCATCGCTGGCGACGCGAACCAGACGCTCGGGAGCCCCAGCGTGATAGCGGCAAACAGAATTCTTAAGTCAAACATTTAGGACTTCAATGTCTCTGGATGTAAGTCTGCGGACGATCCGCGCACAGGCTTGTCCTTGGCGCCGCATCCGATGCAGCCGTAGTCAGCTGGGAGCCTGTAGGCCAGGACCTGTCCTGGCAATTCGAGGTCAAACAAAATGCCGCCAGGACAGGTCCTGGCCTACGATGAATCTGAAACTGCTCCAGCGCCGCAAACAATGCAACACGGGTCAGCTGGGAGTAAAGAATCTGAGCATTAGCCGTCAAGAGACTTCGAAGAATCTCGCCAGATTTAATCAAGTTTGAACGAAGGATCGCCGGATGCCGATGCGCGAAATCAGTTTCACGCGAATGGCGTCTTCATCCAATCAATAGAAGGACCGTTGATGGACGTCATTCAGCTTGTTTGTTTAAGCCGTTCATCAACCGCAGCAGCACTTCGGTGATTTTCTCAGATGCGTCGAGCTGGACCTTGTTCGTTCCCATCCACGTCTCGTAACCACCGAGTTCGTGCTGGGCCGGGGTTGGTAAATATCCATAGCTGCCGCTCGCCAGCTCGATCGTGAAACTGTCCGCGAAGGGGCTGCGTGCCTTCAAGTCCAAACCCGTTTCCGTAAACACTTCAAAGGGTATGGCTGCGATTCCGAGCTCTCCCAATCGAAGGACTTGAAGCAAGATCGTCGATGTGTCGGGGCCTTCCGCCAATGACTTGACCCGCTCCGCATACGTTTGCTCATGACGATGACGTTCCTTTTCCGAACGCGATTCAGTTTTGGCAAAGTACGACATCATCGCGTCATCTGGCTTGCGCATTCTCAGCGTCAAATCCTCTGAGGCTGCACCCAAGGTGACTGAGTCTCGAAAATCGATTGTCGAGTTCGCCTCAGCAACTCGCGAGGCAATCAACTCAGCAACTTGATTGATCTTCTCGTAGGATTCCATTCGCGGAGCCTTTTCCGTGAAGCGGATGTTGTTCACATCGCCGCTCGTGCCGTTGCTCATGATGCCCACGAACGACTCATCAGCGCCGAGCTTATCGGCGACCTTCGCCGCGAACGCTGCAAAGTAGTCCGCCGAAACGTCACCGACGGGCACTCCGCCGACATAGTGCAATGAATAGTTCGCCAGCAATGCGAGCGGCTTGCCGTCAGCCTTTTGGATGCTGATGAAAGAAACTTCTGGATCGATGGGGCCAGCCGGACGAATCAATGCCGAGCTCCCCGCAGGCGGGTTCATGCGGACTTGATCGACGCCACCGAATGGATTGGTCAGCAGTGACGGATCGTTAACGTACCAGCGACGGTTGTTGAGTTCACTGGCTTCATCAACGCCACCCCAACCGATTCGTGCCGGCTCGAGTCGCTTGACAGATTCAGCGATCCCTTCGGCGATCCGTTTGGCAACGAGAGTCTGGTAGTTATCTAAAACGGCTTCGCCATCGACGTAGCGAGTGTTTCGCGCTGAGACGCCAGAGTGCGTGTGCGTTGCTGACATCAGCACGTTTTGTGATGGCATTGAGTTTTGTGCGTCAATCAACTTTCTCGCAAGATCAAACACTTCTCGCGGAATTCCCACGTTGTCACAGATCGCAAATCCAACCCTCGTGTTGCCGTCATCGAGCACGATACAGCGAACATGCAACGGATCATGAATTGCGGTCGCTGGCGGTGAATTCCAATTGCCAACGATGGGCAATCCTAGTGCGTCATCCAGCCTAAGAATTGGGGTTGGTTGATTTGCTTAAATTAGCGGAAACTTTCGTCAACACACGGAGGTTTCCAATGATCAAAAAGTATATCGTCCGACTCTCGGATGAAGAACGCCAAGTTTGTCAGGAC
>JBGTAI010000122.1:0-12658 GCA_041749955.1 Pirellulaceae bacterium | reverse complement strand
GTCCTGACAAACTTGGCGTTCTTCATCCGAGAGTCGGACGATATACTTTTTGATCATTGGAAACCTCCGTGTGTTGACGAAAGTTTCCGCTAATTTAAGCAAATCAACCAACCCCAATTCTTAGGCTGGATGACGCACTAGCTTGAATTAAGCTAGTGGATCACCGCATTTCTGAATAATTCATGACTTCAAGTGATCCACCTGATTCGCCTTTCGAAACGGACTTAGGCGACGACCCGTTTTCAACCCAGCGAAGTGATGTTGGGCGGGAACAGAATCTAGCCAGTTCAGTCCGTCGGCTCGGTAATTACCAGCTGCTGCGCCAGTTAGGGCGTGGCGGCATGGGCGTGGTCTATGAAGCTGTGCATGCGAGCGGCGGCCCGCCTGTTGCCCTCAAGACGCTGCAACAACAATCCGCCAGTGCGATTCATCGCTTCAAAGACGAGTTTCGCGTGTTGGCTGACTTGTCGCACAAGAATTTGGTTCGGCTTGGTGAGTTGGTGACGACCGCGGACGAACCCTTCTTCACCATGGAAATCATCCAAGGCAAACCGTTTGATGAGTTCGTATCGGCGACCTTTGCATCTGCCGAAGCACTGCCCAATCTGCCGTTCAACGAACGACTGCTCCGAGACGCTTTGACACAACTCGCCGAAGGCCTCGCCACACTGCACATGGCTGGATGTATTCACCGTGATTTGAAGCCAACCAACGTGCTCGTCACGAGTGAAGGCCGTGTTGTCATTCTCGACTTTGGACTTGCGCTCGACAGGGACGACGCAAGCTATGAAGAGAACCAATCGAGCTTCGTTGGTACGCCATATTACATGTCGCCAGAACAGGCCCGGTCGACGTCCGTCACGACTGCAAGTGATTGGTACTCCGTCGGCATCATGCTCTACGAAGTCCTTACGAGTGAGCGTGCGTTCCAGTCACGACAGTTGAGCGAGCTGATGCGGGAGAAGCTCGAGTCGCAATCGCTTTGTCCGCGCGAGGTCCAGCCCGAAGTTCCATCGGATCTAAGCCAGCTCTGCGTTGACCTGTTGCAAGTGGATCCGGAGCTTCGACCGGACGGTAATGAAGTGCTTCGACGACTCAGCGGAACCAAATCAAATGAAGTCAATGACCAAGTCTGGATTGGTCGCACGGACGAGTTGGCTCAGTTATCAAACGCTTGGCACGACGTGCGGCAAGGCGACACGCGTGTTGTACTTGTCAGCGGCAATAGCGGCATGGGCAAGACGTCTCTGGTCGATCGGTTTCTGACGAAGCTTCGCCGAGACGAACCCGTCATCGTGCTGAGAGGACGCTGTTACGACAATGAGTCGGTTGCGTATCAAGGTTTCGATAGCATCGTCGACTCGTTATCCGATCACCTACGACGCATGCCAGCACCGGAAGTCGAACGTTTGCTGCCCATGGAATTGGACTCGCTGACGCAGATCTTCCCCGTACTGTGCGAAGTTCCCTCGATCGCGCGAGACGTTACGACGCATTCCAACAAAACGGCAAACGCCGCCGAGCGACGTCGGCTCGGTATGTCGGCGCTACGTGAAATGCTCAGTCGACTTTGTCGCTGGCATGCGGTGGTCATATTCATTGATGATCTCCAGCAAGGCGACGCGGACACTGCCTCTCTGTTTCGCGAGATGTTCCTTCGCGACCAAGCTCCTCATGCCCTTTTTGTCGGAACCTATCGCACCGAAGACGAGGCGACGAGCGAGTGTCTGCGGCAAATCCGGCGAAATCAACTACCCGCGACCGAACAGCTTCAGCTCTGTGACCAGATCGAAATCTCTGTCGACCGATTCAATCGCGAAGACTCTGTTCGTCTCGCAAATGGTTTGCTGGTCCACGGCGGAGTCAACAGCAGCACGTTGAGTGAGCAAATTGTTGAGGAGGCCGCTGGCGATCCATTGTTCATTCGCTTGCTCGCGAGACACTTCCTCAGTGACGCGTTGCCATCCAGTAACAAGTCTGGTGCCGGCAACGAGAAATGGACATTGTCGAATGTGATTTGGAACCAAGTCAGCCAACTTGATTCGTCGCTTCGCGCGGCAATCGAAGTGTTGGCTGCGGCGGGTAGGCCAGTCGATCAACGAGCGCTCGAAGCGGCTCTTGAGAACGAGGCGCCTGTTGGTCTGGTTCGATCGCTTCGAGCGAAGCGACTCGTGCGGCGACTCGGTGATCACCAGTCGATAGAAACATTTCACGACAAGATTCGTGAGACGGTTCGCGAAAAGATGCCTCAAGAACGAGTTCGCCGACACTGCATTGCACTCGCGGATCATCTTGAGTCGTCTATTGAGCCGGATGTCGAGTTTCTTGCCGACTTGTACCGACGTGGTGACATGCTTGAAAAGTCTGGCGAGTATTACCTTCAAGCGGCGGCGATCGCGAATCGCTCCTTGGCATTCAATCGCGCAGTCGAATACTACCGACATGCGTTGTCGCAATTGACGTTTTCTCGACCCAGGGAGATCGAGGTCCGCCGCCAGCTCGGTGACGCACTCGCCAACGCGTCCCGAGCTGCCGAGTCTGCTGAGCAGTACCTCGCCGCTGGTTTGTTGAGCGATGGCGATGAGCGAGCGTCGCTGCACCAGCAAGCGGCGCTGCGTTGGTTGACGAGTGGGCACGTCGATCAAGGTGTCGCCGCGTTGAAGGTCGCTCTCGAAGCGCATCGTTTGCCATGGCCGCAAACAACAGCACACGCGGTGTATGGTCTGCTCAAACGCAATCTGCAACTGCGGCTTCGTGGGCTGCATCGTTCTCAACGTGGTCCGTTGATCGACGCCACCAGCCAAGCTCGACTGGACGTTTGCTGGTCCGCAGCCGCTGGGTTGAGCGTCGTGGACCCGATTCGTGGTTCCTATTTTGTCGCCGAGAATCTCTATCAAGCCTTGTCGTATCAAGGCTCCAAAACGCTCGTGCGAGACTTAGCCGCTTACATCGGTCACGTCGCGATTCCCGGCAATCGTGGTCGTCGCCAAACGCGCCGGGTCTTGCTTGCTTCGCGTGAGTTGGTTCGCGGATCGAGTGATCCACACTCGCGAGCGATGTTATTCTTGGCTCGCGGAATCGCAGCGCTCTTGCGTGGTGAATGGGCCAAGACGATTCGCTGTTGTGACCACGCCGTCGTGCATCTGAACCACGAACAGATACGAGGCGCGACGTGGGAGTTGAGCACCGCCCGAACCTTTGCATTGTGGGCACTGCAATACCAAGGCAACTTCGTCGAACTCGCGCGGCGCCAGCCTGAATTGATGCGAATTGCCCAGGAGACCAACGATCTCTTCGCGACGCTCAACTTCGGCACGCAAGTCATGACGAACTTACAGCTCGCCGCTGATAATCCGAACGAGGCACTTCGCCGTCTCGAAGAAGATCGAAGCCGATTGTCAGATCGTGGTTTCTTTGTCCAGCACCACAATCAACTGCTCGCCACGGTCTGCACGCGACTGTATCAACGTCGGGGAATCCAGTCGCTCCAGCTATTGGATGGACAATGGAGTCACTATCGACGTGCTTTCCTGTCTCAAGTCCAGCAAATCCGGATCGATCACTGTCAAGTGGCAGCAAGAGCCCACTTAGCCGCCGCTGCTGAGTTGTCGGCGACGGACCCGGCAAAGTCAAAGACTGTCTTGGCCAACGCGCGTAAGATCGTTTCAAGGCTTCATCGTGAAAAGGTTGACTGGTCCGTTGCTCTCGCCACGGCGTTTGACGCCGCCGCTTTGCACCTCAACGGTGACCGAACAAATGCAATCGCACAGCTTCGCTTGGCGGCGGAAAAACTTCACAAAGTCGACATGCGACTCTTTGCTGCGGCTGCCTCGCACCATCTAGCCAACCTTGATGCCAGTGTGTCAGCTCAAGCCTCTGTCGATGAGCAGTGGGCCTCTCTCGGCATCGCCGATCCAACTGCGATGGCGAACATGCTCATCCCAGGCTTCACCGCAGCCGAAGCGAGTTAGGCAGTGCTGTCAAAAGGTTGGGGTTGCGTAAATTTTCGTTTGCGCATCTTCTAGTCCCGATAGGGACGGCAGGCGATAGCCTCGGACGTAAGTCCGAGGTTCTTGTACAAGCACGCTCCCACAGTCGCAACGCGACGACAGACGCCCTTACCGCTTTGTTTGGTTAATGCCATCGCTAGGCACCAGCGGAAAATAAGGGTCGCTTCGCGAAAGTACTCATCACGCTCCATCCTGATGTTTACGTGATGTTTAAAAGCAAAACAGGACAGTTGTTTTTCGTTGGATCTTTCGTCTGTTCTGTTACCAAGTTGATGGGATCACTTCGTGGCCGCCGCGTGTGCCGAGAGACCGCCAAGTTTGTAGTTCAATCGATTCCGTGACGCTTCGGACACTTCCGTCGACCAACGCGACCTGAACCAGACCGATGTGGTGGCTTCGTGAAGTGATCGCCGCGTAAGTTGGATTGCCCGCCGAGCCGTGGCGTCCTTCCTGCCACGAATTGAAATCGGCTTGTTCATAAACTTGACCGCCATTCGTCAGCGTGACTCGGGAATTCGGCGGCATGGTTACGGTGAAACCGGTGTGGTGGACACGGCCATCAGGCCATTCCGTGTGTCCGGTATCTTTGAAGTCTGAACCACTGGCAACGATCGCCTCGGCCTCGACTTGCGTGCTCGGCATGACGGTTGTGCTTGGCCCGCCGTTGCGGCGATAGGGTGTCCAGGCTTTGACCTCAGCAAGTAAGAGCGTGTTCGTTGTTCCGTCCAAGCAATCATGAAAACCAAGGAATGAATTCGGGTAAAACATTCCGTCGCCTCCCTTTCGGGATGCGGGGTCATAGACGAACCAGCGTCCAAAATTGAACCCGTAGTTCGTTGGATAGAGCGACGGGCGGCCATCATCAAACGTTCGGATCTGGTCGCTACCCGGATCGCTCGGACAGGCGAAGGTTGGGATCTTCAATCCGTCGATCGATCGTTGACCATCCCACGCCAATGACAGGTCCACGGTTTCGTAAACGTTGCCCTGTTCCAGGTACGGCAGAATGCGTCCGTGTACGCCCCAGGAACCGTTGTTGGCTGTATTGGTGACTCTCAGGTCCAAGATCGCGGAGGGCGGAAACTTCTTGAACGCGCTCTCGTAGTTGTGGCACGCCAATGCAATCTGTTTGATGTTGTTGGAGCACTGCATCCGCCGAGCCGCCTCGCGTGCTGCTTGCACGGCCGGTAACAGCAATCCCACCAGCACGCCGATGATCGCGATCACAACCAGCAATTCGATAAGTGTAAATCCATTTTGACGAGCACGCATGGAGAAAGTTCGTTCCGATTTGCGAGAAAGGGGGGCATGAGCGATCCGCTCATGCACAGGTCGAGCGACCATCCATTGCACGAGGCGTGCCAAACGCGAATTGCGGGGAGTTAGCATGTTCTCGCAACCAAATCGCTGTTTGGACGATGGATTCACCACCGGCTTCGACGGAAATTACATCACTGTTGTCGGGCGGCGCAACGTCGCCAGCAGCCACACGCCGCATTGGCGCGGTCGGGTTGATGCGGTTGCAGTCGACCGGGTTTTGTTCTCGACTATGCTCATGAAGCTTGCAGATGACATCGGCGAATTTGTTTTGGAGAGCACGTCGGCAACGAAAGTCGGTCGTGTCGCCAAAGTGCAATCCTTGTGGAGCGGATACGGCCGCATTTGCCGAGTTGAACTGGTTGGTGGCCCGGTCGATTCAGTCATCGTCAAACACGTTGCGCCTCCGAACCATGCTTCGCATCCGAGAGGCTGGAGCAGTGACCGATCACACGCTCGCAAGCTGCGTTCGTACGAGGTCGAAGCGAACTGGTACGAGAACTTCAGCGAGTTATGCAGTGTTGGCTGTCGCGTCCCCTGCTGCTGGTCGACGCGACGCCGTAACGGCGAGTTTCTATTTGTCTTAGAAGACTTGGACGCGGCCGGCTACACACTGCGCCGCGGCGCACTGGATCGCGACGATGTGTTTCTCGGGCTCGATTGGCTCGCTCAATTTCATGCTCGCTTCTTCGGTGTTGCTCCCCTCGGCTTGTGGGAAGTGGGCACTTACTGGCATCTGGCGACTCGCCCGGACGAGTTGGCTGTGATGGAGTCAGGCAGTTTGAAGGATGCCGCGAATGAGATTGATTTGCGATTGAGTCAGTGTCGTTTTCAAACGCTAGTTCACGGAGATGCAAAGGTTGCTAACTTCTGCTTCGCGACTGACTCGAGCAAGATCGCCGCAGTCGATTTTCAATATGTCGGCGGAGGCTGTGGCATGAAAGACGTCGCTTATTTCCTCGGGAGTTGTCTTGACGAGTCCCACTGTGAACGAGGCGAAGCGGTGTTTCTCGACCACTACTTCACACAGTTGCGAGTCTCGCTTTCGAATCAACAAGCAAGTGTCTCGGCGGATGATATCGAGCGTGAATGGCGAGAGCTGTATCCTTTCGCGTGGGCCGATTTCACTCGATTCATGCTAGGTTGGTGTCCCAGTCACACCGAATTAAATCGCTACAGTCGCCGCATTGCCGAGCAAGTCCTGCAACAGCTCAAATAGTCCTGTCAAGAAATTGTTTCGAACGCTTGCGTGTAGAGCGTCGCGTCAGCGTTCGGCCACAACGGAACTGAATCCAAGAGTGTCGGTCCATGTCAATGCAAATAAAAAAAGAGCCGCTAAAGGTCGTCATCATTGGTGGCGGTTTCGGAGGCCTGGAGACTGCTCGGCGATTGAGTCGTGCGAATGTGCAAGTGACGCTTGTTGACAGGCGAAACTATCACTTGTTTCAACCGCTTTTGTACCAGGTGGCGACTGGGGGGCTTTCGCCAGCGAACATTGCGACACCACTTCGGGCGATCGTTCGCAAACAGGCGAATTGCAAAGTGATGATGGCTGATGTGACAGGCTTTGACGTCCCTGGCAAACGTCTCATTCTCGCTGACGGTGAGGTGAGCTACGACATCCTCGTGATCGCTGCCGGGGCAACGCACAGTTACTTTGGACACGATGAGTGGGCCCTCGTCGCTCCTGGTTTGAAAACGGTGAGCGACGCAGCAGACATCCGCCGCCGAATTTATATTGCGTTTGAAGCCGCAGAGCGCGAGACAGATCCTGAGGTTCAGCGTGCCTTGATGACATTTGTTGTCGTTGGCGGCGGTCCTACTGGCGTCGAGTTGGCTGGTGCGTTGTCGGAGATTGCCAGACACACGCTCAAGAATGACTTTCGCGTGATTCGACCGCAAGATGCTCGCATCATGATCGTCGAAGCTGCTCCGCATGTCTTGGGGCACTACCCAGCTGAACTCTGCCATCGGGCGGAGGAGAAGATTCGTTCGCTGGGGATCGAGGTGCATACGAATACAAAAGTCAGCGAGATTACATCGGAGCATGTGCGTTTTGTGTCAAAGAACGGTGAAACCGTCGTCGCGGCAAGAACAGTGCTCTGGGCGGCTGGCGTCAAAGCGAACTCGCTCGGTGCAAAGTTCGCTTCAGCAACCGGGGTCACGACGGATCGTGCTGGCCGGTTGCCTGTACGAGAGACGTTACAGATCCAAGATCACGATGATGTGTTCGCCATTGGTGACATTGCGACGTGTCTCGATGAGGAGGGGAAGCCGTTGCCAGGGCTCGCCGCGGTGGCGGTTCAGCAAGGTGGATACGTGGCCAAAGCAATCACGTCGCTGTCCAAGAACCGCCCCATCTCAAAACCGTTTCGATACAGCGATAAGGGGACGATGGCGACGATTGGTCGAGCCGCTGCAGTCGCAGAGATTGGCAAGCAACAGTTTTGTGGCTTATTCGCGTGGCTATTGTGGCTGTTCATTCACTTGATGCTGATCGTCCAGTTCCAGAATCGTGTGCTGATTTTGCTTCAATGGGGATGGAATTACGTCAGCTTCAATCGGAGCAATCGAATCATTCTAGGCGACCAACCCGTGGTGATCGTTCGGCAAAAAGCGGACCCGGTGTTGGACGGCGTCACAGCGCATGATTAACTGCTGCTAGACTACCGGTGCGACAGACTGAAATCGCTTCGAGGCCCGGGTTAACCATCGTGTTTATTTTTGATGCACACTTAGATTTGAGTTTGAATGCACTCACGTACAACCGCGATTTGCGGATGTCGATTGCTGAGCTTCGCCAGCTCGAAACTGGAATGACTGATCTGGGCGGGCGAGGCCGAGCAACGGTCTCGTTGCCAGAGTTGCGCAAAGCAGGTGCGGGGATTGTCGTAGCGACTCTGCTTGCGGGTTGCATGAAACCAGCTGGCCCAGGCGGCGGTTGGAATTCGCCTCAGCAAGCCTACGCGATGACCCAAGGACAACTGGCTTGGTACCGCTCGATGGAAGATGCGGGCGAATTAGTTTCAGTTCGTAATCATGATGAACTTCAAACGCACTTGGATCGCTGGCAAGCGGCTCCCACAACAACACCGATCGGATACATCCTCAGCTTAGAAGGTGCGGACTCTATTCGAGACACGTCGGATCTCGTGCGTTTGCACGAGCAAGGTCTTCGTGCACTCGGACCGGCGCATTACGGCGTCGGTCGCTACGCGTTGGGGCACGACAAGCACGGTGCTCTGACGTCCATGGGCCGTGACTTGATCGTCGAGATGGATCGGCTCGGCATGATTCTCGACATGACGCATTTGAGCGAGCCAACGTTTTGGGATGCGTTGGAGGTGTATCAGGGGCCTGTGTGGGCCAGCCACCATAATTGTCGAGCACTCGTGGATGATCCGCGACAACTGAGCGATGATCAAATCAAGGCACTGGCCCAGCGAAGCGCGGTCATTGGAATCGCGTTTGACGTGTGGATGGTTGTGCCGGGTTGGAACCGAGGAGTTAGCACGCATGAAAACTATCCCAATGCTAACCTGAATGCGCTGGCGAATCACGTGGATCATGTTTGCCAACTTCTGGGGACGACAGCACACACGGGGCTTGGAACTGATTTGGACGGCGGCTATGGAACGGAACAAACGCCCTCGGATCTCGATACGATTGCGGACTTGGAGAAGTTTGTTTCGATCTTGCGGAATCGCGGATACAGCGAGCATGACCTAGAAGGCATTTGCCATCGCAACTTCCTCGAATTTGTCCTCCGAGCATGGAAATGAGTTCTCGATGAATCACTCGACTGATGGAAGTGAGACGATGCCTAACGAGTTACCCTCGCTGCTTGCAAACTCACGCAGCGAGTTGCGATGGATGCTTGGGTTTTGGGCGGTGCTTCTGGTCTGGGTCGTCGGCTATTGCTGGCTGTTTGGATACGGTGACGCCGGCAAGATGGAAGCCGGTAAGACGCCATCCACGTTTCTTGGTTTGCCCTCTTGGGTCGTGTGGGGCGTGTTCGTGCCTTGGTTTTTGGCAGCGGTGTTTACAAGTTGGTTCGCAATTTATTGGATCGCGGACGATGACTTGAACACTAGCGATTCGAACACGAGTGATTTTAAAAATAGCGATTCGATTGACAAGTCACAGGATGGAGCCGGCGATCATGGGTGAGTCCACGAATTCAGCGCTGATTGCGTTTCTGATCTACACCGTCGCTGTGTTTTCGCTCGCGATTTTGTCCGGCCGAGTTTCCAAGGGGAAAGAGTTTGTCGGCGAGTATTTCTTGGGCAGCCGAGGACTTGGGATGTGGGCGTTCGCGCTCACGTTTGCTGCGACCAACGCCTCGGGCGGCACGTTCATGGGATTTCCCGCGCTGATCTACTCACACGGATGGTCGCTTGCATTTTGGATCGCTGGCTTTATGGCCGTGCCACTGCTATCGATGGGGCTGATCGGAAAACGATTGAATCAAGTCGCTCGGCACAGCAATGCGGTAACGATTCCAGAAGTCATGGCGGCGCGATTTGGGAGTTCAGCGGTCGGCTTGGTGGCGACATCGCTGCTCGTGTTTTTCATGTTCTTCTATTTGCTTGCTCAGTTTAAAGCGGGCGGAAAAATTCTGAGCACGTTGTTGTCGGGCGAGCCCATGTTTCAAGCGAGTGCAGCGATGGCTTCGCGTTGGACAGCGGGCTTGCCTTGGGTTGGTCAAGCTTCAGGTGATTACATCGTCTGCCTCGTACTCTTCTCGGCCGCTGTGATCGGTTACGTCGTGTATGGAGGATTTCGTGCTGTCGTTTGGACAGACGTCATGCAAGGAATCATTATGTTTGCTGGCGTGGTTATCATGCTGGGATTGGCGATCTACCAAGTGGGCGGACTCGGTAACGCGACTCGCAAAATGGCGCTGATGACGCCGCCGGAATTTGCGACTGGTAGGGTCACGATGGATCAACCACGAGATCTCGAGTTGCTACTGCCTAAGGGAACCTGGATTCGAGACAACGATCGCGTTTTCCGATTGGCTGAGTTGGCGACGATTGCGAAAGGCCAAACGCAAAGCGAGTCCATCCAGTTCTTGCGGATCACGACCGAATCTGAGGCTATTGCGATCCAAGGCGATGCGATTGCGGAAGGCGTATCGGTTCGCGTCAGCGAGCTGCGTCCGTATCGATACGGTGCGGACCAACCGGGCGTTTATCTGACCAATCCTGGGCCAAGCGAAACGAGTAGCGTCGGATTCTTGGCGATCGGGACTGCGTTCAGTTTCTTTATTTTTTGGCCGTTTGGTGCGACCGGGCAACCTGCCAACATGGTTCGTTTGATGGCGTTCAAGGATAGCCGCACGCTTCGTTACTCAATCGTGACCGTTTCCGTGTACTACATGGTCATCTTCTTTTCGTTATTGATCGTGTTCTGTTGTGGTCGAGTGTTGATGCCAGGCATGGAAATTGACCCGGATCGCACGATGCCGGAATTAGCAGCCAAGCTAACCGATAATGCTGGCGTGCCGTGGTTGGCTGGGCTTGTCGTCGCAGCACCGTTCGCAGCCGTCATGTCGAGTGTCGATAGTTTCTTGTTGTTACTCTCGTCAGCGATCGTTCGCGACGTCTATCAAAAACACATCCGACCCGATGCATCCGAAACGCGTCTGAAGTGGCTTAGTTATGGCGTGACAGTCACCGTCGGTGTTTTCGCAGTCGTGATGGTGCTCAATCCGCCAACGTATTTACAAGACTTGATCGTATTTGCCAGCGGTGGACTCGGAGCGTGCTTCTTGGTGCCGATGTTGTTGGCATTGTATTGGCGAAGCATGACGGCGGCCGGGATGATTGCCGGGATGATCGGTGGCACGGCAATGCACATCGGGTTAACGCTTTGGGGGTATCTCGATATCGGTGAGATGCGAGCGTACGAGTTCTTGGGACTCAACCCGTTTATCTGGGACCTCGTTGCGTCGGCACTAGCGGCGATCACGATTGCCAAATTCACTCGACAGGATGCTCAGCGAAACAGCATGTTTTTTGACTGATTCAACTCGTGAGTCCGAATTTCATGCTCGCGGCGCTATGGGAATGGTCATCGCGTCTTTCGTGGAACTTCCAACAAGGATTGCATGGTCATAACGCGCGACCGTCGGGCACACGTGACGTGGAAACGCCCAGTACGGATCGCCGATTGCGATTGAACGATCCGCTGAGACCGCAACGACGAGGTGCTCTTCGCTGTGTCCGACAACAACCGCTTCCGGAAGTCCTCCGATTCGCATTCTCACAGCCATCGGCATTTCCGACGCGATCGCCTTGTAGCCTAAGTCGAAACAAACGAGCTGAGTATTCTTGTCGCTTGGCCCAGTTGGCTTGCTGATGACTCGCGTTAAGACGGCGGCAGCGATTTGAAACGGAAGCTCCGCGTAGGTCTCGCCATAGTTCCAGTCCCAAAGCGTGCTTGTACCGGGGCTGAAACGCCACTGTGTCAGTTCCGAATCCGCATGCGTCGCTTCGACCCAAACGCCATAAGTCGGTGTGCCACCCACGATCACGGTTTCGACAGAATGCTGTTCCAAAACTCGTCGAAGATCGGCAAGAATTGCGTCGACACACTGTTGTCGTTGTTGCAATTCGGGTTGGTGCAGGTGACCGTCGTAGACGTGGAGGCCAGCGAACCTCAGCGATGAGAGCTTATTCAAATGTTCGATGAATTCATCAAGGCTATCACCCATCGCGATACCCGTGCGGTGCATGCCACAGTCGACGTCGATGAACGCGTCCACGACGACGCCTTTCGCTCGCGCGGCTGTGTCGAGACATTTTGCTGCGTCGGGGCAATCCAGGATGACCGAAATGCAACATTCGGGAAAACGCTGACACAGCTCGAGTAACGTGTCGACCTTGGGGCCAACGGGCTGGTGAGCCAACAGCACACTCGTCGCTCCAGCCTTTGCGGCCATCGCGACTTCGCCGAGCGTCGATGCCTTGAATGTTGTGATACCACGTTCGATTTGCAGTCGCGTGATGTGCTCAGATTTGTGCGTTTTCAAATGGGGACGGAGCTGACTGGCGTCCCCACCCACCATCGCAATCATCGCGTCGATGTTCGACAAGACCGTCGATTTCGCAATCACGATTTGAGGAGACAGGAACGCGTGCAACTCGCGTGGGTCAGGCAAAGAAGTGTTCATGGGATGTACGCGAGTAGCGGGCATGTTTCGATTGTGTCTAAGCACGTCACCACAAATTGAACGTTTCAAACAGTATTGACATTACCCTCCCGCGCCGCGCGGGAGGGTCGGCCTCTCAGGGCCGGGGAGGGCCCTCTCCGGCCCTGAGAGGCCG
>JBGTAI010000121.1:0-3304 GCA_041749955.1 Pirellulaceae bacterium | reverse complement strand
TCGAACTGAACGTGCCGAGTTACCGCGTCGAGAAGGCGAAAGCCAATGGCAAATCCACTTCCGCCGAGGCAACTGCGAAGAACTCTTAGCAGGGAATTCTAATTGTCGCTAAAGGGGAGAACTAATTGTCGCCGAACAGGTCCTACGCGAGATTGTGGCGAAGTTGTTTGCTCGCGGAATGATACATCGCTCTCACGCGTTCACAGATAACTCATCTGAGGACTTTGCGAGACAGCTTGGGATCGCGAACGTGACGATCCGAATCAGTGATGAAGTTCGATCACCCTGTGTACTCGGTTGGCTGCGTCCCGTCGTTCTGCTGCCTCGATCACTGCCTCAAGACGACACAAACGCTGCGATCGCACATGAACTCGCACACGTTGCCTCGCGTGATATCGCTTGGGATACATTTATCCGAGTTGTTTGTGGCGTTCTGTGGCCGCACCCGCTTACATGGCGAATGGTTGCGGCGCATCGTGGCGCATGCGAATCCGTCAGCGACCTTGTGGCTGCAGAACTCCTGGACGACCGTGTCACCTATCGCACATCGCTTGCCCGGATTGCACTTGCCCTTCAATCAGCTTCGGAAGTGTCAATGCGAGGCGAGCTTCGCGCGAGTACGATGCCAATGGCCCGTCGAGCCGAAATCGTTGATCGTTTACGAATCATAGCCAGTGACATCCAAGTGCGCCCCGTTTCTCGCCGAATACGGTCGCTCTCGCTAGTTGCCGTCGCCGGATTCATGATTCTAGGAACATCGTCGCTGGTCTTTGTTCCGTCCGTAGTCGATGCCGAAGCTCCACCAATTGCGGCAGAGAAAGCCGTTTCTGAAGTGAACTCTCCGAGCGGCTCACAGGACTTTATCCCAAAGTCGGGCACCTTCAATGTGCAAGCCGTTGCGAATGCAACCGGCAAACCGTTGGCCAACGCACGCGTTGAAATGATGATTTGCACAACCTCGTGCCGGTGGCAAACCGTGACGGCTGACGAACAAGGCCGAATGACCCTCGAGCTTCCCGTGGGTGCCCATCAATATTCCATTTCGGGACAGATCTACTCGCCCGGCTTTGTTCCAGGACACTTCAACGTTGACAACATCATTCGCCAAGCCGAGCCGATGAGCCTGGTGATTCGCATGAAACCAGGATTCGTTGCCAGTGGCGTTGTACAAGACGAAAGCGGCAAACCTGTGTCTGGTGCGCAAGTCAGCGCAATGATCATGACAAGTACACAGATGGGCTACACAATATTCAACCAAACAACGGGTGATGAAGGGAGTTGGACAATGGACTCAGTCGCCGACAACACGTCGGTATCGGTCGAGCACGATGACTTTCTCAATACTTACCTTCGCGTAACCGATGAAAGTCAAGCGTTGACCCGACTCTCTCGAGGCCGGCCTATCGCAGTGCTCGTCCAAGACTCGAACGACAGACCAGTTGCTGGGGCGAGAGTCGAATTTGATCCCAACGGAAACGGCACGGTACATTCCTTGGTGACAGACGCGCATGGTCGCTTACGCAAAGGCGGTTTACCTGCGGAGCCAATCACCCTCCACGTGACCAGCGATCGTCACCTGCCACTGGAATACGAAGTACCCGACGAGAATAATGGGGAAGAAATCAAGCTTCGACTGAGTGAAGGACAGTCGTTCGAAATGCTGATCGTTGATCCGAACAAACGACCGATTCCGAATGCTTTTGTGTCGGTCCGTTCCACGGGTCGATACCAAAGTCTATGGGACGGAAGAACCGATGCGAACGGCGTCGTGTCGTGGCTCGGCGCGACAGGCAACGTTGAACAATTTTCGATCGGGGCAAAAGGGTTTGTGTCGGTGGATCGCGACGTCGACACGTCCCAGGCGTTCGAAATTGAACTACGTCCAGCGCCGACGATTCGCGGCAACGTCGTCGATAGCGTAACTGGTCAATCGATCAATGAGTTTTCGTTTCGACTGGCGCGAGCCGCGAATCCAGACTCACTGTTTCGCAGCGACGCGATGTTTACAGGGCGCGATGGCAAATTCGAGCTGCAACTCGGTTTTCCATTGCAGAATCTTGTCGTCATCGTCGAAGCCGCTGGATTCAAAACTTGGACCCAACCGCTCGATCAAGGCACACTCGACGAATCACTTGACATTAAACTCGCGAAAGCCATCGAGTTGAGTGGCTCAATCGTGGATCCAAGCGGCCAGCCAGCCGCAAATGCGAGCGTAGTGCTCACTGATCCGACGTTAATGATGCCGCTTCGCATTCGTGGCAACGATGCAATGCACGAAGCCGCTCCACTACGCCCCGTTGAAGTAGACAGCGACTCGAACGGCAACTTTCGTTTTTCGCTTAACAGTGAAGTGCCTGAAAAATATGTTTTGTTTGTCGAACATGATCTCGGTTTCGCACATGTGACATTCAAAGACTTAGACGACAAGCATCTGATTCAACTCACACCGTGGACAAGTCTGGAAGTCACTGCTAATCAAGACGGAAAGCCTGTGTCGGGACTAAGCATCCAAGTTCGATACGTGGATTATGGTCCTAACGACGGGCAAATTCGTCCGCATGACCTAGTACGCGTCACAGATCAATCGGGGCGTGCATTCTTCGACAAGGTCAGGCCATGGGATGCGACATTGATCTCCAAGTCAGCAAATCACTCGCCCGCTTTGAGCCTGGATGATGCGACCGCAAAAGAAAAACGCATCAAGCTTCTGCCGACACCCAATCAGATCGTTTTGGGTGGTACTGGCGTGCGGCTGGACGCACAGATCATGGTCCCACCTGATCCGCAGGGCTTGCGTACGCCTGAGTTTACTGAGTCGGGTTCGATTGACGGCACGTCGCTAAGTGGAGAGCCACAGCGGTTCACCTTTAAACCAGACGCAACCGGTCGATTCCAAGTTGATGCGGTACCCACAGGCCACTATCGCGTGAGCGTCCCAGTTGGTGTTCAAACGCCAAAGGACCATTCCGGTAGCGGAATGTGGCTGGCACGGCTGGAGCAGTCGTTCGAAGTTCCAGCGGATGCCGTCGATTCGCATTCAGTCAGATTCGAACAAGCATGGCCCAAGGCCCCCGTGGCGGGAGACGACTCGCCACCGTTTGTTGGCACCTTGGCCAGAGGTGGCCAGATCAGCTCACGTGAGCTCGCTGGAAAGTGGGTGCTTCTAGTGCGTCATCCAGCCTAAGAATTGGGGTTGGTTGATTTGCTTAAATTAGCGGAAACTTTCGTCAACACACGGAGGTTTCCAATGATCAAAAAGTATATCGTCCGACTCTCGGATGAAGAACGCCAAGTTTGTCAGGAC
>JBGTAI010000120.1:0-4929 GCA_041749955.1 Pirellulaceae bacterium | reverse complement strand
TGAATTGCAAAGTGAAATCGCTGCGTGGGCCAAACGCACCAACGAAAAGCAACGCGGCGTCGACTGGCAATTCAAGATCGACGACGCTCGCACAAAGCTAAAGCGTCTCTACCCCCAAATTAAGACTGGATGACGCACTAGACTCGGAGTGATATCCGCAGTCGCAGAACCCGCGCGAAAAACTTTCGCTTCATCCGCGCCAACGAGACGCGGGCATCCGAAAATGGCCGAAACCGTCAACGCAAACGTCAATGCGAAGCGTGTCATCAAAGAGGTCTTCATCGTGTCAAATTACCAATTGAGTCAAGCAGTTCAAAACAACAAAACTAACCCTCCCGCGTTTCGAGGGAGGGTCGGCCTCTCAGGGCCGGGGAGGGCTCATAGCGGCCGACTCTCCCACAGGAGAGTGAACGCAAATTTCGACGAACACACTCTGGATGTGTTCTTAGATTTTCCAACCGTCTCGATACTCGCCGTGCACCAGTGCGTTGGCGCGATCGGAGCCTTTGACTTGCATTGCTTCTACGTCCCAATGGATGACTTCCTTCGCACGCAGCGCTAGGACGCCAAGCAATGTGACTTCGGTCAGCTTGGCTCCGTATCCGAAGTCGCTACTCGCGGCTGGTCCGCCTTTGATCGCGTCAATCCAATCGCGATGATGGCCATTGGATCGAGCGATGGTTGGCTCGGGCATCGTAACGGACTCTCGCAACTCAAGCGGATAGATTTCCGGCTTGCCTCCGGCACCACCGCACACGAGCACGCCTTTCTCTCCCACAAACATCACGCCTCGACTTGGCAATTGTTGTTTCTCCGGCAGTTCGTCGGGGCGTGGCGGCTTGAGTCCTCCGCTGTACCACGTGATTCGAACTGGCCCGCGGCCACCGGACGCCGGGAAATCAAAGTACCCGATTTCGCCAAAGGGAATCATCGCCGGATCATTGCCGCCAGCCGGATGCATCTCGATTCGTTCGGGAAGCCCCAGTTCCAGTCCCCACACGGCTGAGTCTAGATCGTGGCAACCGAAATCACCCATCGCACCGCAGCCGAATTGCCAGAAGTCTCGCCACGACACGGGCGCGTACACTTCGTGGAATCCGACTGGTGTCCGCGGGCCACACCACAGGTCCCAATCCAATCCCGCAGGCACGGGCTGTGGCTCTGTCGGGACTTTGTCGACGGACCGATTCCAGCGAGTTGCCGGGACCCATGCGTGGACTTCTTTCACATTACCAATCAAGCCTGCGCGAACGATCTCGCAAGTCAATCGAATCCCATCTGTCGAGTGGCCCTGATTTCCCATCTGCGTTGCCAGCCCCGTTTCCTTCGCAACTTGTGCAACGAGGCGTGCCTCAGCAATGTTGTGCGTCAGCGGCTTCTCGCAATACACATGCTTGCCCGCTCGCATCGCCGCGAGTGAAACACTTGCATGGAGGTGATCTGGAGTCGCACACAGCACTGCGTCAAAATCACTGCCCCCATCCCGGATCATGTCGCGATAGTCCACGTGCTGTTGGCAGTTGTACTTTGCATCGATCTCACGATAGTGCTTCTCGATGGCTTCGCAAACAGGCACACGTCCAGCGGTGTTTCGGTAATAAAAATTACTGAGGTCCCAACGTTCCGCTGGATCCGCAACCGCAACGACACGAACGTCTTTCAACTGCATGAGCTCTTTGGTGTTTTGAAAGCCACGCCCGCCGACGCCAACCACCGCAACATTGACGCGATCGCTCGGCGCGACATGCCCAGGCCCACCGAGGACATGCCGTGGCACGATCGTGGCTGCAGCAACCAGCGAACTCGTCTTCAAGAATTTCCGCCGATTCGAAGCCGACATTTTTAGTACTCCGTCAGAGATGCACTTTTTCGCTCGAGATGAATCTCCAGGATACCACAGTCACACTTGCCAAGTGGGTTTGAGCTAAGATAGACGGCTCCCAGTCGTCCGAGTGTGTGCGTAGCGTACCGCGGCCACGACCTCAATGAATCCCGCCTCGTAATTCACTGATCCGATAACGCAAATGAGAGTCATCATGTGTTTTCGCCTTTTGCTCACCTCAGCCTTTTTGCTGCTCGCAGCGTCAGTCACCTCGTCGATTGCGGATGAGCCGCCCGCAGACGATGGCAAATTGCGGATCATCTGTTTTGGTGCGCACCCCGATGATGCTGAATATAAGAGCGGCGGAGTGGCGGCTTTGTGGGCTGCCGCGGGGCATCATGTGAAGCTTGTGTCAGTGACGAATGGCGACATTGGTCATTGGCAGATGTCTGGTGGTGAACTCGCCCAGCGACGAACTGCGGAATCAGCACTCGTGGCCAAGCGACTCGGTGTGACGTCCGAAGTTCTCGACATTCACGACGGCGAACTGTTGCCAACTCTAGAGAATCGCCGCACGATCGTGAGGTTGATTCGCGATTGGAACGCGGACCTCGTGATCTCGCATCGACCTTGGGATTACCATCCGGATCACCGCTACGTGGGAGTGTTGGTGCAAGACGCTGCCTACATGGTTGCGGTTCCGTTCTTTTGTCCCGACACGCCGCCTTTGAAGAAGAATCCCGTGTTTCTTTATTCGAGCGATGGCTTTCTCAAACCGTACCCGTTCCAGGCGGACATCGCCGTCGACGTGGGGCCTGTCTTCGAACAGAAAGTCGACGCACTGATGGCCCTCGAATCACAAACGTTCGAAGGTGGTGCATTGGGCAGCGAGCAGATCGCTGCGTCTCGACCTCCTGCGTCACAGCCTGCCTTGCGTCGGGAATGGTTGCACGAAAGGTGGGTCAAGCGACAATCCGGCGAAGCAGATCGCTATCGCCAAACTCTTTCGCGATGGTATGGCCCCGAAGCCGCCGAGAAAATTCAATTCGCGGAAGCGTTCGAGATTTGTGAATACGGTCAACAGCCAGAGCCGGAAGAAATCCGTCGGCTGTTTCCTTTTCTTCCCGCCGAAATCAACAAGTAACAACGAGTCGAATGAGTATCCATCTATCCCGCCGCCAAGCACTTCAAGTCATCGGTGCATCCGCATCGCTTACTTGTGCCAGTCGTTTTTGTGCCAGTCAAATTGCTTTCGCACAGTCGCAAGACAGCTTGCCGCCGGTGCGCGCCATCACCCAAGGGCCGCTTCATCATTGGTTCGGCTACTACGACAAGCTCGAGTTCGACCCCACGAATCGATACGTGCTATCGAACGAGGTTGCGTTTGAACATCGCACACCAACGGCCGACGACGTGATTCGCGTTGGCATGGTCGACACGCAAGACAACGATAAGTGGATTCGTTTAGGCGATAGCCGCGCCTGGGGCTGGCAACAAGGTTGCATGCTCCAGTGGCGTCCCAATTCAGCCTCAGAAGTCGTTTGGAATGATCGCCAAGACGACCAGCACGTTTGTCGTGTGTTGGATGTCAAGACACGAGAACTCAGGACCTTGCCACGCCCGATCTATGCACTGAGCGGCGATGGTAAATGGGCGATCACTGCTGACTTCTCACGTATCCAGCGGATGCGCCCCGGTTACGGCTACGTCGGTTTGGATGATCCATGCTCCAAAGAACGTGCGCCAGAAGATTCTGGCGTTTGGAAGATGGACATGGACACTGGCGAATCGAAGTTGATCTTTTCATTAGCCGATGCTGCGAGCATTGACCACTATGGCAAACCGCTGCACGACAAGTGGAACTATTTCAATCACTTGCTTGTTAGTCCAGACAGTTCGCGTTTTATCGTTTTGCATCGTTGGCGCGAGAGCACTGGCGACGGTCCGGATGCCGAACCAACTGGTCGCTTCACGACACGAATGTTTACTGTCGGAATGGATGGCAGCGAGCGATACATCCTCGATCCGTCCGGCAACACGTCGCACTTCATCTGGCGTGACAATCAACACATCTGTGCCTGGACGAAACCAGAAGGCAAGCGGGACGCGTTCTATGTGTTCCGAGACAAAACCAACGAAGTCGAAGTCGTTGGTGAAGGCGTCATGACTGAGAATGGGCACAACACCTATGTCCCCAACACAGACAACGAATGGATCCTCAACGACACCTACCCCAGCAAAGAGAACCGCAACCAGAATCCGTATCTGTACCACGTCCCCTCGGGACGTCGAGAATGGCTCGGGCATTTCCATTCACCGCCGGAGTACACCGGCGAGTGGCGCTGCGACACCCATCCGCGCAACAGCAACGACGGCAAATCCGTTGTCATCGACTCAGCCCAAACCGGCAGCCGACAACTCCATCTCATCGACATCAGCGAGATTGTGAGCTAGCGCTACGTCCAGGCGAAGGATTAGGGTGCGTCGCAACACCCCGGACTGACTGGATCACCGAGCGAGTCCGCTTCGGCGAAGTATGGGTTTGAAAGTAGCAGGCACACTCCCTGTGCCGTAGCCTGGGCCAGTCAGGGTTTCCGAGTTGGGTGGTGTGGCGGACGGCACGACGGAGCGTGCCTGCTACTTTCAGACCGCTGCGTTTCGGCTAGGAATTAGGATTTGTAATGTGAGCCGCGGGGCTTGTGTTGAACCCGACGCGAGCGAGTTTGCACTACACTCAGAGTAAAACTGGACGACGCGCAAGACACCCTCGCTACTCACACACTCACTCGAACCTTCACGCTATGTACGCTTTACAAAGTTCCGTCGCACGATTTTTGCAATTCACCACACTGCTCGTTCTAACGACTGGGGCGACGTTTGCCGCAGAGAAGCCGAACGTGGTTGTGATCCTGGTGGATGACTTGGGTTACGGTGATTTGAGTTCCTATGGAGCGACGGATCTACAGTCACCAGAGATTGATAAGTTGATCGCGAGCGGCATGCGATTCGACAATTTCTATGCGAATTGCCCGGTGTGTTCGCCGACGCGAGCTTCGGTATTGACGGGGCGTTATCCGGAGCTCGTGGGTGTACCTGGGGTCATTCGA